>SGYQ01000001.1 GCA_004214155.1 Burkholderiaceae bacterium
CCATCTTGACGATGAAAGTGGTCCATACGCCAGGCCCGATAAGGTATCATCATTCGCCCCTGTACCAGAAATACTCGCTAAACCTGCGTCAAGGCGGCCGTAAACTTTCACTGATGCTGCCTGGACTGATGTGGTAAAGGCGGCAACGATCGCAACCGCTAAAATAGACTTTTTCATTCAATTCTCCATTTACAAATTAAACAACGAGTACGACCATAGTCGAACCAACTAACACCAATTATCCTAAACAACCTTTTTCTAGTGGGTCCCGATGAATGTTTTGTAACATAATTTTCATATAACTGTCTTATCTGCACAACACCCTGCACCACCCATGGAAATGTGTCGTGTCGGCTACAATATAGAATCCTTCAGTAATTGATTACTTGAAATTCCCCTTGAAAGACGGTACCCTAATGAGTTAGTTATAGGTATTTAACATGAAAACATATGTTGAAAAAAAAGAGACTGTTAATCGAGATTGGTTTCTAATTGATGCCAGTGGCAAGGTTCTAGGTAGACTGGCAAGTGAAATTGCACATCGATTGAGAGGAAAACATAAACCTGAGTTTACTCCTCACGTCGATACTGGAGATTATATTGTTGTAGTTAACGCTACAAATGTTGTTGTCACAGGAAATAAAAACGACGATAAAAAGTATTACAGGCACTCTGGGTATCCGGGAGGCATTTCAGAAACAACGTTTAAGCAAATGCAGGAAAAGCATCCAGGCCGGGCAATCGAAAAAGCTGTTAAGGGTATGTTGCCGAGCGGTCCTCTGGGATATGCAATGTTTAAGAAGTTAAAAGTATATGGTGGGTCTAGTCACCCACATTCAGCGCAGCAGCCACAAACGATTGACTTTTAGCGCTCTTTGCTGAAATTACGGGGAAAGGAAAATTGTAAAAATGGTAGGAGACTATTACTACGGGACAGGTAGAAGAAAGAGTTCTGTTGCCAGGGTTTTTTTGAAAAAAGGCTCGGGGAAAATTACCGTAAACAAAAAAGAGTTGGGTGAGTATTTTTCAAGAGAAACCGGAAAGATGATTGTCCAGCAACCATTAGCTCTTATTGATTCAATGGACGCTTTTGATATTAAAGTAACCGTTCACGGGGGTGGAGAATCCGGTCAAGCTGGAGCGGTTCGCCACGGTCTTACTAGAGCTCTGATTGAATATGATCAGGAATTGAAAAGCAGTTTATCCAAGGCTGGTTTTGTTACGAGAGATCCTAGAGAGGTCGAGCGTAAAAAAGTTGGTCTACACAAGGCAAGAAAGCGCAAACAATTTTCTAAGAGGTAACTTTGCATACTATCTTTTGAGTACCCAAAAGGTTTTCAATGGTAAGGGATTAAATGAGAGTAGGTGTCGCGGGGTGCATGGGTTACACTGGATTTGAGTTAGTGAAGTTATTGGATAAGCATCCAAATATAACATCGGAAGTCCTTACGGCACGTGTTCCCGATAGCGTAAAAAAAGACCCTCGATTTTCGTTGCTCCTAAATGACAGAACCAATCCGAAAATTAGCACGCTTGAGGACGCAGATTTTTCTTCGTGCGAGTTAGTTTTTTTTGCAACCCCTCATGGGGTATGTATGGAGCATGCAAAAAAACTTTTCAATAAAGGCATTGCAGTCATAGATCTTTCTGCAGATTTCAGGTTGCATGACCCTAAGCTTTTTGAAGAATGGTATGGGATACAACATTCAGCACCTGAATTGTTGGATGAAGCAGTTTACGGTCTTCCAGAGTTAAACAGAGCAAACCTCGCTGGTGCTAACCTTGTAGCGATGCCAGGTTGCTACCCAACATCCGTTATTATCGGTGTTTTGCCGCTTATTGAGGAAAAATGTTTGATAAAAACTTTACTCGCTGATTGTAAGTCCGGGGTGAGTGGGGCTGGACGGTCCGCTAATAGTGCTACAATCTATGGGGAAGTTGCTGAAAACTTCAAGGCTTATGCCGTTCATGGGCACAGACACCTCCCGGAAATTAAACAGGAAGTGGCTCGAATTATAAATAAATTTAAGGAACAATCCAATTCTGACAACATCGAAATACAGTTCACTCCCCATTTGCTACCGATGTTTAGAGGCTTATATTCCTCGATCTACGTAGAGTTAACTGAGGATATAGAACAAGATGGGTTGACTGAACTCTACAAAACTCGGTATGCTGGCGAGCCTTTTGTAAGAATCCTTCCAAAGGGTGTCTTACCTGAAACGCGTTTTGTACGAGAATCCAACGAAATTCATCTTTACGTAAATAAGTTTGAGGGGTCCAGCTACTTGAATATCTTAGTTGCGGAAGACAATCTAATAAAAGGAGCAGCTGGTCAAGCAATACAAGTCATGAACTTAGTTTTTGGGTTTGCAGAAACTAGTGGGTTAAAGTAAAGTATTAGAGAAGGAGGAAATTATGCCGACCGAAGTAAAAAAAGAAAATCTAGATGATCCAATGCCAGGTGAGATGCCTCCGCCATTTGTGTTCACAGATGCTGCGGCAATGAAAGTAAAAAGTCTCATTGAAGAGGAAAACAACCCGAATTTGAAATTAAGGGTTTATGTCCAGGGTGGGGGATGCTCAGGTTTCCAGTACGGATTTACGTTCGATGAGGTTGAAAATGACGACGATGCGAAAATGGAGCGTTTAGGTGTCTCTCTTCTGATTGATTCTATGAGTTATCAGTATCTAACTGGGTCCGAGATTGATTTTAAAGATGATCTAGAGGGAGCTCAATTCGTAATCAGAAATCCCAACGCAGTAGCAACTTGTGGATGTGGGTCAAGTTTCTCGGTATGAAGGATTTTAATCTTCGCTTGCCTTTCCTATCTCCTCAATTATTTTCTTTGCATCCCCAAACACCATCATTGTGCTATCCATATAAAATAATTCGTTGTCTAATCCAGCATACCCGGAAGCCATAGATCTTTTATTTACAATTACGGATTGAGCTTTGAAAACCTCTAATATTGGCATTCCAAATATAGGACTTCCAGGAGTTTTAGCTGCGGGATTCACAACATCGTTTGCCCCCAATACAAGGACCACATCGGTTTGATTGAACTCAGAATTAATGTCTTCCATTTCGAATACTTGATCATATGGTACTTCTGCTTCAGCCAGTAGAACGTTCATATGACCGGGCATTCTACCAGCTACGGGGTGAATTGCGTACCGAACTTGTATTCCCTTTTCTATTAATTTGTCGGTTAGCTCTTTAAGTGCATGTTGTGCTCTAGCAACGGCCAAACCATATCCGGGAACAATTATCACAGAATCAGCATTTCCTAACATAAAAGCAGCATCATCAGCAGACCCCGTTTTGATTGGTTTTGACTCTCCCGAGCTCTGGGCTAAATCAGTTTCGCCGCCAAAGCCACCCAAAATTACGCTCAGAAAGGCTCTATTCATAGCCTTGCACATAATGTAAGACAAGATGGCCCCTGACGAACCAACTAATGAGCCAGCAACAATTAGCATACTATTTCCCAGGGAAAACCCTATTCCAGCAGCAGCCCAGCCAGAATAGCTATTTAGCATAGAGACAACAACCGGCATATCAGCACCTCC
Source organism: Burkholderiaceae bacterium (assembly GCA_004214155.1). Taxonomy (GTDB): domain Bacteria; phylum Pseudomonadota; class Gammaproteobacteria; order Burkholderiales; family Burkholderiaceae_A; genus UBA7377. Next base: position 3,574 of record SGYQ01000001.1, read on the forward strand.
AATCGGTATTATGATCAAAACTCCAACAATAAATGAAAGTGCTAGAAGCAGAAAAAAAGCAGCCCAGTTTTCAGTCAACGTAAAGACCACTCCTAACACTATTATGGATAGGCCGACTACAAGGTTTATGAAATGTTGTCCAGAAAAAACAATTGGCGCTCCTTGAAATAGTCGAAACTTATATTTTCCAGAAAGCTTCCCAAAAGCAATCACAGAGCCAGAAAACGTAATTGCACCAATTGCAGCACCTAAAAACAACTCCAATCTATTACCGGCAGGAATCTGCATTCCTTTTTCAGTAATATTGAGAGCGTGCGGTTCAATGACAGCTGCGATTGCGATAAATACGGCAGCTAGACCAACCATCGAGTGCATGAAAGCAACCAGTTCTGGCATTTTTGTCATTTCGACCTTCTTTGCCATGGTTGCCCCAATTCCTCCACCCAATAAAATACCCAACACTACTAATATGATTCCGGATAACAGACTATGGGTTCCGAGAACGTTCGCCATGTTCCCAATTAAACCAAAAGTACTGATGGTTGCTATTAGCATTCCAACCATCCCGAAGAGATTTCCCCGAATAGAGGTTGTTGGGTGAGACAAGCCTTTTAGGGCTTGAATAAAACAAACTGAGGCGACAAGATAAAGTAACGTAACAGTATTAATTGAAAAATCTAACATATCATCTCGTCCTTATTTCTTTTCTTTTTTCTTAAACATTTCTAGCATGCGCTTTGTAACTAAAAACCCTCCGAAAACATTTACAGATGCGAGCGTAATCGCGAGAAATCCCATCAATTGACCAATTGGTGTCTCGGTTAGCGCTCCGGCCATCATGGCTCCTACAATAATAATCGCAGAGATAGCGTTAGTTACTGCCATGAGCGGTGTATGAAGTGCTGGGGTAACATTCCACACCACGTGATAACCAACATAAATTGCTAAAACAAAAATAATTAAATTCATTACTGTTGGGTTTATGGCTTCCATAATTGGCCCTCCTTAATTACCAGTGTTGCCTGCACAATGTCATCGTCTTCAGGAATGATTAAAGTCTTTTCTTCACTTATTATGAGCCTTGCGAAATCGTAGATGTTCCTGGAATATAAAGCTGATGAATCGCTCGAAACCTTCGCAGGTAGATTCGTAAAACCAATTACTTTAACACCGTTAAACTCTTTAATTGTATCTATCTCGGAGCCCTCACAGTTTCCACCTTGTTCTACTGCCATATCAACAATTACGGAGCCGGGCTTCATACTCTGAACCATATCGTTCGTAATTAGTAATGGAGCTTTTTTTCCAGGTATCAAAGCGGTTGAAATCACCATGTCGGCCTTTGCAATTTTCTCTGCGACTCTCTCAGATTGTCTTTTAAGCCATGAGGCAGGCATAGCTTTAGCATAACCCCCTTCCCCTTCTGCGGCAGCTCTTTCTTCTTCAGTCTCTAATGGAACATCAATAAATTTTGCCCCAAGAGATTCTATTTGTTCTTTAACACTCGGTCTAACATCTGAGGCTTCAACTACTGCTCCTAGCCTCTTCGCCGTTGCTATTGCTTGCAAACCCGCTACCCCAGCTCCCAGAACAATTACTTTAGCCGCTTTCGTGGAGCCCGCAGCGGTCATCAACATAGGAAAGAGCTTTGGGTATTCGCTTGCTCCGACCAAAACAGCTTTGTAACCTCCAATATTTGCTTGCGATGATAAAACATCTAATGTCTGGGCTCGGGTGGTCCGGGGCGCAGACTCCAGTGCGAAGGCAGTTATACCCCTTTTCGCTATTTCAGCTAGATATTCTTTGTTATGAGGCTCCAACATACCAACCATGGTCGTCCCACTTTTTAGTTCGTTTAATTCAGCTTTCTGAGGGGTTCTGACTTTTAAAACTAACTCCTTTTGGAAGGCCTCTGTCTGGCTACATATTTTCGCACCAGAAGCTTTGAATTCCATGTCACTGAAATAAGCAGAATTCCCAGCATTTTCAGCAACATACACATCAACTCCTAATTTAATGAATTTTTTTACTGTTTCAGGCGAGCCAGCTACGCGGGCCTCGCCTACAAAAGTTTCTTTTGGAATACCTATTTGCACTCGTATTCTCCTAAAATGAATAATCGATGAAATTTCTTTCGGATATGACTAAAAAATTAGACATAGTTATTGGCTTATCAGGTGGAGTTGACTCTAGCGTTGCCGCATGGTTGCTCCAACAACAAGGGCATAAAGTAAGAGCTGTATTCATGAAAAATTGGGACAGTGATGGTGAAGATGATGATTGTGGCAGCAAAGAGGATTTTCTGTCAGCTGCAACAGCTGCAGATATACTAAATATTCCCCTCGAGTTTGTTTCCTTTTCAAAACAGTATAAAGACATGGTTTTTAAAGATTTTGTAAATGAATATTCCGTTGGAAGAACCCCAAATCCTGATGTATTCTGTAACTCCGAAATTAAATTTAAAGCATTTTTAGAGCACGCAAAAAATTCGGGTGCAGATTACCTGGCAACCGGGCATTATGCTTGCTCAGAACTAAAAGACTGTCAGTATAACCTATTAACAGCTTCTGACAAAAAAAAAGACCAAACTTATTTTTTGTACCGTTTAAATCAGAAACAACTGGCTCATTCCATGTTTCCTATCGGAGGCCTAACCAAAGATGCAGTTAGAAAAATTGCTACACAGATCAACCTACCAAATGCTCAACGATCGGATTCAATGGGCATCTGCTTTATAGGAAAAAAACAATTTAGCAAATTTATTTCCAAATTTATTGATCAAAAACCTGGCCGAATTTGTACCGAAAATGGAGAATGTATAGGGGAACACAATGGCTTACATTTTTATACTATAGGACAACGAAAAGGCATTGGAATAGGGGGTATAAAGGTGGCAAGTTCTGGAAATACTGGGTTACCTTGGTTTGTCGCAGAAAAAAAAGTTGATGAAAATACGTTAATTGTTGTACAGGGTTCAGATCACCCCATGTTATACAAGGATGTGATTGAGGCTAAATCGTTACACTGGATTTCCGGAAAGGCCCCACGGGTCGGGAGCCATATAAAAATAAAAATCAGGCATAGTCAATCTATGGCAGATGCAGTAATTGACTCTTGCAACGATTTACTTAAAGTAAAGGTTAGTAGGCCACTTTGGGGAGTGGCTCCTGGGCAATCGATTGTCTGTTATGCAGGTAAACTATGCTTAGGTGGAGGGATAATTTCTTAGTTTTGAAAGAATTTTTATGAATGAAAATGAACTCTTTGCAATTTGTCCGTTGGATGGAAGGTACAAAAGTCGAAGTCGTACTCTAGAGGAAACCTTTTCTGAAGCGGCCTTAATTACTTACAGAGTTAAAGTTGAAATTCTTTGGTTTAAAAGACTTTGCCTTGAATCAGTTGGAAATCTAAACCCTCCAGATGAAAAACTGGAAAAGCAGCTAGATTCGTGGATTTCGCAGTTTTCCGTTGATGATATCAAGGAAATTAAATCAATTGAAAAGGAAACTAACCATGATGTGAAAGCAGTGGAGTATTTCCTGAAACGTAGGGCAAGAGAATCAGGCAATACTTTTTTGAAAAGTCATGTTGAGATGTTTCACTTTGGATGTACATCTGAAGATATAAATAATCTTGCTTATGCGGGCATGTTAAGAGATGCTAGGAAAAAAATATTAGTTCCGAAACTTGATTCACTGATAGACATATTGAAGCAATTGATTTTGAATGGTGCGAGTTTGGCAATGGTTTCCAGAACCCATGGACAACCTGCCTCGCCAACAACTTTAGGCAAGGAATTAGCCAACTACAGAAGTCGTATACGGTTGTCTAGAGGCCACTTTATAGACGTAAAAATTTTGGGGAAACTTAATGGAGCAGTGGGAAATTTTAATGCGCACGTTGTTGCAGACTCTAAAAAAAATTGGCTTGAAATTTCGAGATCATTTGTCGAAGAGGATTTGGGTCTCATTGTAAATGAAATGACTACACAAATTGAGCCACACGATTGGATAGCCAGATATTCGAATGAATTAGTTGTTATGAATTCCATCATGCTCGACTTTTGTAGAGATATTTGGTCGTATATTTCTTTGGGCTACTTTACGCAAAAAAAAGAGAAGAATGAGGTAGGTTCGTCGACAATGCCTCACAAAGTTAATCCAATCGATTTTGAAAATGCAGAGGGCAATTTCGGGTTATCATCTTCTCTACTGCAACATTTTTCCACAAAGTTATTAGTCTCACGTTATCAGCGGGATTTGAGCGATTCAACGGTAATGAGAAACATTGGTGTGGCGGTTGGCTATACCCTTTTAGCACTTGACTCAACAGTCCGCGGACTGAAAAAAATTGTACCGAATAAGGTTAAGATCTCTAGTGATTTGACGGATACCTGGGAAGTTCTCTCTGAGCCGATACAAATGGTGATGCGAAAGAATGGAATTGCCGATGCTTATGAGAGATTAAAAGAAATTTCTAGAGGCGAGAGTCTCGGTAGGGATCAGGTATATCTTTTTATAACTAACCTTGATATTTCGAAGGAGGATAAGGAAGCGCTATTGTCTCTTCTTCCGTCCAGATACGTTGGATTGGCGGAGGAGTTAGCTATAAAAGAAGCTGAAAAAGATTAAAAGATGCTTGAATTCCAAAAAAAACAACCGATTCATTTATTATAATGCGTATTTTTTCAAAAATTATGTTTGCATTTCTTGTTTTAGTCACGAATAGCTCGATGGCTGAAAAAAGGTGTTTAGTCTCATCTAAAACAACATTGTTGTATTATGAAAGAATTCAATCAGTCACTATTTGGGCAAATAATTTAAAGAATGCCGAAAAAAAATTTCGCAAAATTTTTCCTCACAGAACAAACATTATGAGAATACGGTGCCGGGAACACATAAATCCATACGAACGAATTCCCTAAGGTTCTAAAAATTCTTCTTTTTTCTTTACAGGTTGTACAAGATCTTTTCTTGATATCCCAAGCCAAATTGTTATTGGTGCCATCACGAATATGGAGGAGTATATCCCAAATACTATTCCAATAGTAAGGGCAAGAGCGAAATAATGAAGGGCTGGTCCCCCAAATATTAACATTGCCAAAACTACAGTTTCAGTTGTGCCGTGAGTAATGATTGTCCGAGACATTGTTCGTGTAATAGCGTTGTTTATAGTATCAACAACTGATGCCTTTCTCATTCTGCGAAAATTCTCACGAATTCTATCTGCGACAACTACTGATTCATTCACTGAATAACCCAACACAGCAAGAACTGCAGCTAGTACAGACAAAGAAAACTCCCATTGGAAGGCAGCAAAGAATCCCAAAATAATAACGACATCATGAAGATTAGCTACTATCGCAGCTATCGAAAATTTCCATTCAAAACGAACTGCAAGGTAAATCATAATTCCAATGATCACAAAAATTATCGCAAGTAATCCATCAAAAGCGAGTTCACTTCCTATTTGAGGTCCAATATATTCGATCCGTCGAAGTTGTGCTTCTTCTCCAGGGTTGAGATTTTTAATCTCATCATAAATTTTTTCAGCTGAGTCTTTTTTCTCATCATCTAAAGGGACTTTGATTAAAACATCTTTTGAGGAACCAAACCGTTGAACCTGGAAGTCATCAAATCCTACTTGTTTTAATTTTGACCTAATCTGTTCTATTGGAGCCTCATTTTCGTATGAAACCTCAATGACCGTTCCACCTGTAAATTCAATTGAAAAATGTAGGCCTTTGTAACTTATAAAAATGATCGACCCAATGAAAACAAAAATTGAAAGCACATTCAAAAGACTTGCATGCTTCATAAAGGCGATATCTTTTTTAAACTTGAAAAATTCCATATTCCTCAGCCAATTGCTAATTTTACAATTTTCTTTTTTCGTCCGTAAATGAGATTAACTAATCCCCTAGAAAAAAGAACCGACGAAAACATAGATGTAAGGATCCCTAGGACGTGAACTACAGCAAAACCTCTTATGGGACCGGATCCAAAAACAAGCAGGGCAAGCCCCGCAATAAGTGTGGTTACATTTGAATCTAGAATAGTAGCCCACGCTTTTTCATAACCATTGGATATGGCGGTAGACGGAGCAGACCCATTACGAATTTCTTCTCTGATTCTTTCGTTGATGAGCACATTTGAGTCTATTGCCATACCAAGCGTGAGAGCCATTGCTGCGATTCCAGGTAAAGTCAGCGTAGCCTGAAGAAGCGAAAGTAAGGAAATTAGTAGGGTAATATTTAAGGATAGAGAAAGTGCCGACACCATACCAAAAATAAAATAGTAGGCGATTATGAATATTACTATTGCAACGAAACCCCACAATGTCGAATTGAATCCTTGGGCAATATTGTCAGCTCCTAGACTTGGACCAATTAATCTCTCTTCGATTATCTCCATAGGCGCTGCCAATGAACCTGCCCGTAATAAGAGAGCAATATCAGCAGCCTCTGTAGTGGTCATGCTCCCAGAAATTTGAACTCTACCTCCGGGAATTTCAGCCCTTATTACAGGAGCTGTAACTACCTCACCTGAACCTTTTTCAATCAGGAGAATCGCGAGCCTCTTGCCAACATTTTGCCGTGTAATTTCCCTAAATACCCTGGTTCCCTTTGGATCTAAGGTTAAGTGTACAGCCGGCTCTAAAGGATTTTGAGAATCAAATCCGGCTTGTGCATCAGTTAAATTTTGCCCTGTAATTAAAACTTCTTTTTTTAGCGCAAGCGGATCACCCTCTCTGTTTTTCATCAATTCCACGTCCGGAGGTATTTTTTTTTCTGCGATCTTTGTCCTGGTTTCAGGAGTATCGTCTACTAATCTCACTTCTAAGGACGCAGTCCTTCCAAGTATTTCTTTTGCCTTGGCAGTGTCCTGTACTCCGGGTAATTGCACAACGATGCGATTTCGCCCTTGTTGCTGCACTATAGGCTCCGCAACGCCTAGCTCGTTTATTCGATTAGATAAAGTAATTATATTCTGTTTAAGAGCAGTTTCCTCTAATAAGACTCTCGTGTTTTCTAATAACGTGCCTTCGAGCTTATCACTCGCCGCAACTGGTTCTTGACCGGCCCATTGAATATCAGGGATTTCTGATGTTAAAATTTCACGAGCTTTTTCAAAGTCTGAACGATTCTTCAATTTGATGCTCATTGACGTATCTGTTATCAATATTTCGGTATACCTGATTTTATTTTTTCTTAGAATTGATCGCGTGTCCGTGGCTACGTTTTCCAGTTTTGTAGAGATTACAGCGCCCTGATCAATCTCTAACATAAAGTGCACTCCCCCTCTCAGATCTAATCCTAGATACATGGGAAGTGCATTGATTGCAGCTAACCAATTTGGAACGTCCGAAACAAGGTTTAATGCAATTACGTAATTTCTTTCTTCATTATTCAGTTGGGTTTCTAAAAATGTTTTAGCCTTTAATTGTTCCTCTGTTGTAGAAAACCTGATTTTTATTGTGCCTCCTCCGATTGTATTTGTATGGGAGATTTTATTGAAGGATATACTCGCACTATTAAGCTGATCGCTTAGCTGTTTAACAAGGTCGAATTTTACTTTAACCGTGGCCTTTCCCGGGGAAATTTGTATTGCTGGAGCTTCTCCATAAAAATTAGGTACGGTGAATATGAGCCCAAAACATAAGGCTCCAAACATTAGAATAAGTCTCCAGGGTTCAGGTTTGTTCATAAGAAATAAACTCTTGAAAAGTTAGCAGTCTGTTGGTCAAAAAATTTCTTTAATTGTTCCTTTTGGCAGTAAAGTTTCGGCTGCTTGTCGTTTTACAATAACTTCTGTTTTATTTTGAGTATCTCCAACTTCCAAGGTTATGTATGTTGAGTTAATGTTGATGATTTTTCCAACAATGCCGCTACTTGTTATAATTTCATCTTGTTTTTGCAGATTCTCTACGAGATTTTTGTGCTCTTTAGCTCGCTTCATCTGCGGTCTTATCATGAGAAAGTATAAGACTACAAACATTAGTATCAAGGGTAGAAGACTTATGAGGGGGTCTTGAGCCACAGCATTTTGTGCATATGCGTATGAAATCATATCAATTCTCCAAAAAGTACAGTATAAAAGCTAAATAGGAGAGCATACACGATTTAGAAAAGATTTCTACCCGATACCCGTTGCATATGACATTTTCACTAACTTCCACTGATGACGATGCTAGAGCAGGCACACTTAGCCTTCCTCACGGAGAGGTTTTCACACCCATATTTATGCCTGTTGGCACTTATGGGGCCGTGAGAGGCTTATCAAGTGATGTTTTAGAAAATCTGGGGGCTCAAATAATTCTTGGAAATACTTTCCATCTATGGCTAAGGCCTGGATTAGAAAACATAAAAAAAGGCGGAGGTCTTCACCAGTTTATGAGTTGGAATAAACCAATCCTTTCAGATTCTGGAGGTTTTCAAGTATGGTCCCTTAAGAATTTATCAAAGCTTAGTAGTGATGGTGTTTATTTTCAGTCTCCAGTTTCCGGAGAAAAATTATTTTTATCTCCAGAACGTTCAATAGAAATACAGAATGTACTAAATACTGATATTGCAATGGTCTTTGATGAATGCACTAGTTGGCCAGTTGATTACGACGATGCTGCTTCGTCCATGAGACTCTCTATTGAGTGGGCAAAGAGAAGTTATCAAGCGTTTGAACCTAGGGGCGGAAACAAAATTTTTGGGATTATTCAGGGTAGTATGTATGAAGATTTACGTCGTGAGTCTTTGACTGCTATTACGGATTTGAATTTTGATGGTTACGCTATAGGTGGCTTGTCTGTTGGAGAGAATAAAGAAGATATGCATCGCATATTAGAATTCACAGTTCCGAAAATGCCAAAAAATTCTGTTCGGTACCTCATGGGTGTTGGCACTCCCGAAGATCTTGTGTACGCTGTTTCAAAGGGTATAGACATGTTTGACTGTGTAATACCAACTAGAAACGCCAGAAATGGTTTGCTTTTCACCAGACGTGGAAATGTGAAAATTAAAAATTCACAATTTAAAAGCGATTTTTCTCCTATTGAGGAGAACTGTCAATGTCCAGTTTGCTCACCACAACTGCATGGCTTCAATCACCCCTTCTACAGCAGAGCATATATTCACCACCTCCAAAAAATAAATGAAATGCTAGGCTCGATATTAGCAACTCAACATAATGTTTGGTTTTATCTCAAGATCATGCAGGAAATGCGAGCTGCTATTATTGAAAAAACGTTTTCGTCATGGAGGAAAATCTTTCTTGAGAGTCGTTCTATCGAGGCCTAAAGGCTAACATGGCATCCCCATAACTGAAAAATCGAAAACGTTTTTTTATCGCGTATTGATAAATTTCGAGGCATTTTTCCCTTCCTAAAAAAGCAGAAATTAAAATAAAAAGAGTTGATTTCGGTAAGTGAAAATTCGTAATCAATCCATCAACTAATTTAAATTTGTATCCCGGTCTGATAAATATATCAGTCTTTCCAAATATATTTTCGCCCTGAAAATTATTTATCTGAAATTTACCAGAATGGTTTTGATTAAGCTCTAAGGACTCTAGAGTTCGCAATGAAGTCGTGCCTACAGCAATTATTCTTTTTTTATTTCGCTTAGCTCTTAGAATCTTAGATAAGACTTCCTCACTAATGGAGAAGTGTTCGAAATGCATATTATGATTTGAAATATCTTCTTCAGTTATCGGGGTAAATGTTGCAAGTCCGACATGTAGCGTCAGGAATGCTGTATGTATATTTTTACGTTTTAGTTCTGCAAAAGTCTCACTATCAAAATGCAAACCCGCAGTTGGGGCGGCTAACGAACCAGCTGTTTTCGCATAGATTGTTTGATATCTTTCTTCATCAAGCTTGTCAGGCACTCTGTCAATGTATGGCGGTAAGGGAATTTTTCCAAATTGTTCAATTAAGACATCCATCGAGAGTGAAGAAGAAATCATACAAAATTTTGAGTCCACTTCCAAAAGATTTTCAACTATTAAATAGTGCTCACTCTTTTTTAAAAATAACTTAATTTTCTCCCGTAATTTTTTTTTTGGTTTTACCATTGCGTAGAAATGGACCCTTGAATCATGACAGCTTACGTTTTTGTTATCCAAAATAAAAATCTCAATTTTTGCTCCGGTTTCTTTGAAGCATTCTATTCTTGCAGGGATCACCTTCGAGTCGTTAAAAACTAGTAGATCATCTTCTCTGAGAAAATTTGTTACGCAAGTAAACGTACTCTCTTTAAGTTTGGGTTCACAAGTACAGTCATCATTTTTATGCTTAACAACTAAAAGTCGGCTAGACGAACGTTTTTCAGTCGGTTTTTGTGCTATCAACTCCTTCGGTAATGAAAAGTCATAGCTTTCTAATTTATGATCAATCATAGATAAAAAATGAAGCAAAAAACAACCGCCAGTAAGAGCATCCACTTAGTTATTAGATAAACATTTTTACTCCATGCTTTCAGTTTTTTTCTGTTAATGTCATACATCCAATAAATTGTACTGAGACGATTTATAAAGCCGGTTTTATCGGCAGCTGTATTTGGGCTAACCGCAGCGGACATCACCTTGACGGAAATCCATTCAGCTATTGATTGGAGATGATGATTTTTCTGCGGACGGGCGATGTCACAAAATAAAATTAAGCGGGTTTTTTCTGCATCGTTCCTCGCTTCGTGAACAAAAGTTTCATCGAAAATCATTGATTCGCCATCTTTCCACCAGTAACGCTGTCCATGAACATCGATATAACATTTTTCGGAATTGGGAGTGCTTAAGTCCAGGTGATATCTTAGCGAGCCTGCAAATGGATCTCTATGCGGATTTAACTTTCCCTTAGGGGGTAGTTCCGCAAACATTGCTGCTCTGATGCATTTCACTTTCTTAAGTATAGCAACTGACCTGGGGCAGGAATCTAGCGCAGATGGATGTTCGAAATCATACCATTTTAAATAAAACCTTTTCCAGCCATATTTGAAAAAGGAGTTAAAGCCAACATCATTATTTCTCTCAGTTTTTTTTATCTGTGCTTGCTCGCCCAGTCTACATGCTTCATCTCTAAATACTCTCCAATTTTCTGTCATGAGCTCCATGTTACTAAAGTGTTCTTTTGAAATGAAGGGTCCTGACCGAAATTTTTTTTCCGAGCACAAAATAGGCATTGAGTGGTGCTAGTATAACGCTGTGGTCAATGAAAGTTTTACCAAAGGTCGGCTTAATTTTTCCACGGAAGTAAAAGAACAATATTGAAACCAACCAAACGCAAATAAAGAGCCATTTCATCTATATATTATCCCTTAGCAAATACATACTTTCTATAATAGAAAAGATTTTATAATGAGTCTTTGCTGTATTTAGTACGTCCACGTTATACTGATTTTTCATATGTAAAGAAACGTTTATTGCCAGAGTGGCGGAATTGGTAGACGCACCGGATTCAAAATCCGGCGCCAGCGATGGTGTGCGGGTTCAAGTCCCGCCTCTGGCACCAATAAAAGATTCTTACTGGAAAGAATAAATAAAGCCGACACTAACTTGATTGTTTAAAATGTCCGTTTCAATTTGACCGCCCCCATCTAAATCCGCCTTCATAGGGGTATAAGTAATTCGATATTCTGCGAACGTTTTCCATGATTCAGCGAGCTCATATCTTAGCCCTGCCATGACTTGGTATGCAGGCCCAGTTCTCTGATAGTCGTAGGTTTTTCCGCCAGTTCCAGTAGCGCCTTCTACATCAACATGGGGGTAAGCAACGCCAATTCCTGCTCCAATATAAGGGTTTAGTTCAGCACTCATGCTCATAATCGTATCAATCTTATGTATAGCGAGAAAAGTTAAAGTATTTATGCCATCCGTAAATTCAAGTCTTCTCAGATTTCCCGGTAGTTTTTTTGCTTTCACTTTACTGTGGTTGAAGTCTACGGCAAATTCTAAGTCAGTATTTTCCAATCCATATATACTAACTCTGTATCCATAATATATTGGAGACTCGAAAGATTCTCCCTCCCAGCCATCAACGGAATATTTTCCGTCATCTATACCGTAACTAATGGATGCATTCGAAAAAGTTACACTACTGTGAGCTGCGTTGTTGAATCCTCCGTAGAGAGAAACATCTAAGTTAGCTCCAAAACCTAGGCACTGAAACACAAGTAAGGTTATTCCCAAAGACAATTTATCTACTAGATAATAAGATTTTTTCATAGGTAATACACTTTACGGAAAGTTTGATTATTTCTGTAGGTTACCGGTCTTTATAAGAAAAAATCAAGTTTATGAGCAAAAATCCAATACCTTGAAGTGTTATCGTGAGACCAAACAGTATTGAAGAAGCAATACTATTCTCAAGCCCATAACCAAGAAACGACAAGATGATAGCCGCACTATACTCACGGGGACCAAATCCGGCGAGGCTCAACGGTAATGCCGCAAAAAGAAATATGACTGGCACAATAATGAGACATTGAGCAACTGAAATATTAACATTGGTCGCGCTTAAACAAAGGAAAAAGGATACTGCAAAGAAAATCTGTGATAAGACAGAAGCAAAAACAGTGGTTTTTTTTTTGCTTCTGATTAGCAAAGGATTAACCGCAGTTAGATAAATGGTTGATTTCGAAAAAAAAATTTTAAATCTGGAAGTCAAAAAGGGTACTGCCACTACTATGAGTAGAAAAAAGAGGTAGAACAAAACGAAAGTACTTTGCTTGAGGTACAGTTCGTTAAAAAGAAATATATTACTCTCGGATATTATCGAGTAAAAAATAGTCAACACTGCGAGCAAGCAAAGTGCCCAGAAGCCATGAATTCTGTCTGCAAGAACACTGAGCATTACTTCCTTTGATGGCCTTATTTTTGAGGCAAGTTCTCCTGATGGATTTCGTGATGAAAGTCGCACTGATCGGTAAAGATCACCTCCCAACATCCCAACAGGCACGACAGTTGTAAAGCTTATACTTTCGAAATATGCCTTTATCGCCTTCCAAAATTTTATTTTTGATTCACAGTTTAGGATCTTGGTCCATCGAAAAGCACAAGCAGCATTACCAAAAAAACTAAGAATACATGCTAACAAAAAACACCATTTGTCAGAATACGAAATTACAGAAAACATCTCATTCGTATCAATGAAATAAAAAAAACCTGCCAAAAGTAACACAGATATCATTACTTGTAAGGATTTAGTTTTTTTTAAAATTATTTTCTTAGTTTTATTTGATATTGCTTTCTCCCACTAGGTTCATGATAAATTCGGATTAGCAGCTCACCTAGTAAACCCACGGCTAACAACTGGGTACCTAACAAGGTTAGCAGTAAGCCTAGTGTTAATAAGGGACGCGTTCCAATTTCGCTACCGAAAAGAATTTTTTCAAAGAACAGCCACAAAAATATTAACAAGCCTGCGCTTAGCATTGTAAGTCCGATACCACCAAACGCGTGGATTGGTCTATGCATGTATCGTCTGGAAAATTGAATCCAAATAAGATCCAAAATTACCCTTAACGTTCTGTCGATCCCATATTTAGACTTTCCGGTTATCCTAGGATGATGCTTTACTGGAATTTCGATTATTTTAGCTCCAACTTCTGCAGCTATAGCTGGTATAAAACGATGCATTTCCCCGTACAACCTAAATTTTGAGACCAGTTCCCTTCTATATCCTTTGAGCGAACAACCATAGTCCCTTAACTTTATTCCAGTTGTGTAGGAAATTAAATAATTTGCAAACATCGAGGGCAGTTTTCTATTTAATATCGAATCCTGACGATCTTTTCTCCAACCTGCGACGAGATCGATTTCATGATTATTTTTCAATACATCTATAATTTTTGGTATATCAGCTGGATCATTTTGCAAATCTCCATCCATTGTTATGAGTACATCCCCAGTGCTGTGATCAAATCCGGCTTGTAGTGCGGTTGATTGTCCATAGTTCCGTACTAAACTTACAACACGTAAATTTTTGTTTTTTAGTTGAATTTCTTTTAAAGTTGCTCCCGTACCGTCTGTGGATCCATCGTCAACGATGATAATTTCGTATTCTAAATTTAAACCTAAACGTCTTAAATTCTGAGTATTCTCTACGAGTTTCTCGATGGCATCCACCTCGTTAAAAACGGGAATGATAATAGAGACTAACTTAACCATACTTTATTAAACCATATCCTCTTTACCAACCCAAACAAGCAGTACCTTTTTATTTGTTTTTCCTTGTATTAGCAGATTATCTGTATTTTTCGTGGTTACGATTTCCACTGTAATAAATTGCTCTCTAAGTTTTTTCATGGTTTTCTGCAGTGTATCCTTGTTATTGTTAACCAATAGGACGAAAAGAAGCCGCCCTTTTTTTTCTTTCTCGGATAAGGGGTATTTAAGATCCCAATGGTTATACACTCCGTCAGTATTAAGCGACCTAACTTTATAATCAGGAAGATATAACGATAAAGTTGCAAGCAAACCACGGTCATTGCTTGCAATAATTTTTCCTTCTTTGTAATTAAGATCTCTTACTATATTAGCGATCGTTGTATATCCTTCGACTTGAAGAAAAGGGTTGGTTATCACTAAACCGTGAGCACTTAAGTTGCTAAATATTTTTGGACTATTTAGGAATAAAGGTAAAAACAATAGGTTTATGGTGAAAGTTATCGGAAGAGCGAGTTTCATGAAATTTGTTTGCAAAGAGTTTTTCTGCTTCCTTGTGACCAGAGTGGAGAAATAGATTACGATAGGTATTGAAATTGGTGATGCCCAATTTATCTCGGTTTCACTAATCAAACTTAAAAAAGATACCGTTGTAAAAATTGGCAGAATAAAAGCGGCAGAAAAAATCCACACTTCTTTTACGTCATAGTGACATGCCTTGAGGTTTAATAATTCTCGGTCGTTATGGAATAAATGCCAATTTTTTATTGGTGAAAGCAAAAATATTAAAAAAATAATAGGGCTGAATATAATAAACTGACCAATAAGAAATTCTATTAGTGGACCAATTTGTACTTCTGTACCTTTGTCGAGCGAGGTCATTTCTACATGATGTTTAAGTGTTGGGAAATCATGGGTTATATTCCAAATGATATTTGGAAAAAAAATCAACAAGGCGATGCTAGTCACTATAATTATTTTCAACCAACTAAACTGCTTCAATTTTAGAAGTAAAAAAAGTGCAGATATGCAAAAAAATATCATTGAATACTTTGTGAGAAGCCCAATTCCAACTGTTATTGCGCAACATAATAGCCAAAAAAAAGATCCGTTCCTTAGGGACACAATGAAGAAAAAAGTTGATGTAGACCAAAATAACAACAACCATGCGTCTGTTGTTGCGAACTGACTATAAAAAGTTGATAAAGGTAGGGTCAGAAATAAAAAGGCTGATAAGCAAGAGGCTTTAAAGTTATTTGTTAATCTAAAGGTACTAAGTCCACAAAAGATTGATGATAAGAAAAATGCAATGGGTTGTAATGATCTGTAGCATTGGTAATTATCGCCACAAGCATGATTCATAGTACTAAGCACCCAGGCAACAAAAGGTGGTTTTGAAAAATAACCTGTTTCTAAACTTTTAGACCAGAATATATATTGAGCTTCGTCAATGGCTAAATCAATATTCCCAAGCAACGATGGGCTGAAAATGGCATAGAGTTTGGCAAAAAGTATCGAAAAAAATAAAATACAAATGATAAAGAAAACCGTTTTATTATTTTTTGTCAGCATAACTTCTAGTAAGATTAGGAAAGAAAACTACAGCACGTGAATCATGAGTAAAAACAAATATGTTCATCTGCGGATGCATTCAGAGTACTCTGTTAATAATAGTACGATTAGGCTATCAGATGTAGTTCGCAGTGCTGTACTTGATCATCAGTCTGCTTTAGGCTTGACCGATCTAGGGAACACATTTGCTTACATAAAGTTTTATCGCATAGCGAGAGAGAGCGGAATTAAACCGATTTTGGGCATTGAACTGCGTCTTAGAATGGATTCTAAGGTATTAGAAACTCCTCGGGTAATTTTGCTGTGCAAAAATCGATTGGGTTACAAAAAGCTTTGCAGAATAGTATCACGTGGATGGCTTGATTATGGTCAGTTATGGCAACAAGGGACAGTCAGTCTTGGCTGGTTTTTAGAAGATGATCCTCTGTTGGGTGGGAGAATGTCAGACGATTTGATATGTTTGTCAGGGGGAATATTTGGTGAGTTGGGTTTGAGCAGTCTAAAAACAGAAGTATCGGAAAAAAAAATACTGGAGAAAACAAAAGAATATCTAAAAATCTTTGGAGACAATTTTTACTTAGAGACTCAAAAAGCTGGGTTTTTACACGAGGATATTTTGTTTCAAAAGACGTTGTATATTGCTGATAAACTTAGTATTCCGATTGTTGCGACGCATCCAATTCAATTTTTAGAAAAAGCTGAATACTCATCTCATCAAGCCCGTGTGGCAATAGCAGAGGGGGAAACACTGACATCGCTAAAAGCGAGTACTGATTATACACCTGAGCAGTATTTTTTAAGTCAAGATGAGATGGTGATGAGATTTAAAGATTTTCCAGGGACATTAGAAAATACTTTAGAGATAGTAAAGCGTTGTAATTTAGAGTTTGAATTCGGCAGCGTTCAACTGCCTAGATTTTCTACTGGAGGCAGTGCTTCCATGCCTGAATATCTCAAGGAAAAAGCTTTCGAAGGCCTTAAGCAAAGACTCACACCTGAAGTTTTTTCCGTTGAAAAGAGACAAAAATACGAAAAAAGACTAATTTTAGAATGTGATGTTATTTCAAAGATGGGATTTTCGAGTTATTTTCTGATCGTTGCAGATTTTGTAAATTGGGCAAAAAATAATGGTGTACCTGTTGGCCCTGGGAGAGGTTCGGGAGCTGGTTCTCTAGTAGCTTTTTGCTTAAACATTACCGATGTAGATCCTATAAAGTTTTCTCTCTTATTTGAAAGATTCCTTAATCCAGAACGGGTTTCGATGCCTGATTTCGACATAGATTTCTGTCAAGAGCAAAGATATCGGGTAATCGAGTATGTAAAAAATAAATACGGGACCGAAGCTGTTAGCCAAATCATCACATTTGGGACAATGGCTTCTAGAGCCGTTATTCGTGATGCTGGGCGCGTTTTAGAACTACCCTATACATTTTGTGACCAATTATCTAAGCTTGTCCCTGTGGTTCAAAACAAGCCGCTGAGTTTAAAGGATGCTAGAAATGCTGAGCCTCTACTCGCAAGAAGAGAAAAAGAAGAAGAGGAGGTCGCTAATTTATTGCGACTTGCTGAACCTTTAGAAGACCTCGTTCGAAATGTTGGTATGCATGCAGGGGGTGTTTTGATTGCACCTGGGGAATTAACTGATTTTTGCCCTCTATACAAGGCTCCAGGGACTGATGGAGAGGAGGGAGTTATTTCAATGTTTGATAAAGATGATATTGAACAGCTTGGATTGGTAAAGTTTGACTTCCTGGGGTTGAGGAATTTAACGATTTTGGATATGGCAGTAAGCGAGATTAATAAACTCTACCCCAGTAAATGTTTAAAACTGGAAGATTTGACCGAATTCAATGATTCGAAAACATATGATTTATTGAAATCTGCAAACACGACAGCTGTATTTCAGTTGGAGTCCGAGGGAATGAAAAGATATTTATTAAAACTACAACCTGATTGTTTTGAAGACATAATTGCTATGCTAGCTCTTTACAGACCAGGTCCTCTGAACTCTGGCATGGTGGATGATTTCATAAAACGAAAACAGGGCATACAAAAGATCGATTATTTTCATGATGATCTTAAGGAGTGTTTGTCGCCCACTTATGGTGTGATAGTTTATCAAGAGCAGGTCATGCAAATTGCCCAGATAATAGCTGGTTATAGTCTTGGTAATGCTGATATATTGCGAAGAGCAATGGGCAAGAAAAAGGTGGAAGAGATGTCCAGGCAGCGAAAAATTTTCATAGAAGGGGCTACCTCTAGAGGATATTCAACAAATCTTGCAGTTAGGCTTTTCGACCTGATGGAAAAATTTGCAGAGTACGGATTCAATAAAAGTCATACCGCTGCTTACGCTTTCATCACATATCAGACCGCATGGCTAAAGTCTCATCAACCAGCAGCGTTTTATTCTTCAACTCTCACTTCTGATCTACACGATACAGATCGTATTGCTCTTCTGATTCAGGATTGCAAGAAAAATGGTGTTGAAGTTTTGGGTCCGTGTATAAATTATTCCATCTACTCATTTACAACGATTTTAAGAGAAGGCCAGGCGATGGTTCGCTTTGGTTTAGGTGCGATAAAAGGGGTTGGGGAGTCAATTATTAAGATAATTATAGATGCAAGACAACAAGGGCTTTTTAAGAACTTGTTGGATTTTTGTTCTCGGGTAGATCGTAGAGTTATTAATAAGAAATCCTTTGAAGCTTTAATTTGCTCTGGTGCTATGGATGATCTTAGTCATCTCGGAAGTAAGGGAAGAAATGAAATGCTTGCAACCTATGATTCGTTTCTTTTGCTCACGGAACAAAGGGAGTTAGCTAAAGACCAGGGCAGCTTGTTCGGAGAGATTCCATCGGAGAAAGATATAGATAGGCCCGGTAGAGAGATAAAAAAATGGACTGCAAGAAAACAGATCCAGGCAGAAAAACAAGCGTTAGGTTTTCCGTTTTCTCGATCCTTTTTTAATTTGGTAGATAAAGAGGTATCTAAATACTTAAAAAATAATCTGATTAATTTAAAAGTTTCTAATGAACCCTATTGGATCCATGGCATATTAACGAAAATAAAAAAACAGATAACAAGAAGAGGTCCAATTCATATTTTAGAGTTAACCGACGATACATCGAGTGTCGAGGTTTCAATTCAAACGGATTACTTCGAAGAAGTTAAGGATAAATTAAAGTTAGACGAATATTTTCAAATTTTAGTACGGGTACGAGAGGATGATTATTCCGGAGGGACGAAGCTCAACGTTAAAAAAGTTTTAGATACCATTTCTGTTCGGGAACGAAATTTGAAATTCATAAAAATTAATATTCCTTCTAACTTTCTTGAAGTGCATTCACTCGACAATTGCTTGAATACTATTTCAGGTTTTTTTACAACTGAGGATCAACATAGTGGTATCCCAGTAATTCTTGGGATGCCTATAGAGGGAGTTAGTTGTGATATCTCGATGGGGAAAAAATGGCGTCTTTCTCCGTCAGAAAATATAATTGAAAAAATAAGAGACTCTTTTGGAGAAGAGTCTATAGAATTTCATATCAAGGGGGGATAATTTAAAAAAGATGTTTCGAGAGCAGAAGATATGTTTCGTGTATGGGCAATCCAACTACAGAAGAATAACTACCCGAAATTTTTTTTATAAAAATAGACGCTCTTCCTTGAATCCCATAACTTCCGGATTTATCAATTGGTTCGTCAGTTTTTGAGTATTCTATAATCCATGACCTCGGTATTTCCGAGAACCAGACTGAAGTAGTGCTGGTTATTTGATGAAATATAAATGAATTATTTTGTTTAGGATTTGGAGTCGACAGCACTATAGACGTAATTACTTTATGCTGTTGATTAGATAATTGAGTTAGCATTTCGACTACATTTGATCTGGATCGAGGCTTTAAAAAAATCTTATCTCCGAGACATACAATCGTATCCCCGCAAATGATTGGCTTAATCCCTTCAGTTGTTTTAATAAGTTTGTTAGTAGAAAATATTGCTTTGTCCATGGCTACACGGGTAACATATTTTGTAGGAGTTTCCTCGTTCCCGATCTTTTCTACATCTTTCATGCTTTTTAAGTTTTTTTCGTCAAATTTGCGAACAACAATATCTAATTCTTTGCAAATCTCCTTGAGAAGCTGCAGTCTTCGAGGACTCCTGGATGCTAAATATAAAATTTTCTGTGTCATCAAAGTAAAGGAAAAAGATGAAGTATGTTTCAGAGAAAAGATGATTTTACAAAGTTTTGCAGATTATATGGAAAGCTAATTCCTACACACCATTACTAAATAGAACAATGAAATTGGATACTTCGGCAATTATTTTCTGCGACATAATAGACAATTATGGTGACGCAGGTTTCTGTATAAGGTTGAGCAAAGCATTGTTGAAGTATATCAAAAGAGTAGCTATATTCACTAACAAACCAAGTATTTTTCATAAACTTATTGGTGAGAATAACTTAATTCTGATCAATGCGAGTACTGAAATACTGAGCATTTTTCACAATAGCCGCACATCGCTTGAAATCCCCCACTATGAAAATTATATAATTTTTGATTTGTTCGAAACGAAAGCATCACTCGAATTCTTAATCTCCTTTAGTGATAGGTCTAATGTTCAGAGAATTACTTTAGACTATCTAAGTACAGAAAAATGGAGTGAAAAATTACAGGGAATGCAGGCTCCTGACTCTCGAATTTTACAGGCAAGTGACGAAAACCTACTCAAATTTCGACAAAGGCGCTGGTATTCCCCGGGGATCTCAAAAAAATCAGGGGGTTTGATTTGGGAAAACAGGAAATCAATTGATTATCTAGAGCGTAAAAAAGTAAGAGAAAGAGTTGTGTCGTTAAAAGAAACGCAGATTTTTGGAGAATTATCAGAGGAGGCGTTTTTCATATGTGATTTTTCTTATGACAAATTTCGATTTTCTTTTTTTAATAAGCTTGCAAAAGAGAGATCTTTTGTAATTTGGAGTCCTAGAGCGATTACCTTATGCCAGACAGACTTTGATGTTATTTTGCAAAGTATGGATCTCAATATTGTAAGAGGAGAGGATTCATTTGTAACCGCACATTTTGCTGCTTCTTCGAGATGGAAGGTTCCCTTTTTATGGCAACCTTATCTTGAACAAAATTTAAATCATAAGAAAAAGTTTTTGGAATGGAAATATCATTTCAAACATCTCACTATTACTAGCTATTGGAATTTAGCTGAGGCCTTGATGTCTCGAAAATATGAGAAATATGATGAGCTTTGGCCATATTTTTATACAGATTGGTTAAAATTAAAGAGTTATATGTCGTTGGATTGTCTTAAAATTACAAAAAATCGCTCTTTGGTGAAGACGCTTTTAAATGTACAGAAGACAAAGGAATAGGTGATGAAGACTGCTCAAGAACTACGTATAGGAAATGTATTTATGATTGATAACCAGGCGATGGTGATCTTAAAGTCTGAATATAATAAATCCGGTCGAAATTCTGCTGTAGTTAAGTTCAAGCTCAAAGATCTTTTGACCGGTTCAGTTTCTGAGTTTGTCTTCAAGGCTGACGATAAATTTGAAGTTTTAGTTCTTGATCGGAAAAATGCATCTTTTTCATATTTTTCTGATCCACTTTATGTTTTTATGGATGAAGATTATGATCAGATTGAAGTGGATAGTGATGCGATGGGTAACGCATTAAATTTTTTAGAAGAAGGGATGACTTGTGAATTAGTTTTTTATAACGATAAAGTAATTTCCGTAGATTTGCCAACATCGATAGTCCGTGAAGTTCAATATACAGAGCCAGCGGTAAAGGGAGACACCTCGGGTAAAGTTATGAAGTCAGCTAAGCTTAAACCAACGGGGTTTGAAATTTCTGTCCCTGCGTTTGTGGAAATAGGAGATAAAGTCGAAGTAGATACTAGAACAAATGAATATAAAGGTAGAACAAAATAACACACAACAGTGCAAACATTAAAGAGTTTCTTTTAAAGGCAAAAGCTATTGTAGGCCAGGATCACTTGTTGGTAAGTGGAGTTAACGAGTTTAGTGAGATTGAGCAGTTTTCTGTAGATTGGAGAAAGAAGTTCTATGGAAAACCGTTAGCTGTTTTATTTCCTAAGGACGTCAACGAGGTTTCCTGTCTGATCACTTTAGTAAATACCACAGTGGGCATATCAATTGTTCCACAGGGAGGAAATACAGGTCTAGCCGGTGGAGCAACGCCTAATAGGGAAGGAAATCAATTAATAATATCACTCAAGAGACTTAATCTAGTGAGAGCTGTTGACTTTTTTAACAGGACACTAATAGCTGAGGCTGGTTGTACTTTGATTAAGTTGCAAAAAGAAATTGAAAAAAGCAAACTTTATTTTCCTTTAGACTTTTCTTCGAGGGACTCTGCGTCTTTGGGTGGGCTCTTAGCAACCAATGCTGGTGGTTTATCAGTTCTAAAGTATGGAACAGCGAAAGATTGCTGCTTGGGTTTAGAGGTTGTGTTGCCAAATGGGGAGATCTGGAATGGCTTAAAAACTTTACGAAAAGATAATTCAGGATATTCTTTGAAAGACTTATTTATTGGGAGTGAAGGAACGTTGGGTGTGATTACTGCAGCCTCAATGAGACTATTTAGCCCGGTTGAAGAAAAAAGTACGTACATTGTTAAGACACCGAATTTGGCATCTGCAATAGAGTTATTTGGTCAAATTTGTCATAGAACACAAGACAATATTTTGGCATTTGAATTTATGGAGAAGAATGCAATTGATCTAGTAATGAGACATTTTCCAGAACGGGTTCCGCACTTTTTTAAACAAGATGCAAATTATGTTGCTTGTATTGTTGAGTTTCCGGCTACGTATCAAAAAGAAAATTATGGTGGTAATTCTTTTCCTGAAGTTTTTTTGAATAAAAAAATCTGTTCATATCAGAAAAAATGCTCTGATAAAGAGGGCAAAGAAGCCTGGTATTTAAGAGAGTCCATTACGTTTGCATCTGCGAAAGATGGGCCCCAAGTAAAAAATGATATTTCTCTTCCGATATCAAAGATTCCAGATTTTGTAAAATACATCACTAGAAAATTCAATCAATTGTATCCGGATGGCTCTTTTATAAATTTTGGGCATATAGGCGATGGAAATTTACATTTTAATTTTGCTCCATTTTTTAACAAGGTGTCTACTGAAGTTAATGCGTCCGAAATAGCAGATTTTTTACAAAACAAAGAAGAAATCATACGTCGGTTGATTAACGATGCAGTTGTATTATACGACGGATCAATAACAGCTGAACATGGAATTGGAAGACTACGAAAATCTGAAAATATTCGGTTAAAAAGTGATGTAGAGCTTGAGATTATGCGTAGAATAAAACAATCATTAGACCCAAAAAATATTTTAAATCCAGAGGTTTTATTTTAGTAAAACTTTTACAATTTCAGTGATCTGCATTTTCCAGTGAGTGTATTCAAACGGAAAGGTTTTTATAAGAGAATTACAGCAGAGCCTTGAATTCCTTGGTCTTGTCGCAGAGGTTTTTAATGTGCTTGTCGCTATAGGATGTATTGGAAGGAGTGCTCTTTCTGGGACACCCTTAATCTCCACAAAAGTTTTTAATATAAAATCCGCCAGTTCATACCATGTTGTTTCTCCCTGAGCGCAAATATGGTACAAGCCTTTTTTTGATTCGATTGATTCCAATTGAAACAATTCGTAAAGAAAATCTGCAATAAATTCAGCAGATGTTGGTGCACCGTACTGATCATTAACTACACTAATTTCGGAATTGGTTTCTATTTTTTTTAGAATTGTTTTTACAAAATTATCTCTGTACCTGGAAACTATCCAACTAGTTCTGAAGATCAAATATGATACGTTAGAAGACAAAATATTATTTTCCCCTTTTGCCTTACTTTTCCCATAGATATTTATTGGATTTACTCTGTCAAACGGGAGATTTGGCTCATTTCCATTTCCGTCAAAAACGTAGTCAGTGGAAAAATGAATTAGAGGTAAGTTTCTACTTTGTGCTCTATTGAAATTATCAATTTCTTCACAGATATTTACTAACGCATGACCGTTTACAGTAAATGCGAGATCTTGTTCCATCTCGGCTTTTTCAACATTGGTGTACGCAGCTGCATTTACTATAACATCGGGCATTTCTTGAATTAGGATTGTTCGAATATTATTAGATAAATTTTTTTGATCATCAAGGGCAATTTCGTCCCTTGTAGGAGCAAAGATATCAAATTGATCAGAACATTTTGTCCTTATTGCAGTCCCGACTTGCCCGGTGGCCCCTAATAATAATATTTTTCTCTTCAGAATAGTTCATCCAATTCTAGTAAACGATCCAAAGAAAGCCCTTCCTGATCTTTCTCAGAGATGATCATGTTAGAAATCGGAATTTCCGAGGGCCATAATATTCTGATGGCACTGTCAGACCAATGCAAAGTTCTCTCAGCCTCCTTTTTAAAATATGAAGAGCATTTGTAAAGTAGTTCAGTCTTATCCGAGAGGGAAAGAAATCCGTGGGCGAACCCCTCAGGTACATACAACATTCTATTGTCAACTCCATTAAGTCTAACCCCAGCCCATTTTCCAAACGTTTTTTCTTTTTTTCGAAGATCGACTACTACATCAAATATTTCTCCTCTTAATACTCGAATGAGTTTTGCCTGAGCAAAAGGTTCTTTCTGGAAGTGTAACCCTCTGAGCACCCATTTTCTTGATAAAGAAAAATTATCCTGAACAAATGTGGTTGCATTTCCTGAGACTTCCTGGAACCCACTCTGGTTGAAGTATTCAGAAAAATACCCCCTCTCATCTGAGAATTTTTTACAAGTTATTATAAATACCTCATCAAAGGGTTTTAGTGGAGTCTTACTAAATTTTCTCATTTAGAATTTTTCTTTTAAAAGTTTTTCCAAATACTGTCCATAACCATTGTTCTGAAAGTTATTAGCCAGAGACTGTAATTTGTCATCGTCAATCCAGCCTTTTTTCCATGCGATTTCTTCAGGGCAACAAATTTTTAATCCCTGGCGTTGTTCGATTGTTCTTATAAAGACTGATGCATCCACTAGAGCCTCAGGTGTCCCCGTGTCAAACCATGCAAAACCTCTTCCGAACAAATGGATATTTAATCTTCTATCTTTTAAATAGCTTAAATTTAAATCCGTAATCTCAAGTTCCCCACGTTTTGATGGAACTAGTTCTTTCGCTTTTGAACAGGCGTTATTATCGAAAAAGTACAGTCCGGTTACAGCAATATTCGAGTCCGTGAATTCGGGTTTTTCTGCGATTGACATCACTTTTCCGTTATCCACTGATGCAACTCCGAATCGATGAGGGTTTTCTACAGGATAACCAAAAATTGTTGCTTCCATCAGTTTGCCAGACTCTACATTAAGCACCTCCTCTAGCCCACTTCCATAAAAAATATTATCTCCGAGAATTAATGCACTATGGTTATTATTAATAAAATCTTCACCTATAAGGAAGGCTTGAGCAATACCTTCCGGTCGGTCCTGTACAGCGTAGGAGATCGATAAACCGAAGTTTTTACCATCCCCTAAAAGATTTTGAAAGCCTGTGATATCTTTCCGCGTTGATATTAGAAGTATGTCCCTGATGTTAGCAAGCATTAGCACCGATAGCGGGTAGTAAATAAGTGGCTTATCATAAATAGGTATTAACTGCTTCGAGATCGCTAAAGTATTCGGATAAAGTCTGGTTCCAGAGCCCCCGGCAAGAACAATTCCTTTTCTTTTTGAAACTAACTTGTTTTTCTTCAATATATTTCCTCAACTTTTTTTTACTAGCTAATGATTTAAGCTTTCCATCCAATTTTTATTATTTAAATACCATTCGACGGTTTTCTCTACGCCATACTCAAGGTTTATGGAGGGAGTCCAATTCAGCGCCGATTCTATTTTTTTGGCATTTATACTGTATCTGTAATCATGTCCTGGTCTGTCGTTTACAAAAGTGATCAATTCTTTGAAGCTATTGATAGGGAGTTCCTTTCTCTTTTCTACACATATGTCTAAAGTGGAGCAGACTAAATTAACCAGGTCGATATTCGTAGATTCGTTTTGCCCACCTATGTTGTAAGTTTCGCCAATTTCCCCGCTTTTTAGAACTCTCTCGAGAGCAGTACAGTGATCATCAACATGTAACCAGTCTCTTATCTGCTTCCCATCACCATAAATAGGAATTTTTTTTCCGATTAAACAATTATTGATCACCAAAGGAATTAATTTTTCGGGATATTGGTAAGGTCCATAATTATTGGAACAATTAGTCACAATAGCAGGAAAATTGTAAGTTTTTACCCATGATCTTACTAAATGATCCCCTGAAGCCTTACTAGCAGAATACGGACTATTTGGTCTGAAAGGGTGATCTTCGGTAAAGCTGGGTTCATCCAGTTCTAAGCTTCCGTAAACCTCATCTGTGCTTATTTGAATAAATTTAAAAGTTTTTTTTGTAGCTCTCTTGGTATCGAGATGGGATTCATTGCTTTCCCACGGTAGGTTTTCATAATATTTTAAAGATTGTTTGAGAAGATTATATACGCCAATTATATTTGTTTTAATAAACGCGTCGGGTGCGGTAATTGAACGATCAACATGAGTTTCAGCGGCAAAATTGATTATGGAATTAGGTTTATATTTTTCTAAAACACCTTTTATGTCGTTTACGTTAGTTATATCACCCTGCACGAATGTAAAGAATTTATCATTTTTAACAGTTCTAAAATTATCAAGGTTTCCTGAATAAGTAAGTGAATCCATAACGACAATCTGTTCTCTATCCACTTTTGAACGAAGTTTCCTTAAAATGAAATTTGTGCCAATAAATCCAGCACCTCCAATTACTAGTATCAACGGATTATCGCTTTCTCACAATGGCCACATTCGAATTATAAATTTCATGATTCAACTCTTAAAAACTGGATTAGCCAATAAGTAGATTTAAAGTCGTCAAAATTGTAATTTCAGTCACTCAATTATTTGTTATTATAAGATGCTTGGAAATGACCGTGCTACAAATTAGGCAACTTTTTACTTTTAAGAAAGAATATCTATGAACATTTCTGTCATTGGCGCAGGTTATGTGGGGTTAGTTACCGGGGCATGCCTTGCAGACGTTGGTAACAACATTTTGTGTTTAGATCTTGATAAAGAAAAAATCTCTAGTTTAAAAAACGGCAAAATTCCCATTTATGAACCGGGCCTTGAATCGCTTGTTGAAAAAAATCAACGAGCAAATAGACTTCACTTTACTTCTGACGTAAAAGAAGCGGTTGAGTTCGGAGAATTACAATTCATTGCTGTCGGCACTCCCTCAGGAGAAGATGGTTCGGCTGACCTCAACTATGTGCTAGAGGCTGCGAGTAGTATTGGACAATTAATGATAAGTCCTAAAATTATTGTAAACAAGTCAACAGTTCCAGTTGGTACTGGCGATAAGGTACGTAATGTTATAAATCAAGAATTAAAAAAGAGGGGTGTTTCATTAAGGTTTGATGTGGTTTCAAATCCAGAGTTTTTGAAAGAAGGTGCTGCCATAGAAGACTTTCAAAAACCTGACAGGATTATTATCGGGGTTGAATCAGATGTGTCAGCATCAGTAATGAAAGCCTTGTATTCTCCTTTCCAACGTAATAGAAATAAGTTAATTATTATGGATGTTAGGTCTGCTGAATTGACCAAATATGCTTCTAATGCCATGCTTGCCACTCGGATTTCATTTATGAATGAACTAGCAAATTTGTCCGAAAAGCTTGGTGCTGATGTAGAGAAAGTTCGTATCGGAGTTGGTTCTGATAGTCGCATAGGGTATAGTTTTTTATACCCAGGCTGCGGTTATGGCGGTTCTTGTTTTCCAAAAGACGTCAAAGCGTTAATTAAATTCGCGAATGATTGTGATTATCCAATGAAGATTCTTACGGCGGTCGAAGAAGTGAACGACGATCAGAAAAAAATTATTCCCGAAAAAATCACCAAATTTTTTGGAGTAGATTTATCGAATAAAACATTTGCAGTATGGGGCTTAGCGTTTAAGCCTGGTACGGATGATATGAGAGAAGCACCTAGTATCAGTGTAATTGAAGACCTTTTAGAAAAGGGCGCAAGGGTCAAAGCCTTTGATCCGGTAGCCTCTGCGGAGGCGAAGAAAATTTTCCAAAGTTCAGTTGAGTATTGCAAAACGCCTTCGTCAGCAGTGGAAGGGGCTGACGCGTTGATTATTCTTACCGAATGGAAAGAGTTTAGGAGCCCTGACTTTAATTCACTAAAGAAAAGTTTAAGGTCTGCCTCGATTTTCGACGGGAGAAATTTATATGATCCTGAATACTTGAAAAGTTTTGGAATAAATTACTTTCCTATCGGTCGTTAAAGTTTACTGAGATGCAAATCGACCAACTGAGAACTTTCTTTATCGCGCTGCAAGATAAAATTTGCAATGCAATAGCAAATGAAGGCAAAGAAAATGTTATATCAGATGATTGGGAAAAAGATCATAAACAACAATTAGTCGGAAATGGACGAACTAGGATCATTGAAAAGGGAAATGTAGTAGAAAGAGGGGGTGTTAACTTCTCTGATGTAAGGGGGGACTCTATGCCAAGTTCGGCAACTGTTACACGGGCAGAACTGAAAGGTTTGCCATTTAGGGCACTCGGACTTTCTTTGGTTTTTCACCCTCAAAATCCATATGTTCCAACCGTGCATATGAACCTTCGCTTTTTCTGTGCGGGAAATGTCAAAGAATTTTCTGATCAGAGTATTTGGTGGTTCGGGGGTGGCCTTGATCTCACACCTTATTATCTTTTTGAAACCGATGCCAGCCACTTTCACAAAGAGTGTAAAAAATCGCTTGATTTATTCTCAGCTAGCTATTATCCAAAATTTAAAAAAGCGTGCGATGAGTATTTTTATTTGCGGCACAGGGATGAAACGAGAGGGATAGGCGGAATTTTTTTCGATGATTTTAATGAACTTGGATTCAATAAAAGTTTTGAGATGGTCCAGCAAGTAGGAAACTCTTTTTTACCAGCATACATACCAATTGTTCAACGGAGGAAAAACATGCATTGGGGCCAAAGAGAAAAGACGTTTCAAGAATACCGCAGAGGCCGTTATGTGGAATTTAATTTAGTATATGATCGAGGCACCCTTTTTGGCTTGCAGTCTGGTGGCAGAATTGAAAGTATCTTGATGTCTATGCCCCCAGTTGCAAATTGGTCTTATGCGTTCAAGCCTGAAAAGGGGACCCCAGAAAGTCATCTATACCAGTACCTCAAACCTTTCGATTGGATAAATTTTGAAAAAGATTCTTCATCCTAATTCAACTATTCTTGTTACAGGTGCGGCAGGATTTATTGGGAGTGCTCTGGCGGAACGCTTGTTGAGTCACAACTTTTTTGTTATCGGAATTGATAACTTAAACGAATACTATGATGTGAATTTAAAACTGGACAGACTAAAGCGTACAGAAGCTGCTGGGAGAGAAAACTTTCAATTCATAAAGATGGATTTATGCGACGGTCCATCAATAAAAGGGCTATTAAGGGACCATTCATTCGACTACGTAGTTCATATGGGTGCGCAAGCAGGTGTGAGGTATTCTTTAGAAAACCCGCAAGGATATATTGATTCAAATATTCAAGGCTTTTTTAATCTTCTGGATGCAAGTAAGAGTTTAACGAGACTGAAGCATTTTGTTTACGCCTCTTCATCTAGTGTATACGGCGGTAGTAAAAACCTTCCTTTTTCAGAGTCTGAAAATGTAAGCCGTCCGGTAAGTTTATACGCAGCAACGAAAGCCTGTAATGAGCTAATGGCCTTTACGTATTCTCACCTGCATGGAATACCTCTAACTGGGGTACGCTTGTTTACAGTATACGGCCCCTGGGGAAGACCCGATATGGCTGCATTCGGATTCTTGCGGAAGATACTGGCGTCCGAAGAGATTGAAATTTTTAATAATGGAAATATGAAACGGGATTTTACATTTATTGACGACGTGGTTGAGTCTGTTTTAAGGGTTCTAGCTGAAATCCCTTTAGCATTGGATACGGATACGCATGGTTATGAAAATGCAGAATCTAGTTCCAGAATACTTAACATTGGTAATGGTAGTCCGGTATCATTGATGGAGTTCGTGGATATTCTTGAGAAATGTGTCGGAAAAAAGGCAAGAATTAAATTTGTTAAATTTCAACCCGGCGATGTCAAGTCTACTTTTGCTGATATGACGGAATTTAAACATCTAACTGGGTTTGAGTTCCGTACTTCTTTGGAAGTTGGGTTAAAAAAATTTGTATCATGGTACACAAGTTACTTTAAATAGTTTGGGTTTAGATAAGGGTTGTTTATGATTGATGAGATTTATCACAATAATGTTAGATATTTAGGTAATCTTTTGGGAGAAATCATCAGAGAGCAAGAAGGAGATGAGACGTTTAATCTTATAGAAAATGTTAGAAGGTTAAGTGTAGCTTATCGAAGACATGATGATGTTGATGCTGCTAAAGCTCTCGACAAAATATTAAAAAATCTTACCTCAAATGAAGCTGTATTAGTGATTCGTGCGTTTACATATTTTTTGCATCTAATCAACATTGCCGAGGATCTTGCGATTCTAAGAAACCCCATCGGTTCTCAAAGTAATCAAAGTTTTCCAGGCTCGTTTAATAACATGTTTGAAAGATTTGATCGTGAGAAAAAACAGAAGAGTGAAATCTTAGATTTGCTCGGAAAAGCACACATTTCACCCGTACTAACAGCACATCCAACGGAGGTTCAGAGAAGGAGCGTGCTAGAGGCGGAGAAAAAAATCTCTAAGCTCTTGAAGATTCGTAATGACTTAGAATTTTCTCGGGCAGAAAATGGTTTAGCTGCAAATGAGGAAAGTTTAAAGTCCATAATAGTGCAGTTGTGGCAGACTAGGTTGCTCAGATTCAGTAAGCTCGACGTTGCCGATGAGATCGAAAACGTTCTCGCATTTTACAAAAGCACTTTTTTACAGGAAATACCAATACTTTATAAAAATCTTGAGAAGAAATTAGGAAATCAGTCTGTAGCAAGTTTTTTTAGAATGGGAAATTGGATTGGTGGTGATAGGGATGGAAATCCCAATGTGACTGACCAAACACTTGATCTTTCGGTAAAGAAACATGGTGAAACAGTGCTTAGACATTATTTGCTACAAGTCCATTTGCTTGGTTCAGAATTATCAATATCGAAAAAACTAATCGGGGCAAGTGAGGACTTGTTAAATTTGGCGCAGAAGGCCAACGATCCAAACCCGCATCGTGTTGATGAACCATATAGGCAGGCTCTTATCGGCATTTACGCAAGGTTGGCAGCTACACTTGCTAAATTAACGGGGGCTAACGCTCGTCCTCATGCACTGCCACCTTCTATTCCCTACGAAAACCCTGGAGCGTTTTTGAGTGATCTGAATATTGTTGAGACGTCACTAAGAGAGAACAAAGGCGCTAGATTGGTGGAAGAAAAACTCACTGCTCTTATAAGGTCAGTAAAGGTTTTTGGCTTTCATATGGCCACTGTTGATCTAAGACAAAGCTCAGATATTCATGAAGTAGTAGTAAAAGAATTTTTAAAAGGTGCAAAAATTTGTAATGATTATTCGAATCTTACTGAATCAGAGAGACAAGATTTACTATTATCTTTACTAAAAAAAGAAGATAGATTATTGGCACCAAATTTTGAATATTCAGATCAGTGTCTGAAGGAATTGCGAATATTTGAAAAGGCTAAACATTTGATTGATGATTTTGGGCCTGAAGTAATAAAGTACTATATTATAAGTCACACCGAAACGGTAAGTGATCTTCTGGAAGTGGCACTTATACAGAAAGAAAGTGGTCTTATGGAGGGTGTTCTAGGTGAAAACGCAAAGCTTGGCATTGTAATAGTCCCACTATTTGAGACCATTGAAGATCTCCGTAGGTCTGAAGAAATAATACGGTCTTTTTATTCACTTGATGGGATTGTTGACCTAGTTAGGCATTCTGGAGGTCTTCAAGATATTATGTTGGGCTACTCCGATAGTAATAAGGATGGCGGGGTCTTCACGTCAAATTGGGAGGTGTACAAAGCATCTATTAATCTAGTAAATCTTTTCCAGGAGGTTCAGGGTATCACGTTACGACTGTTTCACGGGAGAGGAGGTACTGTTGGCCGTGGTGGAGGGCCTAGTTATAGGGCAATTCTTGCTCAGCCTCCAAGCACAGTACGGGGTCAAATTCGACTTACTGAACAGGGGGAGATCATATCAAACAAATATGATACACCGGAGATCGGACGCCGAAGCTTAGAAACACTTGTCTCGGCTGCGTTAGAGGCCACATTGATACCTGAGAATGAAAATATTCCTGAGGAGTATTTAAAAGCAGCAGAAAAAATTTCGGAGTATGGTTGGTTGGCCTATAAAAAAACTATTTATGAAATGGAGGGCTTCGCAGAATACTTTTTCTCCAGTACTCCCATCTCTGAGGTAGCACTATTAAATATAGGGTCTAGACCTGCTGCTCGACCTAATTCTGCGAAAGAGAGAATGAGGATTGAAAACCTGAGAGCCATTCCATGGAGTTTCTCTTGGGGGCAAAGTCGTCTTGCTTTGCCGGGTTGGTTTGGTTTCGGTTCAGCTTTAGAAAATTTTGCTCTTGAATCGGTAGAACGAAATCGAAGCTTGTTGTTAGAAATGGCTCGTGAATGGCAATTTTTTCAAGCGTTAATTTCGAATATAGATATGGTGATGGCAAAAGCAGATATTGGAATTGCTCGCCGCTACGCAAGATTATGTCCGGACCCTAAAGTGTCTCGCAAAGTGTTTTCTAAAATCAAAGAAGAGTGGCTCAAAACAAAGGGAGCCTTAGAGTTTATTACTGGGTCTAGAGAACATTTATTATCAAACCCTGAACTTTCTGAGTCCATTGAGATGCGTCATCCATATCTTGATCCGCTAAATCATTTGCAAGTTGAACTCATAAGGAGGTGGAGAAGCGGAGAAAAAAATGAGCGTGTGAAAACTGGGATTCACTTAACAATTAACGGAATTGCAACAGGAATAAGGAATACTGGTTAAGGGTTAAATTAATGGTATTACCAAAGTTATATATTATTCTAAATGCATGTTTTTGGGGCCTAGTTTGGATCCCGTTAAAGTATTTTAATGAACACAGCCTACATCCCATTCACGCAACTTTTTTTTGTTATCTTTTGCTTGTAGTTATCTTCCTTGTTTTAAAAAGAACTTTTTTTTTTCTTTTCTTTTAACGCAAAATGGTCTGTTAATAGCACTGTCTTATGGCATTACAAACCTTTCCTTTAACTGGGCTATTGCAGAGGGAAATGTTGTAAGAGTAGTGTTTTTATTTTATCTTATGCCCATTTGGGCTTCGATTTTTGCAATAATCTTGATCAAAGAAAAGCCCACACTCATATCATTGATTGCAATTGCAGTAGCAACAGCAGGTGCTTTCCTAATTTTAATTTATGACCCATGGAGTACAATATTCGTTTCAGGTGAAAATTTTTTAAGTGTTGAAATGGAAGATTTTCTTGCAATAGTTGGAGGGATTTTTTTTGGGTTAGGAAATGTTTTAATTAGAAAAACAACAAGAGTCACCTCCTTAGTAAAAACTTTTACTATTTTCTTTGGAACATTTCTAGTAGCAGCTATATTTTTATTTATCAATTATATGTTGCATTCGACGGGAAAATTCCTCACTGTTAATACCACAACGCCAGAACTACTCACTGAGTTTAAGTTTTTGCTTATCTTTTTTTCTTTTGTGATCGGACTTGGTTTGGCAAATTTTTTATTGCAACTCGGGGCATCGAGACTCCCAGTTTATATTACATCAACTCTATTGATGTTTGAAATATTAGTAGCAATGATTTCAACTCATATTCTTCAAGAGTCTCCACTGCAATTTCATGAATTCCTAGGGGGCATTTTGATATTAGTCGCTGCTTCTTTAATGATTCTTAATACTACAAAGAAAACTTAGTTTTCCGGAAACGTTCCTTTTTTAACAGCCTGAATATAATTCTTAACACACTGTTCAATCGACTTTGATTCAGACAGGAAGTCTTTGGCGAAGGATAATTTATTACCTATTCCGAGAATATCATAAAGCACTAAGACCTGCCCATCAACAAATTTCCCTGATCCAATACCCACAGTTGGAATTTTTAAAATCTCGGTTATTTGTTTTGAGGTACTGGAATTAACTAATTCAAGAATTAATAATTCTGATCCAGCGTTTTCGAGCGAAGTAGCAGTTTTAACAAGTAAATCTTTTTCTTGTTCCGAGCTACCAAATTTCCTGTAGCATCCAATCTTATGAATGGACTGAGGCAGCATGCCTAGATGGGTACATACTGGGATACCTCTTGTAGTGAGGAATTCTATTGTCTCTAAGAGCCAATCTCCTCCCTCTAACTTCACCATTTGGGCTCCAGCATCCATTAACTTAGCGGCATGGGAAAATGTTTTTTCTGGATTTTCATGAAAAGTCGAAAATGGCATATCGACAATTATAAAAGTGTTACCACTTGTAGCAGAAACACATCTTAAGTGATATTTGATTTCGTCGAGTGATACAGTTAATGTCGTTTTGTCTCCTTTGATAACCATTCCCAGTGAGTCTCCGACTAGAATAGAGTCTAATTTACAACTTTTTAGAAGTGCTGCAAACGTGCTGTCATAGCAAGTGAGCATAGTTATTTTTTCTTGCCTTTCTTTTTTTATTACGAAATCATTGATGTTCATACTATGACATTATTTGTATTAAGAATTTTTAGATTTAGATCTTCTATTGTTAAATTTTTTATGCACAGACAGACAAATTTAGCAACAAACCCTTTTAAAAACTGCCCTTTTCTCAATGCCAAGTAAGTGGTATTCTTTTCGAATATATTATCCCCCTGTATCAGCGTGAGGTCAGAATCTTGATTTTTATCATATGCCATAGATGCGATAATCCCAATCCCTAATTTTTGGGATACGTAAGCTTTTATAACATCGGCATCTAAAGCCTCGAGTACAATATGTTGACAAAGCTTTTTTGCGATAAACTGCTTATCAATTTTTTCTCTTCCAGTAAAACCTTTATGATAAGTGATTAAAGGATATTTGCTAATTGAATTTAGTGTAATGGCCCTATTATTCAAAAGAGTATGTGCCTTGGGAACAATGACTCCATGATGCCACTGATAAAAAGGAAATGTAATAAATCGGTCATCGTTTTTAAGAGACTCTGTCGCAATGGCAATGTCTGCATCTCCGTTGTCGAGCATACTAGCTATTTCAAGAGGACTACTCTGATGGAGTACAAACTGTACTTTTGGTGAGTCTAATGTGTATCGTTTGATAATATCTGGAAGCACATATCTCGCCTGGGTATGGGTAGTCGCAAGAGTTAGTGTTCCCGAGTCTTT
The DNA here is from genome assembly GCA_004214155.1 of Burkholderiaceae bacterium. Taxonomy (GTDB): domain Bacteria; phylum Pseudomonadota; class Gammaproteobacteria; order Burkholderiales; family Burkholderiaceae_A; genus UBA7377. Next base: position 38,777 of record SGYQ01000001.1, read on the forward strand.
GTCTAAAAATTCATTTTTTAAAGATTTTATCTTCCGAACATTTTCCAGAATTTCTTCGGCTAATCCTAGAAGTCTATTTCCCACTTCTGTAAACCCTAGTATTCGTTTGCCCTTTCTTAAAAACAATTCAACGTTCAGTTCATCTTCAAACTCTTTGATACTTTTGCTAATTGCAGGTTGAGAAATATAAAGGGCTCGCGCCACGGCTGTAAAATTAAAATTTTGTCTACTTGCCTCTGCAATTATTCGAAGCTGCTGTATATTCATCTAAAGTTTTTCTGTAAGTTCTGGCAGAACTTCAAAAAGATCTGCAATTATCCCATAAGTCGCAATCTGAAAAATAGGCGCTTCTGGATCCTTATTGATTGCTACAATGACTTTAGAGTCTTTCATCCCCGCTAAGTGCTGAATAGACCCAGAAAGTCCGACTGCAATGTAAAGATCAGGTGCTACAATTTTCCCCGTCTGTCCTACCTGATTTTCATTCGGGGCTAGTCCCATATCCACCGCTGCCCGGGAAGCTCCTAGAGCGGCTCCTAATTTTGTTGCCAGAGGTTGCAGAAGATTTCTATAATTTTCAGCAGAGCCGAGACCTCGTCCTCCCGAGATTACGCATTTCGCGGAAAGCAGATCGACCGTATTTGAAGCGTTGTCAGTATTGCTTGATAAGATTCTCGTTGCTGTACTGACTTCTTTAAAGACAATTTTTTCACTTTCGAGATTTTGATTTGATTTTTCCGTAGGTTTAAACTTATTACCTCTGACGGTTAAAAACTTCCTTTTTTGTTCTGTTGAAACTCGAGATACCAAATTACCTGCATATATGGGTCTGAGAAAATCGTTCTGAGATATTATTTCGACAACATCTGTCAGTTGTTCTTCATCATGCATTCCCGCGATCCTTGGTAATAAATCTTTTCCCAGGGAAGAACTAGAAATTAGAATACTACTTATCTCTGAATTTGTTTTTAAAAGATCCAAGAACTGGAAAGCCCAGACTTCTGGTATGAAGTGTTTGAGTTTTTCGTGATCAATGACGAGAACTTTACTGATACCCTCTATACAGCAAGCCTCATTCACTACTCTTTCCATTTCATAACCTAAAACAGCTAACCAGACCTCACTGGAAAGCTTCTTAGCGGCTGTTACCACCCGCAGGGTTTCATCTTTAATGGAAAAATTTTCATATTCAGTAATTACTAGTGCGGTCATTTGTTGAGCACTCCAGATTTTTTCAGGCAATCAATTAATTCGTCTACGTCTTGAATAATTTCCCCTTTTTCCCGTTGTTCGGGTTCGTTGATTTCAATTATTTTGGTTTTGCGTGCCAAGTCGATATTCAGTTCTTTTGCATCTATAACTTTTATCTCTTTTTTCTTAGCTTTAATTATATTCGGTAATGAGATGAATCTGGGGTTATTCAATCTTAGATCTACAGTTACTACACAAGGCAATGTTGTTTTTAATTCTTCGACTCCAGAGTCAATCTCTCTTTTTAAAAAAACCTCTTTATCTTGTATGTCAATTTCGGAAATAAACGTTGCCTGAGGCCATCCCAATATTCCTGCAAGCATTTGACCGGTCTGATTACAATCATCGTCAATTGCTTGTTTGCCCATTAATATCAGGTCGGGTTCTTCTGATTCCACTATGTTGCACAAAACTTTTGCAATCTGCAGCGGACCCAAGTCCAGATCAGTTTCAATTAAGATTGATCTGTCCGCTCCAAAAGCAAGAGAAGATCTAAGAACGTCTTGAACCGTGTTTTTACCAACGGTAATCGAAATAACCGTTGTTTCGGGATTTTTTTCTTTTATTCTGACAGCTTCCTCGAGAGCAATTTCATCGAAAGGGTTCATTCCCATTTTTACATTTTCTGTATCCACTCTTTTGTTATCTGATGTTGGTCGAACTTGGACGTTATAGTCGACAACTTTTTTAATTGGCACAAGGATTTTTAACATCTAATCTCACAATCTTTCTATTTATTAATTATATTATACAGATCTAAATGGGGTCACTAATTGGTTAAAACGATTGGAAGCTGCCTCATTCTCAACGGAAGAGTTACAAATTTCTGAAATTATCTCAGTTGCTAAGATCTCTGCAAGAAGGGGCCCATAGGAAAATCCCCGGGAAGCCAGGGCCGAGAAGATATATAAGTCGCTGTCCGACCTGCTCCCGATCTTACCGACAACTGGTAATTTATCAGATGAGGTACATCGTTCTGACCTGTAGTATGAGACATTTATATTTGTACTAAATTTATTATAAATATTGCACATTCTTGCAAAGTTATATTTATTGTTTTTGTCAATTAAGAGGGAATCCTCATTTTTAATTTTGTCGTAGGATGATCCTGAATAAACCGCTTTTCTGATTAGCGGTGTAACATATCCACCTTTACAGAAAATAAAATTGGGGAAAAATCGATAATATTCTTTCGGAATTGCAAATCGACTTAATTGACCCGAGTTAGTATACAAATTAAGTTTTGTTTCCGAACCATCCTTATCTCCAAGGTAAAGAGAGTTCTTATTTAATAGTTCTTCTGTTTTTGAACCAGTTGCCATTATAACTTTATCGAAGACAACTTCTGATTCTGAATCATTGGTTCTTAATGTTAGCAAGACTCCTTTATCTAAAACTTTTATTTTTCGAACTTCTGTCCCCATTAAAATTTCGGCACCTTTATTAAAAACTCTGGCTACATCCTTTAGACACAAAATTAAAAATTTCTTTGGATTTAACCAAAACCCGTTTGGGTCCCAGATTCCTAAATCGCTAATGGTGTTTTTTTGTAACTTTTTATTCAAAAAACTTTTCTCAACTATATTTTCCTGATAGAAGGAATTTTTATTGAAAATATCTTCCCATTTTTTTTGTTCGTGAATATTTTTTGGCAAATGGAGAAGACCTGGTTTATGTGCGATTCTAGTTTTAAATCTATCTTCTAAAGACGCAATCCAGGAAGACATTGTTTTTATACCTTGATTACAAAAAAATTGGTATTCTGTTCTGCTAGTCACAGGATTATGTACCACAACAACCGGATTTGAGGAGGGGCTTCTAGCAAAAGTGTCAAAAAAATTTCTTCCTCTCTCAATTAGTACTATTTGTAGATTTAAGTTATTTGTTTGAGAAGAAGTCCTTTCTTCCGTTTGGTCTACTAATGCTTTGAGAAGAGTGATTCCAGCTACTCCAGATCCAATAATTCCAACTTTTTTCAACATTTTTGACTATAGTGTAAATTAAAGTCTAGTTTACATTTTAAATTACGAAAGGAACCAACAATGTTAGGTTTTATTGGAGGAAGTGGCCTTTACCAGATTGAGGAAATTTCGAATGTTGAGTTTGTGACAATTGCTTCTTCTTTCGGAAACCCTTCAGACGACATTTTGCTGGGAGAGCTAGAAGGGGACAAAATTGCTTTTCTACCACGGCATGGGAGGAAGCATACGCTTAATCCATCAGAAATCAATTACAGAGCCAATATAGATGCGATGAAACAATTGGGCGTAACTGAGCTTGTTTCACTAAGTGCTGTAGGCTCGTTAGAAGAATCTATTTCTCCGGGTACTTTTGTGATCGTTGAGCAATTTGTTGATAAGACTTATTTGAGAAAAAAAACATTTTATGAAGAAGGTCTAGTAGCACATGTTTCACTAGCTGATCCAACGTGTAAAATTATGAATCGTATTATCAAAGAAGCTGCCAAAGATAGCTCTATTGAAATTCATGAAAATGGAGTTTATGTTGTAATTGAGGGCCCTCAGTTTTCTAGTAAAATGGAATCCGAGATTTATAGAAATTGGGGTTGTACTGTAATTGGTATGACGAATATGCCTGAAGCTAAGTTAGCCCGAGAAGCTGAGATATGCTATTCAACCATTGCTATGGTTACTGATTATGATTGTTGGCATCCCTCTCACGATAGTGTAACTGTGGAAATGATTCTCCAGCAGATGGCAAAAAATGTAGTTAAAGCTAAAAAGATTATTCCTGGTATCGCCAGACAACATGGAAAAAGCGCTACAAATGGGAATGACTGCGGTTGTAAAAATGCGCTTGATAACGCCATCGTAACTGGAATTAAAGATAGGAACCCCTCATCCGTAGCTCGTTGCTCACACGTAGCAGGTAGGGTATTGAGCAAATGAATAGAGAGTCGCAAAGTGAGATATATTTTGGGAAAGTTAAGGCGGTTATTTCGGCCTATAAAAAACTTGATTCTATTGGTTTGAATAGGGGTGCCTCAGGTAACATAAGCATGAAAACCCACAATGGATTTTTAATTACTCCATCTGGTTTAAATGTGGAAAAGATGAGTGTGAATAACATTGTTGAGTTGAGTTTCGATGGTGTCCCGTTAAAGGGAACCAACCCTTCAAGTGAGTGGCGCTTACACGCCGAAATTTACAAAAGAAAAAAAGGAGTAGGAGCTGTTGTTCACACTCACTCTAATTTTGCGTGTGCGTTGTCATCTTTGCGCGAAAATCTTCCAGCATTTCACTATATGGTAGCGGTGGGCGGGGGGAAAAATGTCAGGTGCTGTGAATATGCGATATTTGGGTCACAAGATCTAGCTGATAAAGTAGTCGAAGCTTTGGAAGGTAGAATGGCTTGTTTAATGGCTAATCATGGTTTGGTGTGCTGCGGAAAAGAATTGGAGCATGCGATATTCTTGGCGGAGGAGCTTGAGGCTCTTTGTAAGCAGTATCTGACCGCCCGTTCGATTGGTGGTGTAAAGATCTTATCGGACAGTGAAATGGAACTTGTAATAGAAAAATTCAAGAATTATGGTTATGCGACAGAAAAATAAAATTACGCAACTTATTGTATTATCTTATATCTAAAGAATGATTTTTTTATTTCAAGGACAGAGTGTTGTCATCATTTAGGACTATGGAGTGGGTCGATGGGAACCTGCATTTGCTGGATCAGACTAAACTGCCTGGCAGTGAAGAGATTGTTGTTTGTAAAACTATGGACGATGTTTGTGAGTCTATAAGGAACATGGTCGTTCGGGGAGCGCCTGCGATAGGTTGTGCTGCGGCTTTCGGTTACGTGCTAGGCGTAAGATCTCTCGTTAAGGATCTTAATGTTGAGAACATTTCACCCAATAGTTGTTCTAGCTTAGTGACCGAAGGCAGAGAAAAAATTTATTACTCTTTGCTAAAAACTAGGCCCACCGCAGTTAATTTAGAATGGGCTCTAAAGAGGATGCAAAGCATTGACTACAAAAAATACAAATCAATGCAATCTTATGTAAATGCAATCGAGTTGAAAGCAATATGTCTTCTTAAAGAAGATATAAATACAAATTTAAAAATCGGGGAAATAGGAGCAGATTTATTAGGACGATGCAGATCTTTCCTTACTCATTGTAACGCAGGAGGGCTCGCAACCGGTGGTTACGGTACCGCGTTAGGTGTAATACGATCAATAAAAAGTCGACTAGGTGATATTAATGTATTCGCTACTGAGACTAGACCATTGTTACAGGGAGCTAGGTTAACTGCATGGGAGTTGACTAAAGATGGTATTCAGGTGACATTGATAACGGACAGTATGTGCGGAGCATTAATGCAAACGAGAGAAATTGATGCGGTCATTGTGGGAGCTGATAGAATTACCGCAAACGGCGACGTGGTAAATAAGATTGGCACTTATACGGTTTCAGTACTTGCGAAAGAGAATAATATCCCGTTTTACGTTGCTGCTCCATGGTCCACTATTGATCTAAGTACGCGTAGTGGTGGAGATGTAGAAATTGAGCAGCGAAATGTCAATGAAGTTAGAGGTTTTGGTGACAGTGTTTGGGTTCAAGAAAACTTAGATATTTTTAATCCAGCCTTTGATGTAACGCCCGTGGAATATGTATCCGCGATAATAACCGAGAAAGGAGTTATACGAGGTAGTGTCGGCTTACAGGAAATGAGGCAGTCATGAATTTTAAAAAGATTTTTTTGGTACCACTTTTACAGGAAATGAGGCAGTCATGAATTTTAAAAAGATTTTTTTGGTACCACTTTTTTTTTTGATAGCGGGGTTGTGTTCTTACATCTTTATCTTTTCCCAATCAAAAGAAGACTATCACTCAATAAATATTACTGGAGCTGACTGGGGTAACCTTGACGTATTAATCGAAAAACAAGACAAAAAACAACTCGATGTTGATTTAGAAGGGAAAACTGTTGCGGTATTTTTTGGGTATCTAGCATGTCCAGACTTTTGCCCTAATCATTTAAGTAAGATGGTTTCAGTAAAAAATATGCTACCGGAAAAAATACGAGATCAATTCGCAGTTATTTTTATTTCGGTGGACCCAGAACGAGATAAAACTTCAAATTTAAAAAAGTTTGTACGCTCCTTTGATAAAAATTTTGATGGATTCGTTCCGGATAAAACACACCTTTCCATTTTGAAAAATGAGTTTAAATTAGTTATTAATAAAAGTTCAAAAAATGAGTTTGGTAACTACTTAGTCGATCATTATACATATACTTACCTCTACGATAAGAATAAAAGTCTCAGGCTTTTAATTCCTTTTGAAATGAGTATTGATGAAACAGTAGAAGATATTAAAGGAATTAGCCGTGGCTAGTTTGAGGCAAGGAATTTGCTCTCTCTATATTTATCATAACCGGATGCCTTATTTTGACCGTAAAAGCTTATGTATAGTTTTGATTAATTTGTGGCGACAGTTTACAGGAAATTTTTTGATACTAATAAACAATATTAGTCTTGAATTTTATGGTGTCGAATAATTTTGAGAAAAAAATAGAAAATATAGGTTTATTTGGAGGGGGGTTTGATCCTGTCCATCGAGCTCATATTCAAATGGCTAAAACGGCCGCTGACCAATTGAGGTTAGATTCCGTAAGATGGATTCTTGCGGGAAATCCAGCACATAAGAATATTGATACATCAGCGAAGCATCGTCTAAAAATGCTGCAAATTGCTCTAAAAAATTTAAAAGATGAGCGTATGGTGATTGATCAGAGGGAATTAAGCAAGAGTACCTCTAAGCCGTCTTACACCTGCGAGACTATAAAATCGTTAATGAAGGATTTTCCAAAAAAAAAATTTTTTTGGATTTTAGGTGAAGACCAGATCCTAAAATTTAAAAGTTGGAAAAATTGGAAATGGCTACTTGGAAACCTAGTTTTGACACTCTGTCGAAGGCCAGAGGATAGTATTAGAAAAAACAAAAGCTTTAGTTATTTGAGTATGACGATTAAAAGTCTGGAAGAATATGGAGGTAAAATTATGGTGCTTGATATGCGCCCTGATAATGTTTCATCGTCATGTATAAGAGAATTGATTAGTAAAAGACAGAATCCTTCAAATATATTAGATCAGTCGGTTTACGAGTATGCAAAAAAAAATAAACTCTATTTGAATTAAGAGGAGATAGAAATTATTTTCCAGACCTCTTTAGAAAAAATAATTATTTGTGCCCTTGAAGATATAAAAGGCCAGGATATTGTTGCAGTCGATACGACCACAAGATCAAATTTTTTCGATAGGGTTGTTATTGCGACCGGAATATCAAATCGTCAGACACGTGCTTTGGCAAAATCTGTGATCGAAAAAGTTAAAGAGAATAACAAAGTAGTGATTGGTGTTGAAGGAATGGAGACGGGAGAATGGGTTCTCGTTGACTGTGGTGACATTATTTGTCACGTTATGACTCCCTCCATTAGGGAATACTATAACTTAGAAGAATTGTGGGATTCGTAATCGTGGCCTAGCTTAACTCTCTTGCATTCTCAGAACTAACCTTCCGGTCACTTTGTTTTCGATAAGCTGTTTGGCAAGGTCTAGAATATCGTTAAATTGATGTTCCGTTGAAATGTTGTCTAGATCATTATCCGTTAAACATTCTGCTAAAAGATTCCACGCTCTTTTTCTGTTGGCGGTCGTTTGGTACACGCTGTCCAAACCAAATAAGTTAATACCTCGTAGAATAAATGGGGCAACGCTAGTCGGAAAGTCTATACCCTGTGCATTACCGCAAGCCACTACTGCACCCCCCGCAAATGTGCAGGCACAAACGCCTACTAAAGCTTTGCTCCCTAGGCTGTCTATGGCACCTATCCATTTTTGTTTATCTAGTATTTTTACTGAGTTAAGAGTTGAGGTTTCGATAATTTCTTCTACACCGAGATTTTCAAGAAATTCGAAGTTTTTCGTGTTCGAAGTGGTGCCAATTACATGAAAACCTAGTTTTTTTAAAATAAGAATTGAGATTGTGCCGACTCCACCTGAGGCACCTGTAACTAGGATCTTCCCAGAGTCAGGCGTCAATCCAAAATCTTTTAATTTAAGTACCGCCATACTCGCCGTCAATCCAGCTGTGCCGCATTGCATAGCATTTTTCATCGTAAATCCGTTTGGAATCGCAAGTAAAAAAGAGGCATCGACTGAGGCAAGCTCAGAGTGACCTCCCCAAAATTTTTCGCCCATTCCAAAACCGGTCATCAAAACTTCACTACCCGGTTTAAATTCTGAGGAGGAATCGTTAAGAACAGTTCCACAAAAATCAATTCCTGTAACCATCGGGTATTTTCTGATTATGGGTTTCCCATGAAGGATTGCTAAACAATCTTTATAGTTTAACGTGGAATACTCAACTTTCACGAGCACTCCATCTTGACGCAGAACATCTTCAGAAATTTCTGATATTTGAGGTCCATCATTTTCACTATTAATAAGCAAGGCTCTGAACATTTATTTTTTTTTTAAACTGAAGAAAACTTCACAAGGTGGCAAACAGTTTGTAAAATAGGTTCATGAATATTAGCATAGAGACATCTTTAGAGAAAGCCAGAAAATTCAATAGACTTAGATCTGCCCCGTCCGATTTCGAGCTTGAGAATGTTAAAAAAGAGCTGTTAGCGTTAATGCATAAAAAAAATGCACAAATAGTTTGTCATTACTACGTGGATGCGGCTATTCAAGATTTTGCAATATCGTCTGGCGGCGTGGTTGCAGACTCCTTAGAAATGGCTAGGTTTGGTAAAGAATCGAATGCTGAAGTTTTGATTGTGGCAGGAGTGCGTTTTATGGGAGAGACCGCTAAAATATTATCTCCTGACAAAAAAGTAATCATGCCTAATTTGGCAGCAAATTGTTCTCTCGATTTGGGTTGCGAAATTGAGTCCTTTAAAAGGTTTTGTTCTAATCACCCAAATAGAACTGTTGTTGTTTATGCAAACACTAGTGCAGTAGTAAAAGCATTTTCTGATTGGGTTGTTACGAGCTCCTGTGCAGTTCCTATCGTTAATCATTTAAAGGAAAACCATCAAGAAATTATTTTTGCTCCAGATATGCACTTAGGAGATTACTTAAAAAAAACGACCGGAGCAGATATTCTGAATTGGGATGGCCACTGTGTAGTGCATGACGAATTTAAAGCATTTGAATTAAAAGAGCTTAAATCAAGGATGCCGGAAGCAGAGGTCGTAATCCACCCGGAGTCCCCTGCACCTGTAATCGAATTAGCTGATTTTGTTGGATCCACTAGTCAAATGATAAATTTTGTTGCTTCTAGTAACAAGAAAAAATTCATTATCGGTACTGACAATGGGTTAATACATATGATGAAAAAGAAAGCTCCGGACAAACAATTTTTTGAAGCTCCAACTGCGGGTAATGGGGCAACGTGTAAAAGTTGTGCGCACTGTCCATGGATGGAGATGAATGATCTACGAGACATACTAGCTGTGCTACGTGACGGACAAAATGAAATATTGGTACCAAAAGAGATTTCATATTCCGCGAGAAAAAGTATCGAAAAAATGCTTGCGTTCAATCAATTAAAACATGTTCCTAAAAATAGAAAAACTCTCTGAAGCCATTGACCGAAATGTTAAGGATGCTTTATTTGAAGACATTGGTTTTGGCGATAGAGCGGAAGCAATAATTCCGGTAAGAAATGTGATTGCTGAGGTTAAATGTAACACCGACCACGCGATTTTATCAGGCCAGTTTTGGTTTGATAAATGTTTTCAGTTCATAGATAAATCTGTTTCTATAGAGTGGTTGAAAAAAGATGGAAGTCAAGTTCGGAAAGGGGATAAAATTTGTCGTATGACAGGTCAAAATCTAAGTATTTTGGCAGGGGAGAGATCTGCACTTAATTTTTTACAAGTGCTTTCGTCTACATCCACAAGAACTCGTGAATACTTGAGTGTTTTGAAGGAGTCAGGTGTGCAAAACTGCGTTATTGTGGATACCAGAAAAACTGTTCCTGGATTACGATTGGCTCAAAAATATGCGGTTCGGCTGGGCGGGGGAGCAAATCAAAGGTTTGGACTTTGGGACGCTTTGCTCGTGAAGGAAAATCACCTAATAACATTGGGTGGATTGAAAAAATTAGCTAATTTGATAGGAGTTGTTGATTCTAAAGGAGAGGATATAAAACTTCTTCAAATTGAGGTTGAGACTATGAAAGAATACAAGCTTGCGATGAGCTTAGGATTTAAGCATATTCTTTTGGATAATTTTTCAATTAGCGAATTAGCTAAGGCCGTCGAAAATAGAATAACTGGAGTTACGTTAGAGGCATCTGGAGGTATAAATTTAAACAATATTCTAGGGTATATCAAGACTGGAGTAGATAGAATATCAATTGGAGACTTAACAAAAAATATTTATTCAGTAGATTTTTCTCTAAGGATAGTTGAGCGTGGCAATAGTTAAAAAACAGTGGTTTGGGATGTTTTGAGGTTTATCACCCTAAGGAAGCTAGCAAAAGTTTTTTCACTATTTTTAGTGAAAGACTCTTTTATCTATACGTTTTTAAAAAGAGTCGTATTTTTTCGCCTCGCAGCTAAGAGAGATTCATTTAATAAATTTGAGTCTCTTGTTTACACTGGAACCAGATTTTACTTTTTTCGATATCGGGATATAGTTATTGCAATCGATTCGGGGCCATTGAATGATACACGTGGAACTGGAAGGGTTGCTAAAAATCTATTTGCAGAATTAGATAGAGGGTTAACACATCACTCTTCCGGCATCGATTTAAAGCAATTATTTTCAGTTGATGAGTCAAGAGTAGATATCTATTTATATCCCTCCATACAATGGGCGGATGAAAAGAAACTTAAAAAAGCAGCGTTGATTGTATTGGACGTCCTTCCTGTAAGCCTAGAATATTTATTTCCCGAGTCTCGCATTCGGGAGTGGCAAACCAAATATAAGAATTTTGCCTTACAAGCAAAGATTGTTATCACGATAAGTGAGTGGAGTGCTTCCGAAATTATGGAAAGAGTTGGCATTTCAAAAGAGCGGTTACATATTGTTCCGTTAGGAATTGAAAAGAACAATGCAGTTAATATTAAAAAGGCAAAAAAAACCATTAAGATTTTGCATGAAAAATACTTTATATTTATTGGAAGTAACGACTATCATAAAAATCTTGATATTGCTATTAACGCTTTATCGGATGAATCTCTGTCAGAGTGTCGATTGGTAGTAGTAGGAGACAATTTTACTCAGGCTCAGAAAAATAATTGGAAAAAAATCCTTACCGATAGGATCTTTTTCTATGGTCATTTAGATGATAACGAAACCGTTCAGTTGCTGTCGAGGGCAGAAGCTCTTCTGCTGCCCAGCTTTAACGAAGGTTTTGGCTTACCACCTTTCGAAGCAGCTATCCAAAATGTTCCTTCTATTTGTAGTGATAGGCCAGCTATGAATCAAGTATTAAGGGAGGCTGCTTTGTTTGCTGAACCAACCAACCAGGACGAATGGATTTCTGCGATGAACATGGTTATTAATCGAGACAAGACTGTTTTTAAAAAATTGGAAAAAGCTAAAAAATTAGCCGAAAATTATGAATGGAAAAACTTTCTAAAATCGCTTCTCGCTATTTTGCAATCATCAATCACATCAGATGATGGCGTTGGACCTAATAACGGTAGGTGACGCGGTAGCTAGTTTATTTTGATGGTCCCTGTTGAAATGTAAACCTCTGCTCTCTTTCCGTTTTAAAGCTGATTTAGTTATTAACTCTGCACAAATCACGAGATTTCTCACTTCTAAAAGGTCTTTGTTTGGGCGGTATTGTTCAGACAACTCCCGCACTTCTTCACTAAGTAATCTTATTCTTTTTAGAGCTTTGTTTAACCTACTTGTTGATCTGACAATTCCTACATACGATGACATTATTGTGCGTAGCTCATCCCAGCTATTAAAAATGTCTATAACATCAGCTTCTCCGTGGATAGGTTTTGAATCCTCGTATTTTCTAATGTGATGATTGTGAATGAATTTTGAGCTGATTATTGATTCGCTTGCTGTCAATCCAGTTACAACACACTCCAACAGGGAGTTACTGGCAAGTCTGTTAGCACCGTGAAGACCAGTACAAGCCGTTTCTCCTATGGCGTAGAGGTTTTCGATATTTGTTTGACCGTTTATCTTTGTTAGAACTCCTCCACAAGAGTAGTGTGCTGCGGGTATTACCGGAATTCTATCTTTGGTGATGTCAATGCCTAGTCGTTTGCATTTACCGTGAATAGTCGGAAAATGCTCGATTATGTAATCTTTGTCGAGTAACGTCGCGTTAAGGTATACATGTTCAATACCATGTTTTTTCATTTCAAAATCAATCGATCTTGCAACAATATCTCGAGAAGCTAACTCTCTTTTTGGGTCATATTTAGCCATAAAACGTTCGCCATCTATATGTTCTAATGTTGCCCCAGCTCCTCTTAAGGCTTCTGAGATAAGAAACGAACGTTCTCCAGCATGAAACAGACATGTTGGATGAAACTGCATAAACTCAAGATTTGCCACTTTACATCCGCATCTCCATGCTAAGGCAATCCCATCTCCCGTAGCAGTAGCTGGGTTTGATGTGTATTGATACACCTTACCCATACCGCCTGTTGCCAAGACGACATGAGATGCGGGTATCGCAGTAACTTCGTTTGAGACAGTATTTAGAGCATAAACGCCATAAATATTATTGTCATGACTCAGCCTCGTAAGGTGTTGATTTTCAATCAAATCAATTACGAATGTATTTTTAAGAATGGTAATGTTTGGATGCTGGAGTGCTTTGTTTATTAGCACGTCTAAGATAGCACGCCCTGTAGCATCTCCAGCATGAGCAATTCTAGGTACACTATGTCCTCCTTCAAGAACTAAGTGAAGTTGATTTAGTTTTTTGTCCTGGCTAAAAACAACCCCATGATTTATGAGCCACTCTGTTGCTTTATGTCCAGACCTCGCAATGAATTCAAGAACCTCTTGATCCACCAGACCATCTCCAGCTCTTATTGTATCTTGCACGTGAGTTTCGATACTCTTTTCATCTTTAGTGAGATGCACAATGCCTCCCTGTGCCCAGGCTGTCGCAGAAATACTTGGATCATCCTTAGTGAGAAGTATTACTTTTTTAAACTGCGCCACTTCTAATGCAACCGTTAGGCCTGATAGCCCGCAGCCAACAATCAAAACTGGATGAGGAGAGGTTTCATTTACCATGCTTGTTTGCTAAAAAATACTTTTAGTATGGTCGTTAGGATGATTCTTATATCAAACCAAATAGACCAGTTTTCTATATAAAAAAGATCGTGTTGAACCCTTCGTCTAATATCCTCTACGTCGTTAATTTGTCCCCTGAGGTCATTTACCTGTGCCCATCCGGTAATACCGGGTTTAACTTTGTAACGCAGAGTATATCCCTTAACCTGTTTTTTAAATGTTTCCTCGTGATCAAGAGCATGTGGCCTAGGGCCAACTATACTCATCCTTCCCTGCAAAACATTAATTATTTGAGGTAACTCGTCCAGAGAACTTCTGCGCAGAAGCTTCCCAAATTTTGTAAATCTCTTATCATCCTGCTCTGCTTGTCTAGTTTTATTGTTAGCGTTCTCCATAAAAACCATCGTTCTGAACTTATAAATGACAAAAACCTTACCATCCCAGCCTAATCTTTTTTGTTTAAAGATTACGGGGCCACCAGAAGAAACCAAAATTAGAAAGCTTATAGAAATCATCAATGGTATTGAAAGTAAAAAGAAAAGGGACCCCAAAATAATATCCTCTGCTCTTTTTAGTAATAAGTTTACTCCGACCATTCTATTGACGTTTAAATCTATAACAGGAAATCCTAAAAACTCCGTGACAGAGTGATTTAGCAACGACAAATCAAATACGTCCGGGATGAGTCTAACAGAAACGTTTTTGAGCGCACAAATGTTCATAATCTCTTCAATATTACTACTCGCTTTAAGTGGAAGAGCTAACCAAACTTCGCAGATGTCCTCGTTGTCTAGGGTTATTGTTAAATCACGGGTTCCCCCAACAATTTTTTTGGAATTTATTTCTTTCCCCCAAAGAGACTGATCGTTATCGAATAAACTCAACACTTGATATCCACTTTCCGGACTTTTTCGGATTTGTTCAATGAGGGCTTTGCCTAATCCTCCAGCTCCAAAAACAACAATATGTTTTTTATTGATTCCTTTTTTACGTAATTGGCGTACCAAACTATAAACAAAAGCCCTAACTGTTAAAATGAAAAATAAACTCAATAAAAGCCATAGGAAAAAAGGAAGAGGGCGAATTAAGAATTGAAAACCTAATACCAACCAAACCGCAGTAACTGCCGCTGAAGAAAGAGAATAGGATAAAACTAATCTGCTGAATTGATCTGAGTACGGACGGCCTCTCCAGCTTCTATAAAGCTGGCCCTCCTTAAAAATAATGAAACAAAATAAAATTTTTATAATTACGAGAAGAGGTAAGTATGTTGTCCCATCGACTAAAATATCGAAAAAACGAAAGATAATGTATGCACCAAGCACAATGGATATAGCGTCCATTACCCTACTCGTGAACTCTACGGTTCCAGCATATTCTTTTGTAAGAAATCGTGAAGTTTGATTTAACAATTTATGAGGTTAGGCTGTTTATTTGATCTAACATTTTATATCTAAAATTTTCACCAGAGAATTTTTTTGCATTTTTTATACAATCAGCTTTATTAAATTCAAGTTTAGAAAACTGTATTATTTTTTTAATTAGTTCATCCTCAGATTGTATAGAGAAAAAGACTCCTGTAGGATTATCGTTTAATGATGCATCTATTACAGTTTCGAGAGATCCACCTTCGCCAAATGCAATAACTGGAATCCCACAGGCTTGTGCCTCAACAGCTGAAATCCCAAAGTCCTCTTTTGAGGCCTGAATAAAACCCTCTGCTCCTCTTAAGATATCGAATTTTTTCTGATCGGTAACTCTCCCAATAAACATAATATTTTTTTTTGCTATCATTTTTAATTTGGCTAATTCCGGCCCAGTGCCAATAATTATCAGTTTTTTTTCCGGCAACTTGTTGAATGCCCTGACTATAAGATCTACTCGTTTGTAGGTTACAAGCCTACAAATTGAAACGAAAGCGCCATGACTTTCATAATTACCCCCCCCCTTAGTGACCTCTACAGGAGGGTAGATCACTTCAGAGTCTCTTGACCAGTATTTTTTAATTCTATTCTTTACAAACTTACTGTTTGCAATGATTTTATCCGGCCTCTGTCCTGCGATCATATCCCATTCTCTGAGTTTTCGAATTTGCATCCTAACGAGGGGTTGCGCAAATTTAACAAAACGTTCACGAGAGAGGTACTCTTTTTCCATATCCCATGCCCAACGCATTGGAGTGTGTACGTAAGCTAGGTGCTTCGTTGTGGTTTCTTTTCGCTCCAATCCATGACAAAAAGCCCATGAGCTACTTATAACTAAATCATATTTTTTGAAGTTAAACCTTTCGACTTGCCTCGGCATAAGACTTGCAAAAAATTTGTAGTTTTTTTTAATAAACGGAATTTTTTGTAATGAGCTACTATATACATTGGCTACGCTGTCACAATTAAAGATCGGATTACTAGAATCTCTGATAATACAAAACAAGTCCAATTGTTCAAATAATCCTAGAATATTCTCTAAAACTATTTCTGCACCTGCGTAAGCCACCAGCCAGTCGTGTGCAATAGCTACTTTACAAATTTTTTTGTGCATCAATTTTTCGTTTGTACTCGGTTATCATATCATCCAATACCTTCCGTATTTGGGGTTGGCGCAAACGGATACCATTTTGATTTAAAGTCTTTAAGGTTCGAGTTGGGTCCCCTACTATGATACTTTGTTCGTCAGGTCTCAGCAATTCAACATCGCTTATGATTTCTGGAAAATGTTTCGTTTTTTCAGAAACAATACGTAGCATTTCACTAGCTTTAAATGTCTCCCCCGAACAAATGTTGTAATTTCCCGGTGGTGCATCTACTTCAGCAAGACTCCGTATAATTTTAACAGCCCAACGCACATCGTTAAATTCCCTTTTTGTTTCGAGTCTACCTAAATGAATAACGGGTTCTTTTTGCATGTGTGCTTTTAAAATTTTAGGTATAAAAAAACTTTCTTTTTGTCCTATTCCAATACAGTTAAAGAGACGTAGTGAAACAATTTTATTTCTCGTGGCCGTGTTGTTGCAGATAAATTCCATAGCAAGCTTACTAGCAGCATAATGACTCTTCGGTCCGAGTGGAAACGTTTCTGAGATAGGACTTTTGGTATCTTCATAGACATGGCAGGTACTTGCTAAAAATATCTTTTTCTTTTGGTAATTTTTTTCAACAGCGAGAACCACATTTTGGCTGCCTATTACATTTGTTTCGTACAATAAAGAAGGGGAATGATCGATTACATGGCTTAGTCCCGCCAAATGAATAACAGTGTCAAAATTTAAATTCTCAATTTCTTTTTGCAAAGACGCGTAATTCAAGATGTTACTTTTCAGTATAAAAACTTTGTGACTACAGTTAATTAAATCCCTCACGAGATGTTTGCCTATAAAACCGTTCCCACCAGTTACAAGGATATTCATTTAGTTAATTTTCAACTGACTGTAAGTCGTATTCAACCATAATTTCCGCAAGTTTTTCTAGAGAAGTAGTGGCTTTCCAATTCAACTCGTCATTTGCCTTTTTTGGGTTACCTAAAAGTGTGTCTACTTCTGCCGGCCTATAATATTTTTTATCAATGCGGATGACAGAGTTGCCGGTTTTAATGTCAACACCAATTTCATTTTCTTTTTCTCCCTCAAATTTTATTTCTATGTCTGCGCTCCTGAATGCAAGCATAGCAAAATTTCTTATTGTTTCATTTTTGCCCGTAGCTAGAACGTAGTTATCCGGTTTTTTTGCCTGGAGAATTAGCCACATCCCTTCTACATAATCCTTTGCATAACCCCAGTCCCTCCTTGCATTCAAGTTACCAAGATAGAGAGTTTTCTGGAGGCCATATTTAATTTTAGCAGCTGCTAATGTAATTTTTTTTGTAACAAATTCTTCTCCTCTTAATGGGCTCTCGTGATTAAACAGTATGCCGCATGCTGCAAAGATTCCATAGCTTTCGCGATAATTAATAGTAATCCAATGAGCATAAAGCTTAGAGGCAGCATACGGACTTCTCGGGTAAAAAGGAGTATTTTCATCTTGATATGGAGCTTGAATCTTCCCATACATTTCTGAAGTACTGGCTTGGTAAAAACGAATATTTTTGTCAATAAGTTTTATAGCTTCCAGAAAATAAAGTGGCCCCAGACTGTTTATATTTGTGGTTACAACTGGGTTTTCAAAGCTTGATGCTACAAAACTCTGTGCTGCAAGATTGTATATTTCATTCGGTCTGTATTTTCTGACTACACTATAGACATTCATGGGATCTGTTATGTCCAGGTCAACTAATACTAAATTGCTTTCATCAAAAATTTTTAATTCTAATAACCTCCAGAAATTAACTGTACTGGAGCGCCGATAACAACCTATAACGCGATAATTCTTCTTTAAAAGAAACGTTGCAAGGTAGGCTCCGTCTTGTCCCGTAATTCCGGTAATGAGTGCAGTCTTATTCAATTCTTTTTCCTAAATGTTGAGTAATTGGTTTTCAATAGCTACTATGTTAAACAAAAATGAATATTCCCTTAATAATAAACTTAACATTACAGGATTTCAGAGATCGGTACGCAGGTTCGATCTTTGGGATTGTCTGGGCTTTGATCAGCCCGATCGTGATGATAGTAGTTTATCTAATGGTGTTTACAGAGATAATGGGTTCCCGGTTAGCAGGTTCTTCAAATCTTTCGAGTTTTAGTATATTTTTAATATCTGGACTTTTACCATGGTTGGCCTTTATGAGCACTGTGCTGAGAACTTCGTCCAGCTTTTTAGATAAAAAGTCAATAATTACAAAAATACGGGTAAACTTGTCCTTCTTTTTTTGCCATATATCGCTTTCCGAGTTTTTGACTCTAATGGTATCAATTAGTGCTTTTACATTAATTTACATATTTTTTCTACACGAGCAACTTTCTATAAGTTTATTTGTTAACCTGTTCTGCCTGTTACTAGTTCAGCAAATTTTTGCTTATTCTATCGGTGTAATTTTTGGAGTGGTTAATGTTTTTTACAGAGATGTAAGAGAGTTTTTGTCAATCTTTATGAATATCTGGTTTTGGATGACACCTATTGTGTGGGTCCCTTCTATTGCTCCCCAATGGCTTCAAAATTTTCAGAGTGGGCTCAACCCATACTTTTGGTTTCTTGAAGAATATCGAGGGATATTTCTTTATGGAAACGAATCTCGGTTTGAAAAAATTCTATTCTTAGCATTAGCATCTTCTCTTGTTTTTGCGACGAGTGTTTTTTTTGTTAAGTATTTGGAAAAGGAAATTCGAGATAATCTTTGATTCGAGAAAGTATCATTTTGTTAAGCGTAAAAAATTTAAACAAAAACTTTAAACTTTACCAAAAGCCTTCTGATAGGCTTGTTGAATTTTTTTTTCGTAAGAAAAAACATATTATATATCCTGCGATTTCTGGCGTAAGTTTTGAGTTGCGCGAGGGAGAATCATTGGGGGTCATCGGCCCCAACGGCGCCGGAAAATCGACTTTAATGAAACTACTAACTGGACTCTTAATTCTGGATGAAGGAAAAATTTCTATCGATGGAAAAATTACAGGACTTATTGAACTCGGGACTGGTTTTAATCCGGAACTTTCTGGTGAGGTAAATATAAGAAATAATGCTTTGCTGCTGGGAATGACTGAAATAGAAATCGCTGACCGTTTTAAGGACATTGTCTTGTTTGCCGAAATTGGTAGTTTTATAAATAAACCGCTTAAGGTCTACTCTTCAGGAATGCTGATGAGATTAGCTTTCGCTGTGGCAATTCATTCTAATCCAAAATGTTTTCTGATTGATGAAGCGCTATCAGTTGGCGATGGATATTTTCAGCAAAAATGTACACGTAAAATTATGAATTTTAAAAAAAATGGGGGTAGTTTAATCCTAGTGTCCCATGACATGAATGCAATAAAGCTTCTTTGTGACAAAGTTTTATTACTAAATGGCGGAAGGTGCATGGAATTAGGAGAGCCTGAGTCGACGGTAAATTCTTACAACAAACTTCTAGCTGGATTAAAGGGTGCTGGTGACAAGTATGAAGACCAGTCGAAAAAAGCTGGGTACGGAACATTACGTGCCTCAATAGATACATTTTCTTTTAATGGCATTAAAAACGACACTTATGTTTTTAAGTCTGGCGAAAAAGTAAGTTTGGAGTTACGGGTTCGTTGTGATTATAATCTAGACGACCTTGTTATCGGGTTTTTAATAAGAGATCGTTTTGGACAAGATGTTTTTGGAACAAATACCCTGCTTCATAATTACCCAATAAAGGTTTCTGCAGGGGATATGTTGAATGTAATGTGGGATTTTAACTTGAATCTTGGGGTAGGAAAGTACACCTTAACTGTAGCTCTACATTTAGGGCCAGACCATACTATCGAATGTTTACATTGGGCAGATGCCATTTGTACATTTGATATTGCTGAATTCGATGGTAGTAAATTTATTGGCATCTGTTGTCTGAAGCCCGAATTGATTGTACACAAATGAATGTCGTCGTGAAAGAAAATGATGGATGAAAAATTTTATTTACGCTTTGAAAATCTCCATCGGGGAGGTACAAAAACATTACTTGCTAAGTTTCGAGTATACGAACCAATAGTGTCTTTGATTTGTTGTGAAGCCAATAACCCGAAATTTTTGGATATAGGATGCGGAAATGGAGAATTTTTGACTTTTATATCATGTTTTGGGGGAGACGTAATTGGCATAGAAAAAAACTCAGCCTACCTAAAAGGAGAAAACAACAAGATATTGCTTGAACACAGTGATGCTTTAACCTGGCTTAAACGGCAAGATGATTCTTCATTTGATTTTGTAAGCGCAATACATGTTATTGAGCATCTTGAATTTTCGTATCTTTATGAAATGGTTGGAGAAATTAAACGAGTATTAAAAGAAAACGGGATCATTCTTTTTGAAACCCCTAACCCTGATAACGTTACTGTAGCGACTAAAAATTTTTACACTGACCCCACTCATTTAAGGTTAATCCCTTCTAGTTTATTAAGTTTTGTTATCAAAGATCATGGGTTTTCTGCTACTCATAAATGGGGAGTCAATGAATCACCCCACGTTGAAAAATCCACTTGTATTTATGATGTAATTGGTGGTGCGAGTCCTGACTATACAATATTTGGTTTGGTTAACCAAAATGCTTTTGGAGGTAAGGTAGAAAACGTTTTGAGTACGCCTAAAGGGCGTACTACGAAAGAGATGTGCGATCTTTTCGAGGCAAGATACCAACATGATTATTCAATAATCTCAAAAGAGTTAAAGAAAATCGATGAGAAAATTTTTGAGCAAAATTGCTATTACAGAGACCAGATGTTTGAGGTTAGCAAAGAAATTGTTCGTTTAAGACACTCATTTGAACTTGAACTAAGCTCCATTTACAAGAGTAAGTCTTGGAAGGTTACCGCACCGCTAAGGTTTATAGTAAATCGATTACGAATAGGAAAAAAAATAATCTCTAACGCGTCAGTAAGCTTAAAAAATAATTCATTGCGTGATTTTTTTGCAATATATGCGGAAAAGTGTCGAAGGTTTGTTACGGGTGCGTTAGGCGATATGGAGAAAAAAAACCGGAATCAAAGAGGCTTAATGAGAGGCGTTTTCTTTGAGAAATATAAACGAATGCTTAACAAAGCAATAAGAAAAAAGAAATAAGTTGAAAGTATTAGTAGATTTGCAAGGCGCTCAAGGCTTTGGGTCAGGTAGGGGTATTGGTAGATATAGTCTAGAATTGTCTCGCGCCTTGTTTGAATTAAATTCAAAAGAGTTAGATTTATTTTTCTTGATAAATCTGTCAGCCACTGAAAGCTCGAATTTTGTAATCAATTATTTAAGAGAATTTTGTCCCCAAGAAAAAATTAACGGTTTTTTCGTACCAGAGGTAGGCGATTTTGAAAGCATTGCTTGGAGGCAGCAGGCAAAATTGATCCGAAGTGCAAAGGTCGAAGAAGTAAGTCCTGATTTAATTATCCTAACTAGTTTATTTGAACCTATCGGGACCATGGTGGTGTCTGGGTTTGATGAGTTTAGATGTCAATACGTTGTCGTATTATACGATCTAATACCCTATGAGGACCCGAATACTTATCTAGAAAAAGAAAACGATCGTAGAAACTATGAAAAAGCGATTCAGCAGTTACTCAAAAGCGACTTGATTCTTTCTATTTCCGATTATACAACGAATACTTTTCTAAAAAATTTTCGTGAGAAAAGCATCGCTCCGATAACTACCATAGGGGCAGCGACTAAAAAAAGCGAACTGCTGAAGACTCTACCAGATGAATGGCGTTTTAATCTTTTGAATAAATTTAGCATTAACAGGGATTATATCCTTACAATTTCAGGACAAGACAAGCGTAAGAATTTAAAAACACTACTGGTGGCTTATTCAAACCTCTCTGGAAAAGAAAGAGCCAAAACCCAATTAGTGGTTGTATGTAATATGGAAAGTTCAGTCGAGAATACTTTAATGGATAGCTTTGCCTTCGACCCCGAGTTTAAGAGAGACATTATTTTTACCGGGCCTGTAAATGAGGAGCAATTAGACCTTTTGTATGCGAATTGCAAGTTATTTGTCTTTCCTTCAACGAAAGAAGGTTTTGGGCTTCCTGTTTTAGAGGCAATGGCTTTCGGATGCCCTTGTGTCGTTTCAAATTCTACAAGTTTGCCTGAATTAGTTGGTGACTCCGCTTTAAAATTCGACGCCATGGATTCTTTGGATCTCGGAAGAAAAATTTCTGAGTTGATTTGTGATTCTTCTAGATTAAGAGCTATGTCTGCCTCAAGTCTTGAAAGAAGTAAAAAATATAGTTGGTCGAACGTAGCAGCAAAAGCCTCTAAGGCTATACTCGGTCTTTCTCTAACTAGGGAGAAGAACTTAGCTCCCCAGAAGTCTGAGGAATGTGTAGCGGGTCGAAAAAAATTAGCTTACATATCTCCTTTGCCTCCTGAGAAAACTGGCATATCAAAATACAGTTCCGAATTGATTTCCTTGTTGTCAGAATTCTACGATATTTTTTGTGTCTCGACCTCTAATTTATCTGCAAGTCTCGCTGATAGTAGAGTGAAATATAGTTTGATTAGCCAGGAGGATTTCAAAAAAAATTTTCATAAATACGATAGGGTTTTATATCACTTTGGAAACTCTGAGTTTCACCTGCCTTATTTTGAGTTCCTGGAAAATTTTCCAGGCGTTGTGGTATTACATGAGGTGTTTTTAGATGGGTTATCTGCCTTGAGGAACGATCATTTCCAAAGCTTGTTTGATTCTCATGGCGCATCAAGCAACTATGCACTCTACTCACACGAATTTTCCGGAAAAAATAATTTGATAAGGTATCCGTGTAGTCTTGAACAAGTGGATCAGTCCCTCGGGCTAATTGTTCATTCAAGATTTGCAAAAGAATTGCTAATAAAATGGTACGGCTGGGAAGTTTCTCGAAAGTGTAAAATTATTCCGTTTCCGAAAGAAAGTGAGATAGGCGATGTTGCTATCAAGAACCAAGAGTCTCACGATAATGACATTGTGATTTGCTCTTTCGGATATTTGGGTTCAGGTAAAATGAACCTATTTCTTTTTGACGCATGGTCATACTCAATTTTCAATAGATCTAAATTAGTTTTTGTTGGACCTTCTGGCGATGAGGGTTATGCCGAGGAGTTAAAGAAAAAAGTGAACGAGTCTGGTAAAAGTGACAGAGTGATTTTCACAGGATGGGTAAGCGAGGAAGATTATAAATATTGGCTCGGAGTTGCTACGGTTGGTGTTCAGTTAAGAGCGTATTCAAGGGGGGAGACATCCGCCTCTCTTTTTGATTGTTTTGCTAACGGAGTCCCAGTTATCGTAAACTCGCAAGGTGACATGATAGATTTTCCAGAAGATATTGTTTACAAACTAAAAGGTGATCCCAGTATTTCGGAGCTAGCGGCAGCTTTAGAACTATTGACGGACAATTCAGATTTGCGGAGCAATTTAAAAGCAAATGCCGTTAAATATATAACAAACAGGCATTTACCTGAGAATTGTGCAAAAAAATATTTTTCTGCAATTGAGAATTTTTATTTACATAATCACCACAATTTACCTTTAAGAATATCGCACCTTAATAACTCAAATATTTTTCAAACAGAGAATGAACTAGATTGTTTTATCAATGCACTTTTAAGGACCTGTCTTCCCTCCTTTAGGACAAAAACAATTTATATTGATGTTTCGGAAATCATTAGGGGTGATATTCGTACAGGAATTCAGAGGGTGGTGAGAAATATGCTGAGGGCATTTGCAGAAAACAATATTGGTTATAATGGACTCAGAATAGAGCCGGTGTATACAACACAGAATGCGAACCAGTATTTTTGTGCGGGGGCTTTTCTGACTCGCTTTTTAGGATTGCCCCATATGCTTAATGAAAGACCTATAGAGCCAAAAACCGGTGATATCTTTCTAGGTTTAGATTTGCAACCAATTTTGACGCCCAGACGGAAAGAGCTTCTAATGGAGATGGATGCTAGGGGAATTAGAATACAATTTGTAGTTTACGATATTTTGCCTTTAACCCATAGAGAGTACTTTTCCCCTGGAGTTTATAACCATTTTTTTAGCTGGCTTGAAACAATCTCACTATTTGAAAAGCTACTTTGTATTAGTGAGAATACAAAAAAGGAAGTTGAGCGTTTTCTAGAGGTATTTTTCCCAGAAAGATTGAAAAAAATAAAGCTAAGAACCTTTTTGTTGGGTAATGAGATCACAGAAACTGATGCAAGTAAGGGTCAACCAAAAGAGGCGGAGAGCATTAGAAGATTAATGAAAGAGAACAACCTTTTCGTGACGGTCGGTACTATTGAGCCGAGAAAAGGTCATAAGGAATTATTGAAGGTTTTTGATTTGCTATGGAGTAAAGGAGAAACAGCAGCGATTGTGTTTATTGGTAAAATAGGATGGGAAGTAGATGGCTTAATTAAGGAGATTCGAAAAAATAAAATGTTTGGCAATCGGCTTTTTTGGCTAGATAGTTGCAGCGACGAATTCCTCCTTGAGGTTTATAAAAAAGCCTCTGGTTTGTTGGTTTCATCATTAGCTGAAGGATACAGCCTGCCTATAGTCGAAAGTCAAAATTTTGGAATGCCGGTTTTTGCTCGAGGTATACCGGTATTTAGGGAGATTGGCAGAGTGTATGAAAATATTACTTTCTACGAGGGAGACGAACCGGAGGACGTCGCCAATCAGTTTCTAGAATGGAAATCTTCTTTAAAAGCGAGAAACCATCATGAAAAGAAGGGTTCAAAGACAATATGTTGGAAGAAAGCAACAAAAGATCTTCAGAAAATCATAATTGACTAACCTAAGACTTTGATAGTAGCAGTAGCCTTGGTAAACTATCTAGAATCGAAATTAAAGCGCACATATCATTTATCGGCGCACGTAAGGGGTTTTTAATAGTTATTTGAAAAATTTTTTTGTATTTGGGCCAAATTTTTTGTCAAGTAGTGCTTTTATTTGCCCAAATGCTAGGGTTCATGGAGTATACTCTTGTATATTCATGTGTTTGTAAGTTGCAGATAAAGCTGCGTTTTTAGGAAAAAAAGGAAAAAACATGTCCGCAGAATTAATCCACCAGATGTACATTGCCTACTATCAAAGGCCTGCTGATCCCGCAGGTTTAATCTACTGGCAGGACCAGTTGAATGCTAACGGAGGGGGAGAAGCCGGCTGGAACGCTGTTGCCGCTGCCTTTGCGAATGCAGCTGAGTCATCCGCGCTTTACGGGAATCAAACCCTAGGCCAAAAGATTTCAGCAATTTATTTAGCAGCTTTTGAACGCGCTGCTTCCGCTGACGAGGTCGCCTACTGGGAGGCATCAGGGTTCAATGCTGCTCAAATTGGGTTTGCCATTGTAAACGGGGCGCAAAATGATGATCTTGCTACCGTGGATAAAAAGGTGGATTATGCGGAGGCATTTGTTGCGGCTGTTGACCCGGCGGGCACGGGAGTTGGTCCATTTGAATTCCAATACGTTGACCCAGCTCAGGGAAGACAGTTAATGGATCCAATCACTAAGGATTCAGATGTTTCAGCGGCAACTGTTTCTAGTCAGGTATCCTCTACTTTGCCAACGCTGAACACGGTCAACCTAACGAGTGGAAATGACGTTGTTACACCTCAGGCTAATGCTGCAGAAGAAATTAACGCTGCTTTAGGCGGCACGGCACCCTCTCTGGGGCGTGCTGATCAGATCGACGGTGGAAGCGCTGTAGATACAATTAACATTGACATGGATGGCAATTTCCTTCTTGGTTTCGGATCTGGTGGATTCATGAAAGACGTTGAAGTTGTCAATTTGGCTGCGACTGCATCCTCTGTGACACCCAAGCAGTTCAACTTCACAGGCGTTTCAGGCGTACAAACCATTAATGTTGGTGCTAGTAACGCCGCGATTGGAATATCGGAAATTTCAGATGTTGGGATTACTGTTAATTTGAGCGGTCTATCCACAGGTACTTTTGACGTAGGATACGCCACAGGTGCTATTAGTGGGTCTGGTTCCTCTATGACGATAGGCGTAACTGATGTTGGAACGAGCCTTGCTGATGCAGTATCTATAACTTCTGATGGTATTACAGAGTTGAATCTTGTCAGTAATGGTGCCCAAAACTTTGTAAATCTGGCAGGCTCAGTCAATGATTTAGTTGCCTTGAATGTTACTGGTTCTGGCGGGCTTGATTTGACAGGAATCTCGAATACTATTTCGGGGTTAGATGCATCAGGACTCGGAGGCGATTTTAGCGTCGAGTTTAATGTGGATTCTAATCAACCTCTATCTTCCACGAGCGGAACCATAAGTGGTGGTGCTGGTCATGACACAGTTATTTTAAATGGCTCAGGTATTGCTGCCTTTACCGGTCCAAGTATTGAAGAAATTAAATTTGATGGTGCAAGCGGCGAGGTTTTGGTTCAGACAACTGCTCTGACCAGTTTAACGACCATAACGTTTTCAGGAGATGCGGTTAATACTCCTCAAGTTAGGGGATTGGAGACATCTACTCAAAGCGGTATCACCATTAATGCTACTTATTCCAACGCTTCCCCTGACACTTATTCTATGACAGCAGTTTCTGCATTAACGGTCAATTTAAAAGCTGATGCTAATTCGATTACTAATGAGACACAGGGCGATAACGATTTTACATTTAGGACAGACAACGGAAACTCTGTGACAGTAAATGTTGAAGAATATGCGAGTTCTGCGGGTACTTTCACAGTTCAAAAAGCTTCGAGTTTTGATGTTTCCATTGCATCAACCGCTGATTTTGGTAACCCTGTTAAACTCAGTGCTGCCTCAACGATTAATGTTTCTGGCGCAGGAGCAATTAGCTCAACAATTTCCGGCGAGAAAGCTACCACGCTCAACCTAAATGTGGGTAGTGGTACTTTCAATTTTGGTGGTTCCGCAATTCAGACGATAACTTTAGCTGCTACTGACAGGTTAGAAATGTTGGACGCTTCCAACATTTCAGGTGCGACTACAATTTCTGTTGATGCAGGCGGGTCGGTAGAGCTTGCAAATGCCACTTTCAGGAAGGCTACTGTAGTTGATGCTTCTGGAGGTGCTTCGGCCTCTCTTGGTCTTGGTAACTTTGATCTATCCACGGGCGCGCTAAGCATGTCGGTTAGCGGGTTTGGTTACGGGGTGTCTGCCAATAACATAGAAATGCAGTCTGCGAACATCACCCTTGATGCCTCTGAGTCAAGCGGTAAATTACATATCACCAAAATTAGTGGTACTGAAACCGTAACTATTTCTACTGGTACATTGGGTTGGTTTAGCGCTGGTGAAATCCATGGTCAAGACGGTATCGTTCTCGACATGACAGCAAAGACTGCTGATAGTTCTGGCGACTTTATTGCAAACACACTTTCTGGCTCGGGGAGTATTACGTTGTCGATGGGCAGTTCATCTGCTGGTCAATCAGGGCTCATCGCAATTTCAGCCCTAGCTGCTGGGAATAATTTCACTCTGGACGCCTCAAGTTGGGGTGGTGATGTTGACTTAGCTGGTGGTGCTGCTTTCTCCGTTGGGGGGGCAACGACCATTTCGCTAGGTAGTTCCGGAAATCTTAGTGCTGAGAACATTCTCGCTACGAAAGGAAACTTCGTACTTGATGCAAGTAACGCTGTGACTGCTGAGATTGCTATTGCGTCAAGAATTAGTGGAGGCGGTGCTGTTACTGTGTCATTAGGAACAGGTTCAACTGCAGCTTACGTTTCTGCAGCAAGAATAGACGGTAATAGCATTACCATTGATGGTTCAAACTTCGGTGGTGATATTGATCTACACACCTTGTCCTCAAGCGGTAGTATGACATTTGCTTTAGGGTCTGGAGCTGAGTTTAGTGCTGGTAACGTTAGTTTAGCCGGTGGAAACTTTGTTCTCGATGGTTCAAATGGTCAAACAGCCGAGGTTTCACTGTTAGATATTTCTGGTAGTGGTAGCGTTACAATATCGCTTGGAGGAGGCTCTGGAACAGTAAGCGCTGGCGTGATTGGAGCTGGCAAGAACTTCACGATGGATGCAGGCAGCAGCGGAGCTAAGTATGATTTCCATAGTATTAGTGGTTCTGGTAATGTAACGGTCTCTTTAGGTTCAACCGGCGAGTTCAGTGGTTCTGCAGTAGCAGCTGCCAATGGTGCGATCACAATTGATGCCTCTGCCGGAGCGTCTGTTGATATGACAATTCAAACGCTTTCTGCAAACGGTAATCTTACGATAAGTATGGGAGCCGGAACCGGTGATATTACGTTTGTAACAGCCACTACAAATAAGAATTTTGTTTTTGATGGGTCCAATTCCTCAGGCCAGGCAACTTTGAATAGCATTTCTGCATCAGGCACTGTGACTTTACAGCTCGGTGCAATTGGAGATTTAACAAACTCTGGTATTTATGCAGGTGGAAACATTGCTATAGACGCATCACAATCTAAGTCAGCTACTATTTCTATTGGTACATACTCAGGCCAGGGAAGTTTTACTCTCTCTGGTGGACAGGGTTCTGGTTCAATTGTGTTGGGTGATGATGCCGGGGTTACAACAGTTGGGAAAAACTTTACACTTGACGCTTCGAATTACAACGGAGACGTGAGTATTCAAGCTGTAACTGGTAGCGGTGCAGCTACGATATCCATGGGAGGTGTAGGTAACTTCAGTGCTGGAAATATAGCCTCTGCTAGCTCTGCTGTGTTTGATTTCTCAAATATGGTATCTGCAGGAAAAGTTGACATTGTTTTGGTCAGTGCAAGTGGCGCAATGACAACAACATTAGGCTCAGGATCAGGTGATTATAGTGCTGGTGTTTTAGCAATTGACGGAAATATTGTCTTCGATTCTACGAACCATACTGGTGATTTGAACTTTACAGAGATTTCGTCCAGCGGAGCCGTTACGTTAAGTGTCGGAGGGGATGGAAATATTTCTGCTGCGAATATTAACACTACGGGCTCGTTTACTCTTGATAACTCAACCTCTACCTCAGGTAGGGCAGTAGTTCAACAGCTATCTGCTTCCGGTGCGATCACAGTTACCTTAGGAAGTACTAGCGGAGGCAATGCGACTACGTTCAGCGCAGTTAATAGTGAGTCCGCAATAGTCTTCTCAGCTGCTACATACAATCAAGATCTGACTTTTGCTTCTGTATCTGGGTCCAAAGCGGTAACAATCACGTCGGGTGGTTCAGGAACTGTTAGTGGGTCTGCGTTTGATGCGTTGGGCGCGCTAACTATCTCTGCATATCTCGGTGGTGGCGAGAATATGGCCCTTAGCGATTTGTCAGCCAGTGGAATTAGCTTAACTATAACTGGCGGTAGTGGGTTAGCAACTATTTCGTCGATACAGACTTTAGGCGGTACCTTCACATTGGATACAAACGCCTCCACGCAGAAAGATGGAGCACACTCTATCCAGACGGTAAGTGCTACTGCAGCATCCATAGTGATGGGTCTGGGAGATAACACGAACATTTCCGCGATGGCGATTGGGTCAGGGGGTACAACTATCACAACTGATGCGAGTTCCGACATTACTGTAACACTGGTTACAAGTGTAGGTTCGTTGACAGTGAGCCAGGTCGGAGGAGGTGAATTCGATTTCCGTTCCGCAGTAATCGGAAATAGCTTTACGTATAACGCGACAGGACTTGCCTCAGGCGGATCCTTGCAAATAAACTCCGCGTCTATAAGTGCCAACGTAGCTCTTAATTACGGAGATGGTTTGGTAGCGATAGCGTCTGCTCAGGTGATAGATACCGTTGGCTCCTTTACTCTTAGCGGCGGAGATTTGACGTCCGCTAATGTTGTAATTCAGCAGATAACCTCTGAGGGCGCTGTAAGTATAGATATGGGTGCGGCTAGCGGTTCATTAGCTCTTAGTGCCATCAATACGAGTTCAACGTTCACATTGGATGTAGGAGCAGCGCCAAAACTTGACGTATCAACCATTCAGACGATTAATGCCAGTGCGGCTATTTCCATAACTCTGGGTGCGGTAACGGAAGATGCGAAGGCGTTTGCAGTCTCGTCTACGGATACGAAGAGTTCCTTTACCCTTAACGCAACTGCCTATCGAGAGCAGATTGATATGAGTCGCGTGAGTGGCGATACCATGACTCTGACATTTGGTGATTTGTCAGATTCCTTCTCAGCAGCATCAGTTATAACCACTGGCACGTTTGATCTGACCGTTGGTGCAAATAATGCGAACTTTAGTGCGGATATTGCGACTGGTGACTTTGGTGGTGCGTTTACGATAACCATGTCAGATATTTCGAACGGACTCTCGCTGGGTCAGGGTGCAGGTGCAGCAGGAATGCAGTTCAGTGCTAGCGGAACGATTATAGGTTCGGCTGCCGGAGATTCTGCAAGTGTGACCTCTACTTCGCAAAGCGGGGATACCCAAACTCTCGAGTTCTATATGGGAGAAAGCGATGGTAAGGAAGACCAGCTGCAATTATTAGAGGGTGCTGGTATTGGCATAGTTACAATCCATCACTTTGAGACCAATGTTGATAAGATCTTATACGATGGAAACTCATCTAACCTTACTAACCAGACGATGACAACTGCTCAGGCGGCGTCAACTATTGCTGATGCTTTGTCGTTAGGATCGGACCCATCAGAAAGTGATGTCCAAATCATTGCTGGTGCTGTTGCGCAAGTTGGTTCTGCGGCATGGACCTATAATGGTGACAGTTATTACCTAGGGGGAGATCTTGCGGCTGGTACTGTTGGTACCCTTGCAGCGGGAGAAACGGTGTTTAGGTTTGTTGGGATAACAGACTTTGGAACCAATAGTGGTGATATGACCGACTTCTAAAAAAGGAAGTTAAGTAGTATAGGTAGTACAAACGGGGGAGTAGAGGATACTCCCCTTTTTTATAAGTGGGGTTAAATTGCCAAGAATTAGAAAGTCATCAAAATCGCAGTCTAAATCTGAGAAAAAGAAAAAACTCGGGCCACAACCGACAAATTTAAAAAAAAAGCCAGAGAAACAAATTCAAAACCTAACTGGCGCCGAATTCACGCAGAAGTTCGACCAGCTTTGCAATAGTGGTAAAACAGACGAGGCACAGACCCTGCTGGATAGCTTGATAAAGATAGAAAAATGGCAACGGTTAAATTTTCAATCTATTATAGAATATAAGCGAGGTGAGCTTGTTAAAGCCGAAGCATTGATGCGAGAAGCGGCGAGGGAGCCAAAATCCAAACATGGTGTAAAAAAAAATCTTGCGGGCATGCTCGTTCTTCAAGGACGGATGAGGGAAGCTTTGCCCTTTGCGGAAAGTGCGTATGAAGCCGATAAAAAGGATTTGAAAACGCTGCACGTTTTAATTAACTGTTTCCTAGATTTAGGAATGACGAAAAGGGCTTTGGACGTTGTTGCTGATGGATTAAAGGATCATCCAGAGGATAAAATGCTCCTCGTTAGCCGAGCGTCTGCGTTAAGAAGCGAGTTGCGAAATGATGAATCGCTTGTGGAAATAAACAATTTAGTCGAAAAATTTCCAAATGAACCGGTAATTCATAGGATTAAGGCTGACTTACTGGGTGACCGAAATACTCTTGAGGCATTGCCCTTTTACGAAACTGCACTGGAGTTATCCGTAAAGGAAAAAGGGCGAGAGGATCCAGCGATTATGTGGAATATGAGTTTACACTTGTTGCGCGCTAGAAACTTAAAGCGGGGGTGGGAATGCTGGGAACAGGGGTTTCATCCGATAGTTGGAACGATGGGTCGTAATCTCCCTAAACGGATTAACGATATGAATAGGGCAGATAAGGAAGGAATGATAATCGATAAGGATAGGTGGACAATAGTCTGCTCTGAACAAGGCATAGGGGATCAAGTACTTTTTCTTCATAGCATGAATGAAGCTATTGATGAGATGGGAAAAATTTTATATATAGTTGAAAAAAGAATGCACAGTATTATTAAACGAAGTTTTCCTAAGCTTGTCGTTGCTTGCCCAGGGGTGACGTATGATTGGACGAGAAGTAATATAAAAAAAAATGGTTACATACCGTTAGGTAGCTTACCCAGAAGGCACCGCAACAATATAGAGGATTATTATAGAAATAGAAAACCATTTCTTATCGCAAATCGCAAAATGTACGATCAATTTAAAACGGAATTACAAAAACAAGCAGCTGGACGACCAATAATAGGAATATCGTGGAAAGGGGGGTTTTGGCAGATACAACGGAAAACTAAGGAATTGGAAATAGAAAAATGGCTCCCAATTTTTAGTAAAGATGCTCTGTTTGTTAATTTACAATATGGTGATGTCAAAAAGGATATCGAAATGATTAACGATAAGGGTTATAAATTATTAAATTTTCCGAAGTTTGATTTTAAAATCCATCTCGATGAATGGCTGGCCATTGCTTCAGCATGCGATGGTATTATTTCAGTATCAACTGCTCTAGTGCATTTTGCTGGTGCGGTAGGTCAGAAAATTGCGGTTGTAATGCCGGGCAAACAAGGACCATGGCACCTAGGAATTGATGACAAAGAATCTATGGCATACAAGAACGTTAGAATATTCCGAAAGCAAGGCGACGAAACCATAGAGGATGTCGTGAAGAGAGTTGCAGACCTTATAATTACATGAAATATAAAGATCAAAATCTACAGGTGTCTGGTGAATTCATAGCGGTGGTTGACAAAGATAGGCCTGCCCAAGCGTTGA
This sequence comes from Burkholderiaceae bacterium, assembly GCA_004214155.1. Taxonomy (GTDB): domain Bacteria; phylum Pseudomonadota; class Gammaproteobacteria; order Burkholderiales; family Burkholderiaceae_A; genus UBA7377. The sequence continues at coordinate 71,519 of SGYQ01000001.1, forward strand.
TTGATTTATTCAATCCACCTAACAACCTACTGGGAGCGCAATCACAATCTCTAATAATAAGAGCTACTGGAATCCTTCATGAACTAAACGAAGATATATGCTTTGGTATTTCAGATACGAGCCTTCACTGTCTGATGCCAATAGTAATTTATTCGCGTCCGGTAAACGAAGACAAATATTTTAGTTTGTCAAATAATCTAGTCATACAAGATCACATGCTTGCAAGGGATCTTTTAGAGTCGGTAAGTATTTCATTTTACCAAGAGTCAAAAAAACTTACCGATGCTATTTTCTCTCAGCAAAAATTTATCTATCTCGTTTTTAATATAGATGATTTGGAGGCAATATTTACATCAATTGATAGAATAATAGAACGTAGAGGAGTAATTTCAATCCATAATCCTTCTTATAAGAATACAACACCGATTATGAAATACTGTTTGGATCGCCACATTATGTTAATAGAAAATATTGATGGTAGTGCAGACGTGTTTAAATTTTGAAATGACTAAAAAAGAGCAGCCAAAAAAAAATGAGTATATTGACAACCTAAAAAACAGTCACAGGAGATATTTCCTTGGCGCTTTAATCCTATCTCCTATGATTGCTTTTCTTCCTATAGCTCCCATTGCATACATGCGCACAGTGTTTGGGCCGGTAATAAACAGCGATAGCCTGAGTTATCTCACGGCACTAGCTTGTTTATTAATTTTTGCTTTAATTATCTGTGGAATCCTTGAGTACATACGTGAAAAGATCCTACTAGCAGGCGCTATCTCCTTCATATCAAAATTAGAAGACAAAGTATACGATGTGACACTTGTTGGTCCAAAGGCTGATTGGGCAGATGGACAAAAAATGCTAAACCACTTACGGTCAATGAGATATTTCTTGAAATCTCCAATTGTTGGGGCCTTTTTTGATGCCCCATTTTCTTTGATATTACTTCTAGCTATCTTCTTCATTCATCCTCTAATGGGTATTTTTTCGTTACTCGGTGCTCTAATAGCATTTCTAACAGGACTTTATATCGAGAAGAAAATAGAACCCGATACCCAACTTTCCTTTGAAGCTCAGTCAACTTCTCGCTTATACCTAAATTCTTTCTTTCAAAATATTTATTCCTGCGCTTCCATGGGAAATTTACGTTTTTTCTATGACAAATGGAAAAATGTACACAAAAAACACCTTTTATATCAGTCTAAGACTGCAAGTGTTCAGGCATTTGGTTCTGCATTGTCACAGAACGTAATGATGATTCAAGGTTCTATGGTTTTGGGTGTTGGCGCAATGTTGATGTTGACAGGAGCATTACCCGCATACATGGCTGGGAATTTAATAATTGCTAAATTCATAGGAGCATTAGCAATCCGCCCGTCAATGATGATAATCATGAGTTGGCCCCAGGTAATTCAATTTCGATTTTCCTATAGTGAATTAAAAAATCTGCTTCTCGATTATGAAAAACCCAGGGAAAATAATTTAAGCTTACCTCCTCCAAAAGGATTCCTAAAAGTAATGGGTGTAAGAAAAACATCAGATTCTAGTAAGAAGATAATTCTTTCGAATATAAATTTTACAGCTGGGCCAAAAAGTATTACGGCCGTGATGGGTGAATCAGGAGCTGGTAAAACAACACTTGCAAAACTTTTAGTTGGGATTGACTCACCTACAAATGGTGTCATCAGATTAGATGACGTAGAGATATTTAAATGGAAAAAAATAGAACTAGGACCAAATATTGGTTATCTCCCGCAAAATATTGAGTTGTTCGGTGGATCATTGATGGATAATGTTTCTCGATTTAATCCTATTAACGATAAGTTCCTACAGCAAGCTTGCGAATTAGCTGGAATAAGAGAACTATTTGATTCGCATAAAGCAGGTAACGTTATCTCTATTGACCACGATACATTATCAATATCCAACGGGATGAAGCAAAAAGTTGGGCTCGCAAGAGCTCTGTATGGAAATCCTAAATTTCTTGTTTTAGATGAGCCAACTAGTAAACTCGATGCGCCTTCTGAGGCTAAGTTTCTTGAAGCAATTCAAATCATCAAAGAACAAGGCGCTTGTATTATCATCATTACACACAACACAAAAGTTATACAAAAAGCTGATACACTTTTAATGATAAATAATGGAGAACAAAAACTTTTTGATTCCCGAGAAAATGCTTTTGCAAGAATAAAAGCAATCTACGAAAAAAACAAAAGCACATGAAAACAATGGTAACTGAATATTTATACACGAACGTTGGACGTTCTTTACTACAGTATAAATCTGATCTTTTCTGGATATTTGTTTGTAGCAGCTTTATAAATATTTTGATCCTCACTCCGATGTTGTATATGCTACAAGTCTTCGATCGTGTTTTTATAAGTAAAAGCGAATTAACGTTGATCACCATATCTATCGTCGTATTGTTTTTTTATACAATCTCAGCCTTTAGTAATTATATAAGACAAAGACTCAGTAATATCTTGGGACTGAAAATGGAAGAACAACTAAATAAGAAGTTATTTTACGCAGCCTTTAACAAAAAATTACTAGAGAATACGAATAATCCTAGCTTTTATCTAGACGACATCTTAATTTTTAGACAATGGGTAACTGGGCAAGCAGTTTTTACGGTTTTTGACTTTCCCTGGATACCATTATATGTATTTGTGATGTACCTGCTTCACCCGTCACTTGCAGTCACTGCGGTAGTAGTTATGTTTGTATACTTTTTACTCGGCATGTATTTTGTTAAAAGATTAGGGGAGGATGAGGAAATTTTAGCCCAGGAAGAGAAGAATTCAAATGAATTCATGTACAAAAACATACGTAATTTTCAAACCATGATCGTGTATGCTCTCGCAGACCAATTTAAAAAAAGTTGGCTACTAACCAAAAAGCTTTTCTATTTGAAGCTTTTCGAGGCAGAAAAAAGAGGAGGAGGAGTTTATCATTTTCTTAAGCAATTCAGGCTTTTTACTTCTTCTATTGCTCTTACTGCTGCTGCCGTATTAGTCATTTATGATCAATTAACAATGGGAGCAATGATAGCTGCGAGTTTAGTCATGATGAGATGTACTGGTCCTATTGATCAATTTGTAAGTGCTTTGACTAAGATCTCCGTAGTGAAAGAAGCCTTCTGGAGATTGGAAGCTCTGGTAGCTTCACAGGATAGTCTATTGTCAGATAGGCCCAGCGTTTTGAAGGAGGTTAAAGATATTTCCAAAATTAAAGCACTTAATCTATCGGTAAGTATCCCTGGAAAAGAGAAGTTAATCATAAAAGATATTTCTTTTGAGATACTTAAAGGTGAGGTTACAGCTGTAATTGGTCGGACAGGGTCTGGAAAAACTACCCTGACGAAAGCAATCATGGGTTTGATCCAATATCAAGGCCAATTGCTTTTTGACAAAAGCGAACGGAAAACGTTTTCAGAAACAGATTATCAAAGTTTACTTGGTTACCTTCCACAAGAACATGCACTTTTTACGGGAACAATCGCTGAAAATATCTCAAGTATGAGGGTACCCAATTCTGAAAGAGTGATAGAGGTAGCAAAACTGACCGGAGTACACGAATTTATTTTAAGTCTTTCCGACGGTTACGATACATTTGTTTACGATACAAATTCATTCCTTTCAGGGGGAGAGATTCAGAGAATTTGCCTTGCACGTGCACTTTATAATGACCCTGCAGTTTTGATCTTGGACGAGCCTAATTCTGCACTTGATCGTCAGGGCGAGGCAAAATTAGGTGACTGCATTACCAAAATTAAGAATATGAATAAATTAGTAATGGTAGTTTCTCATAAGGGTTCTATATTGCCATTTGTTGATAAAGTACTGGAGCTAGAGGATGGAGAAATCATCAACTTTTGCCGCAAAATAGATTTTATGGAAAAGTTAAAGCATGATGGAACAAAGAAACTAAGTTTTACACATTAAGAGATGCTATGAGAGATGAATTAGATTCGCCGGAGAAAATTAATGAAGCATTTGAAGATGTACTCATCGAAAAAAGATATAAGACTTTAGCTTTTTGGGTTTTAATAATCTTTTTTGGAGGATTTCTTTTATGGGCTGCGACTGTTCCATTGGATGAGGGAGTGCCAACCATGGGCAAAGTTGTTGTAGATACCAAGAGGAAAGAAATACAGCATTTCTCTGGTGGTACTTTGAATGAGATCTATGTTAAAGAAGGAGAGTTTGTTGAGAAAGATCAGCCACTCATTCGATTAAGTGACGCAAAAGCGCAAAGCGAAGTAATTATTGAGAAAAATAATATAAGTAGTATTAATGAAGGAATAAATGTAAAAACCACTGCTATAAAAAAAAATAATGACCTTGCTTCTGGAGCAAAAATCCAGCTTACATTGGTTATGGAGGAATTGACGGGAATACGTCCTCTTGTGGAAGAGGGTTATGTCCCAAAAATAAGACAAATTGCACTGGAAAAAGAGGCGGCACAGCTGCGCACGCAAATTAATGACCTTGCGAATATAAATGAGCAAACAATGCAAGGAATCGAAGAACTAAAATTTAGATTACAAGGTGCCAAAGAAAGGTTAGCAATTTCTGAGAGAGCACTAACAGGAAAATTAATAAAAGCGCCTGTTTCTGGACAAGTTATAGGTCTCGAGAAACAGTCAGTTGGGTCTGTCATAACACCTGCTGAAAAGATCATGGATATTGTTCCTGCAGACGAACTCTTATTGATTGAAGCGGAGATAAAACCTAATCTTATTGACAGAATTTCCGTTGGAGATGATGTCGATATAAGGTTTACGACATTTTCCTTAACCCCTTTTTTAGTAGTTTCTGGAGAAATAGTTACAATTTCAAGCGATATTTTGATGACGCAAAAAAGAGAGCCGTATTATCTAGCTCGTGTAAAAGTTACTGATGCTGGGTTTGAGAAATTAGGAAACAGAAAGCTGCGACCGGGAATGGAAGTAGGAGTGGTCATAAAGACTGGTTCTAGGACGTTGCTTACTTATTTATTGCATCCACTTACAAGACGTATAGCTTTTTCTTTGAAAGAGGAATAATATTTTATGAAATCTAATTTTAAGTTCAAAGTGTTAGCTCTCATTTTTATGTCATCGTGTAACGTGGCGTTTGCAATTTCATTGGGTGAGTGTATAGAGTTAGCACTTGAGAATAATACCGAGTTAAAGAAACTGAGAGCAGAGTTTTTTGCATTTCAGGAAACACAACATCAGTCTTTCTCGTCTCTTTTACCAACAGTTGGTGTATCTTTATCCCGCTCAAAAGTGGACCAAGAACGTTCTGATACGGGACGCCCAATTATTAATCAAACGTATACAACTGAGAGCGATTCTTTGTTTTTAAGGCAATCGATATACAGACCAAAATTACTGAATGATTACAAAAAATCTAAAAAAAATGTTTCAGCTCAGAGATACTTTTTGAAGAATAGCGAAGAAGGCTTAAAAATGAGGGTTATTGAAAACTATATTAGGCTCATAACATCAAAAAGTACGATTTCTCTCATTCGTCAACAGCTTAATCTGCTTAAAACGCAAAAGATAGCAGCTGAAAAATCACTCAGTTTAGGTACCGGAACCATTACAGAAGTGGTAGAAATACGAGCAGCTCTAGACAAAACTAAAGTTTCGCTAATTTCAAATGAACAAAAGTTCCGACAAGCATTAAATCAATTATCGTTTTTAGTAGGTAAGAAGATAGATGATTTCGATTATGAAGATCGAAGGTATGGTGGAATTCAAATCTTCGAAGGTAAAACGTTAGGGGATTGGGAAAAAGATGCACTGGAGAAAAATTTTTTAGCCTTACAAATGCGTGATCAAATTGAATCAGCTAAACTTGCATTGAAATCAGAGAAATATGGTCGCTACCCAACTCTCGATTTAAATATTCAGATTGCTCGTGGAACTAGCGAGAGTACTTTTTTTGTAAACTCTGAGACGAAGACTCAATCTATTGGCCTAAGTTTTTTTCTCCCAATATATAGTGGGGGAAGTATACAGTCCAAAATTCGACAAGCTAAATTTTTACTGGATGCGGAAACGCAGAGTTTAGTTTACGAAGAGGAAGAATTGATAAAAAAAGTACAAGAATCATTTTACGGATTAAAAGAAAATATTCGATTACGTAAGGCTATAGAAAAAGCAATTGAGTCGGCTCGAACTGAACTTGATGCGAATGAAAAGAGTGCTACTGCGGGCATCAGAAGAAAGCTAGATGTATTAGAGTCCCAGCAAAAACTTTTAACTGTGGAAAAAGAGTTAGTGGGGTCAACCATGAACATTGTGCTGGAATGGTCAAATTTAAATGCGTATTCTGGAAGTTTAAATAATCAGAACGTGCGAAAAATTCAGAATTTTATTAAGAAATAAATTTTATATTTGTCCTCTGACTTTAAACTTCTTTTTTTTCTTCATGTCTGACTTTTTCTCATCGCCAGGCTCCATATCTTTCAGCCAGTATGCCCATGATAAGATGACTGCCACGGCTGTGAATAATTCCTCAGGTATTTCCTGATCTATATCTAGTTTTGCTAGCGCAGACAATAACTTAGGATCCTCGGCGATATATATCCCTTGTTTTTTTGCTTCTTGTATAATTATCTCGGCAAGCTCTGCCTCTCCCTTCGCAGTGATAACTGGGGCTATATTTTTCCCATATTCGAGTGCAACTGCTTCTTTTTCTATGTTGTTCATTATGCTTCTACATCCACTGAAATTCCAGAAAAATTCTTTTCTCCTAATATAGGTTTGCTAGCTTCTTCCAATCTATTACCTGGCCTTTCCTCATTGAAAACCTCGAAAGATGATACTTTTAAGCCTGCGTCATTGAGTAATGCATTTAATTTGTCACTTGTGGAGATTGCCTTAGCATATGTTGTTTTATCAGTCGCCCACATTTGCATACTGAGATTATTCCTATCTTTTACAACAACTCGTAACCATACTTCTCCAATCGTTTCATTTTTAGAATGCAGATTAAAGGTATAAAAAGAACTGCTCTCATTTTCTGGGTTTTGCGTTTTAGAGAATGAGAAATTCCAAGCCCCAAATTCTTTGAATGGAAAAATTAACGAAAAGAACATTTCTCTATTGTGCAGACTTTGGTTTGTTTCCATCTGGGAGGCCTCAATGTCAAGGAGAGCTTTTGAGAGAGGCTGCGACTCAATCCCCCTTTCATTAAGCAATCTAACTAATTGAGCAATAAGAACTTTTTGGTTATTTGGATTTAGTTTTTGTTTTTTTGACAAGAGGGCCTCGTTAAAGAGACCGAAATTCATAATAAAATTTTTGATTTCGCCAGAAGTAAGATTATTAATACTAAGTCTCAATCCCAAAATCCTCGATATTAAATCACCAAGACCAGCTTTTGCTGCTAGCGATGGTAGGATTCCGCTTCCATATAAACTTGATAAATTTCCAAATCCAGAAGAATGTAAGAGAAGGTTCATAAAATGAGGAGATAATGGGACAAAGGCATTTGGGGTAGTGCCAGAACCTACTGAGACACCAGCGGGAGTCAGGACGGCTGTACCATTGGCCAATAAAGAAACTTTTGCCTGAAATTTGGATCCGTCCCCGGTATGTAAATTTTTGGGAATCTCAAACTCCTTGTTTCCAATTAGTAATTTCGTGTGATCTCCACGGTTTTCAATTACGGCCTGGATAATTTGCCCATCTCGTAGCCCAACGGCCTTAGCTTCCGCTGATGCGATTTTGAGTGTTCCTTCCAAAAAAATTGGGTTAACTTTAGAAACTGCATTGGCAAGGTCCGCAGTAATAATCATCCGAGTCTCTCAATGTTTTTTTGGTTCCACCAGACTATCATAAGACATATCTGCGGATTCCGTAACAACTACGGAAATCTAACCCAGCCTTTGTGTGGATCTGTCGATAGGTACGGATTCTGTCTACTAGTCATATTATTTGGGATGCTATTCGAATTTTCCGCGGTATTCATTCCAATCTGACTTACACTAGGAATCATAAGGATTGCGCCTGCCTGCATTGAAGTTGCTTTCCCAGTGGGAAATGCGTGCTTGTTATTTTTAATTATTACAGCCCCGATTGCATTCATTTTTAAAGGGTGTTGGTTGAAGGTAGACTTAATAATCTGATTTAACGTATCTCCTTTTTTTACTTTGTATCTATAAGCACTCCCCATCGATTGTCTCATACCAGATGTAGGTTCTCCAGAGTATTGTGAAATCGGAGCAACGTTGTTTATAATCTGTGTCTTCGCCTGACCTACAGGGATACCCCCTTGTATGAGTGTACGAATTGCATTCAATGCTTTCGGGTCATTTAGTTTTTCGTTATTTGCCACCGATTCAAAAGGGTTGAGTCTACTCGGGTTTTTTTCTATATCCACTGTCGTGGGAGATGGAAAACTCGGTACAGTTTCAGCTGCGAGTTTTTGCAAGGTAAGTAGGGAAAAAACTGTCGTTAGATTAAGAATACTAATTATTGTGAGCAGCTTTTTTTTGTCGTTGGACTTTATTATTTTCATTTTTTTTCCGTCTTATAAGATATTCATATTAAAAGGGGGTTACATTAATACTGGTCCTTCCTCTCTTACTAACAGGTCCTAAATCTGGTCCAGCAATTTTAATTGCCTCTGCCTTAAAAGGGGAAACTGCTTTTATTTCTACCAAGGCAATTTTTTCTAGCGCTGATTCCTCCAAAATTCTATGAGGTATCATATTTGAATCAGTAAGTAGTAGTTGATCACCTAACTTGATTCCTCGTTCGTAACCTGCGTCTATATATATTGTATCGCCATTGATTTGAGAAATTGGAAATGAAATCTGGCGACAATCAAAGGCAATAATAGTGTCCTTGATAATATGAGAGAGTTCTTCAGAGAGTTTCCTTTCAAAGTGTGCGGAAAAAGCTTTCTGCGTGTTTGTTTTAAACTTACCAATCTGGTTCGCTTCATGAATTGCATACGCAATTTGAGCTATCCCTGATCGTGGCGTTTCAGGGGGAGGGTCAGCCCAGGGACTGGGAAGAAAGCCTTCAGAGGATAAAACTAATTCCTTTGTTTCCAAGTCCGTGATTTTCAACAATAGCTTTACTTCTACATGATTTCTCTTCTTTTGAAATGAAAACTTCTCAATTGGTTGAACTTGTACTTCTATTCGATACTGAGGTTTATTTAAAGAAGAACCGGATAAAAAGCGTGTATAGGAAGTTTTATAAAGTGGTTTTTGTTGCACAAAAATCCAGTTTTGATGAGTGTTAATTCCAACTTTATAAATTTTCTCAGCTGTTCTTCGGATTGTTTCAAGGTCATTAAATGGCAATTCTAAACTGGAGCGACCGACACTCACGATTAATTCTGCTACCCGCGCGTATGATGGGTTAGAAAATCTACAGTATTTTGATTTTTTATGCGGTTTTAGTTGATTAATATTGAAGTCTTTTTCACCAATATTATTTCTTAAATTATTATGTTTTGTACTATAACCCTCTGATAGGACGTACAAATTTTCGTGTAAACTACCATTGGTATCTATCCAGGAGCTTGATTTTACCCTGGCTTTAGTTTTAAGAGCTTCGGATATTAGAATCTCTCTTATAGCATTAAGCTTTTCTTCATTGGTTGTAATACTTTTTTCAGGAATCTCTGAAGCTTGCTTTTCTAACTTGTTTTCTTCAGAGTTTTCTGTTGCTTTTCGTACGTTTAAATTCTCCTGGGAAAAAGTTACGTTAGGGGATAATCCAATAGCGACCGAGATTAATAATGTACAAAGAGGTTTTTTGAAAAATCGACCCTTTAACCGTATTTTTTCTTTCGTCATCGTTACTTTTTTCATTTATATCTCAGTCGCTTGACTTAACTAATTTTGTCTTATCAAAAATTTATGCTTCTATAGTTAATAGGAAGCTGCAAGTTGTTCAGCATAGTACCTTCTCAGATCCTCAACAATACTCCCATCCAGAGATAGGGTTGTTTCGTATGTGTCGTCGCCAACGGGATTAATGCTCACAACTTTGGCTCCGTAAATAATCCCTTCAACTTTTGTTCTGAAAACATCACTTTTAATCACCATATCGGCGACTGTAGTTGTCGCATCTAAATATTGTCCAAACACCTGTTCAGATAGTCCGCGATATGCGTCCAACTTAGACGCTCTTATCGCTAAAAGTCTTTGTTGTGCTGGAATAGTATGATGTTGAATACTAATTACAGCGTATCCAGTTGCACTTATAGCAGCCCGTCTCTTCACTAATGGCTGCATTAAACTCTCACCACGCATAGTGTCTTCGCTCACGGAGGTTTTTTCATTAGACGCTTCAAATTCCATCAATTTGTCATCAATTGCTTTTTCAGCTGCAGCCACAAGAAGATCACGTTCGTTGAGGGCTCTATCCGCAGCTTTTTCAGCTGCTCGGCGTTCCATTTTGGCTACATCGGCTGCTCTTTTTGCCGCCTTCCTTTCACTAGAGGCTGATAAGGCTGCCTTATCAGCAGCAAGTCTTTGTGCCATGGCTTTTTCCACTGAAATATCTACTGAGGCAAGTTTAATGGTGCTTTCCTGACTGTGGATGGCGCTTTCTTTATTTTGTTTTTTAAACTCTTGATCTGCTAGAGACTGAGATTTTGGGACCGGTATACTTTGTTTTCCCATGATTGGCATCCCAGCACAGCCGATTAGAATAAAATTAATGAGTAAGCATAAAAGGGTTAGACGAGTTCTCATGTCACATCCTATGAAAAAATTAGTAGTATAAATTGGATCGGATCTTTTGGCGGGCACTTTAATTTTTCTGTTCCTTATGTAGATACTCTATAATGGAGGAATAAAGTTTTTTTCTAGAATCAACATGATAAATTCACAAATTCTTGGAAATAGCTCCTCCGTGACTGAGTTAAGACAATTAATTGATACCGTAGCAGTTTCTGACACATCTGTATTGATTTATGGCGAGAGTGGTACTGGCAAGGAGCTAATAGCCAAGAATCTTCATTCCCTCTCTAGAAGATCTAGACACAAATTTATAGCCGTTAACTGTGCCGCGATTCCCAGAGATCTAATAGAGAGTGAGCTTTTTGGCCATAAAAAGGGTTCTTTTACTGGCGCTATCGGGGACAGGCTGGGCAGATTTGAATTAGCCAATGGCGGAACCCTTTTTTTGGATGAGATTGGTGATTTACCGCAAGATGTACAGGTCAAATTACTACGAGTATTACAGGAACGTGTTATTGATCCGATTGGCTCAATAAAACCAAAACCTATCGATGTGAGAGTTATTTCTGCAACGCACAAAGACTTAGAAGCAGAAATTTCGTCTGGCGGTTTTCGTGAAGATTTGTATTACCGTTTGAATGTGTTACCAATTATTTCGCCTCCTTTAAGGGAAAGAAAGTCTGATATTGTTCTACTCTTTGAACATTTTTCAAAAATTCATTCAAAAAATCAAACGGATAATATTACTCTAGCGCCTTGTCTCGTAAATGCCTTTGAAAGCTATAATTGGCCAGGAAACATTAGAGAACTGTCCAATATTTCAGCGCGACTAACAACACTGTACCCCGGCAAAAAAGGTTTACAGGTGGTAGATGTTCCAGAAACTATGTTGCCGAACGGATTGAGGAAGTTCATAGGTACCCCAAAGAGAGATAAAACTGAAAATAACAGGGTTGAAAACTTAATTTCACTGGCACAGGGCAATGATGTGAATGTCGTTCAGAAAACACAGGAAGAAGATTCGGATAACTCTCCAGACTCGGATAAATCTCTTAGAGAAAGGCTTGCTGAATTTGAAAAAAGGCTTATTAAACAGGCATTAATCGAATCCGAAGGCAATGTAACCAAGACAGCTAAGACGTTAAATGTCCAAAGAACGACTTTAATTGAAAAAATCAATAAGTATTCTATTAATTTGACCTAAAAATGTAATTTGTTTAGCTTTTTTATCGGAGACAAGCAAGAATGGCAATTCAATTTTTTTCCTTTGCCAGCAGTAACCGTGGCCCTTGTAAGTGTAAAGTGAGCATGCAATACTATCACCAAAAACATGACCATCTCTACTCCAGTAGTGACCGATTTTAAGGTCTGGAAAAACTCTAGTGTCTAATGCCGGATTAATACAGTCTTTTCTTTGTAGTTCTCGTAACTGCCAGTACCTGGCCACTTTCCAGGTAATCCCGGAACTCTCTGAGAATTCCCTAGCAAATGACTGAGCATCAAGCCAATTGAGCTCTAAAGGTTCTCCAATGCAATTACCATCTATAAACGTCTGTCCCGCATTACATCTATACCATTTAATTTTGGTGGAAGCGTCGTAAGCTACAGGAGAATCACTGCTGATTTGAAACCTATTTTGAGGCGTTCCCGTGAGAAAATCAGGACAAGAAGGAAGATTTTTCCTAAATTCGCAGGCTGATAGAAAGAGACTCGAGGAAATTCCCAAAAAAAGGACAAAAAAGGCTCTATTTAGCGGCATCTATACGCGGTACTAACCAAAATTAATAGTTTATTAACAAACTGATGTCCTTATTATAAGATACTACATTAAGCAAAACCAATTATTAAGCTGCTTCAGGTTGGTATTTTTGGAACAGTTTGTGCTTTATATTTGTCTATTCAAAGGTAGTTTTGCAGAAATGAAAGTATTATCGACTAATAATTCACTAATAAGTTTTTTTGAGGAAGATTAAAGTATGGATATAGCAAGCGTTGTGGGACTTATTGCGGCCTTTGTTCTTATTGTCATGGCGATGGGCGATCCTTCTGTGTTCATCGATGTCCCGTCGGTTTTAATTGTAATTGGAGGAACGGCAGCCACCGTCTTGAATACTACAACAATTCCTGGGCTTATTGGTGCTATCAAAGTTTTTTTGAAGTCCATTTTAAATAGTCCTGAACCGCCTGAAAAGGTTATTGAACAGTTGGTTGAACTTGGCACCATTGCTAAAAAAGATGGGTTCGTTGCGTTAGAAGGGCAAGAAATTAAAAATCCTTTCATGGCAAGAGGGGTTCGTATGCTGGTTGACGGAACAGACCCTGCCTTAATAAAACAGTCAATGGAAACCGAGCTCGATCAAATCAAAGCTCGCCATCAAAGTGGCAATGACTTACTGGGAAATGCTCAGGACTTAGCCCCGGCAATGGGTATGATTGGAACGCTTGTAGGATTAGTAATTATGTTAGGTAATATGAGTGACCCAAAGGCTTTGGGGCCTGCAATGGCTATCGCTATTTTAACGACCTTGTATGGAGCGATTATTGCGAACGTTGTTTTTATGCCAGCTCGAAAAAAGTTAGAGGCAGTTGATACTGCTGAGACAATTAATAATCTCATGATTACTGATGCAGTTCTATTCATCCAGGGAGGGGGTAACCCACGTCTAATACCTGATTTATTAATAGGGTACATTATACCTGGGAACAGAGCTAAAGTTCAGGCAGCTGTCGGAGGGTAATAAATGGCCGAAGAAACCGTTGAAGAACTAGAGAAAAAAGAAGGTGGGCCTGCGGCCGAAGGTGAGGCTGACTCTAATAAGGAAAAAGAAGAAGAAAAGAAAGAAGAGAAAGAGGAAGAGGAAGAGCAACCACCTGAGAAAAAAGAGCCTGAACCTGAGTGTAAATGTGAGGAGTGTCCAAAATGTGTTCAGCTAGTGCCAGCATGGATGCCTACTTTTGCCGATATGGCTACCTTGCTCATGGCCTTTTTTGTGATGATTTTGTCCTTTGCAGAAATGAACGTTCCGAAATTTAAGCAAATTTCCGGCACTATGAAAAATTCATTTGGCGTTCAGCGTTTGATTCCCACGGTAGAACAGCCTAAGGCAACCAGTGTTATTGCTCAAAGCTTTTCCCCGGCGGTAGCTCAACCTACTGTGCTTGATACGGTTAAACAGGATACGACTGATGAAACAAAAAAGGATGTTGAGTTAAAGACTGAGGATAAAACCCAGGAGGATGGTTCTACTGGGGAACAGACGAAATCTTCGGATCCGGAAACGGAAGCAGAAGCAAAGAAAGTTGCTGAAGCACTTAAGGAAGAAATTGCTCAGGGTAAAGTGAAAGTTTCCACTGAAGGAGAAAAAGTAGTTGTTGAATTACAAGAGTCAATTGAAGCAAAAAATGCACCTGAAGGTGGGGGAGGATCAGGGGAAGCCGGTCAGCAAAGGTCCGGGGTTGTGAGTCAGGAGTCAATAGAGCTTTTTGCAAAAATAGCTGAAGTTCAGGCTTCGGTCACTAGACCTTTAGAAGCAAGGCAGGCATCTACGGGTCCGGAAGGAACTTCTTCTGGTGTCAATCAAGAGGAGATCGATGCTAGATTAGCACAAATCAAGGCTGATTTATCAGAAGAAATTTCTGAGGGTAAGGCCGAGGTTTTTCGTGATGGTGATAATGTAGTTATTCGTTTGGCCGAGCAGGGCTCGTTTGTATCCGGTAAAGCGGACCTGCAGCCTGGGTTTTTGCCGCTTCTCGAGAAAGTTGGGAAAACTGTTGCGTCTGGTGAAGGGAATGTAAAGATTGAAGGGCATACTGACAATGTTCCTGTCATTGAAAATCCCAGATTTAAATCGAATTGGGATTTGTCAGGTGCCCGAGCCGGATCAGTTGCCGATTATTTTATCAAAAAAGGTGGAGTTCCACCTGGCAGAATTAATGTGTCTGGTCACGCAGATACAAAGCCTGTTGGACCCAACGATACTGCTCCTAATAGAGCTAAGAATAGGAGAATCGAGGTTATAGTTAGCGGTTAGACGTGTATCTTCTCATTAATAAAATGCTGGAATATAGTTTTTAACATTTTACTAAATGTGGAAAGTCGTTACGGCACCGTTCTTATTTCGTTTCTTCCACAGGCTCTAGAGAACTAACCTTGGCTGGGTATTTGATCATTTGGTTGTCCTTTTGTCGGGGCTCGGCAGCCTTTAGAGCGTCTAGATATTGTTTTTCTTGCAGTATAATCAAAGCCTCAATTTCGCGTTTGACTTTGGCAAGTTCCAATGCTGTTAAATTAAGTCTTTCCGTTTTATCTAAGGCACTTTTTAAATTTTTTGAAATCTTCTTCTCAAAATTTTTCAACTCATTAGCTAAAGAAGCAGTAGTTTTTCTCTGCTCATTAAAGCTCTTTTCTTGAGCCTTGATTTTACCTTCCAGTGACTTTTCCAATTCTTTAACTGAGGCCACCATCTTTTCCACTGTCTTCATGCTTTCTTTGTTGAGATTAGCTGCCTGATCAGTTAGAAACTTGGTTTGTTCTTCTTTATTTTTCTCCGACCCAGTAGTCAGCGCCTCTATGCCAGCTGACAAGGTAGTATTGACTTTCTTGAGTTGGTCAAAGTTTTTATTTATGTCATTTATGTTTTTGGTTAAATCCTCTATCGTACTTAGACTACTTTTTACCTCTGCAGATCTGGTTCCCAAATTCACAATCATTAAATCCATTTGCTCAATTTTTTTATTCATTTGATACATTACCAGACTAAACAGACCAGCTGTAGCGATTAGTAAAGCAACGCATAGGGAAATCACGATGGTTGACCTTACGTTGCCATTTGACGCCGCTGAAATTAAACTTTTCGCTCCCATCGTTAAGCTTCGGTGACTATTTGTAACAGCGCTAGCGGAACGATTAGCAACTTCAGCTGCATCTAAAACGGTGCTTGCAAGGGCTTCGAGTCTTTTAGTAGACTGCTCCTCGCTCTCAAGCCGCTTCTTTTCTTGGTCTTCCCACCTGCTTTCCTCTTCAGCCCGACGATTAGCATAGGCTTCTTCCTGAGATTTGATTATTTCCGAAGCCTCGGCTACTGTGGCTGCCGCTTCCTTAGCAGCTAAAATTTTCTTGTCAACCTGATCATCCTCCCCCAAAGAATTTTTTGGATCATCGGATCCATCTTCAGGACTTATAAATTCGTCATTCAAGTCTTCTTTTTTTCCGTCTGCCATGCTTATTCCTAGTTATAAATTTTAGTTAGACTCCTAGTGATTATCTTGTTTCTACTCGTTTTTCCTTTTTAAACTACCGAAACAACAAAAACCCAACTAATTTCGCTATTTATAAGTATAAAAACCATGTAGGATCATTTTCCAACATGTCCTTTCGATTTTTTTCTCATCATTTCAATAATATTTTGGCAACTACTCTTCATTACTCTTTTTAATATAGCATCAATATGCTTTTCGATAAAATCCTTTGCCCTCATACCAAAGTTGTCCGATAGACCTTAACTATATAGCTTTATTTATGCCTCATATGGATATTCGGCAGCTCCCATGGCTGCTTTAATGATTACATCCTGTTTATTTAAGTTTCAGGTTGATTTATTATGGTGCAGCAATTAGAGGCCGTATACTCAAAGCGCCTCTTATCCATGTTCCATCTGGTATGTCATCTCTGGTTGCAAAAACGTTTGCGTCATCTAGAGATTCAAAAGGACCGCTTAATAGGACGTAAAAGAAACCTTCCACCTGAGTTTTCTTGAGTTTAAATATGATACTGTTTTGAAGTGCTGGGTATTCACGTTGTATTTCAAGAACGGAGTCCAAATCTCCTCTAGCCGTGTGTTGAACGTAAAAACCTGGGTCAATTGTGTTATTGATTAATCCAGTTTTAGATTTCTCATCAGACGCATTTTCGTTAATAACCTGTATCGGGTCTTCGGTTAAAGCCTCCTCCTCTTCATCAAGATATTTCTCTTGCTGCGGCAAAATCGTCTTGTCTATTTTATTTGTATCCTGAGCAGGTTCTCCGGACAATAATGAGAACTGATCGTCTTGATTTTCCAATTCTGGAACTCTATCTTGACTCGTAATAGGCAAGGAGGGACTGTCAATTAGTGCACTTTGAAGAAATAATTTTCTCGCATCTTCAAGCATGGAACTTAACGGTAGAAGACCTGAATTTTGCAAATAAAATATGACTCCCGCCGATATAGTAAATAAGAAGCATAAAGATAAAATCATATTAATTTGATTTTTTCTCGTTGCTCGGCTCTTTTCTTTGACACTTACTTTACTGTCATCGGTTTGCTGCTTCACAGGCTGATCAACCTGAGGGGTAGTCTCGTATGTTGCAATATCGTTACCTATTTCACCTTTTTCATCAATTTTATTTTCATTGTTCACTGGATCCTCATTTTTCTGCATTTCTTCTTCAGCTTTGTTTATTGCCCTATTGCTGGCTGCTAAAGCAAGTTTTGCATCCAATGAAACACCTACATTTTCGAGAGCCTTTCTGACTTCAGGCTCCATACCTGTCACTTCACTTTCACTGAGGAGTACCGAGGCCTCTCGCTGTGTAGGCGTTGATATATCCCATCTAACGATTTTATTTCCAAATGCTTCAATTTTCTTCTCTACTTGGGTGCTTGATCTCTTATCTAGAAGAAGAATTATTCTAGTATTAGCGCCTGGAAAGTCTCTTACGAGTCTCGCCATCAATTGTACTTCCCTCAAACCGGTAGCATGAGAATCAAAGGCGACAAGTACTCTTTGAGGGGCATTTGAGTCCACGGTTTTCGTTGCAGCATCAACTGAAATATTCTCTAATATTTTATTAAATCTTGTAATAAGGGCTTCCGTACTATTTGGGTAGTAGACTTCAACATTTATCCCGTTACGTTCCCTAAGACGTTGAACTAGAATCCGACCGTAGTGATCCAGCAAACCTTCGCTTTCACTGAGTAGGGCAGCGCTTAATTTTTCTTGAACGATCGCCTCTGTTAATCGGTCCAGTCTTGCTTTATCAAAGGGTCTGAAGTACAGGTCGTTAATGCTCATATCACTTATAAATCAATTTTTTTTCCATCGGAATCAAATTTCATATTTGACGGGATATCTGGATTTGGTTTTTCCGGTGACAAACCATCCTGTGAAACACTATTTAAATTAAACACATAAGCTATTACTTGTGCAACTGCATAATACAAATCAGGAGGAATTGCTTCGTTTATATTTGTGGTAAAGTACAACGCCCTAGCAAGTGGGGGTGCTGAAAAAATTTCGATACTGTGATCTTTAGCTTCTTCTCGTATTCTGAGGGCGATATGGTCTGCTCCCTTTGCCAGAACAACCGGGGCGCTATCTGAGTTGGGGTCGTAGGTGAGAGCTACAGAAAAATGTTCTGGGTTAGTTATCACAACATCAGCGTCCTTAACATTCTCTATCATTTTTTCCGATGCTATTTCTTGTTGCTTTTGTCTAATTTTCTTTTTGACCTCAGGATTTCCCTCTATGTCTTTCATTTCGTCTTTTACTTCTTGTAGTGTCATCTTCATATTTTCATTGAACTGATATTTCTGAATAGGGATATCAATTAAGGCTATAACCAGAAGTGCTAAGGAGACAAAAAATGCTGACTTGATCAAAATGGCGCCAGCTAAAGCTAGGGCTGGTTCAAGATTCATATGACCTAAACTAAATAAATCTAATATTTGAAACTGAATTACGCCTAACATGACACCTGCAACAAGACTAAACTTTAGGAGTGCTTTTCCGAGATTAATCAGTGCCTGAGTGCCAAATATTCTTTTTAACCCAGATATGGGGTTAAATTTACTTGCTTTAGGCGCAATGGCCATCCATGCGAAGTTCAATCCTCCTACTGAGGAACCTGCAAGAAGTGCAGTTACTATAAGTAATAGAAATAATGGCAAAAAAATAAGTAAGGCATATGCAAGTTTTGATAAGAATTGCGCAGGCATTAAATTAGGAGAAAATATAATTTTTCTATCGAAATTAAATCCTCCTTTAAATACTTCAACCAATTGTTCCGCAAAATAGCCTCCTCCTAAGAGGAGGGCTAAAAATCCTATTATTGTGCAAGCAGCTATTGTAACTTCGGAAGATCTTGCTACCTGTCCCTCAGACGCTGCTTTTTCTAATTTACGTGCTGTCGGTTCTTCGGTTTTTTCGGCGCCATCTTCGTTTTCTTTTGCCACGTGCTAAATCCCTAAGATAGTGGATCTGATGTTGTTCAGACCTAAGTTCCATAGGTACTGCATGCGTAAACCGATACCATTCATTGCGAAAATTAATACAAATAGGCCAACAATGATCATTGCAGGAAAACCAACAGCAAAAATATTTAATTGTGGCGATGCTCTTGCGACAATTCCGAGGCCAATTTGTATTAAAAGCATGACGCAAAGAATAGGAATTGCTATTAAGACAGCGCCCAGGAAAATAGTACTACTCCAGGCAATTAGTTCGGGATATATTTCAGTTAATAGTAACCGTTCTCCAATGGGAACTAATCTAAAACTTTCTAATAGCATTTCTATCAATATGACATGCCCTCCTATAGATAAGAATATTAGCGTACCCAGTATGGTTAGTAATTGACCAATTACTGGGACTGTTCCAAAGTTCGGATCAGCAAGAGTTGCCATTGCTAGTCCCATCGTAGTTGAAATTGTCTGCCCAGCAACCACAAATGCCGCGGTAATTACTTGCAAGAACAACCCCATGAGAATTCCCATTAGTGCTTGGTGAAAAATTTCAACTAAGCCGTTGCTACTAACTGGGTCAATGACGGGCCAATCCAGAACAGGGTAAATAGCAATCGTTAGTGCGATAGCTATAATTATTCTAATCTTTACTGTTACGGAATCCATTGAGAGAACAGGAGCAACGATAAGCATTGCAGAAATTCTAATGAACGGTAGTAGTACCGTATAAAAAATTTCAACTATATCTGCAACTAAAAAGGAAATCATATTTTCAAAAAAAGATTCCCGGTATTCGGTTGAACATACCAGTAGCAAACTCTATAAGGGTGGCAATCATCCAGGGTCCAAAAAAAGCTATCCCTAAACCCACAGCAAAGAGTTTTGGAACAAAAGTGAGGGTCATTTCATTAACAGAGGTTGCCGCTTGTAGAATGCCAATTATTAAACCTACAAACAGACCTAAACCGAGCATTGGTGATGCCACTAATACTACTGTGAATAGTGCATGCCTACCTATGTCCATTACTGATGCTACGTCCATATCTCCTCCAACGGTTCTATTTAGTTATGGCAAGGCAAAACTTGCCGCTAAGTTACCCATAATCAAACTCCATCCATCAATGAGCACAAATAGCATCAGCTTGAATGGCATAGATATCATCATAGGGGAAAGCATCATCATTCCCATTGACATTAAAACGCTAGCAACCACCATATCTATTATGATGAAAGGGATGTAAATTAGGAATCCAATAATAAAAGCGCTCTTTAACTCTGAGGTGATGAATGCCGGCACGAGAGTGCTAAAGGGTACTGACTCAGGCCCTTGAAATTCGTCGATCCTTGCAATATTCATGAACATTGCGATATCAGTTTCTCGTGTTTGATTCAACATAAACCCTCTTATGGGCGCTTCGGCTCTTTTAATGGCCTCATCAAAAGATAGGGTTTCGTCCATATATGGAACAATTGCGGTCCCGTAGACTTCACTAAGTATTGGAGACATGATGAATATTGTTAGAAACAGCGCCAATCCTACCAAAACCATATTTGGGGGTGTTTGAGCTGTACCTAGTGCCATTCTCAGTAAGGACATCACTATTAATATTCGTACAAATGAGGTCATCATTAATAACAAGGAAGGCAACAACGTTATGGTTGTAACTAACGCTAAGATTTCGAGAGAAAGACTGTACCTTGTTGTTTGAGCACCTGCTGCCGCAGCAGTAATTGCTGGCAATCCTTGTGGCAAACATGTGCTAGGCAATAAACTAATTGAAAGGAAGAGTAGCCCAACAATTACAAAATAATTTTCTCTTTTCATTGTATATTCTCTACAATATTTTTTTTAATAGACTGATTGATCCTTTTTGCCAGTAAAAGGAGATTAGTTGTATTCTCTATTTGGGCTTTTGCCTTAGTGTGCATACCGATATCTTTTTCTTTGCCAATATCTTTTTCTATGCCCAAATCTGTATATGAGTCAGAGTTATGATTCGCATGGCTATTACGAGTTACTATTTTTTTTGAATTAGTAATTTCGGCAATATTATCTTCGGGTTTTGTTTTTTCTATTGAGCTGGTTTCAGGCTCTATCATTTCACCGCTTGATTTGGATTTTTTAGTCACCCAATGGGCTAATGAAGTGATAGATTGCCCAGAAACAGCAAGTAAAATCTCCTGGTCGTTTACGTTACAAAGGATTATTTTCTGTCTCTGGTTTAGAGGAAGCACTTCTATTATGTTGATATGTCTATCATTGAGTTTTTTGTTAGGCTTGAATCCATACACTTTTTTTAAGAAAAATAATGCTCCTAGCAGGAGTACGATAACTACTAAAAAACTTCCCATTAAGGAGTACATGTTTGGAATTATTGCGTTATCCATATTACAAAGTTTTCATTCTTTCTTCAGCGGAAATGACTCGGGTCAGCCTTATTCCATATCGATCGTTTACTAAAACAACTTCTCCCTGAGCAACAACAGTGTTGTTTACTAGTAAATCTAAGGGTTCTCCTGCTAACCTCTCTAATTCAACAACACTACCCTGAGTTAATCTCAACAAATCTCTAATTTTTAACGAGGTTTTGCCAACTTCGACAGAAATAGTTACCGGGATACTTTGGAGAACATCAGGGTTTATTTTTCCAGAGTCATCACCCAACGCCTTAGGATTCTCACCTTCAGTATTTTGATCGTCTGAATTCTCATCAATCTCTGTATCCTTTGTTTCTTCTTCAGCCATTGTTTCTCTCCTTTTTCGATAGTCCCAACATATCTAATGAATCTTTAATTTTTATTGCGATTTGTGAATCTACAGATCCGAGTTCTGCAAGAAAACAAGGGTTGTTATAAACATCAACCCGAGCAAGTTCCTCTTTTTTAAAATATAAGATTTGTCCCATTTCCGCTGTCATCAAAGTTTTGTATGTTGCTGTTAGTTGTCCAAGAACTACACTTAATTCAACTGAAGCTTCGGAAACAGCTTCATTAAGGTCTTCAGACCATTGTTTATCAGACAATTCATTTCCATCTCCAGTAGCCACTCTATTTCTCAAGAGATCACGTATTGGTTTTAATGTAGCGTATGGATACACAAGATCAATTGCATTTTTTTTCTCTCCTTCTCCTACGTCGAACCTACAAAGTACTACGAGATCATTTTCGTCTGCGATCTGAGCGAACTGTGGGTTAATCTCTGAACTCGCCAGCTCAGTTTCCAGTTCTATTAGTGGAGCCCATGCTTCTTTTAAGGATTCGAAGAAGACTTCGATTATGAGCTTAATTATTCTATTTTCTGTTGGGGTAAATAGTCTTGTTGGGGGCAGAGCACCTGTTTGTTGTGTAGATCCAATGCCCCCAAAAAAGACATCGAGAGACTGGAATATTATGTCAGGATCAATTACTACTAGCGAGTGACCCCTCAATGGATTTAACCTGATCATATTTACTGCTAATGGAGCAGTTTTTCCTTTCAGGTAGTCTCCGTATTTAATTATTTCGACTTTATTGGGGTTACATTTTGGGGTCGACCTTAGAACCTCAACAAGACCTAACCTAAAAAGTCTAATGAATCGCTCATTGATCATCTCAATGGAACTTAAATTTACCCCGAGTGTTGAGTCTTCGCTTGCTAAGTCATGCTTTTTAACTTTAGTTCGAGTATTATACCCGGTGTCTACTGGTATAGTGCCGTCCGCAACTCCTTCAGACAGGGCTTTTAATTCGTCTTCTGAAAGTAAATCTGACATTCTACTATCCTATTTCTTCGCGTTTTTATTGGACTACGAATTCTGTAAAATACACTTCATCAATCCCGCCGAAATCTTCATACCTTTCGAGAAGTGCGTTCATAGTAATGCGAATTTTCTCAGCTAGTTCGACACGGAACTCAGGTTTTTTCAAGTCGTCTTCAGTATGTTGTCTCATTACGTCTAACGAAGCAGATCTGAGGGCAAACTCGTGTTTTTCAACATTGACGATTACTTGTTCGTCATATTGGGTCATTATAGCTACGGTCGCTGACATTACTTTTCTCGAATTTGCCACATTAGAAACAAATGGTTTTGCAAGTTCGTAATATCGATGTTCAAATCTTGTTTGCTGGGATGCGTCTTTAACTACTTTCTCCGGAGGAGTTGGGGCTTTTTTCTCAAATTCTCCGGTTGGAAGACCTTGTTCATCTAATATTTCAACTGTCTCGCCAGGTTGAGTTTCAGGTACTGCTGCAGCCTCTGCCTCTGCTTGTTCTATTACTTCTTGAGCGGCATCCTCTGCATCTTCACTAAAGAATCCAACAGCGAATAGAGTGATTAAGACTGTCGCCACGAGTGTAATAAGAGCCCCAACAACGATAAGTACAATCAATAAGATGGGACTTTTCTTCTTAGGTTGTTCCTCTGTCGTTTCTTCTTCAGCCATTTTTATTTCCTTTAAATTTTAGCTAAACCAATACATTTAATTCGTGTGCGGAGATAATAAAATGTTCTGAACTGATTTTAGGTCCAGAAAGTAATGTATCTCTCGTACTGTTCTGCTCAACAATTTCATAATTTTTTCTATTTGTCGGTTTTTCGTCGTTTCCATTTTGTTTTTTATGATTAATATCTAAGTTAGCAACGTCTATGCCAGATTTTTCTAAGGAATCTCTGAGTCTGGGTAATCCATCTTGCAAGAGTTCGCGCGTTAATAATTGATTGACATTAAAAGAAGCTTCCAGTTGTTTTCCTTTTAGTGTAAGTTCAATCTCGATACTGCCGAGTGTTTTCGGCTTTAGAGAAAGATTAATTTTCCATTCTCCTCTCTTAATTTGTTGAATAATCCGTTTTGCGACATTTTCTGCTAACTTTTCGGATAGTTTCAAGTACTGTTCGTAGCGTTTGAGGTCAATAGAATCTGATCCATTGTCCTTACTACTGTTTTGATTTTGGGAACCTAGATCATTACTCAAGTGTGTTGCGGATATTCCCTCAGAAGAGAAACTCAAATTAACATTATTGTTTGTTGCATCAACTTGAATCGGGGTGTTTACTTGATTATTCGTAGCGACTTTCACCGATCGTATAAAAATACGCATATCATTTTCTAGGTCAATATCATATTCCTTTGCTTCACTTTCTTCCTTAGATAATTTCGAACCGAAGTTTTTCAATAGTTTTTCTCTTAATTTTTCAAAATCCAATTCATCTTGCCCCTCTGTTTCAAAATGTTCCTTTTTTTCAAATGAAGTCCACTTTTCGTTACTCTTTTCTTTTACAGGCGATTCAGTTTTTAGAGATAACATAGAACTATTACCTAAAATATTTCGTTTTAGGTCATTGATTTTAATTTCTGACTTTTCTGACATTTCCTCACTTTTTAGGTGGGTTTTTGTTTTAGTCAAAGCAGTCGGTTGAATGTGAAGTTTTTCCGGTCGATCGACTGTATTAGAAGTAGCTATGTTTCTTATCGAAGCTAAAAGTTGTATCTTTGAGAATTTTTTACTCTTGCTGCTATTTTTGAAGAGCAATTCAATTGCCTTTTGGTTAAGCCCCATTTTTTTTGCATACGACAAAATCTGTGCTTCATCTATTTTTTGGTTATTATCCGTAATAATCTGCGTGTTCAAGCCTATATCAATCGTACCTAATTCCAGTTTACTCCCTAACTCCCTAACGGAAAGGTTTTCAAACTTTGCTAATAGTTGTTCAAGTTGTTCACCGGGTTCAGAAACATTTGTATTTGAGTTTTCCTCTAAATTCATAAAATCTTCCAGGTTTTTTATCTCATCCGCCTTAGTAAACTCAGGGTTGCCAGACTCGGCAACTAATTTCCCTTTATGCATTAAAAGTTTTAATTGGTGTAATAATTGCTCAAAGTTCTTTTTATGATTAAAATTCCCTTTTGTTTGTTTAAAATCCTCTAAATTTCCTTTACTTTCACTAATTACAGTAGAACTGATTATCTTTATTTCATTTGCCATGGTCAATTTCCAGAAAAGATTTTATGTTTTTATATTTTTAGCAATCATCAGGCCATAAAACTGAGTTCAATAAAAAGTTTTTGTAAACATCATGGCGTAATTTTTGCTTTGGTAAAAGTAAGATTAAAACAGATTATTTAATATCTTTTAAATGATTGATATATAGAACTATTTTATGGCGACTACAACAGTTAATAACTACATTGAGAACGTAAGAACATATTTCTCCAACTTTGATCTTTCTAGTTTGGGAATACCTTTCCTTGTTCTACTTATTCTAGCCATGTTAGTAATCCCTTTACCTCCGCTGTTATTAGATATTTTATTTACATTTAATATTCTGGTAGGGCTTGTAGTGATAATGATTGCTATAGGAACTAAACGACCTCTGGATTTTTCCGCGTTTCCTGCAGTGCTTTTGTTGGCCACAATGTTGCGTCTAGCTTTGAATGTTGCCTCCACTAGAGTCGTTCTGGTCAATGGGCACACCGGAACAGGTGCCGCTGGTCAAGTAATTGAATCTTTCGGAGAGTTTGTTGTTGGGGGAAATTACGTAGTTGGGGCGATAGTCTTTGGTATTTTGATACTGATCAATTTCTTGGTAATTACTAAAGGCGCTGGTCGTGTTTCTGAGGTGACTGCGAGGTTTACACTGGATGCAATGCCCGGAAAGCAGATGGCTATAGACGCAGATTTAAACTCTGGCAACATCGATAATGATGAGGCAAGAAAGCGGCGTGAAGAACTATCTCAGGAATCCGATTTCTTTGGTTCAATGGATGGTGCCTCAAAGTTCGTGCGCGGTGATGCAATCGCAGGCTTACTCATACTCTTAATTAATTTGTTAGGAGGTTTGATAATAGGGCTTGCCCAGCACGATTTATCGTTTTCTGAAGCTGGCCGGTTATATTCTCTGTTAACTATTGGGGATGGCTTAGTTGCTCAGATTCCCGCTTTATTTCTATCGCTCGCGACAGCGATAGTCGTTACTAGAGTGACAACTTCTGAATCCATGACTGAGCAAACAAAAAATCAACTCTCTAATCCATCAGCTCTGTTTATTGCCGCCAGCATTTTAATAGCTTTGGGTGCAATTCCTGGGATGCCAACCAAAATTTTTATGACAATGGGGATTTTGTCGGCAGGTCTCGGATTTTTCTTGTTACAAAAAAATGTTGAAGAAGCAAAAGACGAATCCTCGGAAAAATCGAATTCGGATGACGAGCCAAAGGAACTGGATTGGGACGATGTGGATCAGGTAGACCTAATCGGTCTTGAAATCGGGTATGGTCTGATTCCTTTGGTAAACCCAGAAAGTGGTGGTCAACTCATGGCGCGTGTAAAAGGTATTAGAAAAAAACTTTCAGCTGAATTAGGTTTTCTCGTGCAGCCTGTGAGGATTAGAGATGCTTTAAATCTTGAGCCTGATCATTACCATATTGTACTAAATGGAGTTACGCGAGCTAGAGGAGAGGTACGTGTCGGTAAAGAGTTGGCTATTAGCCCTGGGAAAGTATATGGGGAGCTTGAAGGGGAAAAAACGTCTGATCCGGCTTTTGGTTTAGAGGCTGTTTGGATAGAGTCATCACAAGCCGACAATGCTCGAACATTAGGCTACACAGTTGTGGACTCTAGTACTACTATAGCGACGCACCTAAATAAGGTCTTAAGGGAGAATGCTTCAGAGTTACTTGGAAGGGATGAGACCCAACAACTTTTAGATAAATTAGCAAAAAAGACTCCGAAGCTGGTTGAAGATCTAGTTCCTGGCAAGATTCCACTGGGTACCGTTACTAAGGTTTTACAAAATCTTCTAAACGAATCAGTAGTAATAAAAGATATGCGAACAATCATCGAGACTTTATCGGATGAATGTGGCAAGACACAAGATCCTGAGGTTCTAACTTCTATGGTTCGTCCAAAGTTGGGCAGAATGATAATACAAAATATTGTTGATGCAGATTCAACTCTGGAGGTCATGACGTTAGATCCGGAACTGGAGCAAATATTACATAATGTTATTCAACAAAATCAGGGTAATCAGGAGATTATTTTAGAGCCTGGTTTGTCGGAGGCTCTATTTAAAGCCATTAAGGATAATACGCAAGAAATAGAGGAAATGGGCCAACCTGCTGTTTTGGTGGTATCACCAGGGGTTAGACCATGGCTTTCAAAAACACTCAAGCACCGGACGCCTGACCTTACCGTACTTTCATATGTAGAAATACCTGAGGACCAGGCTGTAAAAGTAATAAAAACTGTTGCTATCAATCTAAAGGGTGAGACCAAATAATTTAAGAGGAACGACATATGGAATTGAAAAGAATATTAGCTAATGATTTAAGAGCCGCGACAGAAAAAGCAATTAAAATATATGGTCCGAATACTTTAGTTGTATCAAGTGAGCGAATAAGTGGCGGGGTTGAGGTGATCGTTGCAACCGATTTTTCTCAGAATACCGATTTGGCTAATCCACCTATTAATTCTGTAGCTCAGCAAAATAAACGCACTTCGTTAGATAAATCTCTTGCAGATGAACTAGCCAAAGACTCTTTTGATGAGATACTCTACGATTCGATTGGAAAAACAACAAATGGAAATTCAAAAGGAGAGAAAAACATACAAGTCCCCGGTGTATCTCAATACGTAAAGAAACGTGAATTTGATAACTTAAAAAAAACTGAAGCTTGTAATGATGGGATAAAAGTTAGCAAGGAACCAACCTTAGGTCAGAAGACTTTTAATGATTCAAAAACATTGTCTACGGAGAACAATTTGGAGAGTTTTAATGAATGGGAGATGGAGGAATCTTCGAGGGACGTACTAAAAAATGACACGCCATTATTAGAAAAAAAGCCATTTAGTTCTGAGGAACTCAAGGCTAGAGAACTTGTGGACATAGTTTTGCAGGAGATGGCGGAGATGAAACAAGAGTTTAAGCTTGCAAAAAAAATGATTCATGACGAACAGAATAGTTTCACGGAAGAAATAAGCGATTTTATTGAAATTGTTAAGTCAGAGAGCCTGCCACTAAGCCTACAGACATTATTGTTGGATGACATTTCTAAATTTGAAAGTATGAGAGAGGCATTCGAAAGTATTTTTAGCCAGCTAATTGAGTCAACTAAGCATGTGAAAATTTTTGATGTAAGTGAATTAAAAGGGACAAATATTTTTGCTGGGCCCTCTGGTTCGGGAAAGACTTCTATGATCATGAAAACCATTCATAATTTATTGCAAGAAAATTTGTCGCCTGATGATATTGCGATTCTCAGCTATAAACAGAACACAGTGGGCTCATGGACTCAACTTCAATTATTTGGGTCAAGTTTGGGAATAGATGTTTTTAAGGTCAAAAATCAAGAGACTTTGCGGACCTTAAATTCAGAATTATCAGATAAAAAGTTGGTTTTCATAGATATGTCTAGTGCTAAACTAAAGAATGACTTGGACGATCTTATGACTATTGTTCCTGCTTCTCTAGTGCATGTAGTAATACCAACAGATGCCTCAGCTGCGCTTGCGAAAAGATGGTGTGACGACCTAGAAATTAAGTGGGATAGTTTGTTCCTCTCGAAGTACGACGAGGCAATATCTCCATGGGGGTTACTGCAAGCATCGTTAAATTCAAAAATAAAGATTTCGTCGTTGGTCTCGTCTGGTTCAAGTGTAGAAGATTATGACTTATTCAAAATAGAGAATCTCGTTGAAAAATGCACCGGAAAAATCAAGGAACAAGTTATGTCTAGTGCAAATTATGTCGGCCCGGTTGAACCTGATCGTGAAATAAATAATAGAAGAACAAAAGGTTATTGAAATGTTAAGACAGCCAGAAGTTATTGGTATAGCTAGTGGTAAGGGAGGAGTCGGTAAGACTAGTCTTTCCGTGAATATTGCAAGGCAAATAGCTGAAAATGGGAAAAAAGTTTTTTTATTTGACGGGGATATGGGCTTAGCAAATGCGCAGATCGCTCTTGGAGTTAAGGCTAGAGAAAATATCAGCCATGTGATTTTGGGAGAGAAAAATATTAACGAAATTATCATCCAAGTGTCTCCAGGGTTTTCGTTAATCCCAGGGGCTTCTGGCGTACAACAAATGGCGGCACTCAATAACATTGAGATGGCGGGAATAGTAAGTGTTTTTAGTGAGATTAAAGCAGAGATCGATTTTTTTATTATTGATTTAGCCGCTGGTATTTCTCCCTCGGTTTTGACTCTGCTAGACGCGTGTCACAAAAGAGTGATAGTCGTAGCTGATGAACCTTCCTCCATTGCAGATGCCTACGGCCTCATTAAAGTGGTTTGCCAACGAAGCAAAAGAGATGACATTTATATGGTTGAAAATAGATTCAAAGGACAATCTGGTGAAAAGGATGCTTCAAATCTTTTTAAACTTATAAATCAGGTTTGTATCAAGTTTCTTGATAGATCTATTAAGAACCTAGGAACAATCTCTGAGGATGAGTTTTTTTCAATGGCTCTTAAGGACAATAAGGCTTTATTAGATTATGCTCCCACGAGTATTGCGTTAAAGGATATACAAAGCATTGTTCAGGGAATTTTCGCGCTCGATCCTGTTCAGGATATGAATGGTGGTTTAGAGTTTTTTATAGACAGAAAACCTTCAGGTTAGCATTGAGGAAAGTAAATGAATAACGTTATTCAAAACCCTTATAAAGATGATACGCAGAGTCGAGAATCTCTTATCACCAATCACATGGATCTTGTCAAGAGAGTTGCGTTACATTTAAAAGCTAGATTGAGTCCATTTATGGATCTTAATGAATTAATTCAGGTTGGAATGATCGGGTTAATTGAAGCTGCAAAGTCGTTTGATCCCACAAAAGGTATTGAATTTGAACACTTTGCCCATAGAAGAGTAAAGGGCTCGATAATTGATGAAGTCCGCAAGTTGTCTTATCTGCCTCGGTCGGCTGTGGCCATAAACAAACAACATAATGAAAGTGCGAGAGCCCTGTCAGCATCGCTCGGGCGAGCCCCCTCGCAAGCAGAGTTAGCGTCTGCTATGGGTAAGGAAATAGAGAGTTTTCATAAAGAAAGGGGTCAGGCCGCTAGGTTTGAGACCATTCACCTCGAGGATCTATCAGAACACGTTCTGAATATACCAGAAGAAAAGGCAAAGCAACCCGATACAATTGCAGAGGATGCCGAATTTATGGAGGCCGTCGTAAGTGCTATTGACGAGCTTCCAAATAGAGATAAACTCGTCATGTCACTTTATTACCAGGAAGAACTTAATCTGAAGGAGATAGGGGAGATACTTGGGGTTAGTGAATCGAGAGTTAGTCAGATTTTAAGCCAAAATGTTAAGAAACTCAGAAGCATACTGTTTGAAGAAGAAACAGGTTAGCTTTTTCTAATATGTTAAACTTGTAATTTGCTCAGGTCCTCCCCGATTGATGACAAAATAGTCGGCTTGTGTGAGGGTTTTGGTTTTGGTTGACAGCAAAATCACTATTAATAGAATTGACGGAGGCTAATTTGTTCGGAAAGAGTAAGAAGGTCCGGGAGGAAATGAATCAGGCAAAAGCTGATTTTGAAAAGGCTATGGAGTTTAAAGAGGATTCAAGGCAGGCCAGAGCTTTTAAGTCAAAGATTGGACTCAGAATTCGTTCCTCCATTGATAAGATTTTTATAGATGGGGCTGAAAAGTTTGCTAAATTTGCAGAGTTGAGATTGGCTGCTACGGCGGCGGGTGAAGAGGTGCCTGAGCCACCAAAGTCAAGTGCCTTTGTAAAAATCAAAAGCGTAAATGGGGAGATATTTTCTTATTTACCTGAGGACAAAGCTGAAGTTGTTTTCCAACTTGGTGGCAGGTATCAGAATGTAGAGATTGATGCCAAAACTGCTATTAGAAGAGCGCAGCTTATAGCAAATCAATATACTTATGAGCTTGATTTAGAAAATTCTTTGGTTGTGTTACAGTTTTTACGAGAAGAGCTCGAGGAATCTGGTAACCCGTTCACGGAATCCGACTTAAACGAAGATGCTGAAGACGTCTCCTAAGAGTGATTCTAGGTTAGTGTTTTTTTGGCTATTTTGTAATTTGTCCTGAATATTTTGAAATTTAGTGTACTAAAGAAGACCAGTGATTTGTCGATTAACAACCTAGGAAATTGGGTCTAAGGAGGCATAAATGGCGACGCTGTTGCTTTTCGTTCTTTTATTTTTTAGTGCAGCTTTACTCGTAATGGTGGTGTATACCATTGATCGATTGAATAGCGTCGAAAAGATAACTTCGGTATTAAATTCAGTGATCGCCCCCTCTCCATCTATGGGAGCCTATGAATCGCAAGCTATGTTCGAAGGCCTGTCTGGCATGACACTTTGGGAGGCAATGAGTGGTTCTCCTGTTGAGGGTTGGGAGAATGAGAGCCTGGAACCGATGAGACCGAGGTATCGAATTGTTTTGCAAAAGCATCTAGAGGCAATTTTTGATGAAGGCTTATTGGATGGACATCAGGAGACATATAAACATTTGCCTTCCAATACAATGCTGGTTTCAATGTTACGGGGCTCGGTAGAGTCTTGGATTCCTCAAAATTATGCAAGTGGGGTTTACCAGATTGGGCTTGAGTGGTCCAAGCAGGATCTGAGTGAGGCTAAAAGATTGCGAGAAAAACTAGATCTGATCGCGGATGAGATGTTTTCTGCCTGTGAGATAGAATTAAAGAATCCACTTTCGAAAATTTTATTGCCAGAATCAGAAGAAGAATTACTAAAAAAATCTGATTTTAAAGCAGAGAATGGTAACGATGAGGAGGGAACACTTGAATTACCTCACGATTCTCTTGTAAAAGAGGATACCGGAAATATTCAAGAGGGAAGCGAGGAAAAAGCAGGTTTTGAAAAAACTCAATCACCTGAAGTCGAGGGAACCGAAGAGCCTGATGTTGCTATCAAACCCTCCCCAGCGCTAAAGACTAAATCTGAATCAAATGAGGAGAATGCCGTTCTTGGCTCAGAAAAGAGAACTTCAAGTAAAGACG
This sequence comes from Burkholderiaceae bacterium, assembly GCA_004214155.1. GTDB lineage: Bacteria > Pseudomonadota > Gammaproteobacteria > Burkholderiales > Burkholderiaceae_A > UBA7377. The sequence continues at coordinate 103,414 of SGYQ01000001.1, forward strand.
CTACTGCGGGTGGCAATAATTCTGAGAAAGAGGGTAGGGATAAAGAAGATTCTGCGGGTAGTGGTGTCTCTGCCGTTGCGGAACCAGCATAATTATTTTAGATAATTTATTAAAGAAAAGTTTTAACATGTCGACGTTTTAAGTATAGACGATTTAGATAATTTCGGGAGCAAATCATGAGAGCACGTCAAAAGGCAATAGATAGTTACGGAGAAGTGAATGTTGTGTCAGGTGTTAACTCTGCTGATAACGTACAACTGATTCAGATGCTTTTTGACGGATTAGTCGAAAGCTTAAAAGCTGCGGAAGGCCAGATAAAGCGAAACGAAATTAACGCCAAGGCCAAGAGCTTAGCTCGTGCCAGCAAGATTGTTTTGGGGCTACAAAATGCTCTGGATTTCGAAGAGGGCGGTGAAATTGCCACTAACTTGAACGAACTTTACAGTTATGTAGTGAGACGTCTCTTCCACGTAAATGCTCACAATGATATAGACGCGCTGCTTGAGATTCATGGTCTAATGGAGGAGATAAGGCAAGCATGGAAATCTGTTCCCTCCCTTATTGCCCCTAAAAAGAATGTGAAAGTTGCTAATCAAACTGATATCGTAGCTAATTGAAGCTAGTCTTGTTTTTTACTGGCCATACTTGTTTCAGTTGATTAAAGTTTTCCAGAACCTAAACTAAAAATCTTGTGTATTCGGTTGAAGGTAACGAATCACAGCGTCTTTATGGGCGTTCCCCCGAAATGCGTTTCTATTTCCAGACTTAATTTTGGTATCACCTACATAAAATCACAAAAAATAAAGTCAATTTAACGAAAAATTTCGTAATCTTTTCGTCTGGAAGTGATTTTGTAATTAAAAACTGGGCTCATAAATTTCATTCTGGTCGATGAGGTGTAAAAGTTTTTCGAATTTCAGATGAAATTCATAACAAACTAGGGTGTATTAACAGAAGTCATTGCAAGTATTTTTTATTTGATAACAGTTAAATTTGGCCCCTAATTTATATTCTGAGTGGTTGGCTACTGTCGTCTGGAAAATTTTCCTATCTAGGTTTTCAGGATTTTGGAATGTTCTGGTCAGTTACATAGATCAAAGTTTTCAAACAGGTAAAAGTTTTATTTAATCTCTGAAATTAAAAAAATGGAAGCTTGTTACGAACTGGACGCATATAATAAGTATTATCATAAGAATTAAGGGGTGAATCGGTGAGCAATCGTAAATATATTCGAACAGAGAGGGCGCCAAAAGCGATTGGCGCATATTCGCAAGCGGTTAGATGCGGACAGACAGTGTGGATTTCGGGACAAATTCCTCTGGATCCTGTGTCGATGGAAGTGATTGGTAATTCAGATTCGGATGAAGGAGTGAGGTTACAAATTGAGCAGGTTTTCGCAAACTTAAATTGTATTTGCGAAGATTCAGGTGGAAGTTTAAGAGAAATTGTAAAGTTAAATATATTTCTTACAGACATGTCCCATTTTTATCTTGTCAATGAAGTCATGGATGCTGTTTTTGATAAGCCTTATCCTGCTCGTGCTGCTGTTGGAGTTTTAAGTCTTCCAAGAAATGTTTGTATAGAAGCAGAAGCGATTATGATTATTGAAAATTGAAGTATGATACTTTCGAGTGGAGGGTCAATTTTTGTTACTGAGAAATTTGGTGACGTGCAGTTTAAATTTTCAATTAAATTGATGATCAAAAATTGATTACAAATACTATTTCTTTTGTGAATTGGGTTTGTTGCAGGTCCTCATTCAATCTTGGAAAGTTTGCTCCTATTTCTATGAATATTAGAATTGCTGTACTTGTTATTCGTTGGAGACTTAGAAAGTTTTATTAGGTGGGGTATAGATGACGTTGACTGAACTTCGATATATTATTGCAGTAGCTCAGGAGAAGCATTTTGGCAGAGCCGCCGAGGCATGTTTTGTTAGCCAGCCAACTTTATCCGTAAGTATAAAAAAACTTGAGGACGAATTAAGTACAAGAATTTTTGAGAGGAAAAGTAATCAAATTGCATTAACGGCTGTTGGAGAAAGATTGGTTAAGCAGGCTCAGTTAATTGTAGAGGAATCAAACAAGATGCGACTAATTGCAGATCAGGGAAGAGATCCGCTTCTTGGACCTCTGCGCCTTGGCGTTATTTTTACGATTGGTCCTTATTTGTTACCTAAAATCGTCAGAGTGATTTTTGATGCCGTACCCAATATGCCTTTAGTTCTCACTGAGGATTTTACAACTGCAATTCTAGAAAAACTTCGTAACGGTTCTTTAGATGTTGGTATAATAGCAGAACCGTTTGATATGCACGGGCTTAACTGTGTTGCTCTTTATGATGAGGATTTTGTAGTAGCTATTCCTCGAGACCATAAGTTTTCTTTACGACGGTATATTTCTAGTGAGGATCTGGTAAATGAAACAATGCTATTGTTAGGTGTTGGTCATTGTTTTAGAGACCAGGTTCTAGATGTTTGTCCAGAGGCTGCTAGATACTCTGTTAACGCTCAAGGTATTCAAAGAACCTTTGAAGGGAGTTCTTTAGAAACGATTAGATATATGGTTTCCTCAGGATTAGGTATTACTTTGTTGCCTAGGATGGCTTTAGAAGCGTTGGCAAAGGATGAAACCATAAAACTATTGAAATTTAAAAATACCCCTCCTTCTAGACGAGTTGTTTTAGTCTGGAGGAAGAGTTTTACTAGATATGAAGCTGTTAAAAAAATTAAAGAACTTATAATGACAGTTGATCTTGCTGATTGTAAAAAAATCATAGGGTGAACATGTACGATACATTACTACAAGCAATTGGAAATACTCCATTAGTAAAATTGTCCTCGATACCTGGAAAAAAGAATGCTGAACGCAACAATGTTTTTTTGGCAAAATTAGAAGGTAATAATCCTGCAGGTTCAGTGAAAGACAGGGCAGCGGTTTCAATGATTCTTGGTGTGCAAAACAAGGGGTTGGTAAAAAAAAATTCTTTGCTTATAGAAGCGACAAGCGGAAATACTGGAATTGCTCTTGCTATGGCTTCTCGAATTTTGGGTTATCGCATGAGACTAATAATGCCTGATAATCTCTCAATTGAGCGAAGGCAAGTGATGCGAGCTTTTGGTGCAGAATTAATTTTGGTATCGCAGAATGAAGGGATGGAGGGTGCTAGAGATTTTGCGCTAGAAATGGAGAGCAATGGAGAGGGGAAGGTTTTAAATCAGTTTTCGAATGATGATAATTGGCTTGCTCACTACAACTGCACTGCAGAAGAGATCTTAAGGTCTACGGCAGGACATGTCACACACTTCGTGTCTGCAATGGGAACAACAGGAACTATTACCGGAGTTTCTAGAAAACTGAAAGAAGTTAACAACACTATTCAAATTGTAGGAGTACAACCATGCGATGGATCTCAAATACCCGGTATTCGAAAATGGATTGAACCATACATTCCTCCCATCCGAAAAAAGGCTAAAATCGATCAGATCGAGGAGATTAGTCAGGAAGAGGCCGAAGAAATGGCTAGAAGACTTGCTCTAGAAGAAGGTATTTTTTGTGGTCCATCTGGGGCAGGAGCGCTATGTATCGCTTTAAGGATTGCAGAAGGTCTTAGAAATGCGTGCCTAGTTTTTATTGTTTGTGATCGAGGAGATAGGTATTTATCTCAAAATTTGTTTCCCGAGTAACCCTAAATTAAATTCTCTTCTTAGGGACTTGAGAACTCTCTTTCATCAAATAAAAAGCATTGTCCTTCCCATGCATTGCCGTTAGTGTTTTCCAAATAATCAAGGATACCTCCGTCCAGTTGTACAACGTCACGAATTCCATTTTCAATCATGAATAGCGTAGCCTTTTCACATCGTATTCCACCGGTGCAGACATTCACTAATTTATATCCTTCCAGAAACTTTCCGTGTTCTTTGATTTTCTGCGGAAACTCACTAAATTTTTCTAATTTTAAATTTATAGAGTTTTTAAAGTGTCCGAGTTGAAATTCAAATTCGTTACGGGTGTCGACGATTTTTATGGGCTTTCCAGCATCATCATAGCCATCTAATATCCATTTTGCTAGTGTATTCGCATCAACAAAAGGTGCTCTTTCTTCTTCGGGTCGGATTTGAGGCTGGTTCATTTTGATGATTTCTGATTTAATCTTCACTTTAAGTTTCTCGAAACCAATTTTTTCAGAGTTACTAGTTTTTCCTTTAAGATTTTTTAGCCCAGGTATTGCCTTACATGCTTCAAACATTTGCTCGACTGAAGATTTGTCGCCAGATAGGGCAATATTTATTCCTTCATTCGATAAAATTATTGCTCCTGTCACGGAGAGTAGTTGCCCGATTTCGGCAAGTAATTGCCGGTGCTCTTCTAAGTGATCAATAGAAACGAATTTGTAGCAACGTATATTTAAAAAGCTTCCTTTTGGCCTAGTTTCCATATTATCTTTGTCTTCCATACCATCCCGCTCCTAAACTAATAACGCGGTCAAATCCAAATTTATCAATTATTTCCTCATCTGTATATGCTGGATTTACTTCTTTTGCATTAGCTATCACTGCATTTCGCCATTGTTGGGGTGAAAGCTTCCCTAAATCAACTTTCATGGGAGGAGGAGTTTTCCATAAAGGTTTAAAATTCGTATCTGCTGGCGTAGGCCGATATTTTTCTGGTTCATTATTTAAAAGTTCTACAGCTTTTGTAGGAGTGGTTCCACCAAAAGATTTAAAACGTTTTAGTGTAAATAATTCCTCAGCCCTAAGAATGGCCATATCCCTCACTAAATTTTTTGCCTTAACTGGGTCAACGACTCCCTGGTCATTTTCTTTTTCTACCATCTTTAAAGCTTCATAACTAGAAGTTCCGCGTGGAAAGTTCGTTAGTCTGAGATCTTCCTTGTTAAGAGAATTCGTAGTCACCCCTTTTGTGTTTTTTTGCAGCTCTATCTCATATGCTTCAATTACGGTTGTTCCAGGTCGATATTTTGGAGCTGCAATACTGTCAATGCCTAGCTCTTTTAGACGTGATGAAGCAACCAATGATTTTTCCAATAAGTCAGCTTGAACTGAAACTGTTCTTTCCATGACTGGATTACCTTCTGAGTCCAAAACAGGTATTTGTTTTGGCGCCCCTGTAGCAGCGTCTAGGATTTGGTTACCATTTTGATCTAGCTCATTAACAAATTTGGGTACAAATTCATTTCTGGCAATCATGTGACGCACATCATACCAGCTTGCTACATTCTTTCGTACCGGTAAGTTGTTTTGTAAAACTAGATTCCCTTCTTTGTCGCGCAGGAAGTCTACCTTAGTTTTCGGAAAACCGACTGGTCCACCATCAAAATCTGCTTTTATGCCTTGCGATAAAAGAATTCGCTTTGCCTCTGCTTCTCTAAAATCTATCTCCTGCCGTTCTTTTGAGGATATTTGAATCAATTGACCTTGAAAGCCAGTTGAGAAGCTTTTATTGCCTCGGTTCCCTAGTCCGGTATTTGCAATAGTACCGGTAGCAAATGCATCTGTTGTATTAATTGCTAAAGTCATAGTACGATCAGATTTATTAAAGTATGGTTAGTTAAGCAAAAGCGATGCCAATAACTTTTCTGGGAGGAATACATGTTTAAAGCAATTTTGTTCGATGTCTATGGGACTTTGCTCGATGTGCACTCTATACAGATAGTTTTAGAAAAGTACTTCCCTGGTAAGGGGATTGAAGCTTCCAAATTACTGAGAGACAAGCAAATCGAGTATACGAGGCTTTATGCTTTGCGCCCGTCAGGAATACCTTATGAAGACTTTATGTGCCTTACTCGATCTGCGGTTGAGTACACCATTATGACTTTTGGTAAGAACAATCAAAACGTACCTATCGCTGATATCATGTCCAGTTATCAAAAGTTGCATATATTTCCAGAGGTTGCACAGATTCTCGATTATATAAAATCAAAAAATTATAAGATGGCTGTATTATCCAATGGTGACAGTGAAATGCTGAACGGTGTCCTCGGAAATTCTGGCCTTCAAGATAAATTCGATACCAATCTTTCAGCAGGTTCGGTCAAATCGTTTAAGATAGATTCCAAGGTTTACAAATTAGCCAGTGATTTCTTTGTATGTAAGCCAGAAGAGTGCCTTCTAGTTTCAGCGAATTATTGGGATATTATCGGTGCAGGCTGGAATGGGATTAAGACTTTTTGGGTAAATAGAACGGGTGTGCCGAGAGACCCGTTAGGTCATGAGCCAAATTTTGAAGGAAAATCCTTAGAGGAATTACAGCAGGTTTTATAATCTAACTGACACTAGTCTACAATCTTAATCTTTATTTTGCTGTACCAGGAAGCCAATGTAGTTATCTCATCTTCACTAAGTTGCCCCGCAATTATTGACATAATCTGATGTTGTCTTTCGCCAGACTTGTATTTTTCCAACTGCTCCTTAAGGTAGCTTTCCGGTTGCCCTGCTAGATGAGGTACCCCTGCTCCTTTAGAGACACCGTAAGAGCCGTGGCAAGTGGCACACTTGACATTGATTATTTTCTGAGGGTCCTGAGAAAAGCCCTGGCTAAAAAAAATCAGGGTAGAACCAAAGAAAATAGAGCCTATAAAGTTTTTCATATTGAAATCCAAAAACAAAATGCCGGGCAGCTAGTTAAACCCGGCATTTCCTTGCAAATAAGCATGAATTACTTAATGCTTGCAACCTCTTCAGCACTGTACGAAATTCTATAAATTGCACCAGCATAGTCGTCCGATACAAGCAAAGAACCATCTTTCAGTATAGCGACGTCAACCGGTCTACCTTTGTAAGTACCAGTTTTTTTGTCCAGCCAGCCTGAGGCAAACACTTCCATTTTTCCGGCTTTACCATTTTTGATTGGTACAAATTGAACTTCAGCACCGCTTGCTTCGGTACGATTCCATGACCCGTGAGAAGCAACAAAAACTCCATTCTTGTACTTTTCTGGGAAGTTTGTCTTAGTACCAAATATCATTCCATTTTGCGCCTGATGAGCAGGGAAATAAGCCTGAGGGAATATTGCACCCTTCGGTTTTTTCATATCCTTAAGTTCAGGGGCAGCTGAAGAACCTGCTACTTTAAACTTACCGTTCCAATAAGGAAAGCCAAAATGTTGCCCAGACTTGGTTGACTTGTTTAATTCCCCAGGAGGAATGTCATTTCCAAGTCCATCAACCTGGTGATCAGTCCACCAGAGCTTCCCATCGGGACTAAAATTTAGGCCGACTGGATTTCTTGCACCCATGGCATAAACCTCTCGCTTACTACCGTCAAAGGCATTCATGCGGACGATTCCACCAATTCCTACTTTGTTGTAGAGATCGATTTTGTCCTTTGGTTGAACGTTGAATGGCTGGCCTAAAGTAACGTAGAGCATTCCATCTGGACCAATTTCACAGACACGAGCACCGTGGTTGAATGACTCTTCCTCAACTGGAATTAATCCGCCCTGAGCTACGACCTCTATTACAGCTACATCAGGTCCTTCGTAGAAAAACTCTGCTGCTGGGAAATTTAACACTCTATTGTGCTCAACAACTACCAAAAACCCATCTTTAGTCCAACAGACCGCATTAGGGTTAGTGAACTTCAAAGATGGAGCGAAAGATTTTACTTCATCCGCTACCTTGTCATTATTTCTGTCAGTAATTGCCCAAACGGTGGTTTTTCTCGTTCCAGCAAAAAGCATGTTTGTCGACGGGGCGACAGCCATGTGCCTGACATCAGGAGCGACGGCATATAAATCAATTTTAAAGCCAGCAGGCAAACTGATGGTTTCCAAATTTTTTCTCAATGCATCAGCATTTTTCCCTTCTTGTGCCACAAGCGGAATATTCAGGTCCGTTGTTGCTACCTTCATTTGTTTCAAAGTCGAGAGATTGTCTGGGGCAGCAGCGACGTTTACTGAAACCACTAGACCTGCCAAGCTAAGTGTTAATCTTTTAAACATTTATTTCTCCTTAAACTAGCTACCAAAAAATAAGGTTGCCTGATGATCATACCACTCTCAAATTAAGTGAATACTAGGGTTTTTCTTCAGTTTTGGATAAATTTAAGTTCATGGGCGCTTTTTGTTACTCTCAACCTAGCCAATCACTCCTCGATAAATACTTTTTCGATGTTATTTTTAGCATTATTTATTAGCTAATGAATACACCCTAAGACAATCTCTGGTCATAACGACCAATCAACAGGATCAAGTTTCTTTTCTCTCAATATTCGATTCACTTTAGAAAATGGTTTTGAGCCGAAAAATCCATTATTTGCCGAAAAAGGTGAGGGGTGCGCGCTTTTAATAACAGAGTCACATTGCAGCGTTATTGAGGCAACTTTTTCTTGCGCCTTCTTGCCCCAAAGGATGAAAACTATCTTTTCGTTTTTGGATAATAATTCTAAAATTTTATTAGTAAATTTTTCCCATCCACGATTGTAGTGGGATCCGGGTTTATGAGCTTCAACAGTGAGAACCGAGTTGAGTAACAAAACACCATTTTCCCCCCAGCTTGTTAAATTGCCGTGTATCGGTTCTTCGATTCCTAGATCTGATTTTAACTCTCTAAAAATATTTTTAAGTGAAGGCGGTTTCGCGATACCTTCCTCAACGGAAAAGCTCAAACCATTAGCTTGCCCTTCTCCATGGTAGGGATCTTGACCCACTATCACTGCTTTTACCTGGTGAAAATCTGTCAGATTTAAAGCATTAAAAATTTTTTTACCAGATGGATAAATAATTTTCTTTTTTGCCTTTTCCTCTCGTAGAAATACACTCAAATTCTTCATATAGTCTTTTTCGAACTCGGGAAGCAATTTTTCTTTCCATGTATTTTGCAGGCCAATGTCTCTGTTGTTTTTGAAGTGTTTCATTCTATTTTTTTTAAATATAGTCGGGCGAATTTTCTAGTTCTTAAAAAAGGCTTTTAAGTGATTTAAAATTAGAGCCCCACCTGCAGGAATCGAACCTGCACTTGCCCCTTAGGAGGGGGCCGTAATATCCATTTTACTAAGGTGGGTTGATCTCAAAATCAAACAAACCAATATTCTGGGTGCTGATTGATTATCTTTAAGGTTAGCCAAACCCATACTAAACCTGCAGCCGACTACCTCTACATAAAAACTATACAACTTTTAAGAAAAAAAAAATATATTAACTGGGAGGTGCAAAATGGTTAACGATTAAATATTCGCGTCTGAGGGAGGACATTATTGTAACCTATGCAGCTAAAGTTAGAATTACAGTTTTGTCGGTCTACAGAGATGGAGCTTTTTCCCGTTTTGTTCGAACTTTTTCCTTGACCATTCTTTGCACTCTTTTTGCTTTTCAAAACAGTACCCTATATGGGTGTTGTCGTCAGTTTTTGCACACCAGAAAAAATTGATAGCGGTGGCAGCTTGACTGCTTTGCCTTCCTTTTTCCTTACCATGCAAGGGAACCAGCATCGTGAATACAATTGCAAAAACCGTCATAAAAATTACGTTAGTGTTTTTCATAGGTCTAATGTAACATTTTCTTATGAGATTTAGCCAAAGAGTTTGTGTGGCACCCATGATGGATATAACAGACAGGCATTGTCGTTTTTTTTATCGTCTCCTAGGTCCAAATATATTTTTGTTTACAGAAATGTTGCACAGCTCGGCTATTGTCCATGGAGATCCTAATAAAATACTTGATTTCGATAAATCGGAGCATCCAGTTGGGCTCCAACTTGGTGGCAATGAACCACGAGCTCTAAACCAGGCAACAAAAATTGCTTCGAAATTTTCTTACGACGAGGTTAATTTGAATTGCGGGTGCCCGAGCTCTAGGGTTTTAGCAGGTAATTTTGGAGTCGCTTTGATGAAAACGCCCGCGGTCGTTGCTGATTGTATAAAGGCGATGAAAGATGGGTCAGATGCGAGAGTAAGTATAAAGCACCGAATTGGAATTGATGACAACAGGGATTATTCATTTGTTCGTGATTTCGTAGGGAAAGTTCGGGATGCAGGATGCAACTTGTTTTACGTCCATTCAAGGTGCGCAATGTCAAATTTATCTCCCAAGAAAAATAGAAAAATACCTCCTATTGATATGCTTAAAGTAAGACTCTTAAAACGCGATTTTCCCGACTGTCAATTTGTAGCTAATGGGGAACTTGATAGCGTGGCGAAATGTATATCTATTCTGGATAGAAATGAACACTCTGGGTTACCGGGAGCAGACGGAGTTATGTTAGGAAGAGCGATATGGAAATTTCCCACATTGTTATCAGAGCTTCAAAAAGCATTTTACCCAGAAAAAAATATTCACTCGCTTCGAGATGTTGTAGAGAGTCTTGAATGTTATTACAATTTGCAAAAGAATCAGGGCATAGATACGCGCAGGGTTGTTCGAGGCTGGGTAAATCTTTTTAATGGACAAAAAGGAGCAAAAAAGTGGCGAATAATGCTCGGTGAGGGATTAAAGCCTATGGAAATTTATCAAACGATTTTCTGTTTATGAGGCTTGCTCAGCCTTATTCTTCGAACTGCCGCCATTGCTGAAATTAATGTCGTAACACCCAAGCCGAGCCAAATGCAGCTCCAGATGAAGTTTTCGGCGGGGTCTGAGGTTACTCTTACTATGGCCTCAGTTATGAAAAACCATATTATTAAGGTTAGCCATTGAAGGGAACGCAACCGTCCTTGAAATAATCCAGGAAGAAGAGGAATAAGTGGTAAAACTTTCAACCAAAGTAGTGAGCCATCGCGCAGTGGATAAAGCTTAACCTCCCAAAGAAATCCAAACAAAATCATTAATGTAACGCTCAACAGACATAATCTAGCCCAAATACACTTGGAAACATGAAGTTTAAGAGAGTTTGCTTGCGATTTTTGCAACCCTAGCTCCCATCGCGAATCCTAAGTTCTTCTCCTCATTAGACAAAACCGATTCTTTGTTTGCTTCAGATACGTGTGATGCGCCGTATGGTGTTCCCCCGGTTTTTGTCTCGGATAAACCCGGTTCGGAGTAAGGTATTCCAGCCAACAGCATACCATGATGGAACAAGGGTAGCATCATGCTCAGTAGTGTTGTTTCCTGTCCACCATGGAGGCTACCAGTGCTTGTGAAAACTGCACCTGGTTTTCCTATCAACTCTCCAGAAATCCAGATATCGAGAGTTTGATCAATGAAATATTTGAGCTCTCCTGCCATATTTCCAAATCGAGTAGGAGATCCCAATATCAGCCCATCACAATCCGTTATGTCTTTCTTGGTTATTACTTGAACTTTTTCATATTTTTCGAGCATTCTTTGCTGTCGTATCTGTTTAAGTTCATCTACCCTGCGGAGCCTAGCTTTGACCTCATTTACGGAATCAATGCCCTTACAGACTTCCTCTGCTAATTGCAGAGTGCTACCTTTTTTAGAGTAAATAAGTACAACAATATTGATCATAGTGAATAAAAATACATCTTTGCAATTGGAGTGTTGGGATTGCTAGGTTAGAATAAACGGTAATCTACCGAAAAAACAAGAGGATTCGATATGAAAGTGTCTAATATCCTGGATTTACAAAAAAATGTGTTAGTTACTTTGCCTCCCACTAGTCTTTTGTCTGATGCTGTAATTTTAATGGCGGAAAAAGATATTGGTTCGGTAGTTATAGTTGACGAGGAAAATGCTTTAGTTGGAATGTTAACTTTTAGGGAAGTGCTAAGAGTTTTAGCTAAAAGACAGATTGAAAATCGCTCGGGAGATACCCCTACCATGTCCGAAATTAATGTAAATGAGGTAATGAATTCACAGCCGACAATCACAGATAAAGATATGCAAATCGATGCACTTCGAAGGCTAATGAATCAATGCGGAGAAAGATACCTTCCTTGTGTTGAAGGAAATAAAGTTCTGGGAGTGGTTTCATTTCATGACGTTGCCAGGGCTATGTTAAGAGCCTCTGATTTTGAGAATAAAATGTTGAAAGCCTATATACAAGATTGGCCGGAAGATGCGCCTTCCGAAGATAAGAAGTAAGTTTGATAGGTAATGAATATCTTAGTCACTAATGATGATGGTTATACCTCTCCTGGTCTGGCGAATCTTGCAGTTAGTATGCGTACTTTTGGAAATGTAGATGTTATTGCACCAAAAGATGATAAGAGTGGTTCTAGTTGTAGCATTACCCTTGATAGGCCGCTGCGAGTTGGGGAGGCGGAAAGTGGTTTCGCTTTTGTGAATGGTACGCCCGTCGATTGCGTCAACTTGGGAGTGACAGCGCTTTTAGAGAACAAGCCCTCTCTAATTGTCTCGGGCATAAATAATGGTAGAAATATTGGGGAAGACGTGCATTACTCGGGAACGGTTGGAGCTGCCACAGAAGGTTTTCTTCACGGGATCACATCCTTCGCTTTTTCCCTTGACTCTTTTAGTTTTAATAACTTGCAAACCGCCAATTTTTTTGCGAAAAAAATAGTCGAGGCCTATTTAAATGACCCTTTTCCAGAGCCTACGCTATTAAATGTCAATATACCAAATGTCAGACTCACAGAGATAAGGGGTATTGTCTCCTGTAGGCCAGGAGGGAGAGCAGCGTCTCAGCCCGCAGTAAAGGCGGTATCGCCAAAAGGGGAGGAAGTTTACTGGGTTGGAGCTAGTGGTGATTTTTATGATGTTGGAGAGGGGACAGATTTCAAGGCACTTTCAGAAAATATGGTTTCCGTAACAAGTTTGTCCACGAGAATGTATGAGAAAGAATCTGTGGAGAAAATAAAATCTTGGGTACAAAAGATAAATTAAGACGTTTATCAGTTGGAAAGGCCGATGTTAATTTGATGCCACGATGGGGCGCGCGCGTGCTTTTTGAGCCTGGGACGAAAATAAAAAAAACCTCATCAAATCCAGGTTTGGCTAGCTTAACGCTGAGAAAAAAATTAATCGATAGGTTAAGAAAACGGGGAATAGTCGATGCCACAGTCCTCAAAGCAATAGGCATAGTCGAACGTCATCGATTTGTTGACTCAGCATTAGCAAGTATGGCGTACGAGGACTTAGCATTGCCAATTGGCTTTAAACAAACAATTTCTCAACCTTTTGTTGTAGCCAGAACAATCAGTATAGTGAGAAAGCTACTTTCCAAAAATAGGTCTGAGGATGAGTTAGCTCACTTAAATATTTTAGAGGTTGGTTGTGGTTGTGGTTATCAGGCGGCAGTGCTGTCGGAGTGTTTTGGACAAGTTACGAGTGTGGAGCGGATTCACCCGCTTTATGAAAAAGCGTTGAAGAATTGTGCAGAGTACGTTTCAAAACGGAAACTAAAATTACATTTTTATGACGGAAAATCTGGCTTTAACGATGGAGCACCATATGACGCAATCTTTTTTTCAGCATCTTTGGAAAAATTTCCTGGCGAATTGATTGAGCAGGTTAAGGATGGCGGTGTTGTGCTGGCTCCTACTGGTATCAATCTGCAGTATCTTCTTGCCGGGATTAAAGAAGTGTCATTAAGTGAGTCATTTTCAATTAGTAGTTACGATGTGGTATCTTATGTTCCTCTAAGGGAAGGTTTGGATAGATTGTAGATATGAAAAACAAGGTTTTCAGTTTTATTTTGATTTCTATTATTACTTTTGTAATCGTTGGATGCACCGTACCACGGCCTGCACCCGTAGAGACGCGAACTGTTGAAATGGAAAGGAAACCAATCGAGGCATATTTTAAAAGAAACAAGAATCTGGTTGACGGTGCATTTTATACGGTTCGAAAAGGGGACACGCTTTATGGTATCGCCCTCGCTTTTGGGCAGAATTGGCGTGATATTGCCTCATGGAATAGTTTAAGTGATCCCGACAAAATTAAAATAGGTGAAAAACTTCGGGTTGTGCCAAAAGATACTGGAAACGGGGCTGTTTCTATACCATTAAAATCAGCTGCCATAGAGAATCCTTCTGAAAAATCTACTTTGAGCGAGTCAGAGTTAGCCGGGAAAGAACGAGCTCTTGATGATGCCTTACCAGATGACAGCATAGACCGTGATGAGGGGTTGGTAACTTCGCTGGGGTGGGTTTGGCCGACGAATGGTCAGATTATGGAACAGTTCTCGGATTCGAATAGCAAAGGGATTTCTATTGCTGGAGCGTCAGGGGAAGCAATCTTCGCAGTAAGCGATGGTAAGGTTGTCTACAGCGGAAATGGTTTACGAGGTTACGGTAACTTGGTAATCATAAAACATCCCGATGAATTTATCACCGCTTATGCTCATAATAAGAGTATCCTCGTCAAAGAGGGTGAGACCGTTAATAAAGGTCAAAAAATTGCCGAGATGGGGATGTCTGAAACGGATTCGCCCAAACTTTTGTTTGAGGTAAGGAGGGGAGGTAAGCCTTTAGATCCTCTTCTTTATTTACCAAACCGGTAAATGTATTACCAATCGAAATAATAGAAGCAAGAGATTTTCTTTACTTAACTTTTTTTAAAAAAAGGCTGTCATCTCTGTCAGCCTTTTTTCGTAGAAACGCGTGGCATTTGTGGCCAAAAACTAAGTGTAACCGCAAATTATGACTTATTCTCTGTCTCCACCGAAGAAAGCCATCAGTAGAAATAAAAGATTGCTGAAAATATTGTAAACACTCAAGTAAACAGCGAGCGTGGCGCTAACGTAATTAGTTTCACCGCCGTTAACAATTCGTTGTAGATCATATAGCAAGAACAACGAAAAAACGATAGTCGCAAGGAGCGATATAGTGAGCATTAACGCAGGCATTTGTAGCCAAATATTTGCAATTGAAGCAACTATAAGTAATATCATCCCAATGAAAAGAAACTTACCCATCGGGGCCAAATCCCTTTTTATGGTTGTGGATAGTACTGACATACCAAAAAAAATGCTTCCTGTTCCCACTGCTGCAAGTCCGATTAACTGAGCCCCATTTTGCATTCCTAGGGCGAATCCCAGCAATCTGGATAACATTAGCCCCATGAAAAAGGTAAAACCTAATAAAAGATAGACCCCGATCTGACTGTTTTTAAATTTTTCGATCGCATAAAAAAATCCAAAAGCAATTCCTAAAAAAAGCAGCATGCTAATTAAAGGACTACCTGCGAACAGAGAGAAACCGCTCTTAATTCCAAGCCACGCTCCAGCAACGGTCGGTATCATGGAAGCAGATAACAGCATATAGGTATTTTTTAAAACTTTGTTTTTAACTGCGACTGTTTGCGCATTTCCGGTCGTTCTTAGTTGACTCATGTCAGGTATCATGTAACCCTCCTTTCAAAGATTGTTAATAATAGACCCCCCTAGTTTTCAAAGGTTTCCTAATAATCGTATGTTTACATTATAATTTGGAGTCTGTAAAGGCTTTACAGAACTTAAGGGGTTAATGTTGGGAATTTGTTGGGGAATTTTTATTAAGGAATGGAAATTTTTATGAGTGTCGAAAAAACGTTGTCCATTATTAAGCCGGATGCGGTTGAGAAAAATGTTATTGGGGAAATTTATACAAGGTTTGAAAAAAAAGGGCTGAAAATAGTTGCTGCGAAAATGATGTCTTTAACTACAGAAGAAGCAGAATCCTTTTATAGAGAGCATAAAGAAAGGCCTTTTTTCAATGACCTTGTTAAGTTTATGACTTCAGGTCCCTTAATGGTGCAAGTCTTAGAAGGGGAAAACGCGGTTTTGGAAAATCGAAATTTAATGGGTGCAACCGATCCACAGGAGGCTGGAATAGGTACTATTCGAGCGGATTTTGCTGCTAGTATCGATGCGAATGCAGTGCACGGCTCTGATTCAATTGAAACAGCAAGGCGCGAAATCAACTTTTTTTTCCCTGGTTTCGGTAACACTTAAGGATTTAGGGAGGGTATCCAATAATGAATTTGTTGGACCTTACGAGATCAGAGCTTGAACAACTGTGTGTAGAAAATGGTCAACCCAAGTTTAGGGCCCTTCAACTAACAAAATGGGTTCACAACAAGGGAGTAAAAGATTTTGTCAAAATGACAGATATTCAGGGTTCATTTCGTGATTACCTTAGCCGTAAGTTAAGTGTTCATATACCGGAAATAATTCAGTCGACGAAATCGGCTGATGGTGCACAAAAGTGGCTGTTTAAATTAAAAAGTGGAGAGGTTGTCGAGTCGGTTATAATTCCAGAAGGTGGGAGAATTACGGCTTGCGTTTCGTCTCAAGTCGGATGTGCGGTTGATTGTTCTTTTTGTGCTACGGGTCACCAGGGGTTTTCTAGAAATTTAAGTTTGGGGGAAATGTTAGGTCAAGTCTGGGCCATAAATTACTTGTCAAATGTTGGTAGAGTTACAAACGTTGTGCTTATGGGGATGGGAGAGCCGCTGTTAAATTATTCAAATGTAAAGGAATTTTTGAAATATCTCCTTTTGGATGAAGCTTACGGGTTATCTCGCCGGAAAGTTACAGTTTCAACCTCTGGAATAGTCCCGTTTATTGATAGGTTAGGAGTTGATTGTCCAGTTTCTCTAGCTATCTCTCTTCATGCGGCCAACAACGAATTGCGAAACAAGTTGGTCCCAATTAACAGGAAATATCCTCTAGAACAGCTTATGAAAGCATGCAGAAATTATCAGGATTGCGCCCCAAGAAAATTTATAACCTTTGAGGTAGTCCTTCTTGATGGAGTCAACGACTCATTGAACGACGCTTTGGCAATATCCCGCTTAATAAATGATTATGGCGTTAATGCGAAATTCAACCTAATTCCGTACAATGCTTTTAGCGGAGGGCTTTATAAAAAACCTTCCTATGAAAAAATAAAAGGTTTTCAAATGAAACTTCAAGAGTCGGGTTGCGTTACTACGGTTCGGAAAACACGCGGAGATGACGTCGAGGGAGCGTGTGGCCAGTTATCCGGAAAAGTTAATAATAGGATTTTAAGAGTTGGATCTCGAGAAAAACAGAGATTGGGGGGGTTGTTTTGAATTCTTTGACTAATCGGAAAAGAAGCGAGGTTCAGATTGCATGGCAAGACAATAAGGTAAATTTAGGAGGAGAAAGCCCTGTAGTCGTACAAAGTATGACTAATACTGATACGGCTGACGTTATAAAAACATCTATTCAAATTAAAGATTTGTCTGATGCAGGGTCAGAATTAGTTAGAATTACTGTCAATAGTAAGGAGGCAGCTAGAGCCGTGCCTGATATAAGGAATCAGCTTGATAAAATGAATTGTAAGACGCCTTTGATTGGGGACTTTCATTTTAATGGCCATAAACTCTTGAGAGATTTTCCAGCGTGTGCAGAATCTTTATCGAAATTTAGAATTAATCCTGGGAATGTTGGTAGGGGAGAAAAAAAAGACACTCATTTTGCGGAAATGATTGAAATAGCGATGCGTCTTGGAAAACCTATTCGGATTGGGGTGAACTGGGGTAGTTTGGATCAAGAGTTATTAGCAAAACGTATGGATGATAATGCTTCACTTCAAAATCCAAAAACCTCAGACGCTGTCATGAAAGATACGCTTGTTGAATCAGCTTTGGGAAGCGCGAAAAGGGCTATGGAACTGGGGATGGGGAAGGATAAAATAGTAGTTTCTGCAAAAGTTTCGAAGCTACAAGATTTGTTGGCGGTTTATAAAGACCTTTATGCAATGTCGGATTTTCCTTTGCACCTTGGTTTAACCGAAGCAGGACTTGGTATTAAAGGAGTAGTTTCATCTGCAGCTGCAATATCGATTTTGTTGAACAGTGGCATTGGCGATACAATTCGAGTTTCTTTGACTCCCCAACCAGGAGGAGATAGGCGAGAGGAAGTGTACGTTGCTCAACAGATTTTACAGTCGCTCGGAGTTAGAGCTTTTTCACCAGAGGTTATTGCTTGCCCGGGTTGCGGAAGAACTACTTCGACTTTTTTTCAAGAATTGGCGCAGAACATACAATCTCATGTTCGAGATTGTATGAGCGATTGGGCGGTTAAGTATCCAGGTTGTGAAAATTTAAATATTGCGGTGATGGGCTGCGTAGTTAACGGGCCCGGAGAGAGCGAGCAAGCTGATATAGGAATAAGTTTGCCCGGAAATGGAGAAAAGCCGGTTGCACCCGTATTTATTGATGGTAAACGAGGACCAACCCTCAAGGGTGAAAATATCATAAATGACTTTAAAGAGATCATTAGCCAATATGTGAAACAACGCTATGGGAATTCTAGTCCCAACGCAAGAAAGGGATAATTGTAGTTGGAAAAAATTTCGGCCATCAGGGGGATGAATGATTTATTGCCTGACAAGTCGCGGGTTTGGAGAAATTTGGAAAAAAAAATCGCGACTGTTTTTACTAACTATGGTTTTGATGAGATTCGAACTCCAATTTTGGAAAGAACAGAGTTGTTCTTGAGAGGTCTGGGGGAAGTTACTGATATTGTAGAGAAGGAGATGTATTCCTTCGAAGATCGGTTAAATGGTAAAACTTACAGTCTAAGACCGGAAAATACAGCAGCTGTGGTTAGAGCGTCAGTGCAACACAGTTTAACTTACAATGAGCCTAAAAAACTTTGGTACTACGGTCCTATGTTCCGCCATGAGAGACCCCAGGCTGGGAGGTATAGGCAGTTTTTCCAATTTGGAGTCGAGATGTTGGGATATGATAGTTTTGAAAGTGAGTTAGAGTTGATATTGATGTGTAACGCTGTATGGCGGTCCATTGGTTTAGATGGTAATCTACGTCCAAGGCTTAAGTTAAATTCTATAGGTACTTCCGAAGAACGGTCTTCCTATGTTAAGGCATTAGGAGAGTTTTTCCAAAAGCACGTTGGAGTTTTAGATAACGAGAATTTAAAAAGATTGACAAGAAACCCTCTCCGAATTTTGGACTCAAAAAATGATAATTTAGTAAAACTAAAGGATGAGGCGCCAAAAATTACAACTTTTTTGGGAAATGCATCTAAAACCCATTTTGAAAATTTGTTGTCATTATTGGACGGTCATCAGATCAATTATGAGGTAGACCTTAAACTTGTGAGAGGACTTGATTATTACAACTCAACGGTTTTCGAATGGAAGGTTAGTGGTTTCGGAGCTCAAGACACTATTTGTGGGGGTGGTCGATACGATGCTCTTGTTCCAATATTGGGGGGGGCTCCCACGGGGGCTTGCGGTTTTGCAATTGGTATGGAAAGACTGGTGGAAATATTCGAGGCCAATTCTCATGAGCGAAAAGAAACATTTGTCGATTTATATTTTGCTCATACAGGTAGGGATGCAAAGGTGATAGCCATAAAGCTTGCAGAACAAGTCAGAAAAGTAGGGATTTCGGTAAAAGTAGATTTAACCGATGCGAGTTTGAAGACACAAGTGAAGAGAGCTTTTAGAAACAGTGCTGAATTTTTAGCAATTTTTGGGGAAGAAGAACTGAAGACAGGAAGTGTAAGTGTGAGATGGTTGAGTAGAGAAGAAGGTGAAGCCCACCAGAGAAAGGTTCCCTATGGCGAGATGGTAGAGTTTTTACGTAAAATTAAAAATAAAAGTGGGAATAAATCGCAATGAGAGAAGATTTAGAACAACAAGAACAGATGCAAAATTTGAAGGCATTTTGGAAAGCGAACGGGAAATGGATAACCTCTAGCCTAATTCTTTTGTTTTTGATCGCGAGCTCTATAAACGGATGGAAGTTATGGAATAACTACAATAAAGAGAAGGCCTCTAAAATTCTAACCAATTTGGAGAAAAACATAGAGGCGCAGAATAAAGATATCGCCCTTCGTTTATATCAAGAAATATCTAAAGATTATCCTAATACTCTTCAGGCTGGTCTTGCTGGTCTTTTAATCGCAAAATCATTGATCTCTGATGGTCAGCGAGACAAAGCTGCGTCAATTCTGAATGAACTCATTAAAAACTCACAAGTAAAATGGTTGGCAATTATTCGGTTGAGCAACGTTTTGCTTGACTTAAATCGTCCGGGAGAAGTAATTGAAATTATTCCCGAAATTATTCCTGATCATTGGGTTGGAATTGTTGTCGATAGGAGGGGTGACGCGTTTGCGACACTGGGAGATTTTGAGTCTGCCAAAAAAGACTGGTTAAGAGCACTGAGCTTTTATAATGCAAATCCGAGTAATCAGGATGTAACCAGATTTATCAGTAGGAAATTGGCCACAATAGATGCTTCCATCAGGGAACTTAAAAAACCTAACGAAGAATAAATAAGTGTTGAAATATCTTTGGTTTATAAATATTTTTTTTATAGTGGGTGGTTGCTCTTTTCTCGGTAAAGAGAAAATTAAACCAAGTTCATTACTTCCATTTGAAAAGACAGTTGTTGTCGAAAAAGCATGGGATTTCGACAATAAAAATCGAGTGGGCGCAGGGGATATTTCCCTGGTAACGGTACCATCAGTTTTGGGTGAGAATGTAATCATTCCAGCCAGAAACGGAGTGGTTACTATTCTAAAACTAGCCACCGGTCAAATTGAAGCGAGAATTGAGCTAGGGCTTCAATCATTGTCTCAGATAGGGGCAGAGGTAGACGAGGACTCTTATAACTTTGCTTTTGTTTCTGCTGATGGAAGGTTAACGTTTTTTAACTCCAACAACAAAGTTTTGTGGTCTACTCAACTAAACGGAATTGTAAGGATGGCCCCAAAAATAGGAGAATTGGGCGTAATAGTTAGGCAGGAGGATAACAAAGTTCTTGCGTACGATAAGGTGGGGGGTAAACTACTTTGGAGTATTTCTAAGAGAAGCATGCCGTTAATTTTACATGCACAGTCGGACATGAGGTTTGTAGGGGATGAGAGCAAAGGATTAACAACAATCAAAAAAGATCTTGCTGTCAATTTAGCTGGAGGTGAGCTCATTTTGCTGAATTCGAAGACTGGTTCAGTTTTGTGGGAAAAAAGATTAGCTTTCCCAAAAGGTCAAAATGAGGTTGAAAGGATTATTGATTTATTGGGCGCGCCTTTTTTGGACAACCAGGAAATTTGTACTAGTGTGTACCAGACAAAATTAGTATGTGTAGACAAAGGAACGGGTAATGTTGAATGGGAAAATCCTGAAAAAATATTATCCCCAGGATTTTTTAAATCTCCGCTTGTCGCATCCGTTGGATTGAAAGACGAAGTAAAGTTATTTAACAGAGAAGAAAACGTTGAGGTCTGGAGAAACGAAGAACTACGTTATCGTGACTTATCGAAACCAATAATTTGGGATGATTCTGTTTGGATTATTGATTCGTTTGGTATTTTGCACGGACTCTCGATACTGGACGGGAATACGATAAGTAGGTACGATCTAAATCGGAAATCAGACATTGTCCATCTCACAGTGACTCGATCTGGTTTGTTGGTAACTGATGCGGATGGTTACACAATACTATTAAAAAAACGCGAGTACTAAATGTTGCCTGTAGTTCCAATTATAGGTCGACCGAATGTCGGGAAGTCAACTCTTTTTAATCGACTCACAAAATCGCGTGATGCTCTGGTTTACGACAAACCTGGGGTTACACGAGACCGGAAATATGGGAGGTGCACTTTAAACGGTGTGGATTTTTTTGCAATTGATACTGCTGGTATATTAGGTCAAATTTCAAGCGATTTAGAGAAAAAAATTGATTTGCAAATCCACCAAGCAATGTTTCAAGGAGACTGCGTGATTTTTTTGGTTGATGGTAGAGCCGGACTTTGTTCGTCAGACATCGAGATAGCTAGAGAGCTCCGGAAAATAGACAAACTGGTTTTAGTTGGCGTAAACAAATTAGAGGGGATGACTGATGCAGTTCATTTGGCCGAGTTTCATGAACTTGGATTTGAGCGGTTGGTTGCTATTTCTTCCTCCCATGGTGATGGTATTGGTGAGTTATTGAGAGAAATAAAAAAGGGTTTCCATCAAAAATTACCAACAAATAATTTGAACCAGGATGAACAGGGAGAAGGTGTTGATAGAATTTCTCTCGCAGTTGTTGGTAGGCCTAACGTTGGAAAATCAACTACCGTAAATAAATTGCTTGGAGAAGAAAGGGTGGTTACTTGTGATATGCCCGGCACCACTCGAGATACGGTAAGAATTCCTTTTTCCTGGAACAGCCGGAGTTATACTTTGGTCGACACAGCGGGAATTAGAAAAAAAACAAAAATATCCGATTTATTAGAAAGGTTTGTGGTCATAAAGACTCTCGAAATTATCAAACAGTCTAACGTCGTAATCCTAGTTTTGGATGGGTCACAAGGCATTACCGATCAAGATCTACACATTGCCTCTTTAGTTCAGTCGTCCGGTTGTGCATTAGTTGTTGGTGTTAATAAGTGGGATAAAATTAACGTTAATGACAAGTTTTTATTTAAAATGAGCATTAACAGGAAACTAAGGTTTCTGCACTGGGCTAGAATACATTTTTTTTCTGCTATTAAGGGTTTTGGTATTAAAGAGTTAATGGTGTCTGTTCGAAATGCTTACAGTGCCGCTTTGACAGAAATTTCTACTAGCATGTTGAACTCTACTTTGCGTCAACTCACCTCAAGGCATCCTCCACCTTTTAAGAGCGGCTTTAGGCCAAAATTGAGATATGCTCATCAGGGGGGAAGGAATCCGCCGGTTATCGTTATTCATGGTAGCGGTCTCAAGCATCTAAATAAAGATTATGTAAAATATCTTGAAAATGGGTTTAGGCAAGAATGTAGAATGTTCGGAACACCATTGCGAATTACTTTGCGAAATTCAACGAATCCGTATTTAAAACCTAAATAAGAGTCAAGTATGTGGGAATTTGTTTTACACTAAGGTATGGAAAAGAAAGAAACAAAACAAGCGAAATTACACAGTCTCCAGGATCCTTTTCTCAATACCTTGCGAAAGGAAAAGGTTCAAGTTTCTGTTTTTTTGGTGAACGGGATAAAGTTGCAGGGTCAAGTAGAGTCCTTTGATCAATATGTGATCCTTCTCAAGAGCAGTGTTGTCCAACTGGTCTACAAACATGCAGTTTCCACAATAGTTCCGGCAAAGCCCATTGTTATTGATGAATAAAAGTAAAAACCTAAAATTGTTTTCCTTCAACATAGGTTGGGCATCTGAGTAACGCCCCCTTACACGATCAAAACCTCATCATAGAGGGGTCAGAGGGAAGCAGTAGAGTGGGCCTGGTTAGTGTTCTGGAGATGAATAATGACCGACCCACAGACAATCAGGAAATGATTTCCCTGGCTCATTCAGCGGGATGTCGCGTTGCATTTTTGTTTGAATCAAAAAAAAATAAAGTTCATTCGTCTTTTTTTCTGTCGAAGGGGAAAGCAAGCGAACTCCAAATTCATTGTAAAAAAAGTTGTGTGGAATTGGTCATATTTTCTGAGCCTTTAAGTCCAATACAGCAGAGAAACCTAACGTTATTTTTGAAGTGCAGAGTGATAGATAGAGTTGCTTTAATTTTGGATATTTTTGCGAACCGAGCGAGAACTAAAGAAGGGAAACTTCAGGTTGAGATGGCTCAATTAAAATATCTTTCCACTAGATTGGTTCGTGGTTGGTCTCACCTTGAGAGACAGAGGGGTGGAATCGGCCTTCGAGGGCCAGGGGAAACTCAGTTGGAAACCGATCGACGTTTGATTGCCAAGAGAGTCAGAAGGTTAAATGATCAATTAGTGCGATTTTCGGACCAGTGCAGAAACAGAAGAAAATCAAGGAAAAAGAGGGGTGCTTATAATGTCTCACTTGTTGGGTACACCAATTCAGGGAAGTCAACATTGTTCAATGTGTTTACAAAAGCAGATGTGTATGCAGCAAATCAATTATTTGCAACGCTTGACACGACTACAAGAAGAGTTTTTCTAGAGGATCGAAATTATATCGTTCTTTCTGATACTGTAGGTTTTATAAAAGATTTACCGCACACATTAATCGAGTCATTTAAAGCAACTCTTTCAGAGGCAGTAAATGCCGATTTATTAATTCATGTTATCGATAGGAGCGACTGTTTATGGGAGCAGAAATTCCGAGATGTTATTGAGGTTTTGAAGGAGGTCGGTACTCAAAATATACCAATGATAAAAATGTTCAATAAAATTGATCTAATTGGAGGCGAACCGGGTGTAAGGCGTGATCAATATGGTAGGATACAAGATGTCTATGCGAGTGCAGAAACAAAGGATGGTTTAGATCTATTAAAAAAAGCCATTGGAGAACAAAAAGATTTGCGAGAGAAATGTTATTATCCATCGGATAGCCCGGCTAATTGTGAGTCTCAAAGTGTAGAAGGGGATAATTATTTGGAGGAGAACTATTCTCCGAAACGGGAGTCATTATTTTAGTTATGGCGTATCTAGTACTGAAAAATATTTTATGAACTTGGAGATTTATGGGAATTGAAGACCCTAAGTGGGGAAAGGCATCTGATGATCGTACTGAGGAAAAAGACGATAGTGTGAACGGCGGGAGCAAGCCCCCTCCTCGGAGACCTTCTCGTGGTGGAGGCGATGAACCCCCCGACCTTGAGGAAGTCTGGCGCGATTTTAATAAAAAGCTTGGTTCGTTGTTTGGGGGTGCGAAAAAGCCTAGGGGCAATGGAAACTGGAATCCTAACAGGGGAGGGCCTTCAGGTGGAATACCACCAATTAACTTTGATAAAAGATTTGTAGTCGGGGGAATAGTTGGTTTTGTTTTTCTCTGGTTAGCTTCGGGCTTCTACATTGTTGAAGAGGGAAATACTGCGTTAGTTTTACGTTTTGGAGAATATAAATATTCTGCCAATGCTGGCTTTAATTGGAGAGTCCCTTATCCAGTGGATTCTCATGAGATTGTAAATTTTGCACAATTGAGGCAAACCACAGTTGGTGTGAGAAGTAATCAGGCTCAAACTGCTGGTAGAGATTCTCTCATGTTGACAAGTGATGAAAATATCGTTGACGTACAATTTGCCGTGCAATATAGAGTCGGAGATCCTGAGGCCTATGTGTTTAACAATGTGAGGCCTGATGATATTGTTCGACAAGGGGCTGAAACGGCCATGAGAGAGGTTGTCGGTCGAAGTATTGCCGACCAGGTCCTTTACGAAAACAAAGAGGCTATAAGCAGAGAGGCACTGAATATCACTCAAAAAATAGCCGATCGGTACGAATCTGGAATTACTGTTGTGAATCTCACTATCCAAAATGTTCAGCCACCAGAGGAGGTTCAAGCTGCCTTTAGTGATGCGATAAAAGCGGCCCAGGATGCAGAAAAAACAAAAAACGAAGGTCAGGCTTATGCCAATGATGTTATTCCTAGAGCGAGGGGCGCAGCTTTTCGCCTGGTTGAAGAGGCTTCGGGCTATCAGGAAAGGGTAATCGCCACTGCGGAGGGAGACAGTGATAGATTTAAGAAATTGGTTAAGGAATATAAAAGCGCCCCAAGAGTCACAAGAGAGAGACTGTATCTCGAGTCTATGCAAGAAGTTCTCTCAAACGTCAGTAAAGTAATGGTTGAGAATAAATCTGGTAGCAATTTGTTGTATCTTCCACTGGATAAGTTAATGAGGGAGCGAGGTGCTGGCGGCGAAAGAAGCATGAATATGAATAATTCAAACCAACAGACCAGTCAGGGAACAATTAATTCGTCGGGTCAGAATATTGGTTCTACTGTGCGAAATATTGTTGGTGAAAGTAGGGCTGGAGCTCTTAATAACTTAAGAGACCGGGTTAGATAGGTGAGGTGATTCCCAGATTATGAACAAAATTATTACTATTGCAATTTTTTTACTAGGAACGGTCTGGCTGATCTCATCCTGCTTATTTGTTGTTGATCAGAGGCAATTTGCGCTGGTATTCGCGCTTGGGGAAATTAAAAAAGTTGTTACTGAGCCGGGGCTATATTTTAAATTGCCTCAACCATTACAAAATATTATTTATCTTGAAAAAAGAACTCTAACGATTGATACTCCCGATGCTGATCGTTTTATAACCAAAGAGAAGCAAAATGTTGTTGTGGATACGTACGTAAAATGGCGTATCGATGATGCGAAGCTTTTCTACACTAGTGTGGGGGGAAGAGTCGCAAGCGCAAATGATAGAATTTCCCGAGCATTGCGTGACGGTCTAAATAATGAGATAGCTACTAGGACAGTCAACGATGTTATTTCTGGCGAGCGTGAGGAGGTAATGGAAAGCGTAACCCGAAGGGTTGCAGAGGACGCTACCCAAATTGGTGTAAGAATTGTAGACGTGAGGCTTAGAAAAGTTGAGTTTGCCGATGAAATTCGTGACTCTGTTTTCAGGAGGATGGAATCTGAACGGAAGGCAATAGCGAGTGAGAGGAGATCAGAAGGAGCGGCTGAGGCTGAGAAAATCAGAGCAAACGCTGACCGACAGAGAGTCGGGCTTCTTGCGCAAGCATACAAGGAGGCTCAAGATATAAAGGGAATAGGTGACGCTAAAGCAGCATCGGCATATGCAGATGCGTTTGGAGAGGACCCTGAGTTTGCTGAGTTCTACAGGAGTCTTAAAGCATACAGAGAAAGTTTTAAAAGTGGCTCAGATTTAATTATTACCGACCCAAATTCTGATTTTTTCCAATTTTTCAAGTCCAACAAAGGTGGAAATTAGGAATCTAAAGGAAGGTTCTTGATATCAAATGGATAGAAGGTCTCTCCCTGAGTTCACGTTTGATATGTACCCAGACGATGCCGAAAGGTTAGAGTTTTACAGAAGGGTTCTAACCGATTTTTACCGGTCAAAAGGCTACCTGCTAGTAACTCCATCATTAATAGAATTTATTAAATCTCTTCAATTAAACGAAAACGAAAAATTTGATTCTCGTATTTTTTCTACTTTTGATCCGCTCTCGGGCGAACTTCTAGGGATTCGGCCCGACATTACTCCTCAGATTGCAAGAATGGATAATGTGTTGCAAGCTAAAAAAGAGCTGCCTTCAGTTCTTAGGTATTGTTATGGTGGTTTAGTTTTACATTCAACACCGGATGGTTTGTACTCTTCAAGGGAACAGTTTCAACTTGGATGTGAGATCTTTGGCGCAGATAGTATTGAGTATGATATTGAGGTGCAGCTAATCGCGTTACAGTCCCTTAAGCTTGTAAATATAAATAGTGGCACCATCAATATTACCCACCGAGGGATATTTTTAGGTTTGTGCGAATATGATATTTCACTCGCAGAAAACCAGAAATTAGTGATTGATTTATTGCGAAGTAAAAATATAACTGGCCTTGAAAAATTGTCACATTTGGTTAAGGAAAAGACACTCGAATCATTAGTTGTGCTATCGCAGTTGTATGGATGCTTAGGTAACGAGTTTGATATTTTTGACCGGGCTCGTGAAACCTTACCAAAAACCAAATTGATAGAGGAGTCTATTACCGAACTGGCATACTTTTTGAAGAGTGTGAAATCAAATCAAAAATTTTTAGAAAGCCCAGGTTGGGACATCTTCATAGACCTCGCTGATTTGGATGGATATCATTATCACACAGGCATTATGTTTTCTTTATACACAAGTGCATGGCATGAAGCTATTGTTCGTGGAGGAAGGTACGAAAAAGTCAAAACCATAACTGGTGACTCAAGGCCAGCGGTCGGTTTTAGTTTTGACGTCAAGAAACTAAATAATTTTACAAGTAAAAAATCATTTGCCGCTGATGGAAAGAAATCCAGTAGCAATCTATTTAATAGAGTTACAAACGAGAATACTCTCGTTGTGGTGGGGACTCAATGGGGTGATGAGGGTAAAGGCAAGGTCGTTGATTTATTAACTGAAAATGTTGATGCTGTGATCAGGTTTCAGGGTGGACATAACGCTGGTCATACCCTCGTAGTTGAAGGTGCACGCGTAGTTCTAAGCTTGATTCCTTCAGGTGTCTTGCATGAACATGTTGATTGTTATATTGGGAATGGTGTTGTTTTGTCCCCAAAAGATTTGATTAAGGAAATCCAGACGCTTGAAACACTTGGGCTAAAAGTACTAGATAAGCTTAAGATTAGTTCGTCCTGCCCCTTAGTGCTCCCGACTCATGTTCTAATTGATTGCGCCAATGAGGAAAACATGGGAAGCGAGAAGATTGGAACAACGAAACGAGGGATAGGCCCTGCGTATGAAGATAAAATCGCCAGAAGAGGATTGAAAGTATCTGACCTCGGGAATATGAACCATTTTCGAGGAAAACTGGAAGGTTTGATGTCACGTCATAAGCTTCTTTTGAAGCATGTTTATGGTTGTCAAGTAAACGAAAGTGATTTTAGCGTAGACGCTGTGTGTTCAGAATTTGAAGAGTATTCGAAATATTTATCTAATATTTCTGGAGATATTGGCAAAGAATTACACCAAGGCCTTTTACAAGGAAAAAAATTTTTGTTTGAAGGTGCCCAGGGAACTTTATTGGATATAGATCATGGAACTTATCCCTTCGTGACCAGTAGTAATTGTGTCGCAGGTGCAGCGGCAGCGGGCTCTGGAATTGGCCCAAAATTCTTTAATGATGTTTTAGGCATAGCCAAGGCTTATGTAACTCGAGTAGGGGAGGGCCCGCTCCCGACCGAAATCATGTCTGAGTTAGGAAGTAAAATTGCTGATAAAGGTGCCGAATTTGGTTCTGTAACTGGTCGGCCGAGGAGGATTGGTTGGTTTGATTGTGTCGCTATGAAAAAGTCAATTGAGGTCAATGGTATTTCCAGACTTTGCATCACAAAATTGGATGTTTTGGACGATTTAGAAGAAATATTTTTCTGTATTAGGTATGAAAACGTGGATAATTTTAGTTCTATTGTAGGTAGTACAAAGAGATACAACCCCGTCTATGAGCAAATTAAGGGATGGAAATGTTCAACGAAAGATGTTACACGCTGGGATTCATTGCCAAAAAATGCACAACACTATTTGAATCGACTAGCTTCGGTGCTTGAAACACCAATTACGATGGTTTCAACAGGACCTGAGAGAGATAGTATTATTTGTAGATTCTAATACACTTGTACAAAAAGGAAGCTTTAGATTTTTTTTAAATGTGCCCAGAAGAGGACTCGAACCTCCATGGTGTTTCCACCACTAGGACCTGAACCTAGCGCGTCTACCAGTTTCGCCATCTGGGCGGTTTTGAGTTAACACAATAGATTGGAAAGCGCACTTTGTCAAAAGATAAAACTAGGGAAATCAGTGGGGTCGTTATTGGCCATAGTGACGGTTACGGATTTTTGCGTCCTGACATTGGAAAAGAGGATTTTTATCTTTCTCCAACTGAAATGCTAAAAGTGATGCACGGAGACCAGGTTGTTGTAAAAATCTATCCTAGAAGAGAAAAGCAACGGAGTGATGCAGTCATTGTGGAAGTAGCAAAGAGGGCTCAACGGGAACTTGTTGGGAGGTTAGTTTTTGAGAACGGGTTGTATTTAGTAGTACCAGAGGAAAAGAGAATCAATCACGACATCGTGGTTTCAAAGAACAATTTGCAAACTGCAAAAATAGGTCAGATTGTTGTTGTCACTCTTATAGACCAACCTACCAAGGTAACTCCACCGATTGGAAAAATTATCGAAGTAGTTGGTGACAGCGATAAGCTAGGTATTGAAAACGAAATCGCTGTGAGAAAATTTAAAATCCCACATCATTTTCCGGATGAGATTTTACGAATGACAGAAGCAGACGTGAGTAAATTCTATGCTGCAAAAGATAACAAGAAACGGATTGACTTGACCGAGATTGATTTTTTCACTGTTGATGGTTCAGATGCCAAAGATTATGATGACGCAATTTATGTAGAAGGGTATAAAAAAGGTGGTTGGAGAGCCTTAGTAGCAATCGCTGATGTTAGTAGTTACGTACATTCCGGCGACCCAATTGATCAGGAAGCATTTTCACGCGGCACATCTGTTTATTTTCCGCGATCGGTTATTCCAATGTTACCCGAATTTCTCTCAAATAATTTGTGCTCTCTGATACCAGACATGGACAGAATGGTATTAGTTTGCGATATGGTTGTGAGTGTGGATGGGGTTATTTTAGCTTACCAGTTTTATGAGGCAACTATTCGGTCACGAGCTCGTTTTACATATGAAGATTTTTGGGAAATCATTAAAGATGACGATATAGATAAGTTTAAAAATTTTGGGAATAAATCCTTAATAGTAGCTATGTTTTCCGCTAATAATTTATTTAAAGCATTGCACAGCAATCGGAAGAAAAGAGGAGCGCTTGATTTTGAAACTGTTGAAACATCAATTCAACTTAATGAGAAAGGTAAAATTCAAAGGATAATTCCAGTGACACGTACCAATGCTCATAAAATAATAGAGGAATGCATGATTGCGGCCAATATTTGCGCTGCTCATTTTATTTCTGATAGTGAAAAAAAATGCCTATACAGAATTCATGACGATCCTGATGAAGAAAAGCTTGAAAATTTAAAAGAGTATCTTAAATTACAAGGTATTTCCTTCGCAGTCTCAGGGCCTCCATCACCGGAAGCGTATAGCGCCCTCTTGGATCAAATAAAGTCCCGTTCAGACTCTGAAGTTTTACAAAATCTAATATTGAGGAGTATGAAACAAGCCTGCTATTCTCCAAAGAATACAGGACATTTCGCGTTAGCCTTAAAAAAATATACACACTTTACTTCTCCCATACGAAGATATCCTGACCTTTTGGTTCATCGAGTTATAAAGGAAGTTTTGTATAAAAAAAGTTTTGACCTGCATGCTAATTTTGAAACGAGAGATAAGAGTATAGATGTATGGGAAGTGCTAGGAGAACAAGCCTCACTCGCTGAGAGGAGAGCGGAGGAGGCCACGCGTGACGTGATCTCATTGTTAAAATGTCAATTTATGCAGGAACGCATAGGAGAACAGATGCGCGGAATCATTACAAATGTAGTTCCTTTTGGTTTGTTTGTTACCCTGGATAATCTTTTTGTAGAGGGGTTAATTCACGTTTCTGAACTTGGTCAGGAGTTCTTTCAATACATTGCTAATTCACATGAACTGAGAGGAGAAAGAACAGGAAAACGATTTAAATTGTACGACCGCGTGCTAATACAATTGATGCGAGTGGATGTTCCTAACAGGAAGATACAATTTGCTCTTCTTCATCAAAGGGATCGAAGGGCGGCCAAAAGTGTTACCCTGAAAAGGAAGAAAAGATCCGTCAAGGATTAGTAGCTTATATTATGTAACCATAGCGTAACTAACTTTTTGTTTAAACTAAGATACTCTGGAAAACAAATGATTTTAGCCGGTTATCATGCGATCATAACAAGATTCAAAATTGCTCCAAAATCTATTTCTAAACTTTTCATTGTTGACAGAAGGAATGATCTTAAAGCAAAAAACCTTTTTCAGATTGCAAAAAAAAATAATGTGCAGGTAGTCAGAGTATCTTCATTAGAGCTGGCTAGACTAACAAAGAATAAAAAAAATAATATTTGCGCAGCATTTGTTGAGCAGCTTACGAAACCTACTTGTTTGGAAGAGCTCTTTATTTTTTTTAAGACACAAGGAAGCAGTAATCCCCCAATAATTTTTTTGGATGGGGTCACTGACCCGCGAAACTTAGGTGCTATATTTAGAAATGTTGATGCAACAGGATTTGGGAATATTGTTGTTCCTATGGATAATTCGGCGCCAATATCTGATCTTGTAATCAATACAGCTTGTGGGGCTGTTGATACGGTGAACTATATCCCCGTTAAGAATATTGCGAGGGCACTTGAGTTTGTGCAAGACAAAGGGTATCTCGTTTACGGACTTGACGGAGAAGCAGGAAAGAGCATTTTCTCGACAAATTTTTCACTGCCCTTGGCCCTAGTTTTTGGTGATGAGGGAAAAGGGTTGCGGAAATTGACAAAAGAGTACTGTGATGAATTGGTAAGTATTCCGATGTTGGGAAAGTTAGAAAGCTTAAATGTGTCAGTTGCTTGCGGAGTAACATTATTTGAGGTTCTTAGGCAATTACATGGAAGCAATAAATGATAAGTATTCAAGGTGCAGATTTACCTTTTAATGCCTCAGAAAGTTCTAAAACGGCAGCAGCATACTTGTAACTTCGATTGTATTTTGTGATGGCAAAAAAATTTTCCGTAGCTAGCCAATAAATAATCTTATTGTTCCTTAATTTTAGATCAACCAGGCTGACATCTAAGTATGCCGGAATTTTATTTAATGGGTCTTTGAAACCACCTTTTTGCAAATCGTTATATCTGTATTCTGCCTGGAGTTCATATGTAAAGAACTGTTTTGCGTTTGACCCTGGTTCTGGTTTAGCAACACTGTGAGTAGGTATGTTTTTATCCCAGCCATGTTTTTTAAGATAATTTGCCACTGAACCTATCGCGTCTTTCGGGCTGGTTAATAGATTTGTTTTGCCGCTTTGGTCAAAATCAACAGCAAAAGTTCTCCAACTGCTTGGCATAAATTGGGGGATCCCTAGTGCACCAGCATACGAACCTTTTATTTTGTTAATGCTAAGTCCCTGCTCTAAACAAAGCAATATAAAGGCCTCTAACTCTTCCCGGAAAAAGTTTTCTCGATCACTACGTTCAAATGCCAGGGTTGCGAGTGTATCGAAAACAGGAAATTTTCCTTGATTCTTACCATATTTAGTTTCAATACCAATAATCGCTGCAATAACCTCCGGCGGAACTCCATATTTTTTGTGGGCTTTTTCTAAACTCAGCATGTAAGTTGAAATAAATCTTTTACCTTTGTCGATATTATCTTTATTTACAAATAGTTTCCGGTAATGGTCCCATGTTATCGTTTGAGACTTATCAGTTTTAGAAGGCCTAATTAAATTAAGAGCCTTCCGTTGCGGCCTAACTTTTGCAAAAATCCGTTCGAGATATGACCTGTCAAAATTGTATTTGGCGCTTAAAGAAGAAATAAAATCTCGCATGTTTTCCTGTGCCTTCGGACTAAGTTGAGTGTGATGACCCCAACATATTGAAAAACTGCTCAGAAACAGGAAAATTCCAAAATACAGGTTCAGGTTTTTCCTTCGAAATTTAAAACAAGAGCGCATGCAAATAAACTCAAAAATTAACTTGTCTACAGTTTAACATGAAGGTATACTTTCATATTTTTAAGGATACTATGGTTGTCATTCGTTTAACTAGAGGTGGGTCTCATAAGAGGCCTTTTTACCATATCGTAGCGACAGAGTCCCGCTTCAAGAGGGATGGACGTTTCATAGAGCGGTTAGGGTTTTATAATCCGATAGAGAGTGCGTCGGGAATTGATTTACGGGTGATTTCAGATAGAATTGAGTATTGGGTTAGTAAAGGAGCTAAAGTTAGCAACGCGGTTTCTCGGCTTGTAAAAATGAATGCAAAAAATATCGCGAACAAACCTAAACAACAAGCTGGCGAGCAGAAGTAAGCACAGCAAAAAAGAGAAAAACAGCAAAAATTTATTTTCCCAGCGTAGGTTGCTAAGCCTTGGTCTGAGCGACAGACTAACAAAAACTATTGAGTTTCTTCATCGGGAAGGTCTTAGCGAATCACTAGTGCATATAGGCAATGTAGCTGGCTTCAGGGGGATTCGCGGAGATATATACGTACGGTTTACGATGCCTGCATGGGAACTTTTCGGCTCGGGAGGTTTAGAGCAATGCCTATTCGAACGACTTGCGGTTTTTTTTCGATTAGAGAGTAGATTTTTTGAAGCAGTTGTTTCAAAATCTAGAAGCGGCTCTGAGGGCTTTTATTTTACACTCGAAGGATTAAATACTAGAACTAAGGTCGCTAATTTGCGTTTTTCGGAAGTACTGATTCATAAAGAGTCAGTTCCCGGGGTACTAATATCGCAAATCCATTCATATGTGGGGTTCATGGTGGTGAATGTTGAAGGCAAACAGTTAGGAACCATACTCGAGGTTGGAGGGACTAAATATCAGTCCTATTTAAAAACGTCGGCAACTATTATTCCAAATGTGCCTAGTATTGTTATTGAAGTGAAAAAAGATTCCAAAACAGTCTTAGTTGACTGGTCCGAGAGTTGGTGAGGTTGGCGGAATGAAATTCAGTATTATTACTCTTTTTCCGCAAATGTTCGATGCTTTCGCTAATGTTGGTGTCATAGGAAGGGCAGTTGGGAGGGGTATCGCTGAAATAGAGTGTGTAAATCCGCGAGATTTTGCGGAGAATTCTTACGGATGCGTTGACAAAAGGCCTTTCGGAGGAGGGCCCGGTATGATTATGATGGCAGAGCCTCTGAAAAAGAGCATCATATCGATATCGAAAAAGCATGTAAAAAGTGATCTTGTGGTAATAAACTTCTCTCCTTGTGGCCAAAAACTAGACCAGACTCTAATCGAGGGGTTTATCGCTAATCGGGGTGATAATAATCGGCGACATTGCTTAATTTGCGGAAGATATGAGGGTATAGATGAGCGATTTATTGAAAAATACGTCGATTTATCAATAAGTTTGGGAGACTTTATTGTATCTGGGGGTGAGGTAGCCGCTTTCGTATTTCTGGATTCTTTGATAAGGCGGTTACCAGGTGTTTTGGGTAATAAAGAGTCAGGAATACATGATTCTTTCATGGACGGAATGTTACAATACCCGCACTACACTAAACCTGACATTTTTGAATCTATGGAGGTACCTGCTATTTTGAAATCTGGTGATCACAAAGCTATACAATCATGGAGAAGGGAAAAAGCTATAGATAAGACGATTCAGTCTCGTCCGGACTTAATCCGCAAGTATATAGATTCGGGATATTTTTCCGATGCAGAGCTTGCTTACATTAGCAACAGAAGTGATCGCTTAACAGGAAAGTAACTTTTTGGAAAGGTAATTTATGAATGTTATTGAAGAATTAGAGAGTAGAGAGATGGCGAAACGCGAGGTTCAGGTCCCTGAATTTTCCTCGGGCGATACTGTTAAGGTTAGCGTCAATGTTATTGAAGGTGAACGAAAGCGTGTTCAGGCTTTTGAAGGAGTTGTTCTGGGAAGACGTAACAGAGGACTTAATTCGTCGTTTATAGTTAGGAAGATTTCCTCTGGAATTGGTGTCGAGAGGACGTTTCAACTTTTCTCCCCCTTGATTTCAAAGATTGAAGTCATTCGAAGAGGAGATGTGCGGCGGTCCAAATTATTTTACTTGAGAGAAAGATCAGGAAAGTCGGCCAGGATCAAAGAAAAACTGCCCGGAAAATTAAAGGCTAAAAGTGATTAGGATAGCTTTGATAGAAAAAATCATTGACTTGTCTCACTATCTACTAATAGCGTTTTGAGAAGTACCTTATGTTGTTGAGCAGTCTTTTTATTACTTTTTTGCTGGAGTATTTTCTTACTCCAGTTGAGGACTCTTTTGACAAGTACCTTAGCAGGGTAATCAATTGGGTAAGACTCAAGTTGGATGTCGATGACAAGAAGGTAGCCCTTCTTACATGGTCGGTATTGGTGGTTGGAAGTTCATTAGCTCTCTGGGTGTTATGGGAGATTCTCCTTTTTATCCACCCTATCTTAGCATTTGTTTTCTTAGTAGGTTTCCTTTATTTGAACCTTGGATTTAAGCGGTTCATTAATATTTTTCTTAAAATTCACAGCCACCTCAAAAATGAAGAAATTGAAAAGGCTAGGTTAGAAATAAATGAATGGTCGTCTTCGGTGAAATCAAATCAAGTAGTAACAGATGCTATCAAAAGTGGCGATGCTCGGCAGATCGCAAGGGAGGCCACGAAACTGCTAGTGTTATCTATGCATAGAAACCTTTTCGCACCGATATTTTGGTTGGTTATGCTCCCTGGACCTGTTGGTATTCTTTTGTATAGAGCATCGCTGTTTGTTGAGCGCGAATGGAGCCAAACCCACGAGGACGTTGGCAATCCCGACTTAAATGATGATTCGGTCCGAAGTGCACTGGAGAAAGAAGAAAAACATACTGAGGAAAAAATAGAAAGTGGAGAAGCGCGGTTTGATACATATGCGGAAATTGCAAGCCGAGGTTTCTTCTGGTTTGATTGGTTGCCTGCTAGATTTACATCTTTGGTTTTTGCTATCGTAGGGAACTTTGAAGATGCTTTTGCCCAGGGAAGACTGCAAGGAACTGAAATAGGCTACAAGTCCCCGTCGGCTTCAGACAGACTACTTCTTGCTGTAGGTGAAGGGGCCATGATGTTATCCTTAACTATTCCAACTGCTGTTTCTGGAACGCAGCAATTAAACAACATGGATGATTTGGCTAGTAGGCCAGAACTTCTAGAACCAGACATCAATTCCATGAAGTTTGCGATTGGCTTGATGTGGCGAAGTTTGATTCTATGTATGGTTATTTTTACGCTTGTTAGCTTCGGTTATTTTCTACGCTTTTTTTATTAATATTGAACATTAATTTCTTCCACAACGTAAGTCGGCTGGATATATGTTGGAAATCCTCACTTTCATTTCTTAAATTAACTAAGAATCTTCGAATCCCGCAATCAGGTTCACAATCATGACTGCAATTTTTGAATTTACAAAAAAAGTATTGTTGATTTATATCCTCCCACTCACTAAAATACTCTGCTAACTCGCGGTACTCCAGGTCTTCTAATCCAAAGGAGTCGATGCCTGGTGTATCCATAACGAATATCCTTTTTTTATTATCACCACATATTTTGTATTCAAAAGACCTAGACTCTCTAGTTGTATGTCTTCCTTTCTTGTGACGAGTTGATACTATCTCAGTTTTCTGCGCAGCAGATGGAATCAATTTATTAATTAATGAACTTTTACCTACGCCCGATTGACCAATCAAGCAAATAGATACTTCACTGCTTTCACTGGTTAAAGCGACTTCTCTTATCTTTGAGCTTAAATTCTTTATCAGAGTATCGTCATGAAGCGAGACCTGAATGATTTTAAATTTTTTATTATCGTTAGCTTCATCACAAACACTAAAAGGAATCAAAGCCTTTACTTTTTTCTTGAATGATTCATTAACGTTGGGGTGATCAACCTTATTCATTATTATTGTAAGTGGAATATTTTCATTTCGTGCCCGAATGGCCATTTTGGCAGAATTTAATAGGTTAAATGAAGGAAAGTTCGTAACAACTAAAAAAAGATGATCGAGGTTGGCAACAATTTTTTTTTCAATTTTCTCTGACCTAGATAATAAATTTTTACGAGGTAAGATTTTTATCTGTTGTTTTTTTGGTTTAAGGACTATCTCGATTGAATCGTTTAGAACTATAGACGATAATATACCCACCGGAACAGAATAAGAAGAGTTTAGTGGTGGCTCCAGTGTTATGGTTTTCTGTGATTTACTCAAAACTCTGTGTGTGGTTTTTACCAACTTTCCCCCTGTATTGTTTATTTAAAGTGTATAAGAGTTTATGAGTATTTCTA
Organism: Burkholderiaceae bacterium; assembly: GCA_004214155.1. Lineage (GTDB taxonomy): Bacteria > Pseudomonadota > Gammaproteobacteria > Burkholderiales > Burkholderiaceae_A > UBA7377. The sequence goes on from SGYQ01000001.1 coordinate 140,646, forward strand.
AAAAAAAATCTGAAGATAAGGGCGTTGATCAAGAGAAACCCAATCTAAAACAAAAGGATAATCTGGTTTGGTTAGATATGGAAATGAGTGGATTAGATCCAAATACGTGCAGAATCCTCGAAATAGCCATCATTGTTACAGACAGAGATCTAAATCCTCTGCACGAGGGTATTGAATTTGTCCTAAAGCAATCCGATTATTTTTTAGACAAAATGGATGATTGGAATAAGATAACACATAAAAAAAGCGGACTAATTCACAAAGTTAAAATTTCATCATTGGACGAGCAAGTAGTTGAGGAAAGGATTCTGGACTATTTGTCTCAATTTGTACCAGCAGAAGCTTCACCACTTTGTGGGAATTCAATTCATCAGGACAGAAGATTTTTGCGTCTTTATATGCCCAGGCTAGATGCTTACTTTAGTTATCGTAATGTTGACGTAAGTACAATTAAGGAGTTATGTAAGCGATGGAGTCCTCATATTGCAAAGGCTTTTTCAAAAAAAGGCGCTCATACTGCGATGGCAGATACTTTAGAATCCATTACTGAGCTGAAGTTTTATCGAAAAAATTTTTTTCGCTAGGTCAGTTTCTAGAGTACAAGGTAAAGAGTTCCCTTTTTTTTGAGTCACTTTTTCTGTATGCATCTGATAATTTAATCCATGTTTGCTCTTCAACTGTGGCATAGGCCGGGCTTCCCCGGACGAGCAAATATCTGCATAAATTTTTATTTAGATTTCTATTATAGGGAACTATTTTGGTTTCACTATGAGCAGCTACTATGGCTATTAGCTTTTTGTCGTCTCTATTTATGCAAACTGTTTCGTTACGGACAGGTTTAAGTAAGGCTTGAATATTCTGATACCCTCTGTTGATATTTAGAGCTGGCCCCCAAAGCGTAATAAGTAATGCCCATGTAAGCCCGAGTCCGCCTGCACTGAGCACTACTGGTCTCCAGATATTTGGGTGAATAAATTTTAGTCTCCACAGTATTAAATATATCCAAAAGAGAGAAATAATTACTCCTAGAATTAAATCATTTGTATTAACGACTTCTGAAATGCCCGGCGCAGCTCTTGTGATATTAGCAAATACTTCTACTGGAAGACCCGAGTGCAAGGCGATCCAATAAAACCAAACTATGAATCCTAGAAAGGTAAAGAGTGACAATGCAAACCAGTCAAGTAAGTCGGCAACTATTTTTGGAAGAAATAAAAGCCCAAATGCAGCCATTACTGTTAACGGCACTATGGGAAGAAATTTTTGTCCATCGTTGGTTAGCAAACCCATTAATGGAAAAAAAGATTGGGCTATTAAAAGGATTCCGAGAAATTTTAAGTGAGGCTGATTAAATTTCTCAAATTTTACGAGATTATATAACATAACAAGGCATATTGGCCACAATGGCCACCATGTCCAAAGCCAATTTTTGATAACATAAAATGGCCGAAGCTCAAACAAGTTTAGCTGTCCGTTGATCCAAAGGTAAAAATTTTGAGATTCATCACTCTGGTAAACCAGAACCAGAACCACAATCAATATCGTAGAGGTTAAAAAATAAAAGGTTGAGCGTAAAAAACTTTTTTTCACCAATGTCCATGGATAAATAAATGAGAATATAAATATCGCTGCTAACAAAATTGATAGGGAAACATGTACACTTGTGCCAAAGAATAATGCGACTAAGCCAACACTAAAAATTACTGCGGATTCTTTCGGTTTTTCTGGACCCTGACACATGGCAAAAAAACAGACAGCCTGAAAAAGGAAGGAAAAGCCCTCGCTACCTACTTCGTGCCATCGAAAAACTAATCCTAGACATGATAGTGTAAGCAGAACTGCGCATGTTCCCAGGTTATTACCGAAAGTTGACGCATCTGGACCAATGCCCAAAGGGTCAGAAGGCCTCGATTCTCGACGCAATCCAAGTATTTTAGTCCCTAGCCAAAGAAAAATTAATGCAACCAAAACACATAAAACTTGTAAGATTCTGCCAAAATCGTCAACGTACTCTAGCGGTAATGAGTCACCGAATATAAACAAATAAGCTTGTTCTGCCGCACTAATTATGTATGCAGCGATAAAGAAAAATAGTGGAGCTTCATGTTCTAGCTTTATTCCGTATAAGTTTGGAAAAAAACAAGCTGGTGGAGAGTTTTGCTTAAAAGCACTCAAGCAAAATTTTATCAGAGCAGTACCCGTTGTATCCGGACCTGTCCAGGGTCCCCTATCAACTATTCCGAATGCCAATATTCCAACTATAATAATTGACAAAAAAGTGAAAGGGACCATTTTCGCTGCCGAGGCAACTAAACCGGGTGGTTGCTGAGCTCCCCCCGGAAAAGATAAAAGCTTTTCGATTTTTTTGTTTCGTTCAACCACAGAACGAATACCGGATAAGTTTTCTAATACTATTCTGTTGTTTGGGACCTCGTACCTCGTTTTTTACCAAACTTTTGTCTAAATTTCTCAACTCTACCAGCAGTGTCTACCATCTTCTGCGTACCTGTGTAAAACGGGTGGGATTCTGAGCTAGTATCTAATTTGTATAGGGGATATTCATTACCATCTTCCCACTTGGTTGTATCCTTTGTTTTTACAGTCGATCTTGTCAAAAAACGGTAGTCGTTAGATACGTCTACGAACACGACCTGTCGATAATTCGGGTGCACATCTTTTTTCATACGAAATCCTAAACCTTCTGATTAACTTAGCTGCCTTTTTTCATTAGATCAAAAAATTCAGCGTTATTTTTAGTTTGCCTTATCTTGTCTAACAGAAACTCAATTGCCTGAGACTCGTCCATATCATGTAAGAGTTTACGTAGGATCCAAATCTTTTGCAATAAATCAGGTTTAATGAGTAATTCTTCCTTCCTGGTTCCCGATCGATTAATGTTTATCGACGGATAAACCCTTTTCTCGGCTAACCTTCTCTCCAGGTGTACCTCCATATTACCTGTTCCCTTAAACTCCTCATAAATTACTTCATCCATCCTGCTGCCTGTCTCTATAAGCGCCGTGGCTATAATTGTAAGGGAACCACCTTCCTCGACATTTCTTGCTGCGCCAAAAAATCTTTTTGGCCTGTGAAGGGCATTCGCATCAACCCCCCCTGTAAGTACCTTCCCGGAAGTTGGGACAACCGTGTTGTAAGCCCTTGCCAATCTTGTAATTGAATCCAATAATATTACAACATCTTTTTTGTGCTCAACCAAACGTTTTGCCTTTTCGATAACCATTTCAGCAACCTGTACATGTCTTGCAGCAGGCTCGTCAAACGTGGATGCAACAACTTCCCCTCTAACTGATCTCTGCATTTCAGTGACCTCCTCAGGTCGTTCGTCAATAAGCAAGACTATCAGTTTAATCTCTGGATGATTTGCGGTGATTGAGTGAGCTATGTGCTGCATCATAACAGTTTTGCCACTTTTCGGCGAGGCTACAAGTAAACCTCTCTGTCCTTTACCTATAGGAGCCACCATGTCTATGATTCTTCCAGTAATATTTTCTTCGCCCCTCATCTCCCTCTCCAGTCTTATCGGATCATTAGGAAAGAGTGGTGTAAGATTTTCGAATAAAATCTTATTTTTCGATGCGTCTGGTGATTGAGAATTGATTTGGTCAACTTTTACAAGAGCGAAATATCGTTCCCCATCCTTTGGGGTTCTAACTTCTCCTTCAATTGCATCCCCGGTATGCAAATTAAATCTCCTTATCTGAGAAGGAGACAAATAAATATCATCAGTACTTGCCATATAAGAGGCTTCGGGAGATCTCAAAAACCCAAAACCATCAGGTAAAACTTCAAGGACACCGTCGCCAAATATTTGCTCACCTCCCTTTGCTTTTCGTTTTAAAATTGTGAACATTAATTCTTGCTTACGTAGGCGACTAGCTGTCTCTATGTCAAGAGATCTGGCTAATTCTACCAACTTGGTTACGGGCAATGCTTTTAATTCAGATAAATACATATTTAGCGGCGGTTATTATGGATGATAAAAATTTTAAGTATTGCTATCAATCCATGCACTTAGTTGCGATTTCGCGGCAGCTCCAACTTTTTGAGAGACTACCGCGCCATTTTTAAATAAAAGTAATGTTGGTATTCCTCTTACACCAAACTTAGTGGGTGTTTCAAGACTTTCGTCAATATTTAGTTTACAAACCTTAATTTTCCCCTCATAGTCGCTAGCCAACTCCTCAATAATCGGCGCAATAGACTTACATGGCCCACACCACTCAGCCCAGAAATCAACTATCACCGGCACCGAGCATTTTAAAACTTCGGTATCAAAACTTTCATCTGATATATTCGTTACCAATTCTGTCATTATATTAATAAGGGAAATTTGAGGTTAACTAACCAACGCGAGACCAATTGCGATAAGACTAAAGCGAATTTTATTTAATGAGCATATTGTTACAAACTATTTTATTAATTTCAACAAAAAAAAAAAAAAAAAAAGAAATCAGTTGGTAAACTTATGTAGCGGGCTTATTGCATTACTTAAAATGTCAATCTGGTCAGGTCGGAAACGGAGCAGCCAAGGCAATTGATGGTAAGTGTAAGTGTAGCCCGCACAGTTAATCAAAGGAGAGCAAAAATTTCATATACGGCGTTAGCTCGTTCATTGCGCCCGAACAAGTTTGCATCGGTCGTTGGCCAAGAATTAGTTGTAAGGGCTTTAACTTACTCAGTAAGGTTGGGAAATATGCACCATGCGTATTTGTTAACCGGAGGAAGGGGTGTCGGAAAAACAACCTTGGCGAGGTTGATAGCGAAAGCTTTGAATTGCGAACGTCCTGAAAATGGGGATTGCTGTGGCACATGTAACAGTTGCAAAAACATTGAGGAAGGGTCTTTTTTAGATGTAATTGAGCTTGATGCTGCTTCAAATAGGGGAGTTGAAGAGATCCAGGCGTTCTTTGAGCAACTTCGTTATCCTCCATCATTAGGAAAAATGAAAGTAATAATAATTGACGAAGTACACATGTTAAGTAGTCATGCTTTCAATTCGATGTTGAAGACGCTTGAGGAACCTCCGAATTACGTTGTTTTCGTCTTAGCAACCACGGAACTCAATAAGGTGCCATTAACGGTGGTATCGCGGTGTGTAAAATTTAGTTTGCAAAACATCTCCACCAGTAAAGTTCACGACTATTTAGTTACCGTTTTTGAAAAAAAGGATATCAAGTTTGATGATGATGCGCTTGAGCCAATAGCCTCTGCTGCTTCTGGAAGCTTGCGAGATGCACTATCTATTTCTGAACAAGTAATTGCCGTATCAGGGGATAAGTCTATCGCACTGTCCACAGTTTTTGAGATTTTGGGTTTGATATCGAGCGAAACTTTAGAAAGTCTAGTTGCGGCTATTGCTAAAAACGATGTAGCGGAAGCTTTAAAAATCTCAAACGAAGCTCTGAGCAAAGGAGCATCTGCTGAAACAATTCTTGATCAACTAGCGACTGTTTTCCATAAAATTTGCCAAACAAAAATTTTAAATTCTGTTGGAGAGGGAGAAGCAGGGAATGTTGTAATAGCAGACGAAATGCCTGTGACAGAAACGGACGCTAATCTGTTTTATCAGATATGTATACTAGGAAAGAGGGATCTGCATTTAGCTCCAAATGAGTTAGTCGGATTACAAATGACTATTCTTCGCATACTAGCCTTTCTCCCTGAAAGACCTTTTTTTCAAAAAAAAAAATCGATAGAGACAAATTCTCGTGACCATGTTATCTCAGGCGAAGGGGATGTTGATATGACTGAGAGCTCTGCGTCGGACGGTGAAAAGTGCATTTCTGTTGATGTGGGTAGTTCTTTGGGAATGCTATTCAGGAAAGTAGACACCACCACATGGCCTCATTTTGTAAAAAGATTAGGGGGTAATGGACTAGTAAAGCAGTTTTTATCGCAATCAGAATTAGTGAGCATTAGCTATGCAAAATCTAGTTCTGTATGCCTTATAAAAATTGACTCTTCATTTCTCATGGATTCGGATTTAGTGAAAAAAGTGAATTTTTATGTTTCAGATAAAATAGGTGAAGCAGTCGAATTCAAAACAAAGTTTTTTGATGAAGTCGAGTCATCTCTTTTAATGATTGAAAAAGATGAAAAGGAAAAATCAATTAATGAAGCCTATGCAAAAATTTCTAAATCCGAGGTGGTTAACGCTTTCATCAAGCGATTTGATGGAAAGGTATTAAGAGAATCGATAAAAAATTGAATAATAAAGGAGATTATTTTGATAAAGGGTAAATTAGGAAATATGATGAAGCAGGCTCAAAAAATGCAGCAAGATTTAAAAAGAGTACAAGATGAGCTTGCTACGTTAGAGGTAGTTGGGGAAGCGTCAGGAGGAAAAGTTAAGGTTACTTTGACGTGTAACAATAGAATGGAAAAAGTTTGGATTGACCCCTCCATGTTTACGGGACAAGAAGAGGATCTGGAGCTTTTGCAAGACCTGTTAAGGCTCGCAATAAACGATGGTATCCAGAAAGCAAAGCAGTTATCTGATAGTAGAATGGAATCGGTCACTTCTGGCATTTCGCTTCCCCCTGGTTTTTAGGCTTAACCGATTATGAGTAGTCGTGATAATCACCGGGATAGTTTCAAAGAGTTAGTAGAAGCTTTAGCGGAATTACCTGGTGTAGGTCCAAAAACTGCGCAACGATACGCTTTTTATTTGTTACATGTAGATAGGCAGATTGCTCAGGACTTATCAGATTCAATCATTAAGGCCTTAGTAAAAATTAGCAATTGTCAGAAATGTAATACCCTGTGTGAGGGTGAGGTGTGCAAAATTTGTACTGACGGTAATCGGGATCCCACTAAATTATGTATAGTTGAGTCCCCTTCCGATTTGTTAGCCGTGGAACAATCTCACGCATTTAACGGTTTGTATTTCGTTTTGATGGGAAAAGTTTCTTTTATCGATGGGGTCGGTCCAAAAGATTTAGGCTTTGAACGACTTTTCTTTAGAGCAGAGGAAGAAGAGGTCAAGGAAATTATTATTGCGACAAACTTTACGGCTGAGGGCGAGGCGACCGCTCAGGCTATCGAGTATCTTTTTAAACAACATTTGAAGACAAAGAAAAAAAAGCTCGCTCGTTTAGCCCGAGGCGTTCCGCATGGGGCGGAACTTGAATACACCGATCTTGGAACAATTGCGCAGGCTTTTAGAGAGAGAAAGCGGGAAGGTTAAATTATGGATAAAATCTCATTTTGGTGTTTTTTTACAGCTGGAATCTTGCCTATCATTTGCGCGGGAATCTCAAAATCAAAAAAAAACTACGATAACGAAAATCCGAGGAAATGGCTCGCCATTCAAACTGGTTTTAGGGAGCGAGCAAATTCAGCTCAGCAGAATAGTTGGGAATCATTTATCTGGTTCTCTGCCTCATTGACCCTTGCTTTAATTTTCTCTCTTGACAATATAGATTTTGTTAATCTTATGTCTGTGCTTTATATTTTCCTGAGGGTTTTTTACGTGTTATTTTACATTTTTGGTTTTTCAAACTTGAGGACGATTTCATGGCTTTGCGCCCATGGGTGTGTCTTCGGGATCTTGTTTTCTGCTCTTAGCTAAATAGCAGTGAATGTTGGAAATTAGACGGAGATGATTTGTTGGATATAGATAAGCTACTCGATTTTTCAGGAAAAGGTTTTAAGAAGGCGGCGCTAATATTAGAGGACGGTATGCGATTCAACGGCAATTCAATTGGCGTGAATGGAGTTGCGATCGGAGAGGTAGTTTTTAACACCTCAATTACTGGGTACCAAGAAATATTAAGTGATCCAAGTTACTGTAATCAGTTAGTAACGCTGACCTACCCGCATATTGGAAACGTCGGATGCAATTCTGTGGACATGGAATCTTATAAAACTCACCTATCGGGATTAATAATTAAGCAGATATCCACGGCATATCATAACCATAGAGCGGAGGAGTCATTACAAAATTTTCTTAAAAGAAACAGGATCGTAGGGATTGAAAACATTGATACAAGGAAACTGACCTTGCATCTGAGGAAAAATGGAGCAAAGAATGGAATCATTGTTGTTGAATCTGCTGACATTGATTTTGAGTCACAAGATGTAGAGAAGTTTGCTCAGGAGCGTTTAAGTTCCTTTCCTGGCATAACTGGAAAAAGCCTAATCGAGCATGTGTCTGGACTGAAAGAGGAAGATTGTTTCCAGGAGTTTGTTCCGAATCTTATGAGAAAAAAAAAGGAATTTGTCGTGCTTGTTTACGACCTAGGAGTTAAACGAAATATAGTTAAGACCCTAACAGGATTGGGTTGCAGCGTGAAAATTGTCGGTTCGGGCACGAAATTTGCCGATATTAAAAGCCTAGGAGCTTCCGGAATTGTTTTTTCAAATGGGCCCGGAGACCCAGAGCCATGCACTGAGGCAATAAAGTTTGCAAAATTGGCAATACAGGACAGAATGCCCTGTCTCGGGATTTGCTTAGGGCATCAAATCATCTCTTTAGCCCTAGGAGGAAAAACAGTGAAAATGTCTGTAGGACATCATGGAGCAAATCACCCTGTAGTAAACTTGAAGACTGGCAAGATATTTATCACATCTCAGAATCACGGCTTTGCTGTTGATGAACAGCAGTTCGAAGAAATAGCGGAAATAACACATCGCTCTCTATTTGATGGAACCATTCAGGGTTATCGGCTCAAAAAGTTTCCAGTTAGTGCTTTTCAAGGTCACCCCGAGGGTTGTCCTGGCCCGCAGGATATTGAGGAAATTTTTGAAGATTTTTTGACTTCAATTGTGAATAAGGTAGAGGGTTCAAAGTGACCTGTTTACCAGTTTAAAGAAAGAGAGTTCATGCCTCGGAGAGAAGACATAAAAAAAATTTTGATTGTTGGCGCCGGACCGATTGTCATCGGGCAGGCTTGCGAGTTTGATTATTCTGGTGTTCAAGCTTGTAAAGCACTCAAGGAAGAGGGTTATAAAGTTGTTCTCGTAAACAGTAATCCTGCTACGATCATGACAGACCCAGATATGGCAGATTCAGTTTATATCGAGCCATTGAATACCATGGTGTTAAATCAAATATTCGAGTGCGAGAAACCGGACGCGATGTTAGCAACCATGGGTGGTCAAACTGCATTGAATTTGGCGTTAAAACTTGCTGAGACTGGTTCTCTCAAAAAGCATGGCGTGGAATTAATTGGAGCGAAAAAAACTTCAATTGAGGTCGCTGAAGATAGAAGTCTGTTTAAAATAGCGATGAATGAGCTAGGACTTGAAACTGCTAAGTCCGGGCTAGCTCAATCACTAGAAGAGGCAGTAGAGGTCCGCGAGTCAATTGCAAAGGTGACCAATGGAACAGGTTTTCCGGTGATAATCCGTCCAAGTTTTACATTAGGTGGAACCGGAGGAGGGATTGCTTTCAACGCCCAAGAATTTGATTCCATTTGCAGGCATGGTCTCGAAGTTTCTCCAGCAAAACAGTTGTTGATCGAAGAATCATTAATCGGTTGGAAAGAATTTGAGATGGAGGTTGTCAGGGATAAAAATGATAATTGTATAATCGTTTGCTCCATAGAGAATCTTGATCCAATGGGAGTGCATACGGGTGATTCAATTACTGTTGCCCCTGCTCAGACGCTATCTGATAAAGAATTTCAAATAATGAGAAGTTCCTCTATAAACATATTGCGCAAAGTTGGGGTAGACACTGGCGGTTCAAATGTGCAATTTGCCGTAAACCCGTTTGATGGAAGAATGGTAGTGGTTGAAATGAATCCAAGAGTATCCAGATCATCAGCGCTAGCATCTAAAGCCACTGGTTTTCCAATTGCAAAAGTTGCCGCAAAGTTAGCTGTGGGATATTGTTTAGACGAGCTTGCAAATGAGGTTACGGGCGGAAATATTCCGGCCTCATTTGAGCCGACTATCGATTACGTCGTTACAAAAATCCCGAGGTTTGCATTTGAAAAATTTCCATTAGCGGAAGATAAATTGACAACACAAATGAAATCAGTCGGGGAAGTAATGGCGATAGGAAGGACTTTTCAAGAATCATTTCAAAAAGCTTTACGTGGATTGGAGACTGGCATAAATGGCTTAGAAGAATTAGGCCTGCACCAGGACGATTTAAAAAACCAATTAACACAACCTAGTTCAACTCGTATTCTTGCTGTGGGAAATGCTTTCAGGGAAAACGTTACGGTCGAAGAAGTATATGTCGCGACAAAGATCGATAAATGGTTTTTAAATCAAATAAGGGAACTGATTTATATTGAGCAAAATTTAAAAAAATTGGTCATACCCGATATTGATAGATCTATTATGACTGCGCTTAAGCAAAGGGGCTTCTCCGATAGTCGACTGGCAAACCTTCTTGATGTTTCCGAAGCACAAGTTCGTAAAGTAAGGCATTCACTTGAGGTAAGGCCTGTATTTAAAAGAGTTGACACTTGCGCCGGGGAATTTGATTCGACAACCTCATACTTCTATTCAACATATGAAGAAGAGGATGAGTCGCATCCCAGTAAAAATAAAAAAGTACTAATTTTAGGCGGAGGACCAAATAGGATTGGTCAGGGCATTGAGTTCGATTATTGTTGTGTTCATGCGGTTTTTGCGCTCAAGGCACTCGGGTTTGAAACGATCATGGTGAATTGTAACCCCGAGACGGTTTCGACGGATTACGATACTTCTGATAGGCTTTATTTTGAATCTTTAACTTTGGAAGATGTTCTTGAAATAATTCATAGAGAAAAGCCGCTTGGGGTAATTGTGCAATTCGGAGGCCAAACTCCGCTAAAGTTAGCTAAGGATTTAGAGGCCTCTGGAGTAAATATTCTGGGCACTAAACCAGAGTTTATCGACTTAGCGGAAGATAGAGAACGTTTTCAGAAGCTTCTAAAAAAGCTAGATCTGTTGCAGCCCCCTAATAGAATTGCGAGAACAGAGGAAGAAGCGACAATGTTTGCTAGGGAACTTGGTTTTCCTCTCCTAGTTCGTCCAAGCTATGTATTAGGAGGAAGGGCGATGGAAATTGTTCAGGATGAAAAAGACCTTAAACAGTATTTTTTAGAGGCCGTGAAGGTTTCAAATGAATCGCCAGTCCTTCTGGATTGTTTTTTAAATGATGCTATCGAAGTGGATGTAGATTGTCTGTTTGACGGAAAAGATTTATTTATTGGAGGAATTATGGAGCATATTGAGCGAGCCGGGGTCCATTCGGGCGACTCAGCGTGTTGCATTCCTCCATTTTCCCTGGATAAAAAGATCATTGCTCAAATTGAGCATCAAACCGCTATATTGGCACAGGCTCTTCAAGTTAAAGGTCTTATGAATATTCAGTTTGCTGTGCAAAACGGAGATTTATATGTTCTAGAAGTTAACCCTCGAGCCTCAAGGACAATTCCTTTTGTATCCAAAGCAATTGGAATGCCGTTAGCAAAGTTAGCTACTAAAATCATGTTGGGCGTATCCTTGGATGCGCAAAATGTATCTGAAAATCGAGAATCTAAGTACTATGCCGTAAAGGAGGCTGTATTTCCATTTTCCAAATTTATCGGAGTGGATACTATTTTAGGTCCAGAAATGAAATCAACTGGGGAAGTCATGGGAATTGGGAAAACATTTAGCGAAGCTTTTATAAAATCACAGTTAGCGGCAGGTATTGATTTTCCAACAAAAATACCGGGAAAGCTCGCATTCATCAGTGTTCGTGATCATGACAAACCTGCCGCAGTAGATCTAGCCAGAAAACTTCAGATGTTGGGGTTTGAGCTGGTTGCTACAAAAGGAACTGCTGAATATATCGGAAAAAGAGGTATTAAGGTTGAAACGGTAAAAAAGGTAACCGAAGGACGGCCTCATATAGTTGATAGGATAAAAAACGGACAAATTTCTTTCATCTTAAATACTGTGGAGGAAAGAAAGAGCGCGATAAAAGATTCGAGATCGATTCGTACCAGTGCTTTGAGTGAGAGTGTAACCACTTACACAACTCTTGCAGGCGCTAAAGCTGCAGTTGATGGGTTATCTTCGCTTGCGGCATCCAAGGTTGAAGTTTATGATTTAAAATCACTACACTGAGAATAAGATGAATAGAACGCCTTTAACTAGCAAAGGTTTTGACCGACTGAAGGAGGAGTTACAATTATTAAAGACTCATGAGAGGCCGGCAGTTATTCAGGCGATAGCCGAGGCTAGAGCACATGGTGATTTGTCCGAAAATGCTGAATATGATGCAGCTAAGGAAAAGCAATCTATGTTGGAGGGGCGGATACAGGATTTAGAAAACAAAATATCTACAGCTGAGATCATAAATCCAACTCAGTTGCAAAGGGATGGAAGAGTTGTTTTCGGTGTTATTGTAACCTTTATAGATTTGAATACTGATGAGCAGTTTAAATATCAGATTGTAGGGGAGGATGAGGCCAATATACGCGAAGGGAAAATCTCGTATGTTAGTCCAATTGCTCGGGCATTAATCGGGAAAACAGAGGACGATATTACGGAATTCGATATTCCATCAGGAAAAAGGGAAGTCCAAATTATAAAAGTAGAATACGAAGTGTAGATCACCAAAACAATGGTGAAAAAAAAATGGTTAAATGAGTTTTTATCTGATAAGTACGTAAAAGATGCTAACCGTGAAGGGTTTCGGTCTAGAGCAGCCTTTAAGTTGTTGGAAATTGATGAGGAGTTTTGTCTGTTTAATAATTGTTCAAGCGTACTTGATCTTGGTTGTGCGCCCGGTAGCTGGTTGCAGGTCGCTAAAAGGAAGACGAAGTCAAAGAAGACCCTTATTGTAGGTGTTGATATACTTCATTTTCAATTGATTCAAGGGGTAACTCAAATTGAGGGTGATTTTCAAGATGAATCCGCCCGTAAGGAAATACTTGCAGCATTTAATGGCAGAAAAGTCGACTTAATTTTATCTGACATGGCTCCAAATCTATCTGGAATTAAAGTTGTTGACGGGGAAAACATCTTCAATTTGGTCAATCTTGTTCTAGATTTCAGCCTAGAGAACTTGCATAAAAATGGTTGTGTTGTGGTTAAAGCGTTTGAAACCGGCACTGGAAGCCGTGAATTTCGCAAAAAACTAAGTAAATACTTCGAAAAAGTATGGCTGAGAAAGCCGTTGGCTTCCAAAAAAGTGTCCGCTGAGCAATTTCTTGTCGCAAAAACACTAAAATAATAGTGTATTTAAAAACTTATTTGGAATATAGTTATCCAAATAAGCAATACTAACAAATTCGAGGTTTTGATTTGAATAATACTGTATCAAAAGTAGCAATATGGATGGTAATCGCTTTAATTTTATTTTCTATATTTCGGCAATTCGACGGAACTAGGGGAATGAGTCGGGAGATTTCCTATTCGCAATTTATGGAAGAGGCAAGGCAGGGAGCCATTAAATCCGCTGTTGTAGATGGTAGAACGGTTAGAGCCATAACGACTGATGACAGGCAACTTATGGTAAACGCTCCGCAAGATTTGTGGATGGTTTCCGATCTCATGAAATATGGGGTAATAGTATCGGCTAAGCCTGAGGAGCAGCCATCGTTGTTAATGAGTATTTTTGTTTCATGGTTCCCAATGCTACTTCTAATTGCGGTATGGATTTTCTTTATGAGGCAAATGCAGGGAGGTGGTCGAGGTGGTGCCTTTTCATTTGGAAAGTCAAAGGCTCGCATGATCGATGAGAATAACAATGTTATTACTTTTTCGGATGTTGCTGGTTGTGATGAAGCCAAGGAAGATGTTACAGAATTGGTTGATTTTTTGCGAGATCCGACTAAATTTCAAAAGCTTGGAGGTAGAATACCTCGGGGGGTTCTGATGGTTGGATCCCCTGGTACAGGAAAGACACTGCTTGCTAAAGCAATTGCTGGCGAAGCGAAAGTACCTTTTTTCTCCATCTCAGGGTCGGATTTTGTTGAAATGTTTGTTGGTGTCGGGGCGGCTCGTGTACGGGATATGTTCGAGAACGCAAAGAAACACTCGCCTTGCATAATTTTTATTGACGAGATAGATGCGGTTGGCAGACAAAGAGGGGCAGGACTTGGTGGAGGAAATGATGAGCGTGAGCAAACCCTAAATCAGATGTTGGTTGAGATGGATGGATTTGAGACGAATCAAGGCATTATAGTGATAGCTGCCACGAACAGGCCTGATGTGTTAGACCCAGCTCTGTTAAGACCAGGAAGGTTCGATCGACAAGTTGTTGTTCCGCTTCCTGACGTTCGAGGCAGGGAGCAAATTCTAAATGTTCACATGAGAAAGGTACCCATTGCATCTGATGTTAAAGCGGATATCTTAGCCAGGGGAACGCCCGGGATGTCAGGGGCAGACTTAGCCAATATCGTAAATGAGGCTGCTCTCTTCGCTGCGCGACGCAGCGGAAGAACGGTTGAAATGGATGATTTCGAGAAAGCAAAGGATAAAATCTTAATGGGTTCTGAGAGGAAATCCATAGTTATGCCTGAGGAAGAAAGGAAAAATACTGCTTATCACGAGTCTGGTCACGCCATAGTCGCAAAGATGCTCCCAAAAACCGATCCGGTACACAAGGTTACTATCATTCCTAGGGGAAGGGCTCTTGGGGTTACCATGCAATTACCTGAGGGCGATAGGTATAGTATGGATAAGGAACGGATTTTGAACACTATTGCAGTGTTATTTGGGGGCAGGATTGCTGAAGAAATCTTTATGGACCAAATGACAACTGGGGCCTCAAACGATTTCGAGAGGGCTACCCAGCTTGCCCGCGATATGGTCACTAGATATGGAATGAGTGATGCTTTAGGGCCAATGGTATACGCGGAAAATGAAGGAGAGGTATTTCTTGGTAGAAGCATCACAAAAACGACTCACGTGTCTGAGTCGACGATGCAAAAGGTTGATTCTGAGATACGTAGGATTATCGACGAACAGTACACGGTAGCACGAGATATCATAGAAAAAAATTCAGAAAAGATGCATGCGATGGCGAAAGCCCTTTTAGAATGGGAAACTATCGATGCTGAACAGATTGATGATATCGCTAAAGGAAAGGAGCCAAAGCCGCCCAAAGATAGTCTTAAATCTGGCCCCGAAAATGATGGCGGTAACAGTTCTAATTCGGGAGGGGGCTCAAGCGCTAAAAGCGGTAACCAAACTCCACCGGATGCTGTTACAGCTGCCAACTGATACAAAACCTTTTTTTTTCCTGCTTTCTATTTACTGTGGGATGCTTGTACAAGCATCCCACGTTCTGGGTGACACACGGAGACACTTAGTTGACAGAAACCCATTCAGAGAACCATATTTTTACTTGCGGTAGGTTTGATCTTTCCCTAGAAGGTCCTTTGGTGATGGGGATTTTAAACGTGACCCCAGACTCTTTTTCTGACGGAGGAACTCTTGGTACCTGTGACCTTGCCGTAAAAAGGGCGGAAGGTATGATCTCTGATGGAGTCGATATAATCGATCTTGGGGGGGAGAGTACTAGGCCTGGAGCTGAAAAAATTCCACTGGAGGAAGAGTGGAGACGAGTGGAAGAGGTTTTGGCAAAGATTTTGGAGTTGAAAATTCCTGTTTCCATAGATACTATGAAGCCCGAGATTATGATCAGGGCTGTAGAAATGGGGGTGGATTTAATAAATGACGTCTCTGGATTTAGGTCAAAAGAGGCTCTTGATTTTTTAAAAGCAATGAAAAAAAGTCGGATTGGCTTTTGTATAATGCACATGCAGGGGAATCCACAAAATATGCAGGACAGTCCTCGGTACGGTGATGTTGTTTCTGAAGTTGAATTTTTCTTGCAAAGAAAGGTGGAGGAATTTCGGAATTCCGGAATTTCAAAAGACAGGATTTTAATCGATCCAGGATTTGGTTTCGGAAAGACTTCGCAACATAATCTTTCGCTTTTAAAAGAAATCCCAAGGCTAAGTAAAGTTTGCCCTTTGCTAGTTGGGTTATCCAGAAAAAGAATAATCTCAGAACTTTGTAAACGTAATAGTAAACCAACCGATAGATTGGGAGGAAGCTTAGCAATGGCCCTTTGGAGTGCAATGCAGGGTGCATCCGTAGTTAGAGTACATGACGTCAAGGAAACAAAAGAGATGATCACTGTCTATAAGGCTTTGGGCGGAGACAACATATTTTCTGGCGTGGACAATGAAAAACAAACTTGAATTTGGCACTGACGGTATCCGCGGCCCTGTCTCTGAGAAAGGAGTTTCTCCGGAATTTGCACTAAGACTGGGGATTGCCACGGGGGCTGCTCTAAAAAACACCAGAGAAACAGTTGACGTAGTTATTGGGCGAGATACAAGATCATCTGGGGATATGTTAGCAAGTGCCTTTTCTAGCGGTCTAAATCAGGCTGGAGCTAATGTATTTAACGTTGGGATAATGCCAAGCCCTGCTGTGGCTTTTCTCACAAAGTCAATTGGTGCAAACGTAGGAGTTGTGGTAAGCGCATCCCACAATATGTTCCGAGATAATGGGTTTAAATTCTTCAGTGGTTCGGGGAAAAAAATACCAGAATTGATGGAAAAAAAAATTCAAGATAGTTTGAAGTTAAACTATGCCATCGACCCTTGTAAATTGGGGGTGCAAAAAAAAATACAAGATGCTGACGGTAGATACATCGAGTTTTGTAAATCTTGTTTTCCGAGAAATTTGTCTCTTAGAGGTAAGAAAATTATTTTAGATTCATCGAATGGGGCTGCATCATTTTGCGCGGGAAAGATTCTCAGCGAACTCGGAGCTGAAGTTATTGAAATAGGTAATAAACCGAACGGAATGAATATCAATGATTCTGTGGGAACTCTTTTTCCTCAAAAGCTTATTGAGAGAGTTCTTCGTGTTTCGGCAGATTTCGGAATCGCTTTGGATGGTGACGGGGATAGACTCAAGCTGGTTGATCATTTGGGAAGAGTTTACGATGGCGATGAGTTGTTGTACGCGATCACCAAACTAAGAGTTAGAACGGAAGGAGCAAGCGCCGTTAAGGGTGTGGTTGGGACACTCATGAGTAATCTGGGTCTCGAGCGGGCCATCAATAAGTGTGGGCTCGAATTTAGAAGAGCAAAAGTTGGAGACCGTCATATTCTACAAATTCTAGAGGAGAATGATTGGTATTTAGGAGGAGAAACTTCGGGACATATTTTATCGTTAGACATGCATACGACGGGCGACGGAATTGTAAGTGCGTTACAGGTTTTACAAGCTATTATTACTATTGGAGACAACCTTTCTGATTTTATTGCCGATTTACAACTGATGCCTCAACTTTTAATAAATGTGCCCCTTATTCCAGGCAAAAATTGGCCAATTAACGAAAAGTTTAAAAATGCGAAAAAGCGGGTCCTCGACGAACTTGGCTCAGATGGACGTATTCTGGTAAGGGCTTCAGGAACCGAACCCGTAATACGGGTAATGGCAGAGGCGGAAACTGAAAAACTCGCGAAGTCGTGTATCGATCAATTGGTATCAAGCCTGCAGTAAGCATTCATTCCCTTCGCAAAACATTCATCATAGTGGGACAACTGAATCCAGGGCCAATGTTGTTACTTTCCACTCTTCCTTTTACGGAGGGGCATTTGTAGATGCAGGTAGTGCCTCCATCGCTAATTTTTTTACGTTCTCGTAAATAGCAGTTGATGGAATCTCTCCTAGCCTTTTCTCTTTTTATTTTATCAATCCGTGCTTTTCTTTTTGCTTCAATCGGGTCAATTCCTCTTGGTGGAGGCACTGCATAAATGCCGCTCGCAAAAACAAGTAATACCACTAGAGACAAAAACCTAAAATTTCGCATCATATTTTGCTCCGGCTAAACACATTATACAAAGGTAACATAGGATTGACATTTGTAATAAAAATAAGTTTTATATAACACTTAAGTATGCACTGAAATTTTTTTACAACTAGTTAATATTTCCTGCGTTGTTATATTTTTGTAATACTTTCTCGTCACACTAGGTATGAAGATTAATTTTTTAAGGAGTTCACATGCAATTTCGGTTTTTTATCCTTTCAGGAATCAGTTTGGTCCTGTGTACAAGCTCATTTGCCCGTGATTACGTAAGTATGAAGGGTTCATCGACCGTTTTTCCATTTGCTACGATAGTTGCCGAGCAATTGGGTAAAAACCCCTCTATAAAGACCCCAGTTGTCGAATCCGGTGGATCATCAGTTGGTAAAAAAGGTGTATGCGAAGGGACGGGAACACAATTTGTTGATATCGGGAATGCATCGTCTCGCATGAAGAAAAAAGAATTGGCATTTTGTCAAAAAAATGAAGTAAAGGTCACAGAAATTAAGGTCGGTTACGACGGAATTGTTGTGGCAAATTCAAAAAAAGGGACAAAATTAATTATTTCTCGAGCAGATTTAGCTAAAGCACTAACCGCCGAAGTACCAAATGAGGCTGGAACGAAGTTTGTACCTAACTACTACAAAAAATGGTCAGATATAAAACCACTTCTTCCAGATGTGCCTATCAAAGTATACGGACCACCAACAACATCAGGCACGCGTGCATCTTTTGCTGAAATGATTAACCAAAAATCCTACTGTGGTAAAGATTCTGTTGCCAAAAAGCTTTCAAAAGCCCGTGGAGATAAAAAAGGAAAGAAATGTCGGGCGATGAGAACAGATGGAGCATACGTAGAAGCAGGGGAGCAGGATAACTTAATTGTTCAAAAGCTTAAGGAAGACCCAACCGCTTATGGAATTTTTGGGTTTTCTTATCTAAACCAAAACTCCGATACAATTCAAGGTGCTGTGTTGGACGACGTTGCGCCAACATTTAAAGACATCGCTTCTGGCAAATATAAGGCATCAAGATCATTGTATTTTTACGTAAAGCAGTCCCACATTGGGGTAGTTCCTGGAATTAACGACTATATGATGGAATGGACCAAACATTGGGGTGAAGACGGAGCTTTGGCAGATGCTGGAATGATTCCGATGAGTAAGGAGGAAAGGGAAAAATACAAAAAAGCAATGACCGATCTTCCCGTGCTTGTCATGGATAACTTATCGAAGTAAAGTTACATATAGGAAGTTTTTTTTAATAGAAGAAGGGACCATCGCTCTAAAAAGCAGGGTCCCTTTTTAATTCACGGAGGCACCTATATTTACTTCCTTTCACGCCTTACTGATTATTTGTGCTGTAGCTATATTTTACGGATTTTTTACTTACCGGCTGGTTTCTTTAGGTAAGGAAAACATAAAATTTGACTCTTTGCCAAGATATCACGTGTATTGGTCCGTACTAATTGGCTTATTGCCAGCTTTGTCTTTTTTGTTAATTGCAGCCGTTGGCGATGGAATTCTGTTTAAACTCTGGGTGGAAGACTTCTATCCTAATTTGCTCCAACTAAATCAGACAGAAAAAGAAATTAATTTTATCAAAGTGATGAATGAGGTGGATGGCATTAGTTTTGGGAAGACAGAGCCATGGGTAGTTCCGGCGGCAGATGCATGGAGACGGTGGTCCACGGCCTCTAGCAATATCATTTTTTTTGGGTGTATAGTTATCTCGGTTATTTGTGGTTATCTTGCATCAAAAAAGGTTTCTCCGGCTTTCAAGGCAAGAATCCATGTCGAGAAAATTGTTTTATGGATCCTCGGGTTAAGCTCGCTAGTTGCCATTTTGACAACGATAGGAATTGTACTTTCAGTCCTATTCGAAACAATTCGGTTTTTCGATTTAATTCCGCCAGATGAATTTTTATTTGGACTAACGTGGAACCCTCAGTTTGAGGGAGCCATCCGAGCTGGCTCAGAGGGTGCTGAGCCTGAATATGGAATGATTCCAATGTTTGTTGGAACCCTATTGATATCTTTGGTGGCAGTATCAGTTGCTGTTCCAGTAGGTCTGTTGAGCGCGATTTATTTAGCAGAATATGCAACCAAAGGGGTCAGATCTATTGTAAAGCCGTTGTTGGAAATCTTGGCCGGGGTCCCAACCGTTGTATATGGGTTTTTTGCAGCTCTTACAATTGCTCCAATGGTAAAAGGTTTTGGCGAAAGTTTGGGACTTACTGTGTCTTCTGAATCAGCCTTGGCAGCAGGACTTGTGATGGGTGTCATGATAATACCATTTGTATCTTCCCTTTCTGACGATGTAATAAATTCAGTACCGCAATCTTTGAGGGATGCTGCGTATGGGTTGGGTTCCACTGTGAGTGAGACTACAAGGCTGGTAGTAATACCAGCCGCACTTCCAGGAATCGTGGCGGCAATAATATTAGCTGTATCGAGAGCAATTGGAGAGACGATGATAGTGGTGATGGCTGCAGGGTTGGCTGCGAATCTTACTTTCAACCCATTGGACGCTGTAACCACCGTTACTACACAAATAGTGACCATCTTAGTTGGAGATCAGGAATTCGAATCGGCTAAAACATTGTCAGCATTTGCCTTAGCTCTCATGCTGATCATCGTTACATTAGTACTAAATTTCTTTGCCTTGCAAATCGTAAAACGATACAGAGAACAGTATGATTGATACCAATAAAAAAATAAAACCTATTGATGTCAGTCAAAAAATAAGGAACTCACTTCCAAAACGACACTTTCAGGAAAAAAAGTTTAAGTTTTATGGGCAAAGTGCAGTTACATTGGCTATTTTTTTCTTGTTTTTTTTATTTTATTTAATTTTTACGAACGGCATTCCCGGTCTTTTTCAGCACTATGTAACTCTAAACGTATATATCGATTCATCTCGCTTAGATCCGAAAGGAGATTTTTCTGACCAATCTCTTTTTTCTGGGGATACATCTAAAGTGATATATGAATCTCTTTACGCGGAAATTGGAGGCATTGATACACGCAATGAGAAAAGGACCGCAAAGTCACTCGTTTCGTCCGCATCCGATGTTCGACTCATCAAACATGTAAAAGAAAATCCAGAATTGTTGGATTCTACGCATCGTATTCAATTTGCCTTAGATGATGATGTTGATAGTTTTTTAAGAGGTTACATTTCTAGAGACACCCCAGAAGAAGAAAGAAGATTGTCAAACCTTGCTATCCAATATATCGACGAATTAAGTTCAAAAGGACTAATCACGTACGAATTCTCAGACTATTTATTTTCAGGTTCGGCCTCCAGAGAAGCTGAAATCGCGGGAATAAAGGGAGCCCTGGTCGGTTCTATTTTGACCATGCTTATTTGCTTAAGTATTGCCTTTCCCTTGGGAATTATGACTGCTATTTATCTGGAAGAGATTGCGCCGAAAAATTGGATTACTGAATTAATTGAGATCAATATAAATAACCTTGCTGCGGTCCCATCTGTTGTGTTCGGAATAATGGGACTTGCTATTTTTATAGTAGCATTTGGTCTCCCAAGATCAATCCCTTTGGTCGGTGGAATTGTCCTTGCTTTGATGACTCTACCCACGGTAATTATCTCCTCTAGAGCAGCTATAAAAGCTGTTCCGCCCAGCATTAGAGAGGCAGCGTATGGAATAGGGGCCTCGAAAATGCAGATGATTTTTCATCATGTATTGCCTTTAGCTATGCCGGGTATGCTTACTGGTACCATTATTGGCATGGCACAAGCACTCGGGGAAACAGCGCCCTTGTTGATGATTGGAATGGTTGCGTTTATAGTAGATGTTCCTGGGGGATTTGCTGAGCCTAGTACTGCGCTTCCCGTGCAAATTTTCATGTGGGCAGATTTTGCTGAAAGAATGTTTGTTCACAAAACAAGTGCTGCGATCATAGTGCTGCTAATGTTTTTGCTGTCTATGAATTTTTTTGCGGTGGTATTGAGAAAAAAACTTGAAAAACGTTGGTAATTGAAACAGGAATATTATGGAAAATGTAGATCAGATGAGTGCATCAAGTCTTCAAAAAAAAGAAACCTCCAAATTAAGTATCGAAGATCGTTTGTTGCCAGAGACAACAGCGGGCAATGTTTTCGTGCAAAACCCACGAATTTCCACAAGAGACGTCAATGTTTTCTACGGGGACAAGAAAGCTTTGGTGGATGTCACGGTGGATATTGCTGAAAAAGAGGTCATTGCTTTCATTGGGCCGTCTGGATGCGGTAAGTCCACCTTGTTAAGAAGCTTAAACAGGATGAACGATACCATTGATAGTTGTCGATTGGAGGGTCAGGTTTTACTGGATGAACAAGACATTTATGATCCATCGGTGGATGTTGTAGGTTTAAGAGCTAGGATAGGCATGGTTTTTCAAAAGCCGAATCCATTTCCTAAATCAATTTTCGAAAATGTAGCATACGGTCCTAAAATTCATGGTCTTGCTGAGAATAACACTGATTTAAATAATATTGTTGAATCTTCCTTAACAAGGGCGGGTATTTGGGATGAACTAAAAGATCGGCTCGATCAACCTGGAACTGGTTTATCTGGTGGCCAACAACAGCGTCTTTGTATCGCAAGAGCAATCGCAGTCAATCCTGAGGTAATTCTTATGGATGAGCCGTGTTCTGCTCTCGACCCAATTGCTACGGCGAAAATTGAGGAGCTTATCTCGGAGTTAAGATCCGAATACACTATAGTTATTGTTACGCACTCGATGCAACAAGCTGCAAGGGTATCCGACAGGACAGCGTATTTCCATTTGGGCAAATTGGTTGAAGTTGGAAAAACCAAAGAACTCTTCATTAACCCAGTTCATGAGCTTACTCAGGATTACATTACCGGTCGTTTCGGGTAAAAACCCTCTTTCTTAATGCAAACTTTGCGATATACTACTTGATTCGGGGCGTAGCGCAGCCTGGTAGCGCATCTGCTTTGGGAGCAGAGGGTCGGATGTTCGAATCATCTCGCCCCGACCAAATATTTTCTGCCGGTAGCTCAGCTGGATAGAGCAACAGCCTTCTAAGCTGTGGGTCGGGGGTTCGAATCCCTCTCGGCAGGCCAGGTACAGATGGGTGTTTTTCACCGATTTTTTGTTTAGAATATCGGAACATGGTGGTCGTAGCTCAGTTGGTAGAGCCCCAGATTGTGATTCTGGTTGTCGTGGGTTCGAGCCCCATCGACCACCCCAAATTTTAAAAAGTGGGGTAGTAGGATTTATCGTCTTGCTGCTTTCTCTCAAATTTTAAGAATTCGTAATACCCGCAGCGGGTGGTGTTAGGATATTGCCTACACACTTTTGGCCGTGCCTCATAGATTGTGCATTGTCTAGAATCGCTGTCTAGAAATTTGCAGACTGACGTAAATATATGATCCTTTTTGTGCCGTAGAATTTGTTCGATTGTAATCTCGTTGTTTTCCTTAAGTTTATAAGTTTTCGTATGCCTACTTTTAACATCCTGTTCAGCCATGCCAAAATATTTTGCTAGACGTTTAATATCTTTTTCAGAAACCTCTATTCTGTCATAGCTACAACAGTACCCCGTGCATTTCAGACAGTCGTATTTGATTTTTTTTCTTTTCATCTTTTCTTTTATAAATGATATTATTTGAGTAGTATGCCAGACTTAAAAAAAAAAATGCAGCCTACGCTGCTGTAAAACATATCGGTGACGGTTGTTTTCTTGGGGTAGGAACAGGATCAACCGTAAACTTTTTTATTGAAGCTTTAATTATATCGGGTAGACGTTTAAGCGGGGTTGTCACAACATCTAAACAAAGTGAGGAGTTGCTTATAAAAGGAGGATTCAACCCCATGCCACTTGCAGAAGCAAAACATCCTTTGGATGTTTATGTGGATGGAGCTGATGAGGTAGATCCGAGATTTAATCTGATTAAGGGAGGGGGCGGTGCATTAACATCAGAAAAAATCGTAGCTAATAACGCAAAGAAATTTATTTGTATTGTGGACGAAAGTAAATTAGTGCAAAAACTTGGCAAGTTTCCGATCCCGGTAGAAGTGATTACCTCTGCAGTGCCGTCAATATCAAGAATTCTTAGAAATGATTACAATGCGATTCCTCGGGAGCGAGAAGGTTTTACGGTGCACAGAAATAGGATTATTGATGTCGCTGGATTGGAAATCGAAAGCCCTGAAAACCTGGAGGAGGAATTAAATCAAATACCAGGTGTCGTAACAGTCGGACTGTTTTCCAAAATTAAGCCATACTCATGCCTTGTAGGATATGATGAGGAGGCAAAGGAGATTTTTAAAGAAGATGTAACAAATAAATTATAACATTATTTATCGGAGACAAAATGAGTACACTTATGAAGGGAGTCGCTAGTAACGCTGTCGAGTCTGAAATTGAAATGATCAGATCTCGTATGCTTTTGATGGGTGGTATTGCAGTAGAGATGATCAAATGTTCATTAGAGGGGCTTTTAAATGGGTCCACTGAATCTCTACAGAAGACTTTTGAGATGGAAGAGAAAGTGAATAATGCAGAGGTCGAAGTGGATGCGCTTTGCAATAAGTTTATCGTATTAAGGGCTCCTGCGGCATATGATTTGCGTTTTGTCTTATGTACTCTCCGGATGATCAGAGATATTGAAAGAATTGGAGACGAGGCAGAGAAAATGGCCAGGATGGCTAAGTTTTTCCACGATGATGTTTATACTATTACTCCTAAGCCAAATCTTTCACTAATGGTTAATGACGTTGTACACATGTTGGAAAAGGTGTTGAATGCCTATGCGCGTGATGATGATTCGGAACTTAGAAAAGTGATTAACTTTGATCAGGTAGTTGATGAGAAGTTTAGGCAGACCTTGAATGATTTAATGTCCTTCATAATCAACAAAAAGGATAGCGTGGGTTGCTGTATTGATCTGATATTTTTCGCAAAGGCGTTAGAGAGAATTGGGGATCATGCGAAAAACATGTCCGAGAGTGTAATATTTATGATCAAAGGTAAGGATTTACGACACGTTGGTTGAAAAATGATTTAAGCTTCTGGAGGTACAAACCCAGATGCGGCATCAGCGCCGTCGCCAAAAAAATGAGCTTCCATTTGTTCAGCCAGATATTTCCTGGCCCTGATATCTGACAAATTGAGTCGATATTCATTTACAAGCATCGTTTGGTGCTTAATCCATTCATTCCAGGCCTCCTTCGATACATTCTCCCAAACCTTCTTTCCAAGTTCTCCCGGAATAGGCGGAAAGTCAAGACCCTCGAGATCTTTTTCTAGTTTTATGCAGTGAATGATCCTTGACATCTTATGCTGCCTCCAAAGTGGATTGGGCAAAACCACGATATCGATCGGCCGCGCAACTTGCCGCAAATGCATCGGGTTTCACTCTAGGTGATACATTACAAACCCCCCTTATATAGCCAATTGCCTGCTGAACAACACTTTGTGACATAAATGACGGGTCTGGATTCAAATCCAAATGGATTTCAACGATTCTTCCTTCAATAACATCGACGATTTTGAGATATAGTTCAGCAACTTTGTATACTTCGTTCATCAGACGAAGCTGGGGTTTTTCTCCAGACTGATCAAAATCCAGCTCTCTTGTTGTTTCACCAAAAATCTTACAGCCATGTTTCCCGTCGATATGTACAACTATTACAGCAGTATAATCAGCAAACCATTTTTCCCCAGAATTAATTCTGGTGGAGTCAACTCCAATATATATCTTGGTGTCTGATGACTGTACACTAAGAAAATCGCGAACATTTTGGATATTGATTCTCATGCTTATTATTGTGCCAGAACCAGTCAGTGTGTAAGACATTTTTTTTTGTATTTCTTGTTAAATTTGTATGGTTATTAATCGTGATTCGAATTGTCAATTAAAGTAGAACATTAAGAGTGAGGGTAATGGATTATTTTCATCGAAATAAAAAAGTAGTTTTTGGGTTTGCGCTTCTTATTAGCCTTGTCATTTACATGTTTCTGTTTAGGGAGAATTCTTCGGAATCATCCTGGAAAACTGAGCTTTCCTTCTTAGGAGCAATTGACCAAGGTGTTGCTGCTACTGGGACAATAAATCCAAAGAACACTGTTGAGGTAGGCACACAAATCTCAGGCATTATCGAAGGGGTTTTTGTTGATTACAATGACACGGTTCAAGTTGGAACTTTACTTGCAATTGTAGATTCTTCGATTATTGACGCAAATATTGAACAATTGGAGGCAAATCTTTCGGCAGCTGAGGCTGTTTTCAAAGCAAGCGAGTCAAAATACGCTCGTGAAAAAAGATTGCATGCACAAAATTTCATCTCGATTTCGACGCTAGAAAATACAGAAAAATTATTTTTAGAATCCAAATCAAGACTTGCTTTAGCGCAGGCAGAATTAAAACGAGAAAAACGAAATAAGACATTCACAAATATAACCTCACCTATTTCTGGTGTAGTGATGGAAAAAAAAATTGATGTTGGTCAAACTGTCGCAGCTAGATTTCAAACTCCAACATTATTTAAAATCGCCGCAGATTTAAACTCAATGCAGATAGAGGCGTTGGTCTCTGAAGCAGATATTGGTCAAGTTAAACGAGGCCAGAGTGTAAAATTTTTTGTCGATGCATTCTTTGAGGAGTTGTTTGAGGGAACAGTTGAGCTTATTCGTTTAGAACCGAAAGTTGAGCAAGGGGTTGTTAACTATATTGTAGTAATTGATGTAGATAACGAAGACAAAAAGTTGCTTCCAGGGATGACTGCGCAAGCGACAATAATAACAAGCTCAAAGGAAGGAGTACAGTTGGTTCCACTAGCTGCCGTACGATTTAAACCACCAAATAATGTTTCTTTAGAGAAAAAAGAACAGGACGGAGAGAAAGTTTCTTCCGCAGACAGTGCTACAGTATATTCTCCCGATAATCATGGAAACCTTTTGGAGCATCAAATTGAAACAGGAATTTCAGATGGAAGATTTATTGAGGTTATTAGAGGTTTTGAGATTGGTAATGAAGTGATAACGGGTGAAGTGAACAAAACAAAAGAAAAAAGTTCCGCATTTCGATTTAGTGGGCGTTAAAATGAACCCATTAATTTCAGTGGCTGAGTTGTATAAGGAGTATAGTGAAAATCTTCCAGAGCCGGTGAAGGTTTTGAAGAACTTAACTTTAGAAATCTTTAGAGGGGAGTTTGTATCCTTGATGGGTCCATCGGGCTCTGGGAAGTCCACTTTGTTAAATATGCTCGGCCTTTTAGATAGTCCTACTAGCGGGACTATATCTTTCGAAGAGCGTGAAATTTCACAACTTTCTAGTTTAGAAAAGGCACGGTTACGCAATTCATCGTTCGGATTTATTTTTCAAGGTTTCAATCTTTTAAAAAAACATTCTGTTCTAGAAAACGTAATGCTTCCTTTGCTTTATTCTAAAGTTCAGAGAGGCGAAGCCGCGAATGCTGCGAAGAAGGTTCTGAAGTCGACAGGGCTTGAGTTTCTCAGTAATCGATTACCATCACAATTATCTGGAGGCCAACAACAGAGAGTTGCAATTTGCAGAGCCCTGGTTGTACAACCCAAAGTCATTCTTGCTGACGAACCGACGGGTAATTTAGATAGTACAACAGCTAGGCAAATTATGAATATTTTAAAAGAATTAACTCAAAAAAATGGAATTACGATAATATTGGTTACTCACGAAAAAGAAGTAGCTGCATACGGTTCCCGACTCATTCAAATGAAAGATGGGGTTGTTCAAACTGACGAAATCATAGGTTCATAGAAAACATGAAGTTTATTGATTGTTGTTTAGAAGCACTTTCTTCTTTGAGACAAAACTTCCTCAGGACCTCTTTAACAGTCCTAGGTATTGTAATAGGTGTGATGTCTGTCATAGTTATGCTGGCCGTTGGAAAAGGTGTTCAAACACAAGTTACTGATACGATATCCTCAATTGGAAGTAACCTTTTAGTTGTGTGGCCGAAAATGCAAAGTTCTAATAGGGTTAAAATGCCCGGAACCGGTTCAGTTTCTCTAAGCCTTGACGATGCAGCAGAGTTGAAATATTTGGATGAAATAGAGGAAGTTGCATCAGTTATAGCGAAGAGCTTTCAAGTGCAGTTTCAGGAAATGAATTGGAATGCTAGAGTATCCGGGATATCTCCTGCCTATAATGAGGTTAGAGACTGGAATCTTGTTTATGGTAGCTACATCTCTGAGCAAGATATGAAAAGTTCGGATCGAATAGCTGTTATAGGGTTGACTGTTGCACGAGAGTTATTTGGCAAGTTAGATGTTGTTGGAAAAGTTATCCGGATTAAAAATATTCCGTTTCGGGTAGTTGGAGTTTTGGCTGAAAAAGGAAGTTCAATCACCGGTAGAGACCAAGACAATACCATATTGATTCCGATTACTAGCGCAAGAAAATATTTAATAAAAAGTAATTATCCCCGTTCGGTGTCTTATATTATTCTCAAGGTTAAAGAAGACATTTTATTGGCCTCAGCGGAGACCAGTGTGAAGAGTGTATTACGGGAAACCCACAAGTTAAGGGCTGATGAAAAAAATGATTTCAGTGTCTCAAATCTTGCCGATATTTCCTCTACAGCCTCTACAGCAACCAAAGCATTGACTGTTTTACTAGCATCTATCGCAGGTATTTCACTTCTTGTTGGAGGGGTTGGAATAATGAATATTATGTTGGTGAGTGTTACCGAGAGAACTAGAGAAATTGGGGTACGCTTAGCGATTGGTGCAACACAAAGGGATATTCTGAAACAATTTTTGATCGAGTCATCGTTTGTATGTTTAACCGGAGGATTTGTTGGTATTGTTGTTGGTATTGGACTGTCTTACGGAATAGCGGCAATGACACCAGTCTTTGTTGAGGTCTCTTTAAGTTCGATTTTAATTTCCTTTTTTATTTCAATTGGAATAGGTATTTTTTTCGGTTGGTATCCTGCTCGCAAGGCTTCTAAGATGGAGCCTGTTGTTGCGTTGAGAATGGAGTAAAATAAATAATGGTCCCAAAAACACGCTTTGCTCCCAGTCCGACAGGAGATCTTCATCTTGGAGGGATTAGAACCGCTTTATACAACTGGGCTTTAGCGAGAGGCAATAATGGTAAATTTGTATTGCGAATTGAAAATACTGATGTGGAAAGATCATCAGCCGAATACACAGAGGGAATACTGAATGGTTTACAGTGGTTAAATGTTGACTTTGATGAAGGGCCAGTATTTCAAACAGATAGGCTCTCAAGATATAAGGAAGTAGTGGATACCCTTTTATCTGAAGGCAAAGCATATTTCTGCTCTTGTTCGCAGCAAAGTTTAGATGAGATGAGACGTCAGCAAATTGAGAAAGGTTTAAAGCCAAGATATAACGGAAAGTGCAGATCTCTGGGAATAGTCGAAAAAAAGACAAGTGAAGAGTTAGATGGCACTAAAGTTATACGATTTTTGAGTCCACTTAAGGGTAGAGTGAGTTGGAAAGATCTTATTAAGGGTGAAATTACTATTTCAAACGAAGAATTAGATGATTTGATATTAATTCGTGCGAACGGTTTACCCACCTATAACTTTGCCTCAGTAGTAGATGATTTAGACATGGATATTACGCATATTATCCGAGGGGATGATCACATCAATAACACTCCAAGGCAAATAAACATAATCCAGAGTTTAGGTAAACGCTTACCTTTTTTTGGGCATCTACCCATGATACATGGCCCCGATGGTCAAAAGTTATCTAAGCGTCACGGTGCTGATTCGATTTTAGAGTTTCGGAAAAAAGGTTTTATTCCTAGCGCAATGATAAATTATTTAGCGAGACTGGGATGGAGTCATGGTGATAGGGAGTTATTTTCTGTTGATGAATTTGTTTCGCTGTTCTCGCTTTCTAGTTGTGTGGCATCTCCAGCCAAATTTGATATGGCTAAGCTTGCGTGGATTAATGGGGAACATTTGAAAAATCTTTCCGGAGCTGATATTGCTCAAAAAGTATGTGAGAAAGCTAATATCAGTTTAGTAGAAATTAAAAAAAATGGGATTGAATTTGAAGGCCTGTGCAGATTATTGTTAGAAAGAGTTAACACTATTTCTGAATTGAGTGACGAATTACATTCATATGTCTCTAAACCTAAAAGTATCTCTTTGAGAGAGTTGGTTGAGAGCCCGGCTTATCGCAAAAACAGAGTTGATTCCGAGCAAATTCTCTACGAAGTGATACGTGATTTTGCAAAGAACCTCCCCGATGATTGGGTTTTAGAAAAAGTCAGCCACTACTTTCGATCGACTTTAGCTACACGCAATTTAAAAACGCCCCAGCTAGCTATTCCCCTTAGAGTAATTGTTTTGGGTCAGAGCCAGTCTCCAGCAATAGAAAATGTTCTTTTTTTGCTAGGAAGAATGGAAGTAAAGAAAAGGTTAGAAAAGTTTTTAGAAGGAACAGTTAAATGAGTGGCAATTCCATCGGATTATCTTTTGTCGTCACATCTTTTGGTGAGTCTCACGGGCCTGCTATTGGTTGTGTCATTGACGGGTGTCCTCCTAACTTGCAAATTTCAACCCAGGAAATTCAAAAGGAGCTGGACCGAAGAAAGCCAGGTACTTCAAGGTTTGTGACTCAAAGGAAAGAAAGTGATGAAGTGGAGATACTGTCTGGAGTTTTCGATGGTCGAACTACGGGTACGCCAATAGGATTGCTCATAAAAAATACGGATGCCCGTAGCAAAGATTATGAGAATATCAAAGATAAGTTTAGACCGGGACATGCGGACTTTTCCTACCAAAAGAAATATGGAATAAGAGATTACAAAGGTGGAGGAAGGTCTTCTGCAAGAGAGACAGCGGTTAGAGTAGCTGCGGGAGCAATTGCGAAAAAATGGCTGAGAGAAAATTTTAATATTCGAATTAAGGGATGTTTGGACCAACTCGGAAAACACAAAATAAGATTTGAAGATTGGAAGTTTACTGAGGAAAATCCTTTTTTTGCGCCAACCTCTAAGGGACTAGAACCCGTTGAATCGTACATGGATGAGTTGCGGCGTGCGGGTGACTCCTGTGGAGCAAAGTTATCATTTGTCGTTGAAGGAATGCCAGTAGGTTTTGGGGAACCAGTGTTTGACAGATTAGATGCAGATATTGCACATGCTTTGATGGGGATTAACGCAGTAAAAGGAGTGGAGATCGGGGCAGGTTTTGATTCCGTCTCCCAGTTAGGTTCTGATCATAGTGATGAGATTTTTCCAGATGGTTTTGGTTCTAATAATGCAGGAGGTGTTCTAGGAGGTATCTCGTCTGGTCAAGATTTAGTTGTGCGTATCGCAATAAAACCCACTTCGAGTATCAGAAAAAACAGGAATACTGTTGATCAAGATGGACGAAGTACAGAGATCAGTACTACGGGAAGGCATGATCCATGCGTCGGAATTAGAGCTACTCCCATCGGTGAGGCGATGATAGCTATTGTTTTGATGGACCACGCACTAAGAGATCGTGGACAAAACAATCGTTGATGTATATGTACTGATGATGGGTCATTTTGAATGTTAGGTAGAAAAAGTTCCGTAAGCGCTTTTTTCTTTTTTTATTTTGCTTTTGTAGGTTTGTTTTCTCCTTACTTATCTCTCTGGTTGAATTTCAGAGGATTTACTCCAGCGGAAATTGGGGTCTTGATGTCTCCTATGCAGTGGAGCAGGATTGTTGGCCCCGGTTTTTGGGGGGCTTTAGCAGATTACGGGAAAAATTTTATATCAATTAAGGGGATAATAACTGGTGCTACTTCATTGGCTCTGATCTGTAGTTCATTATTATTCTACGAATTTGATTTTTTTGTTTTATTAAGCATTTTAGTTCTTCTAACATTCTTTCTTAGTGGCCTTACTCCACTGAGTGAGGTAATTGCGTTAAAAGTTAGTCGAGATACGGATTGTAACTATGGCGATCTTCGGGTCTGGGGGTCGGTTGGATTTTTAGTCGCTGTTTTGCTTTATGGGGCATTGATTGATGCTTTTGGGACTAGCAAAATTCCAATGTTTGTATTTATTTCTCTGAGCTTTATTTTTTTATCCTCTACTTTTATACATAGAGAAAGTAATACTATAGAAAAAAGTGAACCAATCGGAATTAGAAGACTTTTCAATTTTAAGATAAATTTGTTTTTAATTGCCTCCTTTTTCATGATTATGTCTCACGCGGTTTTATACACTTTTTTTTCTCTGTGGTTAAAAAAGTTTGGTTACAGTAACATGGAAATAGGGCTAGTTTGGTCAATTGGAGTAATTGCGGAAATTATTTTTTTTGTTAATCAAAAGAATATATTATCTCGGTTTAGAAATCTTACTTATGTTTGGTTTTCATGTTTTATTTTTGCAGTAGTTAGATTTTTAATAATTTTTTTTTCTGATGGGCTATTAATTTGGTTGATTTTCGCCCAATTACTGCATGCGATTACTTTTGGGTTACACCACGTGACCTCGATTATGTTAGTAACGAATCTTTTTCCGGATGCTGCGAAAGCAATTGGGCAATCTTCATATACAGTGGCTTCGTATGGAATTGGGGGTTCTCTTGGAGGTGTGTTTTCTGGTTTAATATGGGAAAAGTTTTTTCCCGAATCAATTTATTTATTTGCATCTTTGGTTGCTTTTTTAGGAGCAGTGTTTGCCTGGCTATTGATAAGAAAATACAAAGTGGAGTGTGATTAAAAATGAAACAAACGCTATATGATAAGTTATGGGAAGAGCATGTTGTGCGCAGCCCGGAAGGGTCTAATTTGTCGCTTATATACATTGATCGCCATTTAATTCATGAAGTAACGAGTCCTCAGGCATTTGAAGGCATGAGACTGAATGCTAGACCTTTATGGAGAACTGAATCAAACTTAGCGGTTGTTGATCACAATGTGGCAACCGTCGATCGACATTTAGGTATCAAGGATAAGATTTCAAGGCAACAAATTGAAGCTCTGGGAAACAACACTTCAGCCTTTAAAATCAAATTTATTGATCTCAAGAATCCTTTTCAAGGAATCGTTCATGTCATTGGTCCGGAGCTTGGAGCTACTTTGCCGGGAATGACCGTAGTCTGTGGCGATTCGCACACGAGTACTCATGGAGCACTTGCTGCATTGGCTTTTGGAATAGGAACTTCAGAAGTGGAGCATGTTCTTGCTACAAGCTGTTTGTTATTAAAAAAAATGAAAAACTTTTCCATTTGTCTGGATAGCAGGGTTGGGAATCAGGTTTCTGCGAAAGATATTATTCTTTACACAATAGGCAAAATTGGCATTGCTGGTGCTACCGGATGTACTATTGAATTCAGAGGAGAAGGGATTGAGGCACTGTCTGTCGAAGAGCGCATGACAATTTGTAATATGTCCATAGAAGCAGGCGCTAAATCCAGTTTAGTTGCGTTTGATTCAGTTACTGAAGATTATGTAAAAAATAGGCCTTTATCTCCTGGCGGGGAGAAGTTAGAGAGAGCATTATCTTACTGGCGCACTTTAAAATCTGACTCGGGGGCGTATTTTGATCGCGAGTTACATTTAGATGCTAAAATCATCAGCCCACAAGTTACATGGGGTACTAATCCGGAGATGGTAACGTCATTTGCTGGTAGAATTCCTTCTGAGAATCAAGTAAAAACACCTGAGCAAGTACAAGCTTTTAAAAGGGCTATAGACTATATGGGATTAGTCCCAGGTAGCCCTATTAAAGACATATCTATTGATAAGGTTTTCATTGGCTCATGCACTAACTCGAGAATTGAAGATCTCAGAGCGGCAGCAAATATTTTGAAAGGGAAAATGAAGTCTAAAGTAGTGTCCCAAGCCCTTGTTGTCCCCGGTTCCGGGTTGGTAAAAAGGCAAGCGGAGGAGGAAGGTATTCATGAAGTGTTTTTGTCGGCAGGTTTCGAGTGGCGAGACCCTGGATGCTCTATGTGCCTGGGCATGAATTCAGACCGACTCAATGAGGCTGAGAGGTGCGCCTCTACTTCTAACAGAAATTTTGAGGGTAGGCAGGGAAGAGGAGGTAGAACCCATTTATTGTCCCCGCAAAGTGCTGCAGCCTCTGCTATTGCGGGTAGACTGGTGGATGCAGGGAGTCTGTAAAATGAAATTGAAGCCTTTTTCTTCCCACACGGGATTAGTTTTGCCACTTGATGTATCCAACGTAGATACCGACTTAATAATTCCGAAACAATATCTCAAGTCAATTAAAAAGGTTGGTTTCGGCCCCTATTTGTTTGATGAGTTACGTTATTTAGATAGTGCAGAATATGGAGATGATTGTTCGAAAAGAAAACTGAATCCTGAATTTATCTTGAATAAAGAAGAGTATCAAGGAGTTTCGGTTTTATTAGGTAGGGAAAATTTTGGCTGTGGATCCTCTAGAGAACACGCTCCGTGGGCAATGTTAGATTATGGTTTTAGAGTAATAATAGCCCCTTCATTCGCAGATATTTTTTTTTCTAATTCGGTAAAAAACGGTTTGTTACCAATCGTACTTGACACAGAAATAATAGAACAACTTTTTGTTGCGGCCCGAAAAAATCATTTTTTTCGGCTAAAGGTTGATTTGCCATCTCAGCAAATAACCAATGCAGAATTAAACTTTAAAGAGGAGTTTGAGATTGCAGAGGATGTCAAAAGTTTCTTAATAGCGGGAATGGATGAAATATCTATGACTCTTCAGTATAAACAGGATATCAAAAGTTATGAGAACCGACGATTAAAGGAAAAGCCCTGGATTGCCGAAGACCCTCAGGAGATTTTGAAATGAAAACGTTTAATTTAGCTATCCTATCGGGCGATGGTATTGGACCAGAAATAATGACTGAGGCTCAAACTATATTAGAGTATCTAAAACAAGCTGGCCTTGTAGATTTTCAAATCCAAGAAGCGTTGGTTGGGGGCGCAAGTATACGTGATTCAGGGGTTGCTATTACAAATGCGACACTGGATATGGTTAAAACCGCGGATGCAATTTTATTTGGAGCTGTTGGGGATTATTCTTTTGATCACCTTCCGCAATCAGAGAGACCAGAAACGGCTATTTTAAAACTTCGGAAAGAACTCGAGTTATTCGCAAACATCAGGCCAATAGTAATTTTTGATGAATTAATTGCAAACTCTAATCTCAAGGCAGAGGTTTTACAAAACGTAAACTTTGTTATTGTACGTGAGCTTACTGGAGATATTTATTTTGGCGAACCTAGGGGAGAGAAAAAGATTAATGGAGTTCGCCATTGTTTTAATACAATGACGTATTCCGAGCTTGAGATAGAACGTATCGCAAATGTAGGATTTAAGTTGGCTGAGACTAGACGAAGAAAAGTAACTTCTGTTGATAAGGCAAACGTACTTGAGACAATGCAGTTATGGAGAGATGTGGTTTCGAGAGTCTCTGAGTCCTATAAGGATATTGAATTACAACATCTGTACGTAGATAATGCTGCAATGCAGTTGGTCAATTCGCCAGCACAATTTGATGTAATTGTTACAGGGAATATTTTTGGTGATATTTTGTCAGATCAGGCTTCCATGATTACAGGTTCGATAGGTCTTCTGCCATCTGCATCTCTTAATGAAGGTTTGTTTGGTCTATATGAACCGATTCATGGGTCAGCACCGGATATAGCTGGTAAGAACAAAGCAAACCCTCTTGCGATGATGTTATCGATGGCAATGATGTTCAGGCATTCTTTGGATAGAGCAGATATCGCAAATTTTATAGAGCAAGCAGTTAAAAATACTCTTGGGAAAAAAATTGCGACTCCAGATTTTTGCCGAGAAGGTTGGAGGGAAATTAGTACTAACGATATGGGTAGGGAAGTGCTTAAGGAGTTAAGTAAGCTATGCTAGTTGGAATTGTTGGTTGGCGTGGCATGGTTGGTTCTGTTCTAATTCAACGAATGTTGCAAGAGGGAGACTTTAATTTCTTTGAAACTAAATTCTTCTCTACATCAAATGCGGGAGACAAAGTTCCGGAAAAAATTAAATTCAAAGGTAGTCATATACTCGCTGATGGCTTCGACGAAAGTGCTTTGGCTGATTGTGATGTTATTCTCACGTGTCAGGGCTCTGAATACAGTAGGAAAATGTTTCCTACCCTTCGGTCAAAAGGCTGGAGTGGGTTTTGGATTGATGCTTCAAGGGAATTTAGAATGGAAGAAGAAACAACGATTGTTTTGGATCCATTGAATAGAAGTGGTATTGATCGTGCAATCAAAGCGGGGAGAAAAGTGTTTTGTGGCGGTAATTGTACGGTCAGTTGCCTTCTTATGGCGATTCATGGATTGGTGACAAACAATTTCGTTGAGTGGGTCAGTAGCACAACATATCAGGCTGCTTCTGGAGGAGGAGCAAAACACATGAAGGAGCTACTTACTCAGGCAGGAAAAATTTATAATCAAGTTGATTCTTTGCTTTCTCAGGATAGCTCACATATTCTGGATATTGATAGTAAAGTCCTAGATACTCAAAAAAACTTTTCTGAGAATGAAATGCACTGTTTTAAAGTCCCTCTCGCAGGCTCATTGATCCCATGGATTGATCAAGATAGAAATGATGGTTGGAGTCTTGAAGAGTGGAAAGGCGATGTTGAATTAAATAAAATTTTAAGTTCTGATGAAAAAGAGAAGGTTAAAGTTGATTTCACTTGTGTAAGGGTCGGGGTCATGCGATGTCACAGCCAGTCGGTAATTTTAAAACTAAAACAAAAGTTAGACGTCGAGGATGTAGAAAAAATACTGGATGAAGCAAACCCATGGGTTGAAGTAGTTCCTAACAAAAAAGCTAATTCAGAACAATTCCTTTCTCCTTTGTATGCTAGCGGCACACTAAAGATTCCAATCGGAAGAGTTAGAAGAATGAACTATGACGATTCATGTATAAGTGCTTTTACGATTGGCGACCAGCTTTTATGGGGAGCTGCGGAACCATTAAGGAGAGTGTTAAGAATAATAGTCGACGAAAATTTTCCAAAGGATGTTTGAAGTGCGCTTAGCTCTAGGCATTGAATATGATGGGACTGAATGGTCTGGTTGGCAAAGTCAGCCCTCAAGAAATACCGTTCAGGATCATTTGGAAGATGCTTTAGAGAAGTTCTCTTTAGAGAAGGTAAAGGTTATTTGTGCAGGAAGAACTGATGCAGGTGTCCATGCAAAGGAACAGGTAGTTCATTTTGACACTGATTTAAATCGAGAAAGACATAGCTGGCTACGTGGCATAAATTCTTTTTTGCCTGCGTCAATAAACGTTAAGTGGGTAAGGTCGGTACCTTCTGACTTCCACGCCCGTTTCTCTGCAAAGTCGAGGAAATATAGCTACTCAATTTTAAATCAGAAGGTAAGATCTTCCTTGAATAGAAGTTTTACGACATGGATCGCAGTTCCTCTTGACCACAACAGGATCTCAGATGCTGCCAAATTATTGTTGGGGGTCCATGACTTTTCTGCTTTTCGTTCTAGCGAATGTCAGGCAAAATCTGCAGTTAGAAAAATCATTAACATAAATGTAGAAAAGGTAAATTCAATAATAAGGATTGAAATTGAAGCAAATGCTTTTTTACATCATATGGTGAGGAATATAGTCGGATGTTTTTTTGAAATTGGTAGAGGTGAAAAGTCAGTTGCGTGGATTAGGGAGGTCATTGATTCACGCGATAGAAGTATCTGCGCAAAAACTTTCCCTCCTGAAGGACTGTGTCTCGAGAAGATTGATTACGGGGATTTATTGAATGCGAACTAGGGTAAAGATTTGTGGTCTGACAAGACCTGATGATGTAATTGTTGCTGTGAAAGCTGGTGCGGATGCGTTGGGGTTTGTATTTTACAAACAAAGCCCTCGCTATGTCAGTCCAGAAATTGCTAGAGAATTAGCTAATCTGGTTCCTGCCTGGGTTTCGACGGTTGGTTTATTTGTTAACTCTGGGTTTAACGAGATTTCTGAAGTGGCTGATTATGTCGGTGTGTCTCATGTACAGTTGCACGGTGATGAGCCTGAAACACTATGCAAAAAGATCAGCAGGCCTGTAATAAAAGCGATTCGTTTGCCAACTAGTGGTATTATTAATCAAGTTAATTTGGATAAATTCACAAAAATATCAAAGAGCTATCTGGATTGCTGTTCCGCCATTTTATTAGATAGCGATACTCAAAGCTTTGGTGGGAGTGGGAAAACTTTTAATTGGGAAGTTTTGGATGAGTTGACCCCAAAACTTAATGGAAAATGGGTATTAAGCGGTGGCTTGAATGTCGGTAATATTGAACAGGTGATGACTAGGTTTAATCCTCCTTTTGTGGATGTCTCCAGTGGTGTAGAGTTGAAAGAATTAGGCAAGAAGAGATCTGGCATTAAGGACCATAATGAGATAGAAGATTTCTTGAAAGTGGTTGCGAGTTTTAATTGAATAGATAAGTTCAAAAAATTGGGAGTGTTTAAGGATGAAGTTAAAAAGATTTACGGGTTATGACTTTCCAGATTCTAAAGGACATTTCGGCCCGTATGGGGGCTCGTTTGTCTCTGAAACGTTGTTTGCAGCGTTAGAAAAATTAGATCAAGATTATTCTGTTGCCATTAACGATAGAAAGTTTTTGGATCAGTTTGAAAAAGAATTAAAAACATTTGTCGGACGTCCATCCCCCATCTTCCATGCACAAAGATGGTCTGAAAAGATCGGCGGAGGCCAATTATATTTTAAAAGGGAAGATCTCAATCATACTGGAGCTCACAAAATTAATAACACTATCGGCCAGGTTTTGCTTGCGAAACGAACCGGAAAAAAAAGAGTTATAGCAGAAACGGGAGCAGGGCAACATGGGGTAGCAACCGCTACTGTGGCAGCTAGATTTGGTATGGAATGTACTGTCTACATGGGTTCGACTGATGTTGAGAGACAAGCTCAGAATGTATACCGTATGAAGCTTTTGGGGGCGGAAGTTGTGCCCGTTACTGCTGGGTCAAAAACCTTAAAAGATGCTCTTAATGAGGCTATGCGGGATTGGGTGACAAATGTGGAAAATACTTTTTACATTATAGGTACTGTTGCGGGCCCTCACCCTTACCCTAAGTTAGTAAGGGATTTTAATTCGGTTGTTGGTAAAGAATGTAAAATCCAAATGAAAGATTTGACCGGAAGAAATCCCGATTACATTGTTGCCTGCGTCGGAGGAGGTAGTAATGCTTTAGGAATTTTTTACGATTATATACCTTGCGAGGAAGTAGAGTTAATAGGAGTGGAAGCAGCAGGGGAGGGTTTAGGTTCCGGCAAACATTCTGCTTCGTTATCAGCTGGGAAGCCTGGAATACTGCACGGAACGAGAACTTATTTATTACAAGATTCAAACGGACAAGTTGAAGAAACACATTCCATTTCTGCAGGTTTAGATTATCCTGGTGTGGGGCCTGAACATGCGCACCTAAAAGATATAAATAGGGTGAAGTATGTAGGAGCTTCAGACAGAGAGGCATTGGCCGCGTTTCATGATTGTTGTAGAATCGAAGGGATTATACCGGCTCTTGAGACCAGTCACGCAATAGCGTATGCGACGAAGCTAGCGAAGGGTTTAGACAAGGATAAAATCGTACTAGTAAATTTATCTGGACGTGGCGACAAGGATATGCACACGGTTTCTCAATATCTCGCGGTTGA
Organism: Burkholderiaceae bacterium; assembly: GCA_004214155.1. Classification (GTDB taxonomy): domain Bacteria; phylum Pseudomonadota; class Gammaproteobacteria; order Burkholderiales; family Burkholderiaceae_A; genus UBA7377. The sequence goes on from SGYQ01000001.1 coordinate 180,083, forward strand.
TACATAGATGCACCATTCCCGTCTAGAGAAGTGTTTCGATGAGTTGAAACGTTTAAAAAAAAAGGCTTTAATTCCCTACATTACTGCAGGTGACCCCTTGCCAGACTTGACTGTGAATCTAATGCACGCTCTTGTGGAAAGTGGAGCTGATATAATCGAGCTAGGGGTTCCGTTTTCTGACCCCATTGCTGACGGCCCGATAATTCAGAGAGCTAGTGAAAGAGCTCTTAATCAGGGAGTAAATTTAGAGGCTTGTTTGAATTTTGTCAGTGATTTTCGTGCCACGAACAAAGTAACGCCCATTGTTTTGATGGGTTATATGAATCCCATAGAGCAATTTGGTTGGGATCATTTTGCTGATAAGGCCGCTAATGTTGGTGTCGACGGAGTATTAGTAGTTGATTGTCCTCCGGAGGAATCAAAAATGTTCTTTAATAAATTAAAAGCTCAGCATATCGATTGTATCCATTTAGTTGCTCCCACTACTTCAGAGGAACGTCTAAAAAAGATTTTAGGAGAGGCCTCTGGGTATATATATTATGTTTCCTTAAGGGGTGTGACAGGGTCTGATAAGTTAAACCCAGTGGATGTTTCCCGAAAAATTAATTTCGTTAAAAAGCATACGAAACTACCTGTGGCCGTTGGCTTTGGTATATCATCTAGGAAAAGTGTTTTTGACATGGCTAAAACAGATGCGGATGGTGTTGTGATTGGAAGTGCGTTAATTAGGGCTATGGAAGAAGCAGGGTCCGAAGGGGGTTCTCCAATAGAAACGGTTAAAAGTCGATTAGATGACTTGAGCAAGGGATTGTCAAAGAAAAGGTAATATTGGTGAGTTGGTTAGAGAATATAATTCCTCCAAGAATTAAAAAAGGTAACAGCCAAAAGAAAACCATACCAGACGGGGTTTGGGTCAAATGTCCTGACTGTGATTCGGTTTTATATAGGGAGGATTTAGATGCAAACATGCAAGTATGTCCAAAATGTCAACACCACCTTCGTATAAGTGCTCGGAAGAGAGCTGAGCATCTCCTAGATGATCACAATTTTAAAGAGTTAGCGAAGGATGTAAAACCCAAGGATTTTTTAAAATTCAAGGATATAAAGAGTTACCCGCAGAGAATTAATGAAGCCTCAATTTCCACTGGGGAGTCGGATGCTCTTGTTCTTGTTGTCGGCAGTATAATGAAGATTAAATCAGTTGTGGCATTATTCGAGTTCGACTTCATGGGAGGCTCGATGGGCTCGGTTGTGGGTGAGAAGTTTGTGCGTGGAATTGAGCATGCAACGGAAAATAATATCCCGTTTGTTTCCGTCGCTGCGAGTGGTGGTGCTCGTATGCAAGAAGGTTTAATGTCATTAATGCAGATGGCAAAAACTACGGCCGCTTTGAAGAAACTGGACGAAAAAAAAATTCCGTATATCTCAATACTCACTGACCCAACTATGGGAGGGGTTTCTGCTAGCTTTGCTTTCGTGGCTGATGTCGTAATCGCGGAACCAAATGCCTTAATTGGTTTTGCTGGACCAAGAGTTATCGAGCAAACTGTAAGAGAAAAATTGCCTAAGGGTTTTCAAAGGTCGGAATTTTTACTTAAAAAAGGTTCAATTGATCTGATCATTGATCGCAGGGATCTAAGAAAAAAAGTTGGAAGTTTGTTGTCTTTACTAAAAGACTCTAAGATGTAAAAAGTTTTTTATGATTGATAATCCCAGTGAGTTAGATAAGTGGTTAATAAAGCTACTGGATGCGCACCCCAAACAAATCGCATTAGGACTTCGGAGAGCTGGTTCCGTTGCGGAAAGGATGTGCCTTAAAATCGTAGATAAAAAAATTAGGTTGAATTCGAAGGTTATTATAGTAGGTGGTACAAATGGAAAAGGGTCAGTATGTGCGTTTTTAGAAAATATTCTTTTGTCGGAAGGTTACACAACGACGCTTTATACATCACCTCATATTTTAACTTTTAAAGAAAGACTAAGGAGTAATGGAGAATTATTAGACGACTCAGTTTGGATCGAGGCATTTGGTGCAGTAGAGGATGCCAAAATTGTAGTCCCAGAGAAGAAATTAACCTTTTTTGAGTTCTCCACGCTAGCAGCAATACTAATATCAAGTAAGTTAAACCCTGATGTGGCAATTTTTGAAATAGGGTTAGGGGGTCGACTTGATGCAGTAAACTTACTCGACAGTGATTGTACTGTATTAACATCAATTGATTTAGACCATGAAAACTTTTTGGGAAACACGAGAGAAAAAATTGCCTGGGAAAAAGTTCATATCGCAAGACCAGGAAAGCCCATCGTTATTGCTGAAGAGAATCCTCCGGAAATTTTATACTCATTCTGTGAAAAAATTGGAGCAAAACAGATACGAGTTAATAAAGACTATCATTATAAACAGGTAGGTAATCAATGGAGTTGGTATGGTCTAGAGACAACACGACATGCCCTCTCAATCCCATCACTCCGGGGCAAGCATCAATTACGTAATGCATCTGCAGCACTTGCCTGTGTGGAATCGTTATCGGAGGAATTCCCGATTAGTCAGGGTTCTATAAGAAAAGCATTAGTCTCTGTAAACTTACCTGGTCGTTTGCAAGTCCTCGCAGGTCAGCCAACAATAGTTCTTGATGTAGCTCACAATGCTTCTGCAGGTCGCGTATTGGCATCAGGTCTGGGAGAAATTGGTTTTTACCCTATGACTGTAGGGGTGGTAGGGCTTTTGGATGATAAGGATAGCTTGGCTATTTTCGAGGCACTAAAGTCAAAAATCGATAAGTGGTTTTTAGTTAGCTTAGACCCGCAAAGGTCTATGAATAGAGGGAGGCGCGCTGATTCTTTGAAAAAAACTTTAATTGAGTTAATTCCAGAAGCTGACGTACACTGTTTTGATGGGCCTGAAGAGGGATTTACAGAAGCCTGCAGAATTTGTAATAAAGAGGATAGGATAGTAGTTTGTGGCTCTTTTGTTACGGTCTCAGCAGTATGGCCTTTAGCGGAAAAATTTCTTAAAGGAACAGAGAAAGGTGAATAAAAACTTGTTTTTCATTCACTCATTGAATATCTTGAGGTCTTGGCAAGGTGAGAAGTAAAGAAAATATATCTGATCCATTTTTGTCTGCTAAAAAAAAGGCTAGGCATAGATTGATCGGAGTCTGTTTGTTTTCTCTATTTTTATATTTTTTGGGTGACGTTTTCTTTAACTTACCTCCTAAATATTTACCAACTGATTTCGTAGTTGAAACCTTAGAAGAGAGCCGCTCAAGTAGAGAGCTCGCTTCGGAATACAACCGACTAAACAGAAAGCTGGGGAAAGTAATAGGGGATGAAGATATTGAGATGTTAAAAAATCTCAAAAGAAAAAATTGGTTTGTCGAAGCTGGTATGTTTGATAATAGAGAAAAAGCAAAATTACTAAATGAAAGATTGATACTCGAAGGGTATTCGCCTAATCTCAAAGAGAGAAAAGTCGGGGACGGGTATATTTTTCTTGTTATCCTAGGCCCCTTCAATCTAGTAAAGGCAGAGGAAATAGTGAATAAAATGATTAGTAAAGGTCTGAGGGCAGACCTTAACAGGTTTTAAGATCAAATTGATTGAAGAATTTACCTGGGTTGATATTGTCGTTTTTGTAATACTCTCTTCATCATTTTTACTTTCTATACTGAGGGGACTGGTTTACGAGCTGTCGTCAATAATAGTTTGGGGCCTTAGTATATTTTGTGCTTATAATTTTGGTTTCTACTTTTCTGCTATATTTCCAGAACATTTGTCACCAGAGTTGCGAACTATCTTCGGTTCTTTGTTAGTTTTATTTATTGCAATTTTATTGTCAAAAATGATTGTATTATCATTAAAGGAAATAATAGAAAAATCAGGTGGTGGAAGTTTAGATAAAATATTTGGCGCATTCTTCGGAATATTACGCGGAGGATTGATAGTGGTGGCGTTATCATTATTGGGAACCATGACTGCATTAACGGAAGAAGAGGCGTGGGTGAACGCAAAAACTCGGGCGTATTTGGAATTCTCTGTGATTCAAACAATCCCTTATCTTCCAGAAACTGTGGTGGATAAAATTAAAATTGATTTTGAGGGGGAACTTAATTAATGTGTGCCGTTTTTGGAATTGTTGGAAGAGAACCTGTTAACCAGGAGATCTATGACGCTCTTTTGCTCATGCAACACAGGGGTCAGGATGCTACTGGTATTGTTACGGCTCATGGAAAGAAAATTAATATGGTAAGAGGTAATGGGTTAGTAAGGGATATTTTCAGAACAAGAGACATGCGTAATTTAGTTGGAGAAATGGGCATCGGTCACTGTCGGTACCCAACTGCCGGAAATGCTGGAAGCTATGAAGAAGCGCAACCATTTTATGTTAATGCACCATACGGGATTGTGTTAGGACACAATGGGAATTTGACGAACGCGAACTCGTTACAAAAGACGATGTATGAGTCCGATCTAAGGCATATTAATACCGATTCTGATTCTGAGATTCTGCTGAATGTATTTGCTCACGAATTACAAAAAAATTCGACAGGGTTAAATGTTAGCGCTGATCAGATTTTCAAGGCAATTAACGGGTTACATGGGAGGGTTCGAGGTGCATTTGCTTGTGTAGCAATGATTCCTGGGTTTGGTGTAATTGGCTTTAGAGATCCTTGGGGAATCAGACCACTTGTGATTGGTAAAAGGCAAAACAAACAGAGTTATGATTGGGCTATAGCTTCGGAATCTGTTGCGTTGCAAGGATTGGGTTTCGAGATTGAACGTGATGTAGGACCTGGTGAATGTGTTATTGTTAGTCTTGACGGTGAATTACTATCTCAAATATGTTCTTCAAAGCAGTCACTAAATCCATGTATTTTCGAATACGTTTACTTTGCTCGTCCAGATTCTGTTATCGACGGTATATCTGTGTATGATGCCAGGTTAAAGATGGGGAAACGTCTTGGGGAGAAGGTGAAAAGATTGCTCGGAAATGGAGATATCGATGTTGTAATTCCGGTCCCAGATTCAAGTAGACCAGCGGCTCTGGAGTTGTCTATGACATTAAATATTCCCTACAGAGAAGGGTTTATAAAGAATAGATACATCGGCAGAACGTTTATAATGCCGGGTCAAGAGATTCGAGCGAAATCAGTCAAGCAAAAACTAAGCGCTGTAACTACAGAATTCAAGAACAAAAGCGTTCTTATAGTTGATGATTCGATTGTTAGAGGAACAACTAGTAAGCAAATAGTTCAAATGGCTCGTGAGGCAGGTGCGAAAAAAGTTACCTTCGCCTCTGCATCTCCACCCATAAGATTTTCTAATGTATACGGAATTGACATGCCAACTCGCAGCGAATTAATAGCCTATGATAGAAGTGAGGAAGAAATTAGATCAGAACTTGGGGTGGATAATTTGGTATTTCAAGAACTTGATCATATGCTTAGAGATGTACTATCTTTTAATAATACGTTAGACGGACTAGAGGCTTCCTGTTTTAATGGAAATTATATTACTGGTAGGAAGTAATAAAAGTCAACAGCTTCCAGTTAGTGAAAATCTCTAGTCTTCCAGCTTGAAGTTTTAAAAAATTTTGTCAGTAACCCTGTCTGATTTTGTATCGATGAAACTATAAAGTTTCCGTAACAGTTATAAAAATAGTTTGATTCGAATGTTCCATTCTTTTCCCAGTAGCCTTCAACACTAATAAATATGGATTGTAGAATGGTTTCTTTGTTTTCCTCAAAAAGATTGTTGGAGACGATTAAATTCAAACTTCCTGTTTCGTCTTCTATAGTTATAAATACTGTACCTTTGGCAGTTGTTGGACGTTGGCGATTTGTGATTAGTCCCCTTGTTTTTAATAGCTCATTAGAAGAAGTTTTTTTTATTTCTATAATAGATTTTCCCGGGATTAAATTTCTTAGAAAAGAAACAGGGTGAGATTCCAAGGAAAATCCTAATCCGTTATAGTCAAGGACCATTTTACATAGGTTATTTGGAAGTCCTAGTTGATCTTCCTTAAGAGACTTTTCTACAATCTTACTTGTTACTAGTATCCCATTAAATTTGGTATTCCCAATCGCAGACCAAGTGGCATGAAAACGATTTTTATCAAAATCTCTTAATGCTCCAATGCTTCCTAGTATCTCTACTTCCTTTTTTTCTAACCCCACTCTCCTACATAAATCAGCAATTGAGGAATATGCATGCAATCCCCTCATCAGTTCTATTTTTCTTAATTTCTTTTGAGAAATCTTTTTTATTTGGTTAAGTCCTAGGCGCACTGGAAATAATTCCGAATCGTTTTTACCCCTTATCGATTTATATTCTAAAGCCGTTTCAAATGTACTTATCTGAACATCAATTGGTAGTACGATAACGCTGTGATCTTTTGCATCTCGTATTAGCTGGTCTGGATGATAGAATCCAAGTGGTTGAGCATTTAATAGAGAAGCTAGAAAAACATCAGGGTGATGGTTTTTGATCCATGCACTAAAATAAACTAATAAAGCAAAGCTTGCTGCATGGGATTCTGGAAAACCATATTCTCCAAATCCATGTATTTGAGAAAAAACTTTTTCTGCAAAGTCATTTGAGTAACCTTTACTTTTCATGCCATTTAAAATTTTTTGGCGAAAAATATCTATTCCTTTTTTGCTTTTCCATGTTGACAGTGAGCGCCTAAGTTGGTCAGCTTCTCCTGGACTAAAGTTAGCGGCCTCAATAGCTAACTCCATAACCTGCTCTTGAAATATTGGAACTCCTAGTGTCCTATGTAAGATCTTTTTTATAGCTTCGCTTGGGTATTTGTAAGGTAATTTATCCCTTCGTCGTTTTAAATAAGGGTGTATCATTCCCCCTTTTATTGGACCAGGGCGTACTATAGCTACTTCTATTACAAGATCATAAAAACAGGATGGCTTAAGCTTTATTAGCATTGCCATCTGCGCTCTTGACTCAATCTGAAATACTCCAACCGTATCTGCCTTCGAAATCATTTTATAAGTACTAGAATCATCTTTAGGAATATTCTGAAGTGAGTACGATATATTCTTTTGCTCGTTTTTTAAAAATTTATTCTTTTCCTTTAGCAAGGAAAGAGAGTTTTGTATAGCTGAAAGCATACCGAGCCCTAAGATATCAATTTTTAGTATATTTAATTCCTCAATATCATACTTATTCCATTGTATGACTGTTCTATTTTCCATTTTTGCATTTTCAATCGGAACCGTATTGTACAAGGGAGAGCTACTAATAATGAATCCTCCTACATGTTGTGATAGATGCCTAGGAAAATTTAAGATTTGATTGCTTATTTTTATCCACCAATACACTTTTACAAAAATTTCATATTCACTAAATCCTTGGAAAAATTTTGAAATCTGTGAGAAATTTTCTTGTATAAAAAGTTTTATATTTTTTGGATTTATAATTTCTTCGTTCTCCCAATAAAAACTTATAGATAACTTTTCGATTAAGTCGGGAGGTATTGCTAGGGACTTTCCAACGTCTCTTATAGCTGATTTTTTTTTATAGGTTATAGTGGCTGCTGTAAGAGCAGCTCTTTTTGTACCATATCGGTTATAGATATATTGGATTATTTCTTCTCTTCTTTTGTGTTCAAAGTCGATATCAATATCAGGGGGTTCATTCCTTTCTTTTGAAAGAAAACGTGCGAAAAGCATATTTGACCTAATCGGATCTACTTCTGTTATTCCCAGGTAATAACAAACAGCTGAATTCGCAGCAGAACCTCTCCCTTGACATAGAATATTTCTGGATTTTGCAAAAGCAACAATGTCATATACAGTTAAGAAATAGCATTCGTATTTCATTTGCGAGATAATTTTCAATTCATTTAATATTTGTTTAAATATTCGAATTGGCACCTTTTCTTGACTTTTTGTTACCCCCCTTTTTTTTATACCCTTTTTTACAAGGTATTTTAACCATCGCTTATTATCAATATTTTCTGGTGATAGGTTGTTAGGGTAGTTGTATGTGATTTCTTCTAAGCTAAAGTCGCATTCATTTTGAATATAGATACTATTTCGTAAAAATGTATCGATATATAAGCTAGATAGAACGTTTTTCTCTCTCAGATACTGCTCTGAGTTTTTAGAAATTCTATAACCACATTTATGCAAGGGAATACCTAAGCGAATTGAGGTTAGAACATCAAGAAGGGGCTTTAGCGATTTGTGACTAATACAGACATTACTAGTTGCGGTTACTTTAATATTATTTCTATTACTAAATTCTAATAATCTTTTTTGATATGTAGTCGTTCCAGTTTCTAAATTATTGGAATATGCTAATGCGAAATATTTAAAGCTGTGTTGTAACCAGTCTGATATATATTGTAATTTTTCTAAACTTAATGGCGAGGAAGGTAGTAGTAGTAAAGCAAAGCAGTTTTCTATATTTTTAGAGCTTATAGTTTTAGTAGTTATATGGTAAAAATTTTTTTCGGATTTTTCTCTTGCTGTAGTTATTAGCTTACATAACTCTTGCCAACCTATCTTATTTTTCACAAGAAGTATAAGATTATAAAATAATGAAAAGTTTTTTTCTTTAATCCAAAACTGCGATCCGCAAATCAGTTTTATGTTATTTTGTTTCGCGGTCTTATGTGCCCGCACCAGACCGGCAACTGATACTTCATCTGTAATAGCGATTGACTTGTACCCCAAATATTTTGCCCTTTCAATTATTTCTTCTGGGCTAGATCCACCCTTTAAGAATGAGAAGTTGCTCCGGCAAATCAATTCTGAGTATTCGATATTTTTACCAGAATTTTCCATGGAGATACCAGTTTTTCTCAGGTGTTAAATAAATCCATACTCTTTCGCAGGCGGTGGTATCAGCAATATAATAATCTCTCTTGACGGGTTTGACTGTCCACCAGTTTGTTTCAATTCTTTCTAAATTGTTATGTATTGAAAGTATCCCTTTATAGTATGGTTTTTTATATCTTTCTTCTAATAATATGGGCTCCTCATAGAGCCATATGACTCCTGGTTCTATGTTTTTACCTCTATTATGCAAAGTAGTTAATTTGTTAATATCAGCTAAAGAATACATATTAAATTTTTGTTCTGGTGCGTGATTTGATCTATTCTTAAAAAAAATAATTGATGATGGCTTCAGCCTACTACTAACTACATCTATAAAGTCTGATATATCACTAGAAGAATTATTTTTCTTAAAAAATAATTCTTTATTTTTTCGGTAAACTTTAATTATTTTAGAAAAGTGTAATTTTATTCCTTTAATGCTTTCAGGAAATTCACTATGCTCAATTTTCTCTTTAGTGAGTGAAAATAATTTCTTTGGATCTTTTGTAGTTCCAGAAAGATTAATCTCGATGCTAAGAGACGAGTTTTTTCTGCTATCGTTGAAGATGGTTATCCTAATTTGACTGGTTTCTAAGTAGTATTCATTGAGTTTTAGACAGAGTATTTTTAATAGTTTTGCTACCTCGTGGAGAAGTATTTTTTTATCTAGAATAGAAAAAAGAAAGTCTTTTCTTTTTTCTATGACTATTGGCGTTATGATTTTTTTTAGTGTTATTTCGTTATTTGAAGTTATTTGGTCAATTCGCTCTACTAGGTTTGTTCCAAATCTATGTCTTAGCCCCTTCCTAGGTAATTTAAGTGCCTGTCCAATATTTTCAATCCCCAATCTTTCTAGACTAACTAAGGTTTCATTAGATTCGCAGATCATCTTAACAGGAAGAGATTGTAGTTTTTTTATCATTTTCTTTTCATCTAGAATTTTAGTAAAAGTATTACGTTTTAAATCTAGACAAATACATTCAGATATCCAAGGGTTTCGGCTAGCAGCGATTTTAAAATCGTAGTAATCAAAACCTTTATTTTTGGTTAGTTTTTTTTTTAGGTCTTGTTTTATTTTTCTTATGATATTGGACACCCCTCTTTTCAAGCGAATTACTTCAGATATCTCAATCAGAACCATATTCTTAAAATTACTCTTATAGACTTTCGGGGTAATTTCTAAAGCTATACTGACAATAGTTTTATATATATTTTCTTGATGAGATTGTTCCAGCTTTACGGGTGTATTTTCTTTTTCCGATATCAGATACGCAATCCAAATCATAATTTTTTTCTAGCAAAGATGTTTCTTTTCGAGCAAAGTTCATACTTATAGATACGTCAACATCTATAGGTTTTAGTTTTGTAGGACCCCGTCTCTTAATAATATTTAATTTAATTAAAGGATACTTCTGCGAATAGACCGCAATCCTCAAAGGAGACGGAGATGGAGTATTTTTTGCAGATAACGACCGAAATATGAAGTTTAATCCATTACCTTTTTTGGCTAAAAGCTGAATTTTTCTAAGTTTTTCAAAAGTACATGGTTCCTTGACCCATGCTAATAAGGCTCCGAAGGAGTTGTTTCTAATACTTTGTTCAATTACCCAAAGTTTTTCAATTACTTTGTTTGTTTTTACAACTAGTATTAATTCTTCTCGGATTCCGAATGACTGGAATGTAGGTATATATGGTAGGTAGGGAGGGGCAAGCATTATTAAATACTTATTTTGAGAAGCAATTTTTTTTAAGGTTGGAATTAGAAGTAACATCTCACTCGCTGTGGTTTCTTTAGATAGCATTTCTATTAGACAAGATTGTGGCCACGTTCCATTAGGAAGTTCTAAATCTAAATTCTTGTGGCCACTACTAATATTTTGACAATCGCCCTTCTGGATTTCTTCAAGATCTAAGGCTTTGATAATTTTTGCGTCCACGCTGTTTTTTAAAATTTTATTCATAATTTTTGTTTAGCAGAGATTTTGAAGAAGTATCTTTATAAGCCTAACTTTGAGTTTCTTATGACTCCTACTCCAAGACCTTCTATAACAATTGGTTGCTTTTGAATATCAACCTTTATGGTTTTAAAGTTAGAGTTTTCGGGTTCAAGAAAAATCATACTACTTTTCTTAAAAAATCGTTTGACTGTTACTTCTTCTTCGATTCTAGCCACTACTATTTTTCCAGTAATTTTTTTAAAGCAATCACCAGATATCTTGTGTACCATCAACAGATCATCTTCAAGAATTCCAGCATCTTTCATACTCATTCCTTTTACTCTTAATAGATAATCTGGTTTTATGGAAAATAGAGAAGGGTCTATATTGAATTCTTCTTCTACATGTTCTGCTGCTAATATTGGAGCGCCTGCAGCTACCCTTCCTATCAAAGGCAATGATAGATAACCATAACCCTCCTTTTGGGACTTTTCTGACGAACCAGAAAGTTTGATGCCACGTGAGGCTCCTGGAACCATCGATATAGCCCCCTTTTTCACAAGTGCTTTAAGGTGTTCTTCAGCTGCATTAGGGGATTTAAATCCTAGTGCCTCGCAGATTTCAGCTCTTGTTGGAGGAAATCCTCTTTTTTCAATGTAGGACGCGATCATATCCAAAATTTGCTGTTGCCTTGGGGTTAAAGCTTTCATGTTTAGCCTTGTATTTATACTGAATATTTATACAGTATATTTTTTTTATTTTTTATGCAAGCTTTTTTTAAACTACATCCTTTCGTAGTTTGGTCCTCCTCCACCTTCGGGAGTTACCCAGTTGATATTTTGTGTCGGGTCTTTGATGTCGCACGCTTTACAATGCAAGCAATTTTGAGCGTTGATTTTCAATTCTTTAGCGGCACTGATATCTTCAGTTGGTTGCCCTGTAGATGAAACGTACTCATACACTGCAGCCGGGCAATATCGGATCTCTGGTCCTTGAAAACGAGGAAGGTTAACATCTAAAGGAGTTTTTTTATTAGATAATATCAGGTGAGTTGGCTGATCATCGCGATGATTTGTACCTGAAAAGGGTAAGGAAGAAATACGGTCAAAAGATATTTTATTGTCAGGTTTGGGATAGTTGATTTTCTTGAACTTTTTCGCACTTTCAAGAAACAGATGGTCTTCTTTCTTATTTTTGAGGTTGAGAAAAGATTGATTTGGAAGAAAGAGATTTTCAATTTTAAACAAGACTCCCCCTAAAAAAACTCCTTTATTCATAAAGCCTTTAAAGTTTCTCGCTTTATTTAATTCAGTAAAAAGCGATGAGTTGAAAAATTTCTCTTCGTAATTTTCTAATGAAGTGCCATTTTTTTCTTTTAACTTCGTGTGTATGGATTCGGCGACAATTATTCCACTTTTTATAGCTGCATGAGTACCTTTTATTTTTGCCGGGTTGAGAAAGCCAGCGTCACAACCAATGAGAGCGCCTCCTGGAAAATATAGTTTTGGTAAACTAAATAGACCTCCTCCAGTAATTGTCCGTGCTCCATAGCCGACTCTTCGCCCATTGGCTAATAGTTCATTGATTTTAGGATGGTGTTTTAACTTCTGAAATTCTTCAAATGGGGAAAACCACGGATTTTTATAGTTCAAACCAACAATTAGACCGAGTGAAATTTGGGAGTTATTCATATGGTATAGAAAAGATCCTCCATAAACTCTATTGTTCAGAGGCCATCCAAAACCGTGCCATACTTCTCCCGGTCGAGACACGTTCTCGGGTATTTTCCATAGTTCTTTGATTCCAATGCTATAGCTTTGGGGGCTTGAGCAGGTGTTAAGTTTAAATTTTGCAATTAGTTTTTTGCCGAGGTGTCCTCTAGACCCTTCCGCAAAAAGATTGAACTTAGCTTTTAAGTGAATTGGTGGACTATAATTTTCGGATTTTTTGCCATTTTTTAGGATTCCAAAGGGACCAGTTTCAACTCCAACAACATTATCTTTACCATCGAATAGTAAGTTCTTTGCAGAGTAACCAGTAAAAATATCGACGCCTAAATTCTCAGCTATTTCGCCCATCCACTTTACTACCTCTGAAAGACTAACCACAAAATGGTTTTTGTTACTTAACGTATTAGGGAGTAAAAAGTTCGGAATTTTTAACGCACTTTTCTTAGTGAAATAGAAAAAGTAATCTTTCGTTACCGGAGTGACTATGGGAGGGTTAGCATTCTTCCAATTCGGAAGTAGTTCAGTCAAACTGGTTACATCTATTACTGCACCCGACAAGGTATGATTACCGACCTGAGAAGCTTTCTCAACTACACAAACTGAAATATCCTGACTATTTTTACTTGCAAGTTGTTTTAATTTTATTGCCGCCGATAGTCCAGAGGGGCCCGCTCCTACTATCAGCACATCGTAATTGATTTCTTCTATTGCCATAATATGATTATAAAACCTAAGAAATTTTAAAGAACATTGAGAACATAAGGATTTCGAAAAAAATTTTTTACTGAGAATCTGCCAGCTCTTCTATAATTGAGGTATGTCAAGATAGTTTAGGGTGTTTTGTGTCCAAATTTGTTTTTATAACTGGTGGGGTTGTCTCGTCGCTTGGAAAAGGGATAGCCGCGGCCTCGTTGGGGGCTCTTCTCGAATCTAGAGGTATCAGGGTAACACTCATAAAGATGGACCCGTATCTTAACATTGATCCCGGAACCATGAGCCCTTTCCAGCACGGAGAAGTATTCGTTACCGAGGATGGAGCAGAGACTGATCTGGACTTAGGACATTATGAGAGATTTATAACTACTAAGATGAGTCGTATAAATAATTTCACCGCTGGCCAAATCTATGATTCGGTTATTCGTAAGGAGAGAAAAGGACAATATCTCGGTAAAACGGTTCAAGTAGTTCCTCATATTACTAATGAGATACAGGATTTTATTCTCCGGGGAGCCAGAATTGGGGCACATGACGAGGCAGAGGTTGCAATAGTTGAAGTCGGCGGAACTGTAGGAGATATTGAATCACTCCCGTTTCTTGAGGCCATTAGGCAAATGGGATTGAAGTTAGGAACATTTTCTACTTGTTACGTTCATTTAACTTTGGTACCTTTTCTTCCCACAGCAGGTGAATTAAAAACCAAGCCCACACAACATTCTGTACAAAGGCTAAGAGAAATAGGAATTCTACCGAATTTGATCCTTTGTCGTGCAGACAGACCTATTCCCGAGGATGAAAGAGAAAAGATTTCACTCTTTTGCAATGTCCAAAAAGGAGCCGTAGTTTCTGTTTATGATGTTGACTCAATCTACAGAATACCGAGAATTCTTTTCGAGCAAGGCGTTGATGATGTAATATGTGGAGCATTAAAATTATCTCTACCAACTGCTGATATATCTGTTTGGGATGAACTGCTAGCGAAGGTATCCATCACATCGAAAGTTGTTCGAATTGCCATGGTTGGAAAATATGTTGATTTAAAGGAATCTTATAAATCCCTCACTGAAGCATTAAATCATGCTGGAATCCATTGTGAAACAAAAGTCTTGTTAGAGTATTTTGACTCTGAAGTTATCGAGTCAGTTGGGTCGGAACAATTAGTAGACTTTGATGCAATTCTTGTGCCTGGAGGATTTGGTGAGAGAGGTATCGAAGGAAAAATCAAAGCAATTGAGTGCGCCCGATTGAATAAGATACCGTTTTTGGGTATTTGTCTTGGAATGCAATTGGCCGTTGTTGAATTTGCAAGGAACGTTTCAAAAATGGCTGGGGCTAACTCAACAGAGTTTAACGTACTAACTCCTTACCCTGTTGTTGCTCTTATAAGCGAATGGACCGCAAATGATGGCAGTATTGAAAAAAGAAATTTATCATCAGAGAAAGGCGGTACAATGCGGTTAGGTAACCAATTAATCCGGATTACTGAAGAAACTTTGGCTAATAAGATTTATGGAAATGTGACCGTGGAGAGACACCGCCATAGATATGAGTTTAATAATGTTTTAAGGGATTCTTTGGAAAAGTCAGGTCTTGTTTGTAGTGGAGAAACAGAGAAAGAATCATTGGTAGAGATAATAGAGCTTTGCACTTCTGAACATCCCTGGTTTTTGGGAGTACAGTTTCATCCGGAATTTAATTCTAATCCGAGGGAAGGACACCCTTTGTTTATTGAGTTTATTAAAGCTGGGATTATGAATTCGGAAAAAAAACTTTCCAAAAGGGGAGTTGATGCAGGACCTGTTTCGAAAGGAAAGCATGAAACTTCTAAATTATGAGATTGGTGATGCTAGACCCCTATTATTAATTGCGGGACCCTGCGTAGTTGAATCTGAACAACTGCAGGTTGATACGGCTGGATTTTTAAAGGAAATAACAGCGAAATTTCGTATGCCCTTTATTTTTAAATCGAGCTATGACAAGGCAAATCGCTCATCAATCGATTCATTCCGTGGACCCGGAATAGAAGAAGGACTGCGTATTTTGTCTGCAGTAAAAAACCAATTAAATGTTCCAATTTTGACGGATATTCACGAAGTTGGTGAGTTGGAACTTGTAACTTTGGTGGCCGATGTGTTACAAACCCCTGCTTTTTTGTGCCGTCAAACTAATTTCATATCAAGTGTCGCTGCTTCTGGAAAGCCGGTAAACTTAAAAAAGGGGCAGTTTCTTTCGCCTGGGGAGATGATTAATGTCGTTGATAAGGCGGTCAGAGCTGCTCGTGATGCTGGTGTAGAAGAAGATAATTTTATGGTGTGTGAAAGGGGTACGTCATTTGGTTATAACAATCTGGTTAGTGATATGCGTAGCCTTGAGATCATGAGAAGAACGAACTGCCCGGTCATTTTTGATGCTACTCACTCGGTTCAGTTACCAGGTGGGCGAGGGTCATCATCAGGTGGGCAGAGGGAGTTTGTACCGATTCTGGCTCGGGCAGCGGTTGCTGTTGGTATCGCAGGTGTTTTCATGGAGACACACCCTAATCCTGACAAAGCGCTTTCAGATGGTCCCAACGCCATTCCGCTTGCCATGGTCGAAAACCTTCTAGAGGAACTTTGTGAAATTGATAGGATTGTCAAAAAAAATGCGTCTTAAGGGGCTAGATAGTCGTAAGTGGTATAAAAGAGGATTTGGATGAGTACTATAACTGATGTGTTTGCTAGAGAAATAATAGACAGTCGAGGGAATCCTACGGTCGAATGCGATGTTGTTCTGGATTCGGGAGTAGTAGGGAGAGCTGCTGTACCGAGTGGGGCTTCTACTGGAAAAGCGGAAGCCGTAGAAATCAGAGACAAAGATGAAAGATTTGCCGGTAAAGGTGTTTTAAAAGCGGTAGAAAATATTCGAAATGAAATCGCTGAATGTATTTTGGGACTCGATGCTGAACGGCAAGCGGAAATTGATCAGCAACTAGTTCTACTTGATGGAACTTCAGATAAATCCAGACTTGGCGCTAACTCAATTCTTGCTGTGTCGTTAGCGATAGCTAAGGCATCCGCATTAAATATGAAGACACCTCTTTTTAGGTATATTGGAGGAACTGTTGCAAGTTATCTTCCTGTGCCTATGATGAATGTTATGAATGGTGGCGCTCATGCTAATAATAATTTAGATATTCAAGAATTGATGATCGTACCGTATGGCTTCGACTCATTCAGGGAATCTTTGAGATGTGGTTGCGAAATCTTCCAGTTTTTGAAAACAATGTTAGAAAAAAAAAGTCTCTCTTCATCGGTGGGTGATGAGGGAGGTTTTAGTCCATCATTAGAAAGTCACGAGGAGGCGTTAGATTTGATTATTAATGCTATTGAGGCAGCTGGCTATCAACCTAAAGAGGATGTAGGATTGGCTCTAGACTGCGCTAGTTCAGAGTTTTATAGAGATGGAAAATATTTATTGCAGGGCGAAAAGGAAAGTCTCAACGCTGATGAATTTATAGATTTTCTTGAATCGCTGTGTAATCGTTACCCAATAGTATCTATAGAAGATGGAATTGCTGAGGACGATTGGAAGGGATGGAAGAAATTGACGCAGAGACTAGGCAATAAGATTCAGCTAGTTGGTGACGATTTATTTGTTACTAACACTAAACTGTTACAAAAGGGAATTGACCATAACGTTGCGAACTCAATTTTAATTAAAATAAATCAAATTGGTACGTTGTCTGAAACTCTTGCGGCGATAGAATTAGCAAAAAAAAATAATTACTCGACAGTTGTTTCCCATCGATCAGGAGAAACTGAGGATGTATCTATAGCGGATATAGCGGTTGGTACAAATGCTTATCAAATAAAAACAGGGTCTTTGTCAAGAAGTGAGAGAGTTTGTAAATACAATCAATTATTACGAATAGAAGAGGACTTGGGTCAGGATGCTAAATTTTTGGGCAAAAAAGCTTTTAGTTAAAGTTAAAATTGTTTTAATCGAATTGGTCGAATGAAATTTATCAAAAGTTTTACATTTGGAACAACGATTCTCGTTTTCTTTCTTATAACTGTCCAGTTGGTTTTATGGTTTGGAGAGGGAGGTTGGCTAGCTACTATAGCTAAACAAAATAATTTTCTTGAATTAGAAAAGGAAGTTCGGGAGGATGAGGAAATATTGTTAAAACTAAGGGCGGAAGCTCGGGATCTACAAGAAGGCCATAGTTCAATAGAGGAAAGAGCTCGTTTTCAACACGGGATGTTAAAAAAAGGGGAAGTATTTATTCAGCTGCACCCCTAGTTTTAAAAGTTTTATCTAATTCATCAGGTGCTATAAAAAAAACTGTTCCGCAATATTCACACATTACCTTTAATTTAGTTCGTTTTTGCCTTTCATTAAGAAGTTCTGGTTCCCTAAATTGCTTGATCGAAGCAATAATCTTTTCTCTTTGACAGGTACAACGAAAAATAGGACAAAAGTTTTTTGTTCTTATCAGATTTTCATTTAGAAGTTTATTTAGCAGCAAGTCGTCTAAATTGTTGTGTAATATTTCACTGGTGTTTATCTGTTCTAAATCAAGGATCAGCGACTCCCAGTCACACATTTGTTGTTGATAAGAATCATTTGGAAGAGCCTGTAACAAAATACCTTTTGCTATATCGTTGTTTATGAATATTCTTAGCCATGATTTAACTTGTTCGGACTTATTTAAATAATGCTCTAACGAATAATCAACACCACGATCATTTATTTGGACAATTCCTTGATAAATGTTCATCGATTCATTGCTAGGTTTTATGCTTGCCACAAATAAACCGCCACCATCTGGCTCTATTAGTTCCTTAAATGAATAAAAATGATTTTTATTCTTCGGGCTATTGTTTTGGTTCTCTTTTACAATGCTGCGAAATTCTCCAGCGTTATTACATTCGGAGACTGCTAGCGATACCATCCCTTTGCCATGTATTTGCAATATTACAGAACCCTTGTATTTAAGAGACGAACTCAGCAAAATGTTAGCGACTGTAAGTTCGCTTAATAAACGAAATGAACTCCGGGCTACATGATCTCGAGTTTGTCTAAAAGTAGTTGAATCTAAAACTAATTCAACGTATGAGAGTTTCGCTGATTGATCGGCAATAAAAAAAGTAGAGCTTTTATTTTGATGGGTTTTACTCATTTAAAGTATGCTTATCTTATCTTTGATGTGTTCTTGATGTTAGATAATAAAAATTAGAGGAAGTCCGTGATATATTATGTCAATTCAACAATTTTTTTTTATTGGGATTCAATGAAAATTTTACAGGATCTGAACGTAGACCTACACACTCATTCGACTGCCTCAGATGGTTCTTTATCACCTTCTCAACTAGTTCTCAGGGCAATTGAGCATGAAGTTGATATTCTAGCATTGACTGATCACGATACCGTCAGCGGTATTGCTGAAGGATTAGAGGAAGCTAAAGGCACTGGTTTAACTTTCATTCCTGGGATTGAGATATCAACAATGTGGGGGGGTAGTTGCATCCATGTTGTTGGACTTGATATAGGGTTTAATAACCCTAAGCTGAAAGAGGCGTTGCTGCAGATTCAAAAAGGAAGATTTCAAAGAGCCGAACGAATTAATTCAGCTCTAATAAAAGCTGGTCTTCCATCAATGTTAGAACGCGCTTTGTCCATTTCAGGGGGTAAAGGACAAATCGGACGGGTTCATTTTGCAAGGGCGATGGTTCAAGAAAATATTTGTGAAAATGTCCGTGATGTTTTTTCTAGTTATCTCGTCAAAGGAAAACCGGGCTACGTAGAACATTACTGGCCTTCGCTGAAAAATGTAGTAAGTCTGATATTGGAAGCCAATGGTCTGCCAGTCATAGCCCATCCCGCAAGATATAAACTATCTTACGATTTACTAACTTATATGTTTGACGAGTTTGTTTCTTTTGGTGGGGTAGGAATAGAGGTTGCTACGGGTAGTCACAGTTCGGCAGATATTGATAGGTTCAAGAATGTTTCTATAGAATACGACTTGAAAGCGTCTAGAGGCAGTGATTTTCATTCTCCTTCGGAAAGTCGTTATGATGTTGGTAGGGCACCGTATTCGCCAGACTGTCTATTGCCAATTTGGGCAAGTTTAGATGTAAGAGGATAAGTCATGTACACAAAACGAGTTTTATCTGGAATGAGGCCAACAGGGCCATTACATCTGGGTCATTATCATGGAGTTCTGAAAAATTGGTTAGAATTACAAGTTGAATACGAGTGCTTATTTTTTGTTGCCGATTGGCATGCACTGACAACACACTATGACAATCCAGAGATCGTTGAAAGTCATGTTTGGGATATGGTGATAGATTGGTTAGCTGCTGGGATTGATCCCAATCAGGCAACCCTTTTTATACAGTCCAAAGTTCCAGAGCATGCTGAGTTACATCTACTACTCTCAATGTGTGCCCCGTTGGGTTGGCTAGAAAGGGTCCCAAGTTTCAAAGACCAACAGAGTAAAATTAACGACAAAGATTTATCTACTTATGGGTTTCTGGGCTACCCACTGCTCCAGGCAGCAGACATATTAATTTATAGAGCTGACCAAGTTCCAGTCGGTGAGGACCAGGTTCCACATGTCGAGTTTACTAGGGAAATAGCAAGGAGGTTTAATCATTTATTTGGTGGGGAGGTTGATTTTGTTAAAAAAGCCCTAGAGGCCAGCAAAAAGTTGGGCAGTAAAAGGAGTCGGTTGGTACAAGAACTAAGACAGAACTTTCACGAAAAAGGTGATGAGATGGCTCTGGAGAGGGCTAAGGCTGTTTTGCAGGAGGCGCAAAATTTGACCATTGATGATAGAGAAATTCTTTTCGGTTATTTGGAAGGCGCTAAAAGACTGATTTTGGTGGAACCTCAGCCCTTGTTGACCCAGTCACCGAAGCTTTCAGGTTTAGACGGATTAAAAATGTCAAAAAGTTATGGGAATACAATTTCCATGCGTGAAAATCCTGATAGCTTAGTCATAAAGCTTAAAAAAATGCCTACTGACCCAGCGAGAGTAAAAAGGGATGATCCGGGCGACCCCAAAAAATGTCCAGTATGGTCATTGCATAAAATATATAGTTCAAAGCAGGCTCTTGACTGGGTTAAAGAAGGTTGTGTCACAGCTTCAATTGGCTGCCTAGAATGTAAAAAGCCGCTTATTGAGTCGATTCTAAGCGAGCAAAAAGATTTTAAAGAAAAAGCAAAACCTTATGAAGAGGATATTGGCGTTGTTAAAAACATAGTCTCTGATGGATGCGAAAAAGCGAGAGAATTAGCAAAAAATACGATGAGAGATGTGAGAGAATGTATGGGATTAGACTACACGTAAGAGCATGAAAAAAATCACTGGGAGTATAGTTGCTATTGTCACTCCAATGCATAAAGATTGTAGTTTGGATACAGGCTCATTAAATGAATTAATTGAATGGCACATAAGAGCAGGAACAGATGGCATTGTAGTTGTTGGGACAACTGGAGAGTCTCCAACAGTCGATTTTGATGAGCATATTGAATTAATTAAAGTTGCTTCGGAGATTATAGATGGGCGAGTTACAGTTCTAGCGGGAACGGGTGCTAACTCAACCGAAGAGGCAATTTCTTTAACTAAAGAGGCTGAACTCATCGGAGTGGACGCTTGTTTACAAGTTACGCCCTATTATAACAAGCCTAGCCAAAGAGGGTTAATTGAGCATTTTTCCAAAATTGCGAATGCTACAAGGCTGCCGGTCATCCTTTATAACGTTCCAGGAAGGACTGTTGCTGATTTGAATAACGAATCTGTAAAGGAACTTTCCAAACATAAGAACATCTTTGGAATTAAGGACGCTACCGGGGATCTTAATAGGGGGCAGTGGCTCATCAAAGAGGTCGGAGATACTTTTAAAATATATAGCGGAGATGATCCCACAGCTGCAGCGCTTATGTTCTGTGGAGCAAATGGTAACATTTCGGTAACTGCAAATGTTTTCCCTAGGACGATGTCTCTGATGTGTAAAGCAGCAATTGGAGGAAATGTAGAGGAAGCAAATAGGTTAAATAAAATTCTTTTGCCGGTTCACAAGGCACTCTTTTCAGAATCTAACCCAGTCCCTGTTAAGTGGCTACTGTATAAAATAGGGTTAATAAACTGGGGGATAAGGTCTCCTCTATGTGAGCCGTCTATAGAAACTCAAAATGTGTTGGAGAAAATGTTACCCTTGTTTGAAGAATTAGAAGCAGAATATATGAAAAATTAAGGAGTAAGGGAAGTGTTTGTTATGAGTAGGTCATGGCGTTTTAAAAGAATTTACCAATTTCTGAGTTTGATCCTATTATTGGTAATTTTTGCTGGATGCTCTCTTTTTGGTGAAAAAAATGTTTCGGATCGAACTTTAATTAGTGGATCACCTAATAAGGCTCTGGAAATGCCACCAGACTTAATAACGCCCGCTGTGAACAAGGAATATAGCTTACCTGCCTCAGGTGAGGCCAGATTATCGGATTTTAACGATCTTGACAGCCGTAAGTTTCCTAGTGAAAATTCAAGCCTTTTACCCATAGAAACAGAGGCTTATTTTATCAATTACGGTGGATTCAAGGTTCTGCTAGTGGAAAGAAGTCCTGAGGAGATTTGGGGTTTGTTGAAGAGTTTTTGGATACAAAATGGATTCAAAATTGAAAAGGAAATACCTGAGGTAGGCTTTATCGAAACTGATTGGTTGGAAAGTAGAGAAAAGATCTCGGACGGCTTAATTCAAAATACACTGGGAAAAATTTTTGGGGGCCTTTACGACACTGGGGAAAGAAATAAATTTCGCATGAGAGTTGAAAGGACAAAAGCTGGTTTTTCAGAGATTTCTGTTGTTCATAAAGGATTGATGCAAGTTGCGTCTGATGATAGATTTGATCCATCGATAGTATGGGCAAACAGAAATTCAGACCAGCAGTTAGAAGAATTATACCTCAGGCGTATTATTAATTTTGTGTCTGGAAAAGAGGGTCGGAATAGCAATTCTATTGACATTGTTAAAAAATCTACATCTATTTTGAAAGGGGATGATGATAACAACTTTGTCGAATTAGCGCTAAACTTTAATGAAGCATGGAAATCAATAGGGCTTATTTTAGATCGACTCGGCTTTGAAGTTGAGGAGCGTTTAAGAGAGCAGGGAACATACCTGGTTCGCTACAAAAAACTCGATCAGGGAGGAAGAGAGAAAGGGTTTTTTGCAAAAATATTTTCCTCAGGTAAGGAGCAGTTAGACATGAACCTTTACAGAATTGAAATTAAAAACACTGGCAATCTTTCACAAGTTTTTGTATCTGACCATGAAACCAGTGAGCGTACAAAGAGTAGTCAAAATATTTTGGCGGTAATTTATGAACAGTTGAATTAGTGAGATTCTGTTGTCTAGCAAGTGGTAGCGAGGGTAATTGCACTCTGGTAGAGTCCTCCGAGGAAGGGGAAACCCTGCGTATTCTAGTTGATTGCGGTTTAAGTTTTTCTCTTTTAAAGCGGAAACTTCTAAATCGTGGCATGCTACCTGAAGAAATTCATGGCGTATTTATTACGCATGAGCATGCTGATCATTGCAAAGGAATTGTCCCGCTAGTAAAGTTTTTGGAAGTCCCAGTTTTCATGACTTATGGAACCTATTTGGCAAATAAAGAGATACGGAAAAATTTGAAACCTATCTTTTTGTCACCTCATGAGAAGGTTTTATTTAAAGGACTAGGGATAAATCCTTTTCCTGTACCACATGATGCAAGAGAGTCTATTGCTTTAACAGTCGAAAGTAATAGTTTTAAGATTGGTATCTTAACAGATGTAGGTGTGATAACTAAAACCATAAGGGATGAGTTAGAAGACGTTGATGCATTAATTTTAGAGTTTAACTATGAAGATGACTTATTGAGTAGATCAAAGTATCCTGAGGGACTTAAAAGGAGGATTTCATCCAAGTATGGCCACTTATCAAATTCGTCCGCTATGAGATTTGCAAAAGATTTTTTGCAGAGAGAGAGGAAAGTGTTGGTCGCTGCTCATCTGAGTAGTAGCAATAATTCTCATAATTATGTTACTGCTTTACTGGAACAACTATGTTGCGAAAAGAAAACTGAATCATTCATTGCAGATCAAGATAATGGAACTCCCTGGATTAATTTGGATTAGTGTTGCTATGTTTTGCTACGAGATCGGAAAAAATTGTTTTGGTGCTTGCATAATATGAGCAATGTGCAACACTCATTATTAATAGACTGATCGGGAGAAATAGGACGAATAGGGATCCGCGGTCAATCTTAAATAAACTAATTAGCAGTGCTATGAAAATAGAGATGCTAAGCATGACCATTACCCATGTTAACAAGTATGTTAAAAAACTTTTCCAATTTAAGAGGACTGCGAAAAATGAGTAAAACATGGCCTTAATTGAATTCAAATTACCCCATACAACAAGTTGGGGAGCAAACCAGAAGATCATTTGAATGGGAATATAAAGTATTAACACAGTTATTATTTTAATGTTAAAGAAGTTTTCGCTTTGCGTTCCACTCTTAATTTGTAAGTCTGGATTATTGACTAGGTCAATAATCGACTTATCGTTTAAGAGCATAATTAAAATAAATATTAAAAAGAGAGAACCACAGTAATAAAATCCCAAAAGTATAAGATCAAATTTCTTTGAACCGGTGAAGCCAGAAATAATTATTCTCGGTGGTACCACCTGATTCTGGTCTACGGCTTTGGCCAAACATATAAAGCCGAAAGCTATCCCTGGAGAGATGACTAACGATACTATTAGTCCCACAATGGGAATTAGGCCAAATAAAAACATGGCGGTCCAGTATGCTAGCAAAGTTAGAATCCAGACTAATGGTTGTTTTTTAAAAATATCATAACCATGTAACAACCAGTCTCTTCCTTCAAATATAGCTACAACATTAGGCTGGATTTTATTCATTTCCATAGTTTGTCTCGCCTCTTCTCTTTTTTAATATTATTTCGAATTGCTCTGGGTTTTTTGGGCTTAGTAAAGATGCCTCTCTCGGTTGATGCCAGTCGCAAAGTCTAGAGATCCAAAATCGTAAGGCTGCTCCTCTCAGCATCATCGGCAGAGCTTTCTTTTCCTCGGGAATTAGTTGTCTGATGCTTTCATAGCCACTTACCATTTTATCAAAGTAATTTTTTTTGAAGCTTCCAAAAGTTACGTCGTCTGTCGATATGGCCCAATCATTTAGCGTCACAGCTAGGTCATAGCAAAGTACATCAGTTCCGGCAAAATAAAAATCTATTAACCCACTTAGCTGATACTTTTTTGGTGACTGTTGTTTGTCTGTTGTATCTTTTTGCGCAAAATCTTTGCGGAAAAGGACATTGTCTTTAAAAAGGTCCCCGTGAACCATTGCTGTAGGTAATATTTTAAATGTGTTTGATTCTCTAAAGACGGTCTGTTTTTCAATCTCAGAGGAAAGTAATTTCTTTTGGTCCTCAGACATGAACTGCAGAATCTGCGATGATGTGGTTTTACACCATTCAAAACCTCGACAATTAGGTTTTACATTCTGAAAATCGGTTGCATCTAAATGTATCTGAGCCAAAGCCTGACCTACCTGGTAACAATTTTCAGACGTAGGTCTTTCAATGGTGATTCCCTCCAGAGCGGTCACTAGTGTTGCTGGCTTCCCCTTGAATGTTCTTATCACTTGATCAGAACTGCTAATGATTGGCATGGGACAGAGTGTTTTTCTGCTTGATAAAAAAAGCATAAATTCAAGATAGAATTGCGCTTCGTTTAAGGATAGCTTCTCAAAAATCGTTAAAACATATTTTCCGCTGGACATAAAAATAAAATAGTTTGTATTTTCAATACCTGCCTTAATGCCTTCAAACCCTAGCAAATTACCTAATTTGTAGTTTTTTAGAAAATCTTCGAGTTCAGAGTGCGAAATTTTTGAAAATACGGCCATAATAAAGTATTGTCTTGTTTGCTTTGAGTTTATTGTAAATCGAGAAACTAATGGAAAAAAGTGTGGAAAAAATGACATCTCACCAGATAAAAAACTTGTTTTTAAAGTTTTTCGTTGAAAAAGGTCACCTTCATATTCCGAGCGCTGCGTTGGTTCCGGAAAACGATAAGACCTTACTTTTCACGAACAGCGGAATGGTTCAGTTCAAAGAGGAGTTTCTAGGGGTTAGATCACCCCCTAACTCCAAGGTTGTAACTTGTCAGAATTGTTTAAGGGCGGGAGGTAAGCATAACGATCTGGAGAATGTTGGGTATACCGCACGACATCACACTTTTTTTCAAATGTTAGGAAATTTTTCATTCGGTGATTACTTCAAAGATACGGCAATTACCCTGGCATGGGAGCTTCTGACAGATATTTATAGATTAGATCCAAAAAGGTTAATTGTGACTGTCTATGATGATGATGAAGAAACTTACAGAATTTGGAGGAGCAAGATAGGTATATCGGATTCACGAATTTTGAAAATCGGAGATAATAAAGGCGGTCGTTACTCAAGCGACAATTTCTGGCAGATGGCGGATACGGGACCTTGTGGTCCTTGCACAGAGATTTTTTTTGATTATGGTCCTTCCATTAAAGGTGATCTACCGGGAACTACAAATGAGGGAGATAGATTTGTAGAAATTTGGAACCTGGTGTTTATGCAATTTTACAAAGACAAGAAAGGGAGAATCTCGAAACTACCTAACCAGTGTGTGGATACGGGCATGGGATTGGAAAGAATTTCTTCAGTGCTTCAGGGAGTTACGGACAACTATCAAACCGACACCTTTTTTCATTTGATGTCTGGCGCGGCAAAATTATTGAAAGTAGAGGAGCTGAATACTATTTCATTAAAAGTAATATCAGACCACATAAGATCGATTTTTCACTTGTTACGTGAAGGAGTCAACCCGGGTAATGAGGGTAGGGGTTATGTGCTTAGAAGAATCATTCGAAGGGCAGTCAGATACGCATATAAGTGTGAGGTTAGAGATTTATTTTTGGCAGATATGGTTGATATATATCTTAAAGATTTACCTGAGAAAATCAGCGTGGAAGAGATAAACACTATTAAATCAAAAATAAGTGCTGAGGAGGAAAAATTCAGCGCAACTTTTTTCCGTGGTATGGAGATTCTCTCACATCGGATTAAATTAACTGACTATAAAGTTTTGAGTGGGGCAACTGCCTTTCTTCTTTACGATACATATGGTTTTCCAATTGATCTTACTGTTGATATTTGTAAAGAGAAAAAAATGAAAGTTAATATCGAAGAATTTAATATGTTAATGAAAGAACAGAAAGAACGTTCCAAAGATACAAATCAATTTCAGCAGGCGATTCAAGTGAATGAGCCAAATTTACAGACTGAATTTGTTGGTTATAACCGGTCTTCTGTTGATTCAGAAGTGTTAGGCATATTTAAAGATGATGAAAAAATAGCAGAACTCAAAGAAGGAGAAAGAGCATATTTGGTTTTGGATAAATCTTGTTTCTATGCAGAATCCGGAGGGCAAATTGGTGATACTGGAATAATCACTTCCCCCTCAGCACAGGTGTCAGTCCTTGATACAAAAAAATTTAATAGAATGTTTTTGCATGATTGTGTTGTGGAGAAAGGTACACTGAAGACAGAGCAAAGTGTCTCAGCGCATATAGATAAGCTAAAAAGGGAGATGGTGATGTGCAATCATTCTGCAACTCACCTTCTGCACTTTGCTCTGAGACAAGTTTTAGGTAATCACGTTGTACAGAAAGGATCTCTTGTTACCGAAGAGAGAACTAGGTTCGATTTTTCACACGAATCCAAAATTGATGCAGCAGATATCACTTCTATAGAGAATGTTGTAAATGAGATAGTTAAAAATAACACCATGACCGAGATTAAAAATATGGAGTATTCCGAAGCTGTTGATTATGGTGCCGTAGCTCTTTTTGGAGAAAAATATGGGGACCGTGTAAGAGTGTTGGAAATCGGACCGTCTATTGAGTTATGCGGGGGTACCCATGTATCTCGAACGGGCGATATCGGATTTTTCAAAATTATCTCGGAAGGAAGTGTTTCAAGTGGCGTTAGAAGAATAGAGGCTGTTTCCGGAAAATCTGCAGAGGAATATGTTAGGACGTTAGAGAGGACTCTTCGTGAGACTTCTGAAGTACTAAAAGTACCACATCATAAAATTCTCGATAAAGTTAAGCAGTTAGATTATGAATTAATGCAGAGAGCAAAAGAAATTAAGTTGCTCAAATCTTACCAAATCAAAAAACAGAAATTATCGATAATCGAAACTCTCGAACGGATGGAAGATCCAAAAATATTGACACTGGCTGTCAATTCGGCAGATGTTTCTGATTTAAGGGAAATTACCGACGAGATAAAATCAAGGTTTAAAAAGTTTGCCGTTGTTTTAGGTACTAGTAGTCCCGGAAAAGTATTGTTGGTTTCAAGGGTATCGAAAACGTTGGTTGATATCGTATCAGCAAAAGAGGCTTTGGATTTGTCAGCTGGAATCATCGGTGGGAAAGGTGGAGGAAGAGCAGATTTTGCTCAGGCTGGTGGAAGTGTTATTGAGAATATAGACTTAGCCTTTAAGGAAGCGGAACAATATTTTTCTCAAAAACTAGGGAGGATTTATGAAAAATGAGGAAGGAACTCACGAGCTAGATTTGAGTGGGTTAAACTGTCCACTTCCTGTTTTAAAAACAAAAAAAAAGTTATCTTCGATGGATACGGGTGAAAGATTGTTTGTTGTTTGCACCGACCAAGGTTCATTCGATGACTTTAAATATTTCTGTGATCATTCAGGTAATAAGTTAGTGTCAAGAGAAAGAGCAGAAGATAAAATTTTTTTTCTTATTGAGCGGAAATAGCTCACTTGTTTATATCTGCTGCAATAGTGAAGGCATCTGAAAAAAAGTTTTTTTCTCCTAAATTCAGTTTTTTCGTTAAATCATCAAACGCTGCATTAACCATCAAAGGAGAGCCGCAGGCGTAAACATTGTAACCTACCAAAGAGTTGTGATCCTCCATTAGGGCGTGATGGACAAACCCGGTTCTTCCTTTCCAGTTATCTTCAACAGAAGCTTCACTTACCACTGGAATGTATGTAAATTTTGTAATTTTTTTAGACCAACTTTCGATATTTTGAGACAAATATAAATCCTTAGGCTTCCTGACGCCCCAATAAAGAAAAATATTATACTGTAAATTCTCTAGAGCAAGATTTTCAATTATTGCTTTGATCGGTCCTATTCCTGTTCCACTGGCTAGGAAGATAATATTTTTATCGCTATTTTTTCTAAAATAAAAGGTTCCTAAAGGTCCTTCAAGCCTAAGTATTTTTTTTTCTTTAATCTCGACTTTACTTTCACTCTTAAATCCGAAAATAGAGTCTGTAAACAGTCCTCCAGGGTTGTGTTTAACGTGAAGTTCAATTAAGTTATCTTCTCGAGGAGCATTTGCCATAGAGTAGCTTCTTCGCTTATCTCCTTCCAAAAGAATATCGATATACTGTCCCGGTAAAAAAGAAAATTTTTGGTTTGCCGGAAGTTTTAAATAAATTATTGCGATATCATCCGTCACCTTCTTGACATTCTCAACTCTACACGGCAGTTTCTTTGGCTGATATTCCTTTGCGACGGATAACAAATTAGCTGTTATCGCCACATCCGTGATTGGTTTTGCTGTGCATAAAAGTATTGACTGTGTCTTTTTTTCAAATTCAGAAAGCGCTCTTTTCTGATACGTGCCATAATCGACTTCCCCTGCAGTGATCTTTGCTTTACACGAACCACATGCACCGTCTTTGCACCCGTAAGGTACAACTAAACCATTTTTTAGGGCAGCCGACAGAATCGTCTCTTCGTCATTGACTTGAAAGCTGACGTTGCCAGGATTTATCGTTACTGTTTTCATGGCGTTATTTTAACAAAGCAAATCGTTGTGATTGAACTAATAATAACAACCCTATAATAAGAGCGGAAATTGGTGGGAAAAAAGCTATCATCGAGGGGGGCCAGGTATTGATCACTCCCAAATGCGAAACGAGACCATTCAATAGATGGAAAAATATCCCGAAGAGCACTCCTACAAATATTTTAATTCCTATATTTCCTCCTCTTGTTTGAATAAAGGCAGCTGGTGTGGCTATTAGTAGCATAATCCAGATAAGCAATGGGTACACTACCCGCTTCCAAAAAAGAATTTCGTATGAGTTTGCATCTTGATTGCTGTCCTCTAAGTATGCTGCGTAACTCCTTAATTCTCTTGCTGACATCTTTTCTGGTTTTATTGTTAAAGCATTAAAAGTACTCTCAGAAATATTTGTCGAAAGTATGACGTTGTCAAATTGTTTTTCTGTTATGGATGTTGGCTCCGACATATCAAGAACGGTGGGCTCTGCCAAACTCCAACTGTAAAAGAAAACCCCATCATCAGCCATATTGTTTTTTTGAAAAAGCCCAGTTTTGGCCGTGATTTTCCTTATTAGTTTGTTTTGCTTGTCAAATTCGTAAATTAAAACAGAGGAAAGCTTTCTGTCAAAATCAATTCGCCCTATATTTATAATCCGTTCGTTAGTATCGTTTTCTATTTTTTCATAATCTAAAACATCTCTAATCCAATACCCAGTTTGAAGTTCTATTGTTTGGTTTAGGACGCCGCCAGAGTTAATTTTATTAAGTTTATTAATGAAGTGCGGCATAATAATTTCAGACAAAAAAATTGTTAGTATGACGATGGGGATTCCTCCCGTGAAGACCACTTTTACAAAATGGCGAGTGGAAAACCCACTTCCGAAAAAGACGACAAACTCAGAATTTGCTGCTAGGGAAGCAAAGCACCACAAGCTACCAACAAGTGTGGCAATTGGGACAATATCGTAAATGATACTTGGAGCATTAAGGATTTGCGAATAAAAGATTTTTTCTAAGTTTATCTCATAAGTATTTAGGTTTTCTAGTTCAGCTATGAAGGAAAAAAAAGAGAAGAGGACAGTAAATCCAAATGTAATGATAAAAATTTTTCTTAACAAATCGGATACAAGGTATTTAGTTATTAATGTCATTTTAGGATCTGCAATATACTTGTGTTGATTTCTCCTTCTCTGTAACGGGAAGCAATACGGGTAAGAGCCATGATTGTTATAGGAAGAACCATTTGACTTATTAACCAATTAACTGACCCTTTGATGATGAGAGCTTGAAAAATACCCAGTAAATGATTAGCAATCAAGAAGATTAATATAGCGGTAAAAATATGTAGAATTTTTAATTGTTTACCTCCTCCTAGTGATAAAGGGACTGCCAAAAATGGTAGGAATGCACAGAGAAAAATAGTTCCTATTCTCATGAAGAGCTCTGCGAGGTCTGGATCTGTCGAACGATTGAATAGTGTCACTGAATCTGTACTTTTTATTCTTTTTTGCAGCGTGTAGTTTTTTGGAGGATTCTCTAGAGACATGCGATATGTATCAAATACCGTAAATTGATAATCTTTAGTTTGGTCGGCCTGTTTGATATCAAAACGAGAACCGTTCCTCAAGATTATCCATGGAGTCTCGTTTAGAAAAGAAATTTCCCCATTTCCGCCCAAAATGACGGTTTCTCTGTTTGCACCCGTTTGTATTTTTACAAATACCAACCCGAGTTTCATTGATTCTTTTTCGGTTCTTTCAAAAAAAATAATTCTATTACCTTTGGAGAATTCTGAAAATCTTCCCGCAGAATATTGCTTGAGACTACTGTTATTCTCTGCTTGTAAACGCAGTTTGTCAGCCTGGTGTCGAGCCCAGGGGGTTGCAACTAGGGTTGTAACTGCCGTAAATAAGACTAGGGGAAGGACAAATTTTATGATCGTAGGCGTAAAATCAAATAAGCGCATGCCAGACGTTCTGAGAATAACAAGCTCATTATCACTTTGAAGTCTAGTAAAAGTAATAAACACAGCCAAGAACGCCGTAAGGGCAATAATTGTTCCGATAGAGCTAAAGGTTGAGAAGAGAATTAATGGAAGAACGATATCCGGGGCCGTCTCTCCGCTTGCGGCATTGCCTAATGTTCGCACAAGAGCCATTGTCAGGACTACTGTGAATAGGGAGCAGAAAATTACCCCTCCCTGGAACCTTAATTCTTTTAATATCGATCTTTTAGTGATCACAGGATATATAATTATAATTTTATATAAAGGTATTGTGTCATGATAAAGGCGTTGGATACAATTGAAACAGAGAGAATGAGTTTAAAAATTACCGAAATACAAAAGACGATAGCAGAGAAAGTGAAAATCTCAACTTTCAATCAACCTATTGAAAAAATACCATCTGTTGATTGTCTTTGGATACCTATATTTGCAGAAAAAGGCGCTGCTCGGATGACAGGTATAGCCGCTTCTATAGATAAATTATGTGGGAAACTAATTGAACGAGTTTTGAAATCGGGAGATTTTAAGGGAAAGTTAGGCGAAACATTGGTTTTGAGAGATATTGTCGGAGTTGCCTCAAAAAAGATTTTGCTAGTCGGGTTAGGCCAGGAGTCCAATTTGGATGGAAAGGCTTTCGCCCGTGCAATTTGTGCAGCTATAAGGACAACTGCCGATTCTCCAACAATAAAGAAAGCGTTGTCATTTTTAGCTCAGGTAAAAGTAAAGGAAAGAGACAGTGAATGGCTAATAAAATTGCATGTAAGTGAGAGTTTGCGAGTGCTATATAAGTTTGAAAGATTCAAGACTGAACAAAAGGATGTTGAGGAAGATGACAGGAAAAAATTAAAACCAGATAATATTTCTTTAAAATCATTGCAGATTTCGGCGCCAGGCAATATGTCAACAGCAAAATCGTCGGGGGCCATCAGAGATGCTGTTTGTCTTGCAAATGGGGTTGAATTAACCAGAGATCTAGGAAATTTGCCACCTAATATTTGTACCCCTGGGTATATTCGGGATGCAGCTCGCCGTCTTACAAAAAGCACGAATTTGAAATGTGAGATTTTTGATAAAAAGAAATTAGAGAAACTTGGTATGGGGTCTTTTCTCGCTGTAGCTCAGGGCTCTGTTCAGCCACCTTATATGGTTGTTCTTACCCACAATGGTGGTAAAGCAAAAGAGGCGCCCATAGTTTTGGTAGGTAAAGGAATTACATTTGATTCAGGAGGAATATCTATTAAACCTTCCGCTGCAATGGATGAAATGAAATACGATATGTGCGGCGCGGCAACAGTCTTAGGTCTTATGAAGACTGTAGCTGAGAGTGGAATTAAAAAAAATATTATAGGTGTTGTCGTTACCTGTGAAAATATGCCGAGCGGAACTGCGACTCGTCCGGGTGATATTGTTACTTCGAAATCAGGGCGAACAATTGAAATACTAAATACGGACGCGGAGGGAAGACTAATTCTTTGTGATGCTCTTACTTATGTAGAGCGTTTCAAGCCAAAGGCAGTGATCGATATTGCAACTTTGACAGGAGCTTGTGTAATTGCTTTAGGTGGTGTCAATACAGGTCTTTTTTCTGCTGACGATAAACTTGCGGACGCTCTCACTGAGGCTGGGAAAAATTCTTTAGATCCTGCCTGGCGCCTACCATTGGAGGAGGAATACCAGGAATTTATTAATTCTCCGTTTGCTGATGTTGCAAATGTTGGGGGTCGGGAGGCTGGTAGTGTGACTGCTGCTTGTTTTTTGTGGAGATTTGCGAAGAGTTATCCATGGGCACACTTAGATATTGCTGGGACTGCCTGGTTAAGTGGCAGTAAGAAAAATGCGACTGGCCGACCTGTTCCACTGTTGTGGGAATTTGTTTCAGAATATTAAAATTGACCAGAATCGATTTTTATTATGACGTTAAAGACATACTTTCGTTTGCGAGTCGAATGGCTCGAAAGCTATATTACGAGAAGGTTATTTCAGCCAAACAACCACTGGTCATTCGTTGTAAGGATCAGTCACACTGTGAAGAGGTAAGTTATTCAATTCAAAATTTTTCAAAGAAAGATTTTTTACCTTGTGTTCAGTTCTCTGACAAGAGCGCAGATTTATTTCCTATAATTTTGTCGACAGTTTCGGAGATACCATTATGGGCAGATGACATAATTGTTTTGCTAAATTTGGATACAAAAATCGAAATGACTTTTAGCTCCTACTGTAGGGTAATAGAGATCGTTGATCAAACCGAACTTAATCGACAAAAAGGACGAGAAAGGTATAAATATTATAAGGAACGAGGCTATGAAATTTTTGGCCATAGAGTTGACAAATGAATAGTGCAAATTCAAAAGTTTATGACCCTTCTGACATTGAAAAAAGATGGATTCATGAATGGGAGTCTAGGTCGTTATACTCTATGTCGAAGGGTAATAACACTGACGAAAAAACTTTTAGTATTCAACTTCCTCCTCCTAATGTCACAGGTACGCTTCATATGGGTCACGCATTCAACCAGACTCTTATGGACATTCTAGTGAGGTGGAATAGAATGCTCGGAAAAAAAACTATTTGGATTCCTGGAACTGACCATGCTGGCATTGCAACGCAGTTGGTTGTTGAGCGAAATTTAGAATCCAAAGGCGTTACAAAAGAGGAATTAGGTAGAGATCAATTTATTCAAAAAGTTTGGGAATGGAAAAAAGTATCAGGCGATACCATTACGAATCAGATGAGACGTTTAGGCTCTAGTTGTGATTGGGATGCTGAATATTTTACGATGGATACCATCCGCTCTAAAGTGGTTCAGAAAGCATTTGTAACGTTATTTAACCAGGGCCTGATTTATCGGGGCACTAGGTTAGTAAATTGGGATCCCGTTCTCATGACTGCCATATCAGACTTAGAAGTTGTTACGGAAGATACGGATGGATTCATTTGGACAATAAAATATCCTTTACTGGGTGAAGAAAACTCTTCAAGACCCATTGTTACGGAAAGCTTGAGTGTGGCTACCACTCGCCCAGAAACCATCTTTGGTGACGTGGCAGTTGCTGTTAACCCTGATGATGAACGATATAAAGAATTAGTGGGGAGACAGGTGAGAGTACCGATAATTAACCGCACTGTGCCTATTGTTGCTGATGATTCCGTTGATATGGATTTTGGCACTGGTTGTGTAAAAATTACTCCTGCGCATGACTTTAATGATTATGAAGTGGGTAGGAGACACTCACTAGGGTGTATTAACATATTAACTAAAGATGGAAAAATTAACGACAACGCTCCTGCTAGATTTATAGGATCTGATCGATTTATTGCTAGAGAAAGAATATTGAAAGAGTTACGCGATGAAGGTTATTTAATCTCTCACAAAAAGCATAGATTGGCTCTTAAGAAGGGAGATAGGAGTGGAACTGTTATAGAACCTATGTTAACCAAACAGTGGTTTATTAATGTGAATAAAAAAGCACCCAATGATACACCGAGTGCGGGAAAGTCTTTTGCTGAGCAAGGGCTAGAAGCTCTTTCAAATGGGAATATCCAGTTTGTTCCAGACACCTGGAAAAATACTTACCGGAGTTGGTTTGCTGAGTTACAGGATTGGTGTATATCAAGACAGCTTTGGTGGGGACATCAAATTCCTGCATGGTACAAACTAGATTCAAAAGGTAATGTCATTGAAGAAGAAAAAGTGTATGTTGCACCATCTAAGATAGCGGCTGAGAAATTGGCTGAAGAAGACGGTTGGCATGGTGAGTTACTTCAAGAAACTGACGTTTTAGACACATGGTTTTCGTCTGCACTTGTACCATTTTCTACGTTGATGGATGACGATTTCTTCTGGAATGAAAATAGCGGTATTCCAAAATTGAATAAAAATCTTGAGTGTTTTTTGCCCTCTTCTGTTCTAGTTACCGGATTTGATATTATTTTTTTCTGGGTAGCACGTATGGTGATGATGACAAGTCACTTTACAGGAAATGTGCCTTTTAGAGACGTATATATTCATGCCTTAGTCAGAGATTCTGAAGGTAACAAAATGAGCAAAAGCAAAGGAAACACGCTCGACCCTTTAGATATAATCGACGGAATTTCATTGGATGACCTGCTGGTAAAAAGGTGCAAGGGTCTTCTTACTGAAAAAGATTCAAGTCGTGTGCGTGAAAGGACAAAAAAAGAATTTCCAAATGGCATTAATGCTCATGGTGTGGATGCCCTTCGATTTACTTTTGCAAGTATGGCAAGTCCAGGGAGAAACATTAATTTCGACCTATCTAGATGTGAGGGGTATAGGAATTTTTGCAACAAACTGTGGAATGCCTATCGTTATATTCTGATGCAATGTGAGGGAAGGGATAATGGTATAGGTTTATGTGGAGGCGATTGTGGGATTGACGGAAACTTATTTTTTTCGCGTTTTGATCGATGGATAGTATCGAAGCAAAACCTAGTTTTTCAAAAGATTGCAAATAGTCTAGATAATTATCGGTTTGATTTAGCGTCTAAAGAACTTTATGAGTTTATCTGGAATGATTTTTGTGACTGGTATCTTGAAATATGCAAGACACAGTTAAACGTAAATAGAGATAATTTTAATAGAGCTACACGAAGATCCATGCTGAGAGTTTTTGAATCTTCCTTAAGGCTGCTTCACCCTTTTTTACCTTTTCTCACTGAGGAAATTTGGCAGTCGGTAGCAAAGCTTGCAGGAAGATCTACAAGACTTAACAGCAATGAAGATGACTCAATCATGTCTCAAAATTTTCCTGTGCGTGATAAAAAGAAAATTGATGAGATGTCCTTAATCTACATGAACAATTTTCAAAATATAGTAGTTTCGATTCGAACATTAAGATCCGAAATGCAACTTTCACCTAGTGAAAGACCTGAGGCAATATTTGTTATTAAGAAAAGTGTCCCGCTAATCAATTATTCTGGGGAAGATGAAGAGACGAAAGTCTTTTCAGAAAAATTGGGTTTTGATTGTATTCAACATTTAGCTAAACTCAGTGTGATTAGTGTTGTAGAAAACATTCCTCTAGACATGAATCATGTACCACTCCAGGTGATTGGTGATTTAAAAATTTTACTCAAAGTTAAGGTCGATAAAAATCTTGAAGTTAGAAGATTGCAAAAGGAAATAGATAGACTTAACTTAGAGCTTATAAAAGTTGAAGAAAAGTTATCAAACAAATCATTTGTTGAGAAAGCCCCGGAAAAAATTGTCAACTCACAGAAAGAAAAACGTATAGAATATACAATGAAAATCTCTGAGCTTAACGAAAGATTGGGTAGCATTAATTTATAAACAAA
>SGYQ01000010.1 GCA_004214155.1 Burkholderiaceae bacterium
AAACTGCAAGCGGAGCTCCTTCCACAGACGAATCAGTTCTAGAAAAATTATCACTTGATTACCCGCTGCCGAAATTTTTGCTTGATTGGAGAACTTTTTCAAAATTAAAAACTACTTACACCGAAAAACTCCCATTAATGATTTATGAAAGCAGTGGTAGAGTCCATACAAATTTTGCCCAAGCAGTTGCCGTTACAGGTAGGTTAGCATCAAGTGACCCAAATCTTCAGAATATACCGGTAAAAACTGAGCAAGGAAGAAAGATAAGGGAGGCGTTCATAGCCGAAGAAGGGTTTCAGATCATCTCTGCAGATTATTCACAGATTGAGTTACGAATTATGGCACATATGTCAAAAGATGCGGCTTTAACCAAAGCCTTCCTAGAGGGTGCTGACGTGCATAGTGCTACAGCTTCTGAAATTTTTACAACTAATCTTGAAAAAATCAATGCAGAACAAAGAAGAACGGCAAAGGTAATAAATTTCGGCTTGATTTATGGCATGGGAGCTTTTGGCTTGAGTAAAAGTTTAGGTATTTCTAGGGATGCTGCTAACAACTATATTGATCGTTACTTTCAGCGGTATCCAGGAGTCGCGTCTTTTATGCAGGAGATGAAAGCTAGTGCAAAAAAAAATGGTTTTGTTCAAACGCTAATGGGCAGAAAACTTTGGTTACCCGAAATAAATTCACCAAATGGACCTAGAAGACAAGCTGCTGAAAGGGCGGCTATTAATGCGCCAATGCAAGGAACAGCTGCTGATTTGATTAAGATGGCAATGATTAGAATGAACACTGAACTAGAAAAGAATATATTCAATGCAAAAATGATTTTACAAGTACACGATGAGCTAGTTTTTGAAGTACACAAAGATCAGGTAGACCCATTTATGAGTTTTGTTAAAGAATTGATGAGTAAGATATTGGAACTAAAGGTCCCTCTCGAAGTAGATGTAGGTCATGGTGAAAATTGGGAAGAGGCTCACTAGTCTTGAGTGAAGAACTCAGTTGTGCCGTTGGAGGGAATTGAACCCCCGACCTCTCGCTTACGAAGCGACTGCTCTACCCCTGAGCTACAACGGCAAATTTTGTTTTTTATCGGCGAGAGATTTTGGAAGAGGGAATCGAACGTGCTCTTTAGCTCCTGGCAAAATTCTTACAGAGGATGCTCCCAGCCCTTTAATAGCGGTAAGCAACTTTTGGACAAGGGATTCAGGGGCAGATGCTCCTGCTGTTACACCGATTCGTGAATGTTTTTGTAACCACGTAGGGTCTAAATCCTCTGCTCCATCTATTAAATATGCTTCGGCTCCGTATTTTTCTGCAACTTCTCTAAGTCTGTTGCTATTCGAGCTTGTTGGGCTGCCGACTACCAATACTAGGTCAACTTCGGATGCTAAAAGTTTTACCGCATCTTGTCTGTTTTGTGTTGCGTAACAAATATCACTAATCTTAGGGCCTTGAATATCTGGAAACCTTACTTTCAAAGTAGTGATAATGTCTGCCGTATCATCTGTAGAAAGGGTTGTTTGGGTAACGTAGGCTAGTTTGGATGGGTTAATTGGTTTTAAATTGGCAACCTGTTCTTTGTTTTCGATTAGTTGGATGCCAGATTTTAGCTGTCCCATAGTACCTTCAACTTCTGGGTGCCCTTGATGGCCGATCATAATTATTTCAAATCCAGATGCAGCTAATTTTTTTACTTCAGCGTGAACTTTGGTGACGAGGGGACAAGTTGCGTCATAAACTTCCAAATTTCTGTTTTGAGCCTGATCTCGCACTAATAAAGATACCCCATGAGCGCTCATTATGACACGCGCTCCAGCGGGAATTTCGCTAATTTCGTCCACAAAAATCGCCCCTTTGTCCTTTAAAGTACTTACAACATGATTGTTATGGACGATTTCGTGTTTGACGTAGACAGGTGCTCCAAAGCGCTCTAGAGCTCTCTCAACTATTTCAATAGCTCGTTCGACTCCAGCGCAAAAACCCCGAGGCTCTGCAAGAGTAACCATCGTTGAACCAAACTGATTAGATTTTGTGCTCATAACAAAACTTTAGCTCAAAACTGCCGGTCAGTGTAGTACTAACGCTGGTAAAAAAACTATTGTTTGAGAGTTAAAAAAAATTTATAATCAGTGGTTAAGTAAAAAACGGAGATTTTATGGCCCGCGTTTGTCAAGTTACAGGTAAAAAACCCATGGTAGGAAATAGGGTTTCGCACGCAAACAATAAAAATAAGAGGAGATTTCTTCCTAGTCTGCACCAAAAACGATTTTGGTTGGAATCCGAGAAAAGGTGGGTGCGGCTGAGGCTCTCTAGCGCCGCGATAAGGACGATCGACAAAAAAGGCATAGAAAACGTAATGCCTGAACTTTTGAATAAGAAGGAGGTCTAATTGGCAAAAGGAGCTAGAGAAAAAATTAAGTTAGAAAGCTCCGCGGGAACCGGGCACTTTTACACTACATCTAAAAACAAAAGAACCATGACCCAAAAGATGGAGATCAAAAAGTTTGATCCGAAAGTTAGGAAACATGTGGTGTACAAGGAGGCGAAGATCAAATAAAGTTGTTTTGAGAGGCCGAGATCGATTTAACCGGTTTTGGTAAACAGAGAAAGTGAGGGTAATTATGAGTAATAGGCGAGAATTTATTTCTAAAGCCGCCACGATTTGTCTGGCGGGCATTACCGCAGGAAAGCTCACAAGCTTGCATGCGGATGGTCATTTGGTTTCCGAGAGTGATCCCAATGCGAAAGCATTAGGATATGTTGCTGACGCGAGTAACGCAAAAGGTGACAAGTTCAAGGCTGGTTCTAATTGCTCTAATTGCGCATTGTTCCAGGGTGGTTCGGGAGATGTAGGCAATTGTCCATTGTTTGGCGGTAAGAAGGTTGCTGCCGCAGGTTGGTGCACTGCCTGGGCTCCTAAATAAATTTTTCTGCTGATAATAATCGGTTGGTATCATTTCTTCCGTTTAACATTTGACTGTTAGCTTGCTAAAAACAAACGCTGTAGCGCGAATTCACGGTTCAAACTTTTAATTATGACCCTTCCGACTCGCTTGTTCACGCAAGTCTTATGCCGCGAAATCAACTATTGATTAAATACAATAGTTGATTTCATGGGTCGGTACAGCTAGCGTAGAAAACTTTTTAGTTCTTAGGTCAATTTTAATTAGATTTCCATGTTGCAGGAATTGATTGAGGCGAGCAACATTACCTATCTTTATATCGGTTGAATTAGTCGATTTGTTCCATCCGTCTGTCCATTCCGAAGTTATAGTTGAGCAGGCTTCGCAGGTAGAATGCTGTTTACGTAGGGATCCGGAATGTGTCAGGATTTTCTTCTTACTAACATTAAATTGTTCGACTAGGCTTTCTCATTAAAACGAGTTCTTCTGCTCCTGTCGGATGTACAGCCATTGTGTCATCAAGATGGGACTTTGTTGCACCGGCTTTAAATGCTATAGCGAGAGTTTGGATTATCTCAGGTGCATCATCACCAAAAATATGAGCGCCGACTAATCTGTCCGACTTATCCTCCACAATGAGTTTGTAGTAGGCTTTGGTTTTTTTCGAGGCAAATGATTTTTTTAAGGGGTTAAATTCAGACTCGTAAATTCTATAGGCGTTCTCAGTCTTTTTTAAAGCAGCTTCTTCTGTTAGCCCAATGGTTCCAATAGGCGGGGAGGTAAAGACGGCAGTAGCAATTTCTTTGTAATCCACTCTCAGGGAATTTTTATTAAACAAATTTTCTGCGACGGCTCTTCCTTCAGCAATAGCTACAGGAGTCAGATTTACGCGATCTGTTACATCTCCGATTGCAAATACCCCAGGAATCGAGCTTTTATTATTTTCATCGACGATTATCTCTCCTCTCGAACCTATTGCTGGGGACTGTCCTGGACCAAAAAGCCCCTCAATGTTGGGGAATCTTCCCAATGCATTTAGAACAGTATCAAATTCAAATGTGTTGTCTGATAATCTTACTTTTGCACCATCGGGGGTTTTTTCTATAGAGTGAAATTTACTGGCCGGGTGAACATTAATACCACTATTAACCATATGATTCATCAAACGGACTCTGATATCATTATCGAACCCTTTAAGAGGCAAATCAGCACGGAAGAGCAAACTTACTTCAATTCCTAGGTCATTTAATATAGTCGCAAACTCAGTGGCAATATATCCGGATCCCAGAATTCCAACCCTGCCTGGATTTTTATCTAGGTCTAATATCCCGTCCGACGTTAACGCATTTTCTAATCCGTTTATTTGATTTAGGTTTGGCGTTCCACCAACTGCTATAACTAGATTTTTTGTAAAAAAATGATGTTTACCAACTTTGACCTCATTTTTGTTCACAACAACTGCACTACCCTTTATTAATTCAACTCCACTAGTCTTCAAAAGGTCCTCGT
Source organism: Burkholderiaceae bacterium (assembly GCA_004214155.1). Taxonomy (GTDB): domain Bacteria; phylum Pseudomonadota; class Gammaproteobacteria; order Burkholderiales; family Burkholderiaceae_A; genus UBA7377. The sequence goes on from SGYQ01000010.1 coordinate 4,419, forward strand.
AAATCTTTTCTAATCTACTAATTTCAATATTCTTCTTAGAGGTCCAGCTTCCAATTTCATGACTAATTTCTGCAGACTTAAGTCCAATCCACCCGAAATCTTCTGCCTGAAAAATAGCATCACTTATGTTCCCAGCATACATCATAAGTTTTTTAGGAATGCATCCTCGGATGACGCATGTTCCCCCAAATCTATGAGATTCAATTACGGCGACCTTAGCGTTATACTCAGCAGCTCGACGAGCGCACGCTACTCCTCCTGAACCTCCCCCAATAACTACCAAATCAAACTTCAAAGACAAACCTGCACCCTAGTGATACCATTTAAAAAGTTATGTTATGAATATTATAGACACCTTTCGATATCTCGTTTCACTTGAAGAGCATAAACATTTTAGTCGTGCTGCTCAGGCTTGTCATATCACTCAGCCAGCACTTTCAAATGCTTTGAAATCTCTTGAAGAGGAAATGGGCGTAAAAATTGTCAACCGGGGCAGAAATTATGAGGGATTAACAGCTGAAGGAAAGCAAGTTTTGGCCTCTGCCTATCAGGTTTTACATGAAATTGGCAAGTTAAAGTCGGAAATAAATAGTCAAAAATCAGCGCCAATAGGTAATCTAATTATCGGATCGATACCTAGTACACTTCCGATTGCCTCTCAATTTGCTGCAAGTATATTTGGGGAGTTTAATGGGTTAAAGCCTATCGTGCGTTCTATGACTTCGCATGACCTCGACCTGTGTTTAGAAAATCTTTCTGTTGATGTTGCTTTTGGATATACAGAGAGGCCTTCTGTCAATACAGAAGAATTACGTGTAATTCCGCAATATGAAGAAAAATATTTCTTCATAAACAAAAATATTTCCTCTGATAGTTTAGGGCCTATCAGTTGGAAGGAGGCGGCAAAAAGCAACCTTTGCCTTCTGACCCCAGAGATGCATAACAGAAAGCTGATAGATGTTTTTTTTAAAAAAAATAATGTTGATATTGAACCCGTGATGCAGACAGACTCTATTTTTAGTTTACTTCTCTCCGTTCAATCCTCAGATCTGGCAACTATACTGTCAGGTCCTACGGCAAAGTTTGCAAAAACTAATCATGAACTCTCTGTAAGAGAATTAACCGACCCTGCAGAGAGCACCGCGATAGGGATAATGATTCCCTCAAGTAACAGGTTGTCAATCGTGCAACATGTAGTTGAAGAATTTGCCTCCTCAGATAAGTGGACTAAAATTTTAGGTGATATATCAATGCCTTAGGGAAAACGTGTATATTTTTAAAATTTTAGGATTGATTCATAAATTAAATTAGACAGATGAAGATTGGAGGCATAAATTGTAAGTAATGTGGATAAAAAAGGGCTCTCATGAACCAACAGGCTGACGTTGCAGACGTCGTTCAAACGATCGACATTACGAGGATTTCTAAAAAGCGGAAGAAAGACAGGATTAAAAAGAAGGGAACACAGCCGGATCCTGAGTGTATAGCTGCGCTTGAAACATTACTATCTCAGGAAAACTTAAAAAGGAGAGATCTTCTTATAGAAAACCTACATGTTGTGCATGATCACTTCGGGTGTTTGAGGGAAAAACACTTGGTGGCACTTGCCCATTTGTCAAACTTGCCAATGGCCGAAGTGTATGAGGTAGCATCGTTTTACCACCATTTTGACATTGTTAAGGATGAGAGAGATATTTGGGACCTAACAATTAGGGTGTGTGACGGAGTTAGTTGTGAGTTAGCTGGGGCCCAGAGCCTTTTTACAAAGATTGGTGAGTTTGTATCAAATAACACGAGAGTTATAAAGGCTCCTTGTGTCGGGCGATGTGAACAAGCTCCCGTAGCCGTTGTCCATCAAAATCCAATACCGTTTGCCAAACCGGATGCTGTTCTTAATGCGGTAAAAACGGGACAAAAATTTCATCCAGAAACTGCACTTGAGATATCCGAAACTCAAGATTTTAAGCCAGCAAATTATGTAGAAAAAAGCCTTCCCACTTTGAATAATGGAGCAAGCATTGGTGACCCTATGGTAATTGGGTTTGTAAAATACGTGGCTGATGGTGGATACGAATTGAGTAGAAAGATTGCGAAGGGAATGATACCAGCAGATAAAGTGATTGAGGAGTTGGATAATTCCGGAATACGTGGATTAGGTGGAGCTGGTTTCCCGGTCGGGCGAAAATGGAGAATAGTCAGAGATCAGCCAGGTGAGAAACTTATGGCTTTGAATCTTGATGAAGGAGAACCTGGTACCTTCAAGGATAGAACTTATTTGGAGAGAGATCCCCACAGATTTTTAGAGGGCGTCCTTATAGCGGCGACTGTTGTTGGAATTAAGAAATGCTATGTTTATTTGCGAGATGAATATCATGGGTGTAGAGAACTTCTAGAGAAGTCCATTGATGAAATGGAAAAAAATCTTGAATTTGACTTACCTTACTTTGAATTAAGGAGAGGAGCCGGCGCGTATATTTGCGGAGAAGAGTCGGCGATGATTGAAAGTATAGAGGGCAAAAGGGGGGAGCCCAGAAAACGTCCTCCGTATATTGCTCAGGTGGGACTGTTTGGAAAACCCACACTAGAACATAACTTTGAATCACTTTATTGGGTTCGAGACATCGTAGAAAAAGGAGCTGGTTGGTTTTCTAATTTTGGAAAAAATGGTCGAAAAGGACTTAGAAGCTTTAGTGTTAGTGGGCGTGTAAAACATCCAGGGGTCAAGTTAGCCCCTGCTGGTATTACGATTCAAGAATTAATTGATGAATACTGTGGCGGGATGCTAGATGGACATGAGTTTTACGGTTATCTTCCTGGTGGAGCCTCAGGCGGAATTTTACCTGCATCCATGAACAAAATTCCTCTAGACTTCGATACTCTGCAAGAGTACGGGTGTTTTATTGGCTCAGCAGCCGTCGTGGTCTTTAGTGATCGAGACAAAGCCAGAGATGTTGCGCACAACGTTATGCGTTTCTTCGAACATGAAAGCTGCGGTCAGTGTACTCCATGCAGAGTTGGTACTGCAAAGTCAGTAAAATTGATGCTTGAAGAACAGTGGAATGAGTCGCTTTTGGGAGATTTAAAACAAGTAATGACTGATGCTTCAATTTGTGGACTTGGGCAGGCAGCGGCTAATCCGATCAATTGTGTGCAAAAATATTTCCCGAAGGAGGTAGTCTAATGAACGCTCCTGAAAGTTTTTTAGAAAAATTAGAAGCAAAAACAGTAAAAGTTCAGCTTAATGGGAGGGTCGTCGAGGCAAAAGAAAATGAAACAATTCTAAAAGTAGCTCGCAGGCAAGGTATCGATATCCCCACTCTTTGTTATAAGGATGATTACAGGGAAGATGGTAACTGCAGAGCATGCGTTGTCGAGGTCAAAGGGGAAAGGGTTTTAGCTCCGAGTTGTTGTAGGAACGTTGCTGAAGGAATGGAGATCAATACAAACAATGAGCGAGCTACACTCAGTCAAAAGATGGTTTTAGAAATGCTTCTTGCGGATGTTCCAGATTCAGGTCATAAATGGTTAGAAGAAGGCAAGAGTCATCCACACGGGGAGTTGTCCTTTTGGGCAAAAAAATTAGGTGTTGAGCCCCGGAGTAGTCTAAAAGAACTGAGGCGAGACGTGGTTGAGCAGGACACCTCGCATCCAGCAATGTTCGTAGATTTGTCCTCATGTATTCAATGCGACCGGTGTGTTAGGGCATGTCGTGAGGAGCAGGCTAATGACGTAATTGGTGTATTTGGCAGGGGCGCCGAAACAAAAATTGTATTTGATACTGATGTATCAATGGGGAAAAGCACCTGTGTTGCGTGTGGGGAGTGTGTTCAGGCTTGCCCTACTGGCGCCTTGATGCCCAAAAGCCTTATCGGAAGTCAGGTGGTTGATAAGGAAGTTGACTCTGTGTGTCCGTTTTGTGGAGTTGGATGTTTGCTTACTTATAAGGTTAAAGGCGAAAGAATTGTTGCGGTAGATGGTCGGGATGGTCCGGCTAATCACAAACGGCTGTGTGTTAAGGGAAGGTTTGGTTTTGATTACGCTCATCATCCTGAACGTTTGAAAAAGCCATTAATAAGAAAAAAAGGAGTTAAAAAGGACGTTGAGCACATTGCAGGAAATACTCCCTGGCAAGATATTTTCAGAGAAGCCTCCTGGGAGGAAGCTCTTTCTCTGGCAAGTGGAGGACTAAGAAGTCTTAAAGATAGAAATGGAAAAGGAGCGCTTGCGGGATTCGGTTCAGCTAAAGGGAGTAATGAAGAGGCTTATCTTTTTCAAAAGTTAGTACGAACAGGATTCGGTAACAACAATGTTGATCACTGTACTAGATTGTGTCACGCATCGAGTGTGGCAGCGTTGCTTGAAGGGGTGGGCTCTGGCGCAGTTAGCAATCAGGTTGCCGACGTCGAAAAAGCAGAAGTTATCCTGATTATAGGTTCAAACCCCACTGAAAATCATCCGGTTGCCGCTACTTGGATGAAGAATGCGGCGAGGAATGGTACGAAAATAATATTGGCAGATCCAAGACTTACAAGTATTGCGCAGTATGCATGGCGTTCATTACCGTTTAAATCTGGGGGAGACATCGCGTTATTGAACGGAATGATTCATGCCATTATTGCAAATGATTTAGTAGATAAAGAATTTATAAAAGAACGAGTCAACAATTTTAATGAGTTGAAGGAACGTGTTGCGGACTTCACGCCTGAAAAAGCATCAGAAGCTTGCGGGATAGCGCCGGAACTTATATCCGAAGTAGCCATGGAATTTGCAAAGTCAAAAGGCTCGATGATCCTTTGGGGTATGGGGGTGAGTCAGCACGTTCATGGTACTGATAATGCACGATGTTTAATTGCCCTCTCAACTATAACTGGGCAAATTGGCAAACCAGGTACCGGCCTTCATCCGTTACGCGGTCAAAATAATGTTCAAGGCGCAAGTGATGCAGGCTTGATTCCAATGATGCTTCCGAATTACCAGAAGGTCATTGATGTTGATAAACGTAACTGGTTTGAATCGTTTTGGGGAACTGAGTTACACGATAAACCGGGATTCACCGTAACAGAAATTATGGATAAAGTTTTTGCAGATGAGTCGGATGCAGATAAAATACGGGGGCTATATATTATGGGAGAGAACCCCGCGATGAGTGACCCTAATCTCAATCATGCTCGGTCAGCGCTTGCACATTTAGAGCATCTTGTGGTTCAGGATATATTCATGACAGAAACAGCGTGGTTAGCAGACGTTATTCTGCCTGCTTCTGCATGGCCAGAGAAAAATGGAACGGTTACAAATACTGACAGAATGGTCCAAATGGGTCGTAAGGCAATTGAGCCCCCTGGTGATGCCAAAGAAGATTTATGGATAATTCAAAAGATGGCTAATGGGTTGGGCTTGAACTGGGATTACTCTGGGTCAGACTGCGGTGTTGAGGCAGTGTATGATGAAATGAGACATGCAATGAAAGACTCTATTTGGGGAATTACGTGGAACCGTTTGATGAACGAGCATAGTGTTACCTACCCATGTGATTCTGAAAACCAGCCTGGTGAATCTGTTGTATTTACAGATTCATTTCCTACCAAAGATGGGAAAGTCAATCTAGTTCCGGCCAGTCCAGGAAAACCTGATGAAAAGCCAGATGTAGAGTTTCCTTTTGTATTAATTACTGGTAGGCAACTTGAGCATTGGCATACGGGAAGCATGACCCGAAGAGCGACTATTTTAAATGCGATAGAACCGGGTCCGACGGCTTATTTGAATAGCAGGGATATGGAGCAGCTCGGCCTAATTCCGGGAGATAGTGTTAAGATTTCGTCCCGAAGGGGTAGTGTGAATGTTTTGGTCCGGGTAGATGAGGGAACACCTCAAGGTAATGTATTTATGTCCTTCGCATACAGAGAAGCTGCAGCTAACTTGCTTACAAATGCTGCTTTAGACCCTGTCGCCAAAATACCTGAATTTAAATATTGCGCTGTTAAATTAGAGAAAGTTTAGGGATTTATCAACCCGCTTTTAATAGCAATAAAGGCAAGTTCTGTTTGGTTAGAAGCGTTAAGCTTTTGCTTTATATTGTACAGATGTGTTCCGACAGTTCTTGGAGAAAGGTGTAAGGTTTCCGCAATTTGATTTACTGTTTTGCCGTTAGCTAGAGCCATAAACACATCAAACTCGCGCTCGGACAGAACGTCTACAGGACTTGTTTCCCCGCCCATTTGGCTCATTGCAACTTTTTGAGCAATTGATGGCTCAATATACATATTCCCAGAGTGAATTTGTCGTATTGCTTTGATTAGTTCTTCCGCAGCCCCCCTTTTTGAGAGGTAGCCGGATGCTCCAGCTTTTAGAGAACGTTTTGGATGGATTGCATCCTCATGAGCAGATAAGATTAGAATTTTTGGAGGTTTATTTTTACTAACTATCCGAGAAATTGTTTCTAGTCCTCCTATCCCAGGCATGGAAAGATCCATAACAATTATGTCGGCCGTAAGAGTGTTTAAAAGTTTTAGGACTTCTTCACCGCTTTCTGCCTCGCCGGCAACTGTTATATCTTTTGTGTCCTGAAGCAATAGTCTGAAACCCATCCTTACTACTGCATGATCATCAGCAAGAATGACATTAATTTTGTTCATGTGTTAGTTCCAAAAACATTCATAGTCATATTATTCAATATCCTTAATTTTCGCAGAAGGAACTATCGAAGAGATTTTGGTTCCCGTGCCATTGGGTGATTCAACAATAAATTCGCCCCCTAGACTTTGAATTCTATCTCGCATTCCTTGGATTCCAAACCTATTCGTTTGGTTGATTTTTTCAGATGAGATTCCTTTCCCGTCATCCGCTACGCTCAGCCCAAGATCACCACTATTTTTAGATAGCTCCAAGGTTATTGTGATACTCTTTGCTCCCGAATGCTTCACTGCGTTGTTGACACATTCTTGAACTACTCGAAACAGCGATATTTCAACTTCTCTGGGTAAATCCATCGGTTCAGTTTTTAGATTAAATCTAATATTTTCATGAATCGTTTGCCAATCCTCAACTGCTTCTTCTAAAGTCTCTATAAAACCAAATTTTTCGAGCGAAATCGGCCTTAAGCCCTTGATGATATTGTGAACCGCGTCATAAATTTGTCCAGAAATTGAAACGATAGTTTTACTATTGTTGTAGATTTTTGCATCAATTTCATCTTTGCGGTTAGCCATGGACTGCGCAATACTCTTGATAGCAGTCACATATTGTCCCAACTCATCATGCAGTTCCATCGCTAGCGCTTTTCGTTCCTCTTCTAGTCTGGATTGGACTAGAACTGCAAGCTCCTTATTTTTCTCTAATTCACGTTTAGTTTTTTCGGCAACTCTTCTTTCCTTTATATCTCGCATAACTAGTAGAACACCTAGAACATCATTTGTCACCGGTTCTATGATTGAGGTAATTTTCTCAGACACTTCAACTATTTTCCCAAAACGTGTGATTCTTGTGGTGTCATAATTTTCAATCGGAACAGAGTTTTGAACATCAAAAAACTTCCCTTCCATTTCTTCGTGCAGATGTAGCGGAAACAAATTTTCCACATGAATTCCTAAAAACGCGGCATCAAAATACCCAAAAAGTTTTTCTGCAGCAGGGTTTGCAAAAATAATCATCCCTGTTTTGTCTGCAATAATGAGTGCGTCGGTTGATTGTTCGATAGCGAGTGCGAGCTTACGATTTTCTTTTAAACCCTGCTCTATTGCATTTGCCATCTGATTAAAACCTGCGGTTACACTACTGAATTCTGTTACGCTGTATGAAGGGAGTCGCGTTTGAAAATCTCCTTTTTGCATTTTGTTTAATCCATTTACGATATCTTTAATTGGATTTAATGCCTTTCCGATTATCCAAAAAACTAATAGATTTACAAAAACAAAAAAAAATATTCCTAGAATTGCCAGTTCTCTAAGATCATCCCAGGCATCTAAAATTGCTCGGGAGGGATTCGGTATGACCTGCACAGTCAAAGCTTGTGCCGGGATTATAAACGGTTCGATTTTTGGAGAGACGAGATTTGAAAACCACTTGGGTGCGTTTCTTCCAGCTTTATACTTGCTAGGAGGAGAATCATAAATGAGATCACCAATGCTATTGAACATGCGTACTTCATGCGCTCTGATTCTTCCAAGATTTTTTAAAAAGTTTTTCAATGCGTCTTCTCTGTCTTGTCCCTGTGACAATAGTTGTGCCCTCGCAAGAAAATATGGGAGAAGCTGATTAGCAACTTTTGTTCCTGCTGTGATTTCTTCCTGAATTTGCTGCTTAGCATCTCGCAGTTGGATCGCGGTAGTAGACCCGATAAAAACTAACATCAGTAGGGTAATTAATATATTAATTTTTACACGTAAACTCACGTCAACTCTTTACGAACTTTTCCTAATGCGTCTGTTAAGGCGTTTTTTAATTTTGGACTGAAGGGATCATGACCCGTATTTTTTACAAGTTCAATATCTGAGTTTTTCAAACGAGAGTGCAATTTAAGAGCATTTTTTTTTGGACATATTGGATCATCTGACCCTTGAACAATGAATACTTTCCTTCCCTCCAAGATATTGCAGTTATTGATTAATTCATCGTGTTGAAGAAAACAATTATTTTTAAGGTAGTGTAAATGAATTCTCATTCGATTGAGTGCTTTTACCTCGGATATCGTTTCTTCTTTTTTTTCTATCTGTTGTGGCTCAGCTCCTTTAAGATTTAAATCTTCTTCTGAAAGTTGCATTCCTGCGCGTTCTAGGTTTTCCCACCTTTCGGTAGCGTCAATTTTTTTTGTTCGATCATCAGCGAATATAGTGTTGTAATAATATTCCAAAATATTCATATCTTTTGGAACAATTCGTTGGAGATCTGCAAACGTATTTGGAAATTTTTGTTTACCCATATCGTTAACAAAACAATCTATCTCTTCTTTCGTACCTAAAAACACGCCCCTTAGGATTAAAGCATGAACCTTTTCAGGAAAAGTCATTGTATATTTTAATGCAAGTGTTGATCCCCATGAACCACCAAAAACAACCCACCTGTCTACTCCAATTTTTTTTCGTATTTTTTCAATATCTAATATTAGGTCGTCTGTTGTATTATTTACTACACAGCCGTTTGGAGTACTTTTACCGCATCCCCTCTGGTCTATAAAAGTAGCGAACCAAAGGTTAGTATCAAAAAACGATTTCGAAGCATCAGAATATCCACTACCTGGCCCGCCATGCAAAAAAACTAAGGGAATACCCTGCCTAGACCCGATTGTCTCATAGGCTATTTTGTGAGTTTCGTCTACTTTTAAAAACTGTACTTGAGTCATCTAATTTCTGAATAGGCTAGAAAAAAATTTAATGATTTTCATTAATGATTAATCGTTGATTACTTGATTTAATTTAACCCTACTATTGCGATTATACGTTGGTGACCAATGTATTTCGGTTACAAATTTAAAAAGAAAGGAGAAAAACTATGTGGACAAAGCCTACAGCTACTGATCTTCGTTTTGGTTTCGAAGTTACTATGTACATCGCTGCTAAGTAATTTTACCTTACGAGTTCACCCGTGCCCTTTTGGGCACGGGTTTTTATTTAGGAGAATGGAAATTGATCATTAGAGTCTTAGGTTCAGCTGCAGGAGGAGGCTTTCCCCAGTGGAACTGTAACTGTAACAATTGTTCGAGTGTTCGAGCGGGTAAACCGGGTTATACAGCTAGAACCCAATCTTCTATAGCCGTTTCTTCAAATGGGCAAGATTGGTTATTATTCAATGCGTCACCGGACATTTTGACACAATTAAAGATGGCTGGATCGAGGCTTCAGCCCGCAGAGTCGGTTAGAGATTCAGGAATAAAAGCAATAGTATTAATGGATGCTCAAATAGATCACACCACGGGTCTGTTTATGTTGAGGGAATCGTCTGGCCCTTTAACAATCCACTCAACTAAAGAAGTTAGAGGAGACTTGTCAGCAGGAAATCCAATTTTTAATGTTTTAGATTTTTATTGCAAGGTAAATTGGGTTGAAATTGATTTAAATAATTCATCAGAGACCAAAATTTCAGAAGTAGAAGGAATAACACTTAATTTTATGTCCTTAAAAAGTGAGGCGCCCCCGTTTTCACCTTTTAGGGGTAAGCCCAGACCCGGAGACAATGTTGGCGTTCAAATTGTTGACGAAAATTCGGGCAAAAAAGTTTTTTATGCTCCCGGTCTCTGCTCTATTGAGGAACATCTAATTGGCCCTATGAAGTCATCAGATTTACTTTTGGTAGATGGAACTTTTTGGACAGATACAGAGATGATTGATAATGGTCTTTCAAAGAAATTAGCGAGAGAAATGGGGCACAATCCACAAAGCGGTCCTGGGGGGATGATTGAAAATCTGAGTCATATAGATGGTCCAAGGAAAGTCTTGATTCATATTAACAATTCGAACCCAATACTTAATGAGATGTCTGAGGAACGAAAAATACTCGAGAAAAATGATATTGAAGTATCCTATGATGGGATGGAAGTTCTTCTATGACGCAACGTTAAATAATTTACGAGAGAAAATGATGCAAAGCAAAACTGTATTGACAGAATTAGAAACAATAAAATCGCCTGATACTCAAAAGCCATGGAGTATGGAGAAGTTTGAAGATCATTTGAAACAAAAAGGTACAAGTTATCATATTTACCACCCATTTCACGTGATGATGGCAGAGGGTAAGCTTAGTAAAGAACAGCTGCAGGGTTGGGTAGCCAATCGGTTTTATTATCAAATAAGTATCCCGGTGAAAGATGCTGCTATTTTGTCAAACTGTCCTCATCCTGAGATTAGAAAAGAATGGATACAAAGAATTCTAGACCATGATGGATTTGAAGACGATGCTGGGGGAATTGAGGCATGGATTGGATTGGGAAAGGCGGTCGGACTCACGCGAGAGGAGGTTGTGAGTCTAAAATATGTTGCTCCAGCAGCCCGTTTTGCTGTGGATGCATACGTTAATTTTGCAAGGCGTGCTTCTTGGCAGGAGTCAATTGCTTCGAGTCTGACAGAGCTTTTTGCTCCTCATATTCATCAGCAAAGGCTAGATACCTGGCCCGAGAAATATCCATGGGTTGATGCTGAAGGAATGAAGTATTTCAAATACCGTCTCGGTCAAGCACGCAGGGATGTTCAACATGGGCTTGAAGTTACAAAGACATTTTTCAGCCAATCGAGAGCACTTCAAGAAAAAGCCCTAGAAATTCTTCAGTTTAAGCTCGATGTTCTTTGGGCTCTTGCCGATGCTATTATGCTTCAACAATGCGAAATAGAAATCAAAGGGGCAAAGTTAAAATGAGTGGCCCCGCTAAGAATGATGTACCCTGTCTTTCAAAATTGTATCGGTTGCAGTGGGAAAAGGCACAGGATGCGTATGTTCTTCTTTACCCGGAAGGTATGGTGAAATTAAACGAAAGTGCAGGAGAGATATTAAGCAGAGTGGATGGCACTAAGTCCATTTTGTGCATTACAGAAGAGCTCGAGAAGAAATTCGGGGTGTCTGACCTTTTAGCTGATGTTCTTTCCTTCGTTGAATTGGCAAGCCAACAAGGTTGGTTGATATCAGACAATACAAATAGTGAGGAAAAAGTTGACAATAAGTAGAGAAGGAATAGACCCACCACTTTGGTTGCTTGCAGAGGTAACGTACAGATGTCCGTTACATTGTGTGTTTTGTTACAATCCAGTTGATTATGCAAAACAACACAAGGAGTTGACCACTGACGAGTGGTTAAGTGTGCTTAATCAGGGTAGAGAGATGGGAGCCGCCCAGTTAGGTCTTTCAGGAGGAGAGCCACTTTTACGAGATGATCTAGAGGTTATCGTTGAAGAGGGAAGAAAGCTTGGTTATTACATTAATTTGATTACATCCGGTATTGGGTTAAGTGAGACCCGGATCAAGGATTTGAAAGAGGCGGGGGTAGATCATATTCAGTTGTCTTTCCAGGATAGTACTCGCGAAATGAATGACTTTTTATCTAGTACAAAAACATTTGACCTGAAAAATAAAGTTGCCAGACTAATCAAAAAATATGAGTACCCGATGGTTTTGAATTGTGTTTTGCACAAGCTCAACATTGATCATATCGAAGAGATTCTCAGTATGGCGGAGTCTATGGGAGCGGAGTATGTCGAACTGGCAAATACTCAATTTTACTCCTGGGCTAGTCTAAATAAAAAGCAATTAATGCCGACAAAAACGCAACTAGAGAAGGCAGAGTTCGTTACACAAAAATTTCGCGACAGGCTAGGGAATAAAATGAAAATTTATTTCGTAATGCCTGATTATTACAGCACGCGACCTAAAAAGTGTATGAATGGATGGGGCAATGTTTTTGTAACAGTTCAGGCTGATGGAACCGTTCTACCATGTCACGTTGCTAGTATGTTGCCAAATATTGAATTCGAGAATATCAAGAGCACATCCTTAGAGTCAATTTGGTACGATTCTTCCTCTTTCAATCTTTTTAGAGGGGATAGTTGGATGAAAGAGCCTTGCAAAACATGTCCTGAGAAGGAAAAGGATTTGGGAGGATGTCGTTGTCAAGCGTATATGCTTGCTGGAGACCCAACTTTAGCAGACCCTGTATGTGATAAAAGCCCGCATCACCATATTGTTAAACAAGTTGTCAAAGATGCTGAAAACTTTTTACCTGAAGAAAAACCGATTATTTTTCGAACAGATAGTGAGTCACGAAGACTAATTACAGAGAAAAATGCTGGTAGTTTAGATATTGAAGAATCTAGGCTGTTCGAAGATAATGTTGTGGCAAGTTCTGATAAATCTCGTGTAGGTAGTATCTAGGTTATCGGAAATGTTTGCTTAGATGATTGAAAACTCCTTTGCTATTGAATTAACCGATGTCACAAAACGATATGCAGATGTTTTAGCAACAGACTCTATATCCTTTAGGGTGAAAGAGACGGAGTTTTTTGGTTTGTTGGGGCCTAACGGTGCCGGTAAAACCACAACAATCAACATGATGGCCTCAATTTTGAAACCAACTGAGGGCGAGCTAAGGATTATGGGGATTGATGTAATAAAACAACCGGTAGAAGTGAAAAAAATTATCGGACTTGTTTTTCAAGACTCTGCACTAGACCGGCAATTGACAGTCAGAGAAAACCTAATATTTGCCGGCATGTTGCATGGCCTTAAAAAAGATTTGATAGAGAAACGATTAATTGAACTTTTGACTCTGTTTGGTCTTGAGGATAAAAAAGACAAACCTGTTGGGTCGCTATCTGGTGGGCAACGCCGGGGTGTTGATATAGCTAGAGGAGTTATCCATCAACCTAGGATTCTTTTTCTCGATGAACCGACAATAGGCCTCGATGTCTCCGCGCGAGTGAGAATTTGGCGATTTATTCATAAACTGCGAAAATCTGACGGGATCACCATTGTTCTTACGACACATTATCTTGAGGAGGCCGAAAGTTGCGATAATGTTTGTTTTATCGATAAGGGAAAGATTGTTTTGGCTGGAAAACCAGACATTCTTATTAAAGAGTTCGATTCTGAAATTCTAGAAATTGAGTCATCAGATATTGATGGTCTGTATCCTTCTCTTAGAGTTTCTCTTGGTGAGGGCAGGGTTGATTTTAAAACTGCATATTTCAAAGTAGCAAAAGATAAAGAAATATTTGTTTCCCAAAAAATCGATCAAATAAAAAAGGAATTTTCCAGCAGAGTGACGAGAGTTTCGATTCGTCCAATCAATTTGAACGATGTTTTTCTATGGATTAATGCATGAGTTTATTTAAACCTATTTACGCCGTTGTTCAAAGGGATTTGATTAAATTTTCGAGACAGAAAGGGAGAGTACTTTCCTCTTTAGTGAGACCTCTAATTTGGTTAGTGGTAATTGGTGCTGGTTTTAATTCCATTGTCACTACAGACGGGAATGATTATTTTGAATTTTTGGTACCCGGTGTTCTGGGAATGACAATATTATTTGGGGCACTGTTAGGCTCTCTTTCTATGGTGTATGAAAAAGAGTCTGGAGTGATGAGGATGATTCTTGTCTCTCCTTTGACTCACAGGAGTATCGTGTTTGCAAAAATGGCTGCTGCTACGTGTTCGGCGATTGTACAGGCTACATTATTAATAGTCGTACTTTTGGCTCTGGGTTACATAGATTTATCTGTAGATTGGTTTTTATTAGTAGTTGGAATGTTTATCCTCTCTGTCACTTGTTCAGGAATTGGTATGCTAGTTGCGTCATTTTCAAAAACGCTAGATAACTTTGCTGCAATCATGAATTTTGTGATTTTCCCAGTTTTCTTTTTATCTGGGTCGCTTTATCCGATTACCAATTTACCGTATGCACTAAAAGTGCTAGCTCAGGCAAATCCCTACACATATGGCGTTGATATCCTAAAACATGGAATACTTGTTCCTAATGGAGGAACGTCTGATATTCCCTTGATAATCAGTTTTATAGTTTTAATTGTATTCACTATAGCGGCCTTTTTCATTGCAAGTTGGCGTTTTTCCTTAGAAGACACTACATCTATCTGGTTTCCACGTCAGAGAAAAAAGTAAACGTTGCGTGTACCTTGAAAAAAACTTAAAAATAAGGGTTTATACTAACTATTTTTTAAAAAAAGAACATTTCTCTGTTAAACTATTCTGCATTGCAACATATCGGGAAAAAACCGTGGAAAAAATAGTGATCGTAGGAGGTGGTGCTGCAGGTCTTGAGTTAGCGATTAAGTTAGGCCGAAAATTGGGTGGCAATAAACTTGCAGAAATCCTACTCTTGGACAAAGAAAGAGTTCATTTTTGGAAGCCGCATCTACATGAACTGGCAACAGGTTCCATATCACTTGACAGCCATTGTGCAGATTATCTTTCTCTGGCGCGCGAAAATAATTTTTCATTTTACGAAGCTGAAGTAAATGGCATAGACCGGGAAAAAAAAGTAGTCCATGTTAAACCGAATTGCGATGAAAACGGGCGAGAGTTAACACCTACATGCGAAATTCCATATTCTAAGTTAGTTTTAGCCATTGGAAGTAAATCTAATGATTTTGGAGTTTCTGGAGCAAAAGAGTTTTCTTTGAGCCTTGATTCATTTAAAGACGCTGTTTCATTTCAAAAAAATTTAGTAAATTCATTTTTACGGGCAAATGCAATGATCAACCAGGGTAAAAAGCTCAGTGAGGAGCAGCTAAAGATTGCTATTGTTGGTGGTGGTGCAACAGGCGTTGAATTAGCTTCAGAGTTAAGTAACGCAATGCATACGTTAGCTGCATATGGGTACAAAGCGGTGGAAAAACAATGCGAACTCCAAATTACTCTAATAGAGGCAGGCGAAAGAATTCTTAAAAACCTTCCTGAGAGTATTTCGGAAAAAGTCAATTCGATTTTACGAAAGCGAGGAGTCAAAGTTCTTGAGAACTCAAATGTAACGATAGTGTCTGAAAAGAGCCTGTCGTTGAGCTCCGGTGAGATAATACCAGCTGAGTTAATTGTATGGGCTGCGGGGATAAAGTGTGCAAGTTTTTTATCTAGCATTGGGCTTGAAACAAATGAGTTAAATCAGATAAATACGAACACAAAACTTCAATCAATTGGTGATAAAAATATCTACACAGTCGGTGATTGCGGTTGTGTGCCGTGGGTTGGAGGCCCCTTGCCTTTTGTTCCGCCCAGAGCTCAAGCGGCTAGTCAGCAAGCTAAGTATTTATCCGATCAATTTCAAAGGGAGCTTAATGGAAAAGAGAGTCAACCTTGGAGATACATTGATTTCGGTTCCTTGGTTTCCTTAGGTAGATACAGTACAGTTGGAAGCTTGATGGCGGGTTTTTCTGGCAAAGCATTTTTTTTAGAAGGGGTGTTTGCAAAATTTATGTATGTAATGCTTTACAAGATGCATGAGTATTCAGTACGCGGTTTTTTTAAGACACTATTTCTAAACATCAGTAGAGGTTTTTTTTCGCAAACAAAATCGCGAATAAAATTACATTAATTAAATTTTGGTAAGGTTTAACTTTGTTCTCCGAGGTAGAACCATTCCTGGCCGGGCTCAGCATTTTGGTTAGGAAACACCATGAAGCAGTCTTTTGGAGCTATTACTTCTTTTCCTTTCTCACTTATGCCGATAATTTCATTTTTCTCGATTTTCATAAATGTTTTCCAGTTTTTGGTGAATTTGTCGCCATGCGAAATTTTATCGATAACATCGAAAAGGCTTATGCAGCTAATCTTTCTATTGTCTGCCACCGGATTGTATCTTTCCTCAATCATGCGAAGACAACCCAAGATATTTAAGATAGCGTTTACCCCAACGCGGGGAGCAGAGACATCTTCGTGCTGTCCGCATTCTAAGGTGATAGCCAACGCTCCTTTACTGCGGGCATATTCGGTCGTACCGTCTCCATATTTCTCGTCATAGTTCAATGAGAATGGTGGACTTAAAATGCCGTCTCTTTTTCTTCTGTTTTTTACACCCCGGGCGTAAGTTTCGCTCCAGTTTGCAATGACAGTGTCAACTTCCAAAGCTGACACAAGATGACTCTCGGATGTGTAAACTTTTTCCTGGTTTACGACAATAGCCTTTTCATCTCCTGCAGTATTCCCGATTAAAGCGAAAGGCTTTACGCCGTTTAAGAAAGAGTGAAGGTCAAGTAATACGTCGCATTCCTCGAGAATCGGGCTTAAGATACCATTAAGTTCGTCCTCAAAATCATTTTTGGAGGAACCTTTCGGGTAGAAAGCTCGATTTAAGTTTCTATCGCCATTGCGGGTGCCTTTAATAGCAGCTAAAGGATTGGTTATGGGCACAAAGGTGACTTTGCCTGAAGTTATGTTAACTAATTGATTCTGAATGAGATTTATAACATTATTAATTGCCAAAGTACCGCAATATTCATTGCCATGAACTCTTCCCAGAACTAGCACGTTTGGACCTGGTTTTAAACCAAAAAAAGAGTGGGTTTCTACGTGAAGATGGTTTATCATATTACCTTTTTTTAGGTTTCCAGCATTATTAGGAGTTTAACGTATAAGGTAATTTCTAGGGAGTGATTGTTGAATATTCATGAATATCAAGCTAAAGAATTGTTAGCTCGTTTTGGAGTGACGGTTCCACAAGGGCGAGTTGCATATACCGCTGAACAGGCATCCTTTGCCGCAAGTGAGTTAGGAGGTTGGAATTGGGCTGTAAAGGCTCAAATTCACTCTGGCGCGCGGGGCAAGGCTGGTGGTGTACAACTTTGTAAAACTTACAACGAAGTTCAGGAGGCAGCAGCGGACCTTTTGGGCAATAGGCTCGTAACGGTTCAGACAGGCCCGGAAGGCAAGTTATGCGAGAGGGTCTATATCGAAGTTGCAGAACCTTTTATTAAAGAATTGTATTTGGGTTTTGTTCTAGACAGAAAAGCTGAGCGCATCCGTGTGATTGCATCCGCTGAAGGAGGGATGGAAATCGAGGAACTTGCCGAATCTGCGCCAGAGAAAATCTTGCAGGTTTTGGTGGAGCCTGCGGTTGGTTTACAACAATTTCAAGCTAGGGAACTAGCATTTGGGCTAGGTTTGAATATCAAGCAAGTCCAGCGCGCTGTTGGAATTATTATGGGAGCTTATAGGGCTTTTAGAGACAAGGATGCAGAAATGTTGGAAATTAACCCAATGGTTGTAACGCAAGATGATCGGGTGGTTGCGTTGGATGCGAAAATGTCGTTTGATGAAAATGCACTATTCAGGTTGCCAGATATTTCAGAAATGAAAGATTTAGCCCAGGAAGACCCACGGGAGGCAGAAGCAAGTCAGCATAATCTAAACTACGTCGGTTTAGACGGCAATATAGGATGTATCGTTAACGGAGCGGGGTTGGCGATGGCAACAATGGATACAATAAAATATGCGGGTGGCAATCCGGCAAATTTTCTAGATGTTGGCGGCGGGGCATCTCCAGAAAGAGTAGCAAACGCTTTTAAACTTGTTCTGTCAGATAGTAACGTTGCTGTGATTCTAGTGAATATTTTCGCAGGTATAAACCGTTGTGATTGGATTGCAAAAGGGGTGGTGGATGCCGCAAAAGATCTCAGAGTTCCACTCGTCGTCCGATTAGCGGGAACCAACGTCGAAGAGGGGCAAAAAATTATAGAAGAGTCGGGCTTGCCAATCATTAAAGCCGATACCTTGTTGGAGGCCTGTAGCAAGGCTGTTGAACAAGTTAAATAAACAAATTCAGTCGAATAGGATGTGAAGCAATGAGTATATTAATCGATGAAAAAACCCCTATAATCGTCCAGGGATTTACCGGGGATAAGGCCACGTTTCATGCAGATGAAATGATTAAGTATGGTAGTAATGTTGTGGGTGGGGTCACACCCGGAAAAGGTGGGAACACCCACTTAGGAAAGCCAGTTTTTAATACTGTTAAGGAGGCTGTGTCTGTAACAGGAGCGCAAGCAAGTTTAGCTTTTGTACCTCCCTCGTATTCGGGGGACGCTTTAATGGAAGCTGCAGATGGGGGATTAAGATTGGTTTGTATTATCACAGATGGAATACCTTCGCAGGATATGATGCGAGTAAAACGATTTTTGAGAAGGTATCCAAAAGAAAAACGGACAATGGTTGTTGGGCCAAATTGTGCGGGAATTATTTCAGCGGGCAAAGCAATGTTGGGTATTATGCCCGGACATATTTATAAAAAGGGCTCTATCGGTATCGTATCAAGGTCTGGAACACTAGGATATGAAGCCGCAGAGCAGGTTTCGAACGTCGGGCTTGGTGTATCAACATCAGTAGGTATTGGTGGCGACCCGATCAATGGTTCTTCTTTTTTAGACCATATGCAATTATTTAATGATGATCCTGAAACTGAGGCGGTAATCATGATCGGTGAAATTGGAGGACCACAGGAGGCTGAAGCAGCGGCTTGGGTTAAAGATAACATGAGTAAACCGGTTGTTGGATATGTGGCAGGACTTACAGCGCCTAAAGGCAGAAGAATGGGGCATGCTGGAGCGATAATCTCAAAAGCGGGGGATTCAGCTTCTGAAAAATCTGAAATAATGAAGAGCTTTGGAATCACGGTAGCCTCTAGTGCTAACGATTTTGGGGCAGCGATTAAACAGGCACTTAACTAAATTTAAGGTTTATTGGAGAGAAAATGAGTTTTTATTCCGTTGAACAATCAAGACCGAGGCTTCACAGGTCTGAATTAGCTGTACCAGGTTCTCGCCCTGAAATGTTCGAGAAAGCTGCAAAATCTGATGCTGATGTTATATTTTTGGACTGTGAAGATGCTGTTGCTCCGGATGACAAGGTTGATGCGAGAAAAAATATTATAACGGGATTGTCAGAGGTAGATTGGAATAAAAAAACTATGATGGTGCGTATTAATGGTCTTGATACGCATTACATGTATAGAGATGTGATAGAAATCGTCGAAGTCTGTCCTAGACTAGACATGATACTGATACCGAAAGTTGGCACGGCTGAAGATGTTTATGCGGTTGACATGTTGGTTACGCAAATTGAAGACGCTACAGGAAGAACAAATAGGATTGGGTTTGAAATTCTTATAGAAACTGCTCTAGGTATGGCAAATGTCGAACAGATAGCAAAGGCATCTAGAAGGATTGAGGCAATGAGTTTTGGGGTTGCGGATTACGCTGCGTCAACTCGTGCAAGAACCACTGTTATTGGAGGGGTTCATCACGAAAGTGTTGTATTGGCAGATGCAAAGGACGGGAATGAAACTAGGGAAGTATTTTGGACTGATCCCTGGCATGCTGCACAGACAAGGATGATGGTTGCTTGCCGGGCTAACGGTTTACGCCCCATAGATGGTCCCTTCGGAGATTTTGGCGATAAGGAAGGTTACCTGAGCGCTGCAAGACGGTGTGCTGTTTTGGGCTATGAGGGGAAATGGGCTATTCATCCGTCACAAATAGAACTTGCCAACTACGTTTTTACGCCATCAAGGGAAGAGGTGGAGAAGGCTCAAAGGATAGTTGAGGCGATGGAGCAGGCTGCAAAGGAGGGTAAAGGGGCTGTTTCTTTAGATGGTAGGTTGATTGATATTGCTTCGATTAGAATGGCGGAGTCTGTGCTTGCGAAGGCAAAAGAGTGTTCCTAAAGCACCCGATTTTTTAAGTTATATTTCGGTGTTTGGTGAGAGGGGTTGAAAGGTTAGCAATTAGTCGAAACCCATACCTGAAAGCAATATGGAAACTAGCGACACCGTAGCCGAAAACGGAACCTAGAAGAAAGTATGTTAGTTCATTCACTCATTTCTACCCAATCTTGATACTTTAGTATAATACACGATTCGGGAAAAATGGCAAGCAGCATC
Source organism: Burkholderiaceae bacterium (assembly GCA_004214155.1). Classification (GTDB taxonomy): domain Bacteria; phylum Pseudomonadota; class Gammaproteobacteria; order Burkholderiales; family Burkholderiaceae_A; genus UBA7377. The sequence goes on from SGYQ01000010.1 coordinate 24,772, forward strand.
ATGTAATTTCTGCAATTTTGTCGTAAAAACACCCTAGTTTATTTTTCAGTGAAATTCGAAGTTCAAAATAAAGAGATTAACAAGAGAAAAATATGAGTAGTAAAAACTACATCAGCCTAAATGGTCTATCCAGCCTTCAAAATGAGTTAAGGCATCTCCATGAAGTTGAGCGTCCGAAAGTAGTTGACGCTGTTAGTTGGGCTGCTTCAAACGGTGATAGATCTGAAAATGGGGATTATATTTATGGAAAGAAAAAATTGCGCGAAATAGATCGTAGGATTAGGCATCTTACGAAAAGTATTCAAACGGCGGCACCGGTAAATTTTTTAGACAGAAATGGTGAGAAAAATCCTAAAATTTTTTTTGGCGCTACGGTATGGTTTTCAAGAGGTGAAGAAAAGCCAGAAAAAATTGTAATTTTGGGAAAAGATGAAATAGATTCTGGGAAAGGTCATGTTAGTTGGGTAAGTCCAATTGCTAAGGTCTTATTAGGTAAAAAAGCTGGTGACAAAGTTTTGTTTCGAGCTCCGTCAGGAGAGGTTATGGTATCTGTAGAAAAAGTAACTTACGAGCGAGTAAGTTAAGTTTGCTTTAAATCTCAATTATGGATTTTTCCACTTTATTGAGCACCCAATTGAAGGAATTTGCGGTTTTTTGTATGTTCCAGTTTGTGCGATTTCAATCATTGCCTCTGTAAGTTCAGATTTGCCTCCCTCTTTGTATATTTTTCCCGAATCATCTAAGCGACCTCGATATTTTAAAATTTTATGAGAGTTAAACCCAAAAAAATCTGGGGTGCATACGGCTCCAAAATCCTTTGCAACTTTTTGGGTTTCATCGCGCAAATACGGGAATGGAAATTTATAACGTGCTGCAATGAGTTTCATATTCTCAAAGGAGTCTTCGGGGTATTCCTCAGCATCATTGGAACAAATAGCGAAGATTGGAATGCCAGCTTTGCTCAATTTCTGTCCTTCTATAACCAATTTCGTTAAGATTGCTTTCACGTAGGGGCAGTGATTACAGATAAACATAACCAGAAATGCTTTTGGTTGGTGTCTATTTATGGACTCGTATAAATCCACTGAACTGCCATCTACCCCTGGCAATACTAAAGAAGGAGCAGAAAAATCTTTGAACAGCTCTGGAGTTTCGGTTGGCAAGGTAAATTCCTAAAAAGTTCGATTATTCTATATTAGGATTTTCCCGAATATAGGGCAACCCCCGATGAAAACTCGAGAGGAAGAGAGAATAATTGGAATTAAGCCAGATTATCGGCGAAATTGAGATGTACTTTTTTAACTTCATCATGGGAGAACTCATGAAATTTAAGCTTAATGCATTATGTGCCGCAGTTGCGGTATCTGTTGCTGCTCCAGCAGTTGTGCACGCTAACAGTTCTTTGAACAAGTTGATGAATAACTCTTCTAACTGGGCTGCCCCAGCTGGAGATTTCTTCAATCAGCGTCATACCAAGCTCAAGCAGATTAACAAGTCAAACGTAAACAAGCTCCAAATGGCTTGGTCTTTCTCTACAGGTGTTCTTCGTGGACACGAGGGCGGACCATTGGTCATTGGTGATACTTTATACGTTCACTCTGCTTTCCCAAATAAAGTGTTTGCTATTAACCTAGCAGATCAAACAATTAAGTGGAAGTATGAGCCAAAGCAAGATCCTTCTGTAATTCCAGTTATGTGCTGTGACACGGTTAACCGTGGCTTAGCATACGCTGAAGGTAAGATTTTCTTGCAGCAGGCTGATACAACACTTGTTGCCTTGAACGCTAAGAATGGTAAGGTTGTGTGGTCCACCAAAAATGGTAATCCTAAGGTTGGTGAAACCAACACAAACGCTCCTCATATATTCAAGGATAAGGTTATAACCGGTATTTCTGGTGGTGAGTTCGGTGTTCAGGGATTCGTTGCTGCTTATGATATCAACAATGGTAAGAAGGTTTGGAAGGCTTACTCAGTAGGTCCTGATGACCAACTCATGTTCGATCCTAAGAAGACGATGGCTTGGAATAACGGCAAGATGCAACCAGTCGGAAAAGATTCTTCTCTCAAGACTTGGGAAGGCGACCAGTGGAAAATTGGTGGCGGTACAACATGGGGATGGTATTCCTACGATCCTAAGAACAACATGATGTACTACGGTTCTGGAAACCCATCTACATGGAATCCTAAGCAGCGTCCTGGTGACAACAAGTGGTCTATGACTATTTTTGCACGTGACGTTGATACAGGAATGGCCAAGTGGGCTTATCAGATGACTCCACACGACGAGTGGGATTATGACGGTATTAACGAAGTTCCTTTGTTTGATGGTAAGGACAAGAACGGTAAGAGTCGTGGAATGTTAGCTCACTTTGACCGTAACGGTTTTGCTTACACAATGGATCGTAATACAGGTGAGCTCTTAGTTGCTGAGAAGTTTGACCCTGCTGTTAACTGGGCTACCCACGTTGACATGAAGTCAGGCCGTCCTCAGGTATTGGCTAAGTACTCTACACACATCCAAGGTGAAGACGTTAACACTAAGGGAATCTGCCCAGCGGCTTTAGGTTCTAAGGATCAGCAGCCAGTTTCATTTGATCCTGCAACCGGATACTTCCTCGTTCCAACAAACCACGTTTGTATGGATTACGAGCCATTCCGTGTTGAGTATACAGCTGGTCAGCCTTACGTTGGTGCTACGCTTTCTATGTTCCCAGCTCCAAATAGTCACGGTGGAATGGGTAACGTAATTGCTTGGAATCCTACTCAAGGTAAGATTGAATGGTCTATTCCTGAGAAATTCTCAGTATGGGCTGGTACTTTGACAACTGCTACTGGTGTTGGCTTCTACGCTACACTTGATGCACGTCTTAAGGCCGTGGACGTCAAGTCAGGTAAGATCCTTTGGACATCTCCAAAGCTTCCTTCTGGCTCTATCGGTAACGTCCATAGCTGGGAGCATCGTGGTAAGCAGTACGTCGGTATCTTGACAGGTATTGGTGGTTGGGCTGGTATTGGTCTAGCTGCTGGTCTTGAAAAAGACACAGACGGTCTAGGTGCCGTTGGTGGTTATAGAGAGTTAGCTAAGTATACAGACTTAGGTGGTACCTTAATGGTATTTGCTCTTCCTAACTAAATCGACATAGTTAGAACGAAAAACGCCCTGTTATACAGGGCGTTTTTTTTGGCTTATGGCTCTCTTTTCTTCTTGTCTGTTTTGGTTAGCCAGGCTAGTAGTGAGCCCTTCATTGCTTCTTCAACAGACATGTTAATTGGCCTAATTAAGCTTTTTGGAATAAATATGGTGTATCCACCAACCATGTAACTCATCGGAACATAAACTGCGACCATCTCACTTTCAAAGTAGGGAAGTTCTTCTAGGGATTCCCTAGTAACCAAACCGACAAGCTGAATTTTAGATTCTGGAATGGTTACGATAACAACCTGATTACTTTTTTGAGCGTGATCCTCGGAAAAATACTCAGCGAAACTTTTGATTGAATTGTAAACACTTTTAACGACAGGAATATTTGTAAATGGTAGCTCTAGTAGGCCAAATATTTTATACAAAAAGGGCTGAGATATTAAGATTCCCAGCGCAATTATACACACGATGGTAATTAGTAATCCAATTCCTGGAAAATAAAGTGTTCCCAATAGCGGTTGAATTACGGTGCTAACATACTTTTCCGATGCAGTGACGAGGAAATAGATAATATAGATGGTCAGGCCAAGAGGCAAAACTGTTAGAAGCCCTCTAAAAAAATATAAGGTTATCCTTTTCATTTAACTATTTTTTAATTTATCTATAATCGCCTGATTCTTACTAACGAATTTTTGGTCAGTTCTGGTCTCTTTGATATCTCGTTTTGAATCATTTTTGTTATCGTTTTTGCTTTTTTGGACTAGATTTCTTTTTTCAAGATTTTTGTTAAGTTTTGCCTTCGAGAGTTTATGACTTTTTAAAAATTCTTCTGGAGTATACTTTTCCATTGGATGTAAAATTTTTGGTGCTTCTATATCTCTTGAATAATCAGGGGGAGGTTTTTTTGGCGTAGGTACCTTTGGATTTATATTTTTTTTAATTGGCACAGATATTATTGGCTTGCCAAGATTTAAAATTATATCTCTATCGAAAAGCTCTATTTTTTTTCCTTTTTCCAATGGATCGACAAGACTAGCATCCATATTTAGTCGCAAATTATTAAGATCAGGATCGAATAAAAAGTTATATATCTTCATTTTTATCAAGGGTATTAGCAATTTTCGAAATATTTTCGTCAGCATTAGTTACTATCCGAAACTCTACCCTTTGAGAAGCTTTTTCGTCAATAATTCCATCTTTTCCTATTATCGGTTGCGAAGAGGACAAGCCATTAGCCGTAAGTCTCTTTTTCAACCATTCTTCATGAGCAGTTGCTGCGTTCGATTTTAAAATCCGCTCTAGTGTAGATCGAGTCCTTGCCTGAGAAAGCTCCATATTTTTAAAATAAGCATCCAGTTTCGTTGTCGCGGTTGTCCAAAATGTCGACGTGTGTCCTTCAACTCTGATTTCTTTGATTGATTCCTTAAACCTGCCCGATGTGAGTATTTCGACATATCTGGGTATAAAGTCATCTAAGATTGCTGCAAACTTTGGCTTTAACTTGTCAGAGCCAACACTGAATAAAACGTCTGGATTACGAAATCTAATTGTCATATCTCCTAACAATTCCGCATTCCATTCTTTAAAATTCTCTGAAAATTCGTCCTGAAGGGCCATCTTAAGATTTTTTCTGGTTATCTCATATTCTTTAATAATAAGGGTGGTGGTTTGTTCAACTCTTAACATATATAAAGTCGCTAGTAATAGGAAGACCATCATGAGACCCATCATTAGGTCACTTAAAGGAATCCAGTGTGTATTTGAGGCTTCGTTCATGATGGTTTTATGTGTTTATATTCTTTTTGATAACTCAACAACTTCTTTTAATTTCTCTGTTAAAGGAAGGTAATCTTCAACAAATCGATTTGATAGTGCCGCAAGTTGTCTGCCAAGAGATTCTAAGGAACTATTTAATTCCTTTTGTAAAGCTTTATCTAGTGCTAATACACTTTCTTTAACAATTCTTGAATTATCTTCCAATCCAGCATTAAATGTTTTCTGATTTTCTAAAATAGTTTCCGCCATTTGTTTTTTTAATTCATTGCCAGATATTTGCATTTGTATTCCAAGGTTCTCTGTAGCTTTTGTCATTTGTATTTGTAATTCATCAAGGTGACTTTCACTATTTTTAAATATAGTTTCAAACATAGTTTTGAACTCTTTTTCAGAATTAGCTACTTGTTTGACTAATGTATCAGCGTTTGTAGAAAATTGTTCGTATACTCGTTTCATACCTTTTTCAATCTGCTCTAACATATTACTTGTTTTTTGTTCAAAGGTTGGAGTGACAGAACTCATCGTTTTTAGCACCTCCGCTAGACTTTTCTGTTGGTTATTTAAAATTTCACGATTTTGATGCAAGTAATCAATTTGAGATTTCAAGTCTTGTGCAATCGATGAAAATACTCCGGCACTTTGTACGATCTCTTTGAGGGTTTCAGTAGCTTTCTCCAACTCTTGTCTGGATGCACGTTGATTTTCTTTGATGATTTCAAGCTCATCTTTATATTGAATTTGCCAGGATAAAAGCTTTGAAACGGCACTATTCAACTCTTTAAAGTTGTCCCCAAATTGCTCAGTAACCTTAATATTGAAATCCTTTATAACTTCGCGAAGAGCTTCTATTATAGCTTTTTGGTTATTCTCAACCATATGCTTTGAAAAGGTCTTGAATTCCTCCTGCAAAGAAAGGAAGTGCTCTTCGGATTTTTCCTTGAACTCTCTTATTTCTGCTTGGATGTTAGTTTCATCATGCCCAACAATTGACTCTTTCAGGGAGTTTATAGAAAGGACAACATCGGATAAGGATGCTGTTTGGCCTGCAATTTGATTCTTATTGTCTTTAACTTTTCTGAATCGCTGTCCAAATCTAAGAGTGAGCGCTCCGAATACTCCTGCTAATGAGGCCCAAAATGCAGTTCTTATTCCAGATAAAAGGTTTGGCACACTTTGCGATATATTTTCTGGATTGAAACTAAACAGAGCGATAGTAATACCAGTAAAACAACCTAGTATACCGAGTGTCGTGAGTACTTCAGGTCCGTGTGCAACTGCAAACCTATCGAACTTTACGTGGAAATAGATTGTAATTATTAAAATTCCGAAAATAAAGCCAATTTCTAGAAATTCTGTATCCATTTTGTATTCCATTTACATAACACTTAAATTATAGAAGGATTCTGACTTGAGTCTTTATAATTTTTTTATTCGATCTATAATGCTTTGGTTACCAGGTAGTTTTTTTGGTAAATTTGTAAAAGTTTTAGGTTTACTTGCAGGCTCTAACTTCGCTTTATTGCCTTCCAAACGATATCTAGCCTCTGATTCCGATAAGACTTTAACTTGATTCAGATTGTTGACCAAAACAAATATTTCCAATAAACCAGAGGGAAAGGATGGATGGTTTAATATATTTTTCGGTTGAATCGTCTCAGTTATCGTGATCCATTTTCCAATCCATTTTTTATTGGGAAGAGAAGATCCTGACAAAATTGCACCCTCAACTATATCCGGTAAAAATTTAATTCTGAAAAGCTTGCCTTTTTTTAGTTCATCCATATCGAGGTAAATATAGGGTCTAAGTCTCCTATCGAGTCCAAACTGTGATTTTCCTTCCCTAACGTCAACGACTTTTCCGATGATTTCCACTCTTTTTCCAATGAATCTGTTTGTTTCAGGAAATTTATTGCCATTTACTATCTGGTAGTCCGAAAGATATGGATTTGATTTATCTACAGTGTAGACAGTAGATTCAGTACTTTTAAATGGCGGTTTATAGGTATAATTTTTTTTCGCTCTGAAGGTATTCGAATAGAAGTGTTTTGGATTAGGTATCGATGAGAAATGGTTAATACATACTTCTGTGAAAGCATCAAGTTTATTTATATTGACTACTTGTTTTGATAATTCAAAAAAAATTTTTGATTCCAGAGGTTTGGTTAAGTCGGTGGCTCGGAATAAGATTCCCTCTTCGTCACTATAAGTTAGATCCCATAAATTTGGATTCTCTATCAAAAAAGTCAGAGAAACATCCAATTGTATAAAACCAAACCAGTCAAGGAAACTATGGAAGTTATCCTTGTTTCTTTCAGGGTGCTGAAAGTTAGAATGACCTAACTCTGAGGCCTTTTTTCCCTTAAGTCCCGGTACAAACATCCCGTCATAATCGATCAGTTTGAGATCGAGCCCATCTTTGGAGACGATTAGATTCCCTGGTTGAAGATCCCCGTGTGCAATTTGTTTGTCATAGAGATATGATTGAAGAATTCGAATCTCGTTTTTAAGATTTGTAAGAGTAGCAGAGTCGTTATGATGTTTATTAATAAACTCACCTAAGGTAAGTCCGTTGATCCATTCCATTTTTACTATCGGGAAGGGTTTTCCATTAACGACGATTCCTTTCTCTAAAAATGTAAAGTCAGAAAAAACATTTGCATTTTTAAGTTCTCCTTTATGTAGAGTATCAGAAATATTTTTATAGCGTTCCTTCAGGTCGGATGGCATATGCAGGAAGCACCTAACAGCGTATGTTTTTTTTGAACAACGAACTTTGAAGATGATTGCAAAGTTGCCTGATCTCACTCGTGGCAGTCCTAAAGCGTTCAGTTCGAGACTGCCGGAGGCTAACTCCATATCCAAAAAAACACTTTTCGCATTTCTCTGGGCTGTATTTAAGTAATCTTCTAATGTTGGCAAGTCAGTCATTTAGTTCTACCCATACAATTGTATAATCATCTTTTTTAAGTAGCCCCAAATTCTTTTCTTTATTTATCCAGTCTTTCAGCTCTTCATCATTTTTTTTTAAAATACTTATCGCATCATCTACGGTATCCTGGATAGAAATCTCAATGATTCTCGAGGCGATAGCATCGGTGAGTAGAAAAAGTTCGTCATTTTTAATCTCTTTTTTTTTTAATTTTATAACATCCCAATCTTTCCCAAAATTAGGAAAAAACGATTCCTTTTCACTGTAGAGTGTGGAGAGTAAAGTAGGTTTTTTACTGAAGTTGTAATCATTATGCATTGAGAGCATTGTCATCTTATCGTTCTGTTTCCAAACGGCTACGCTATCTCCTACAGAAAATATTTCTACTGTTGTACCGTGGTCTATTAACCCCAATATGGTAGCAAAACTTCCTCGATTAAAAGAAGCCTCTTGTGACCATGAAAGAGTTTTTTTGAGATATTTTTCGTTAAATGATGATCTTGCATGAGAGAGAATTTGTTCAATAGTTTTCTCGTGCAGGAAAGAGCCTCTTTTTTTTCGCTCAACAACAAAATTAAAACTTTGGCATAAAATTTCAGACCATGCTTGTGAATCGAATGATTCGGAGGCACCGTCGCTTAGCGCACAGGAAACTTTATCTTCTCTAAGAAGAAAGTTGTCTTCATTGGCTTCTGGAAAATCCTCTTCTTTTGGTATAGAAACTACCGATCGGATTTTCATGGCGCACTACCTAAGTTGCATAGACTGAGAGGATGCTCTGGTTCCAATATCAAAAAAGTCAACTATTTCGATTGGCTCAACGTTAAAAAAGAAACCCCTACTCTTATCAGCAACTGAATATCCTTTCTCACGCGCAGCCAGTGAGACACCTTCTGGAAGAATACTAGACATGCGAAACAAGCTCTTCCCGTGGATGTCTGTGATCTCATCCTCGCTAACCGGAAACTTAATGGGTCTCACACCTTCATCACTAGTATGGAGATTAAATAGTAGGACACTTCCATCATTTGTACTCAATTGTCCCATCTGCTCAGCTATGCTTTCAGGATCTCCGTCTGAGGATTCTCCATCTGTAACATGTAATACAGTTGGTGGATACGAGTCCGAATGGTTGTCACACCAGGTAGCAAGCTCAATTGCAGCAACTTTAAGCGCTTCTTTCATAGGAGTTCCGCCTGTTGCTTCAGGAACGAACCAAACTGGAAACTTAATTTTTTCTTCGTTCACACCCCCAGCTCCATCAGGTATTTTCTTGATCCTGTCTTCTACAGATAACGGAAATTGCTCAAACGATGAAATGGGATTAAAGACCTTTCCTGCGAATGCACCTTGAAGAGGGTTTCTAACGCCATTTCCCCCATAACCAATAACACCGATTTCGAAGTAATCCCGGACACCCTCAGCCTTGGAACTTCTGGCAATTAAATTCATTACTACTCGATTTAGGGCATCAGAAACAAACTGTGCTTTAGTCATCATAAGATTACTTGCCTGATCTGACATCGAACCCGATTGATCAATTAAGAACAAAAAACAAGTTGGGTGAGTCCTACTAATTTCTGCTGAATAAGGCATTCTCGATCACTCCGCTTTTTTTTTGGGATTTTACCATGTAATGTGTGGAAAGACTCAGAATAATCTGGAGTTTTCCATATTTCGTTTTCAATTTAGGGAAAACTTTATATAATTGTCAGAGTGAAATTAAACATGGTTTTTTAATGATTGATACCCTATGTTAATTAATATAATCAGGGCTCAACCATGATAATCAGGATAATTGACAATAACTCTTGGCTTCGTCCGGGAGGAATTTATATCATTCTTGCTTAAGTAAATTAATACTCGGTGATGACATGCGCGGAACAAACATATGGTGGGCCCGATCGGCTCTAATACTACTTTTCTATTTTTCTTTTGCTCCAAAGGTTTTTGCTATTGATTGGGAAAGAAGAGCTACGGGTCAAACTTACGTAGAGTACTTTGGAACGGTTGTGAAAACCGGAGAAGTTGCTTCTATGCTTATGCTTAGAGATTACACAGCCAAGACTGATTTTCAGGGAGTAACTGTAAGATCTATCCAAACTGAAAGATTGTTTAATTGTAAAGAAAATATCACTCGAGTAAAAAGATATGATGGTTTTTCTGAGGAAATGGGAATGGGTGAATTAGTTCTGGAAAAGGTAGGAGATAATGAATGGGAAAAAATCGAACCTAGTACTTTCCTTCAGTACGCACTAAGAATAGCTTGCCTAGGTTAAATAATCAGTAATTATAAAACGAATAACTACCACCCCCCTTACTTTTAACTTTATACATTGCAGAATCTGCTTCATTTAGAATTTTCGAAGTCTGTAGGGATTCATCAAATACATAAACCCCGATTCCGATACTACAGGAAATTCTGATTACAGAACCTTTTATTTTCATTGGTTCAAAAAGTGTACGCTGTATGCGTTCAATAATCCTTACTGTATCCATTATATTTTTTATTTGATTTAAGATAACTATAAACTCATCTCCTCCGAGTCTCCCAAAAAAATCGTTTGGCCTAGAAGCTTTCTGAATTCTATTTGCGATCTCAATAAGGACACCATCCCCCACTAAATGACCATACTTATCGTTTATTGGTTTAAATTTATCAATATCAATAAAACATAGAGCAAATTTCTCTCTATTTTTAAAGGACGTTGATCGCATCGTGGGTAATGGACTTTTTGAAATACCATATAAGGAATCATTGCTTTTCATCTTTTCAAGCTTACGGTGAAGATAGTCTATAAGCGCCGCCCTATTAGGAATCGTAGTTAGAGAATCGTGAGAGGCAGCATACTCTAATTGAACATTTTTATTCTCTAATAAGCGGTTAACTTTTTCTAGCTTTGTTTTTGTGTCTTGCGCTGCCCTAAATGCAAATTTCAGACAGAAAAAAAACAAGGAAAGTTGCATTAAAAATATTACTAAAGTAACGAAAAATAAATAATTTTTTTGCGAATTAATAGTCGAATTTATTTTTTCATCAAAAAAATAAATTTTTACTAGGAATGGATTACTATCGATAGCTTGAGATAATTCTGTCGCAAATATGCCATATAGTGATAACTGAGCTTCTGTTAATCTTGAAGGGAAAATGGATTCAACACGATAAGTGGCTGCTAAATATTTTAAGGATTCGTTGTTATTAACACCGGCCTTAATATCTCCATCTTTGTCTCGAATCTCTATACGAATAATTGTATCAACTAAATCAAACATCTCCCTAATTTTAACGTTAAAAAAATTATCGCTATCTGGTTCTAATCTATTTTCTAGATTCGTGGTTCTAAGCTGAGTTAATAAAGTAGAGAATGCTTCGTCTGACGAATCTTTCTTCAAAGAACTTTCAAGATTTTCTAGTACGACAAAATAATCTATACAAAATAAAACTGCAGTTGTAAGAAAAAAAGAAATAAAAATTATAAAAAAGTTTTTGATGGGGGATGTTAGTAAAGAAAAATGCACAGGGTCAATCTTTACAAAGTACCAGGTTAAAGATAGTTTCCTCATTCATCGAGATCTACTTTAAGATTAAAAGGCTGTACTTTTAGAAGTTCATCAAATTGTTTTCTTGGAACACCAGCGGAGAAATAAAAACCTTGTAATTGACAAAATTTATATTCAGAAATACAGTTTACTTGCGCTTCAGTTTCTACCCCTTCTATAACCACAATACAGTTAATTTCTTCAATAATTTTTAAAAGTTCTGTGAACAAATAATAACCTTTCTGTGATTTTTGTGCTTCTCTTAAGAAGAACCTGTCAAATTTCACCTCATGAGTGGGGAGTTCTATGAGTCGCTTTATCGTAGAATATTTCGTCCCAAAATCATCGATTGAAATTTTAAATCCTTGTTTGTCCAATGACAAGATTGAGTTTTGCAGGTTATCATTACTGACGTCATATGTTTCTGAAATTTCGAAGAAGATTAAGGATGGATCAACACCCATCGTTTCACACTTTTTTTTTAACGTTGTTGCAAAGTTGGGTAATAAAAGACTGTCTGGATCTATATTTATTGATATGGGCACTGAAAAATTTTCGGATTGATGTGATTGGAGCATTTTCAGGGATTCGTCGATTACTATATTGCTAATCTCTGGCATGAGATTATTGGCCCGCAATCGAGCAAGAAATGTATCAGGCAAAAGTACACCCATCTCTGGGTGGACCCAGCGAATTAGTGCTTCAGATCCTACGATCTTTTTTGTAGAGCATTGAACTTTTGGCTGGAAGAATGGTTGAAATTGATCGTTTTTTAGTCCGTGCAGAATTTCATTATCATTAACTGCCTCAATAGAATTTGAATTTTTCATTATTCCGACAAGCCAAATAAAAAAAGTTAAATATTAATTTGTTTGTCCAATTACTTTCTAAGCTCGTCTTTCGAGAATAAAGTAAATGTTCCTGGAATTTGCTTAGCTTCGTTAGCAAGGTGCTCCGCCGTCAGGATTAATTCTTCAAAGTCCTGCGAATCATGAGGGGAAATAGTCACTCCTAGACTGGCTGTTAGCTCTTCTCCAACCGGCAACAATCCTTTCCTAAATATGTTTGCTATCCTGTTACTAACTATTTCGCAATTTTCACGGGAACCGATATTTTTGAGGATTAGTGCAAACATATCACCACCAATGCGTCCCACCACGTCATCGTCTCTTATAAAGCTCTGTAATTTTGCGGCTATTTCAAACAGAACTTCGTTGCCAAGGTCGAATCCATATTTCTCATTTATATTAGAGAAATCATCTAAACTTACGACAACACAGGCTATCGTCATGTTTTTACCAGAGGTCCGATTTAATTCTCCGATAGCAATTTTTAATTGGTGGGTGAAAGACTTGTAGTTATGAACTTTTGTAAGTTGATCTGTGTCCGTGTTTGCTGAAATTTGTTCTACATATGTATTCAAAACATAAATCATCTCGTAATAGGTACCTAAAATTTTGCTACAAATAGCCCATGTTTGGAGGTCATTTGCTTCTAATTTTGTTGATTCTGATTTTTTAAGCCCTACGATTAGTAATTGTGTTTTTTGACTATTTCCAAATTGTGTCGCAAAAAAATCATAATTTGTAGCTGAATTGGTGTCCCCAATATTTTTTACAAAACTTGAATCTATGCGTATTACCTGTCCATCTTTAGGCGTTGTGGGGAACGCTTCAGGTTCAAAAACGATGGATGTCGGTGTACCAGGTAGGGAATATGCTATCGATATTTTTTCAACTAAGTTAGGTCCCTCATCCACCCTCAGTACTAATAGACCATCGCACTGCAATATTTGTGCAAGCGCACGAGCAGCTTTTTCAATATACAAATTGACATCTCGTTCCGCTAGTGGTTCTTCAATAATCTTTAATATTTTTTGATTACTTGCGATTGACGATTCATCCATGGAAAAAGGATAACTCAGAAATAAATATAAAACTAGAAATTTCTGTATATGAAAAACACTGGGGTGTTTAGTCTGCTTTTTTAATTAAGCTATTTGGCCTAGACAGTTCCAATAATTTTTGACTAGCTAATGGAGGAAGCCTAAAAGACTCAGGACGCGAGCTAGTGGTCATAAGGTAATCCTCTTCGCCGTTTAGTTTCGCGAACCTATACTCAATCTTTTTACCACCCTCTAATTCTAGAGAAATTAGGAAAGTATTTTTCTTACTGACATTCCCAATATCAGCGTCTAACCCAATTGAGTCAATTTGCATGTCAGCAATTTCTTTGACAAATTCATCAACTTTTTCATTATCTTGCGATTCAGCAGGCTTGTTATTAACAAACAGCTTCCACGCTGGTTTAGAACCTTCCTGCCCATCTACATCTACATTTTCCGTTCGTTGAATTTTAATATTGCCCGACATAACGGTTTGAACCTTCTTTTCATCTACAACAAGCAGATCTTTTTTGATCCAATCGCTAGCCTTTAGGTCAATGTCTCCTGGAGCAAATTTAACTGCATAGACAATTTTTTCGCCACTAAGACGAGCGTGAGCTTGCCTGAGAGCGGGGGCACTACCAAAGAAGATTGTTTTTATCTCAGATGCTTTTCCGATTTCGACCTTTCGCTCAAAATTGTTGTCCGCAACTTTCATACGGTCAAAGGAGTCCGCCTGTTTTGAAACTTGCATTCCCAATTCAGTGTTAGTCAATCGATCGATTAGTTGGACTACAGCCTGGGAATTTGCCGGGAAACCATCAAACTCAGGCAAACCCCACTCCCCACTCTTCTTAGCCTTTTCAAGTAAAACTGACTTTTCTCCAGGACCAATTATTCGCAATGTTTCCACACTCCTGCTGTCAAGCGTTAGAAGCATTCTTGGTACCTCTGGACCCTGAAGTAACCCAGTATAAAAATAAACGATACCTGTGATCACAATTTGAGCAAAGAGTAACGGCCAGAGAATTCTATTGTATTTACCAATCATCATGATTCACCACTCTTTTGGTTTTGGATGCCCAGCATGGTTTTTTGGGCTCTTAAATCCCGTTTATCTCGCTGACGTTGCCAAAGCCACACAAAAAATAGGCCGATTATGGCCAAAATATAGTTGAACAGCTCCCAACCTTTTTGCGTGTCTTCAGACATTGGATAGAGCGTTCGAGCAAACTGAGACTTTCCTCTTAAGCCCAAAAGTGATTCATCCTCAGTAGACCAATCAACTGCGTTTTGCATGAATTCAAGCGGTTTTGTGTAAAGGGTACTCATTGCATGCGAAGCTAGGTCGATAGAGCCATCTGCCGCAAAACTGTTGCTGGAGATTAATATTAACTTTGCAGACGATGGCGATTCTTGAATCAAATCCTCTAATAGACCCTTTTCGCTTTGGATATCTACTGCACCTGCAAAGTATGATTTGAAAGGTCCCGAAATCGCAACCGCGAGGTCCTCAGACCCTCTCTTGTTTACGTTTGCAAAACCGGTATCGGGATAGCTTTTGTAATCAGGTATTACATTTAAGTTCTCTGACGTCCAGCTGGAAGCAGAGCTTTTTATTAACCTAACAACTCTCTCTTCACTTAATTTGTCTGTATCAGCAATTATGGGTGAAGCCCAGTTTAAGGTAATTTGATTCAGTGAGCCGGTTATTGGATGGTCAAGGTTAAGGTCATCGCCTCGGATATCTGGAAAATGAGGGTATGGGACCATTTCGATGGTTCGCACCGGAATTCCCCCTATGTATCTTTGAACGGGTACGGGTAGGGAGGCACTTTTTGGGTCAAGAACCATTTCGGCTTCTATTTCTAAACCAATATGTTCTAGCCAGGCATCTACACCAGACGTATAGTTTACGGCGGTAATTGATTCTGCAACCTGAACGTTAAAAGGAGAAGTGGCAAGCACAACACTGCCTCCTTTCATTAAAAATTGATCGATTTTTTTGAGTTGCAAATCGTTAATTTTATTTGGTGCCAGGACGAGTAACATGTCGGTGCCCTGGGGGATTTTTTCATCTTTAAGATCACTTTGCGCGATGTTAAGATTTTCTGACAAAATTTGTCTTAGTCGGTTGAAACTTTGAGCGTTACCGGATGGCGTGACCACAGTAACAGTTCTTAGGTATCCCGGAGCGAAGCGCTTGAGAGAAGCCTCTATCGACTTTTGAAGAGCCTCTTTCTCTAGAGAGTCCGAGAACTGAACAAGCTGCTTCTTACTCCCGTTTTCTAGTATTAGATTAAACCAGAATGGCTCCTGTTCCAATAGCCCAGCCATTTGTGGTCTTAGGTTGAACTCAGAATCAAGTTGCTCTTTGATATTTTCATCTTTATTAGGGTCGATTATTCTCAATGAAAATTTGTTTTTATACCTATTGCTATAGTCTTGCCCGATACTAACCAAATCGTCGTATATTGGCTTTAACTCTTTTGGAAGGTTTTCCACCGAGGAGACATAAAAATTAAGGGTAACGGGTTCCACAATTGAATCTAATATAGTTCCCCCAATGTTGTATGCACCGACTGTCTTTTTAATTGCGCGAGTTATCGCATATTCAGGGTTCTTGAGTCTAACTTCAACTCCAACATCGCTAGCACTTGCCTTCGCTTCAATAAGATCTGCATAACTTAATGTCTCAAATTGGTCGCCATATGCTACTACGATATCAAAATAAGAATTTACAACTTCTGCCTGGTGCCTACTAGCTGTCTGAAAAGGCATTGGTCGAACCCCGTACTTTGTTGCAGCTTCTTCTTCTAGTTCACGATCCTTTTGGGGGTCGACAAATTCAACGGTTGTTGTTCCACCAGAACTTACTTCATATTCTGCGAGGATATCTTTGATTCTCGGAACCAGAGGAGATAATAACGGGTGAGACCTTTCTGAGAAGTATCCCCGGATTAAAAGCGGTTCCCTCAAATTATTAAGCTCATTTTCAGTCGTTTCTGAAAGGGAGTACAAAGAGCCTTCTGTCAAATCAGCTCGTAATGAGCTAACCGGAAATAACCAAATGTTCAGCAATATAACATTTACGCAAACAAGCCCGGTCACCACATTCCATTGCTTGTGGTTTTTCATTGTTTTGCGTGTCCATGTTGATTTCTCCAGGGTGTACGCATTAGCAACAAGAAATATTACGACAATGCTCGTGTAAAAAACCAAATCCCTGAGGTCAATTACTCCTCTTGTAATAGATTCGAATCTCGAACCGGTACCCAAAGCTTCAAGAATCGTAGCGTAGTTATGCCCGACCAAGCTTGTTATTAAAGGGGAACCGATAATGTAAAAAACCCCGCATAGCATTACAGTCATTATGAGAGCTACAATCGGGTTATCCGTTTTAGCGCTTGTATACAAGCCGATGGAAATGTAACTTGCTGCAAGAAAAAAAGTTGCTACATAGCCACCGAAAACAGGTCCAATGTCTAGACGACCCAACACACTAACCGTCAGGGGTAATGGCAAAGTCAGAACCATCGCAATTAAAACAAGAGAAAGTGCAGCAGCAAACTTTCCGCCAATTAGTGTGAATTTCGATACCGGTGACGTAAGAAGACTTTCAATCGTACCAGAGCGCTTTTCTTCTGACCACGAACGCATTGTGAGTGCGGAAACTAAAAATATAAGTAGTATTGGGAACCACTGAAAGAGTGGTCGTATATCTGCGATGTTTCTACTAAAAAATGTTTCAACCCAAAAAAATACAAACAGGCTCAGACCAACGAAGGCCCCCAAAAACAAATATGCTGCGGGAGATGCGAAAAAGGTTTTGAATTCTTTATTAGCTACGGAGAGTAGATTGCTTGCGGTAGTAGTCATTGAATCCCTCCTTCTGTACTTACCTCTGCGAATACCGTCTCCAGTGTTCTCTTTTCTGGCATTATTGATTCGATGTTTGCCCCTTCCGAAACCAGAAAGCGTATTAGTGCAGGAATCTCCGACTTTTGAACTTCAATCCTTAAGCTAGTTGTCTCACTGTTTTGAATCTCCTCCACTTTTTTAACCAATGGAGATTCGGAAAGCCTTGTTATTACGTCAGATTCCGAAGGTTGAAAATTGAAGATGATTTTATTTTCGCTCTGTAAATCCTTTATTTTGGAGTCCAATACGAGTTGACCGCCCCGCATGATTAGTACCCGTTCGCAGATCGCCTGGACCTCTTGAAGAACGTGAGTGGAGACAATAACTGTAGAGCTTTTCGCTAACTCTTTTATCAACTCACGCATTTGAAGAATTTGGTTGGGATCAAGTCCGTTTGTGGGTTCGTCCAAAATTAATATATCAGGCTTATGTAGTAGAGCCTGAGCGACACCAACCCTTTGCCGATAACCTCTCGACAATGTATCAATTCTCGCAGTTGCTTTTTCAGTTAATCGAGTTTTTTCGATTGCTTCTGACACTAGCGGCCCTATCCTCGCTTCTTCAACTAAATGCAATTTTGCTTGATAAATCAAGTAGTCTGTCACTCGCATTTCGGGCCAAACAGGGCAATTCTCCGGTAGGTATCCGATTTTTTTTTTAATACCAACAGTATTTTCCCCCAATACTAGGCCATCAACTTCCACGGTCCCTGAAGAAGGTTCAATAAATCCTGTAATCATTTTCATAATTGTCGTTTTGCCAGCACCATTATGACCAAGCAAACCGACCACCTCGCCATTTGTAATTTTAAAAGAGACGCTATCAACAGCTAAGGTAGACCCATAGGAACGGGACAGGTTTGTTACAGATATCATAGAACTCTCATATTAATAAAGATGATAAGATTACAGATTATGGTACAAAAGTTCCCTTAGGGTTTACCATAATAAGAAAACAGGGTAATAGTTATGGATAAAGTAAAAACTCCCCTCAAGTTTTTTCACAAGTCTTCAAGTGTGGAATACAGGCCATCGCGGGTTTTTTGTGTAGGTGCAAATTACAAAAAACATGTTGAGGAAATGGGGCTTCCTGGAAGAGAGTCTCCATTTTATTTTATGAAGCCTAGAGAGGCTCTCGTTCAAGGCGATGGTTCATCGGTTGTTGGCGTTGATTACCCTCCGCAAACAAAAGAGTTAGATTATGAGGTCGAGTTGGTTGTATTAATCGGGAAGAATGGGTCAATGGTGCCGAAAGAAAAAGCATCAGAATTTGTCTCTGGATTGGGGGTTGGCATAGACTTCACAAGGAGGGATATTCAGAGGAAACTTCGTGATAAAAACCAGCCGTGGGAATTATCTAAGGCTTTTGAGCAGTCTGCCCCGGTGGGACCGTTTATCAGTCCAGAAGAAATCAGTTCATCTATTTTTCCCATGGAACTAAACATTAGCCTTTCTGTTAATGGGATAATAAAACAACAGGCCAATACTCGCGACATGATTTTTTCTGTAAGCGAGATAATTTCTGATCTGAGTGCCTTCTTTATGCTTCTACCGGGGGATTTAGTTTTCACGGGGACTCCCCAGGGGGTGGGACCTGTATTTCCGGGCGATGTTTTAGAGGCAAAAATTGATGAACTTCCATGTTTGAGTGTAGCAATACAGTAGTAAGGAAATATAAATTTCATAATTTCCATGTATTCTCAGTGGTATAATTTTGTTCAGTTAGTAATTAACAATCAAATGCCAGGAGGACAAGCAATATCATGAGTACAGACAGCTCAAAACGTTTATTTTCTTTTTTGTATAAGGATGCTATCGTCGCTAAGCCTGGATTTAACCGTTGGTTGGTACCTCCTGCTTCTATTGGTATTCATTTGTGTATTGGCTCAGTATATGCGTGGTCTCTTTTTAATTTGCCGCTAACGAATCATTTCGGAGTGGTTGCTCCAGCTGCAGATGACTGGAATCTTTCCAATGTTGTTTGGATATTTTCTGTAGCAATAGTTTGCTTGGGTCTCGCTGCTGCATTTGCCGGAAAATGGTTGGAGGAAGTTGGGCCAAGAATGGTTGGTGTAGTAGCAGCAACTCTCTGGGGAGGAGGGTTTATAATCGGTTCTGTGGGCATTGCTACCCATCAGTTATGGCTTGTCTACCTAGGTTATGGAGTTTTTGGTGGGTTTGGACTCGGTTTGGGCTATGTTTCTCCGGTTTCCACATTAATTCGCTGGTTCCCTGATCGGAGGGGAATGGCGACCGGAATGGCTATAATGGGTTTTGGCGGTGGTGCAATGATCGCAAAACCAATAAAAACAAGTTTGCTATCCTATTTTGCAGTAGCTCCAGAGTATCTAGGAACTGAGGGTGTTATACAGACTGTGACTGAAAATGGGAGGCTGTTTGCTGAAAAGGCAGGTGAAAAGATTGAAGTGGTCATAGCAACTGCGAAGCAAGCTGCTGCCCTTCCTGGTGGAGGGGAGGCCGGCGTATATGTGGTCGGAAGTGGGGATACTGGAGCCTCAGCAACCTTTCTTACTCTAGGGATTATCTACTTTGTGGTTATGATAGTAGCTGCGTTTAGCTATCGTGTTCCTCCAAAAGATTGGAAACCAGAAGGTTGGACGCCGAAAGAGTCTTCCGGTCAAAGCATGATTACAAAGAAACACGTGCATATCGATCAAGCCCTGAAGACCCCACAGTTTTGGCAACTATGGATCATGTTATGTTTCAATGTTACAGCTGGGATTGGTGTTATTGGAGTTGCCAAGACGATGGTTAGCGAAATATTTGGTGCTAATGAAGTCCTTATTAGTATGGCTACCACTAGTACCCTTGTTGCTTTGTTTTTCCTAAACTACGTGGTAATGCTTTCAGCTTTCAATATGGTAGGGAGGTTTATTTGGGCGTCAACATCAGATTACATTGGTAGGAAAAACACATATCATTGTTTTTTTGTGTTAGGAGCCATCCTGTATTCTTCTATTCCTTTTTTTGCAATAGAAGCAAGTGCAAATCCAACTACCATCATTTACTTCGCAGGGTTTTGTATAGCATCGATGATCATTTTTACGATGTATGGCGGCGGATTCGCAACTATACCGGCATACCTAGCAGACATATTTGGCACTATGCATGTGGGCGGAATCCATGGAAGACTTCTAACAGCATGGTCTACTGCTGGGGTGTTAGGCCCTTTAAGCATTACAGAGCTACGCAGTTTCTCTTTAAACAATGCTATAAACGATCTAGTTGCTGTAATTGAGCCTCAAAAATTTCTGGAAAAATTCGGTGCTCCAATAGAACAACTTGATCAGTTAGTTGCTGCGAAAACGGTTACCATAGCCAGACTAATGGAAATCGTACCGGAAGGTACTATCGACCCCACTCCTTCTCTATACAACACAACGATGTACGCCATGGCTGGGTTGTTGGTTATTGCTTTTGTTGCGAACTTATTGATGCGGCCTGTGCACGAGAAGCACCACTATGAGGGAGATCCTTCAAAAGCATAGAAATTCTCTGGACAATAGCGTGACAGACTTAACGTCTGATCAATTCGTTTAAAATTCTATGAGCGCGTGTACGGTAATGTTTTTTTCTCTCAAAAGCGCGCTACCTCCGAGGGAGGGAAGGTCAATAAAAAAACCTGCCCCGAGAATATTTTTCTTACCGAATTTCTCGATAAGTTTTGCCGCAGCTAATGCTGTTCCTCCTGTCGCCAGCAGGTCGTCTATTATAATTACATTTTGAAAATTATCCAGAGCATCTGTATGGATATGCATTTCAGTAGAACCGTATTCCAAATCGTAAGCCGCTGAAAATGTTTTATAGGGTAGCTTGTCGGGCTTTCTAAGTGGGACGAATGCCGCATTCAACTTGTAAGCAATTGCTGAACCCATTATAAATCCCCTAGATTCTATTCCTAATACAGCATCAATGGACTGATTTTCCCACGGGATACACATTTGATTAATCATGAATTGAAAAAGTCTTTTATCCGATAGTACTGTAGTTATATCTCTAAAATTTATTCCTGGCTTTGGATAATCTGGTATTGCTCTAACGGAATTTTTTAAATCTTCAGTTTTCATGTTTCCCTCTCTTATTCTCTGCTATATTTTAGGATATCTTCTTTGGGAGTTAATTACCCAATTTCTTTTTATTAATGTTACGTTTTTTTTGATTGTTAGGCGCAGAGGGGGTTGTGATAAGTGTCTGTCTTAACGAGATTATTAGAATCTTATGAAAAAAACCATCAAAATCCTATTAACGAAGCCATTCATATTATCGCGATTCCGTTAATTATGTTTTCTATTCTGGGTATGACTGCTGCATTTGATATTTTTCTTGAGTATATATTGGTAGGGATTGTAATTATTTATTATCTAAAACTTTCGAAAATTGCAGCGTTATTAATGTTAGTGTGGTTACTGATTTATTTAGGCTTAGTTATTTTATTGAAACTTTACATCATTGAGATTTCTATATTACTTTTTGCTTTTGGATGGATTTTGCAGTTTTTAGGACACTTCATCGAAGGAAAAAGACCTTCTTTTTTTGAAGATCTTCGGTATTTTTTGATTGGACCCTTATTCGTTGTCCAGAAAGTTATTTTGAAGTTTGGTATTAAAGTTTTTACCGATAATGGTTAGTTGCTGATCGATAAATTTTAACGGAGACAGTTTTTGATGGAGGATGAAAAAGTTTCTTCCGAAATTTTAGCTTTAAAAAAAAGTTATACCGAAGATCCATACCCCTCTGTGCAAAAAAGAAAGGGTTGGTTACGAAATCTCGAGAAAGTCCTACTAGAGTCTGAGCAAAATCTAATTGATGCTATAACGAAAGATTTTAGTCACCGTTCAAAATTCGAAACAGAAATTTGTGAGTTACTTCCAACTTATTCCGCACTTAAGCATTCCTGTAGAAATTTATCAAAGTGGATGAAGGTAAAAAAAAGGAGGACTGATCCAATTTTTTGGTTTGGGTCTTCCTCAATCCTATATCAGCCGATTGGAGTTGTAGCGATTATCAGCCCATGGAATTATCCATTGCAATTGACTTTTATTCCTTTAATAAACGCACTAGCTGCGGGTAATCGAGTTTTGTTAAAGCCGAGTGAAAAAACCTATTATTTTTCCGCATTGCTAGAAAAAGTTTTTTATGAGGGTTTTGACAGGTCTGTTGCAAGGGTTATTTGTGGAGATCAAAGCACTGCAAAACGTATCGCCCAGGATAAGGAAGTAGACCATTTGTTTTTCACTGGTTCGACCAGAGTTGGGAAAGAGGTTGCAAAATACGCAGCGGGAAATTTAACACCTACGACTCTTGAGTTAGGAGGAAAGTCTCCGGCGTATATAACTAAGTCAGCGAGCTTAAAAAAGTCATTGCAACGTATAATTTTGGGGAAAATGTTAAATGCTGGACAGACTTGCATAGCTCCTGATTACTTAATAGTCGATAGAAAACACAAGTTAAATTTTGTGGAAACTTTCTTTAAAATCCTCGGAAAGTTATATCCCGAAATAATGGAGAACTCCGATTACTCGGCAATCATAAATAAGGAAAGATTAGAACACCTTTTGCAACTGCTTGAAGATGCAAGGGACAAGGGTGGCGACATTTATATAATTTCAGAAGGTACTGTTAAGATCGTAGAAGATAAAAAAAACATATCAGAAATGACAAAAATATCGGGCAAACCGGAAAGAAAATTATCGCCTTCTCTCGTACTGAACCCAAATTTTCGAATGAATCTTTTAAATGAAGAGATCTTTGGCCCAATTCTTCCAGTTTTTTTTGTTGACTCTGATGCTGAGGCGTTTAAGTTAGTAGAGAAAAATCAGAGACCGTTAGCTTTTTATTGGTTTGGGGATCAGAAAGAACCACGACAGAAATGGTTGAAAAACATAGTTGCGGGAGGAGTTACGATAAATGATTGTTTGCTACACGTCGTCCAAAACGATTTACCCTTCGGAGGCGTTTCCTACAGTGGGAGTGGCACATATCATGGAATCTGGGGTTTTGAAAACTTTTCGCACAGAAAGAGTGTTTTCAAACAATCTAGGTTTTCAGCAATGAAATCCGTAAGTCCTCCGTACACCAAAATAAAATATAAATTGCTGAGAATGCTACGATTTTTAATTTGATTGTTACAACTCTTTTTGTCAAAAGCATGGATATTTCTTCTTGCGTTTAAATTCCAAATGACTCTTAGTCAGTCATAAGATGCAAGATCTTCTAAAACAAAGTTTTGAAGTAAGGGTGAATTAAAAAGACAGAATCACGAGAAAACGGAAAAATGATTTTTGGTTTCTAAAGTTGAGCTGTGCAAAATTATCGATAAAAAAATACTGTTACTTAAATCAAGGAAGCTAATAAAACTGAATTAGTAAATTCTAGGAATGAATATTATGGGCCGGCTTAACAAAAAAATACCCGCATCAAAAAAAATACCCGCATAACGAAAGTTATGCGGGTAAATTCACTACAACTAATGCTTGGAGATTATCTAGCTGATGCTGAAATCTTCCATACTTCACCTTCGTCTGTAGTAGCGAAGAGTGCATTATCTGGACCCATCCTAAGACCACGGAATCTCTTCTCCATACCCAACGGCATATGAACAACTGACTTCATAGAAAGTCCATCTGCTGCAATGTCATACATATCAATACGGAGACCGCCTGGTGTACCACCAAAAGCAATTCCCATGATACCAGCAGCTAATCGGCCTTCATAAATACCCCAGTTTGAACCCTTGAGGAATGCAGCAGAACCGGTACCCTGAGAATATCCGTTGTTATTCCATGCTGGTGTCATAAGGTCATCAAAACGAGTATCACTCATTGGTGTGTATGCTGCACGAAGCGCAGGAATCATACCATCTTTCTGATTAGGCTCATAACCACAATACTTGTCTGGACAAGCTACTCTTCCACCTCTTTTCTCAGCAGGATCCCAACCACCGTTACCACCGTTTACAAGTGCAGTGATCTCGTCATTGTGCCATGGGCCATGCTCAGCTGTGAAAGCTCTACCATCGCTAGGACGGAAGTCAATACCCTGAACATTTCTGTGACCGTATGTGTAGATACGCTTGTCAGAACCCATTGGAGGGTTGTTCTCTGGATGCGCATTACCATCAGCATCAACCCTTAATACGTTTCCGCAAAGCATTGAATTGTCCTGAGGGCAAATTCCTCTATGACGGTCGCCCGTACCTACCCAAAGGTATCCACCTGGACCCACACGGATTCTTCCACCGTTGTGCGCACCTGGACCACCAAATGGCTGGTCGGATTTAAATGGCTTGTACTGGATGTCCTTTATGATGTCAGTTCTCTTGGAAACGCTCTTGTTGTTTTTAGCAACTTTAAACTTCATAACGATGTTTCCGTCACACTTTTCAAAGTTAGTCTTACAACCTGAACCATGATACTTGTTAGAAGTAGAGTATAAAAACAGTGTACGATCCTTGTCGAAGTCTCTGCTTAAAGCTACACCTAACATTCCAGCCTGACCCTCACAGAAAAGATCCTTACCGGAGCTCTTGTAGCCCTTAGAACCCTTCATACCATAAAGCGCTGATACGTTACCGTCGGCATGTCTTATGGAAAGACCTTTGCACTTCTCAGTGAAAAACATATCTCCACCGTTAGTGAAAGCCATATCCCACGGATTTTCAAGACCAGACATTACTTGCTCTGCCTTGATTGTAGGTACATTCATACCTTGGGCAAAAACGCTACCCGCAAAAAGCATGGATGCAGCTACTGTGAAAATAGAGAAAAATCTTACTTTCATTTACATCTCCATAGATTTAGTTAAAAAAAAAAACCAAAGGTTGAACTCTTTGATTGCTAACCGTATGATCACATAAGACGCCCGATAATTCCAATGAATTTACCTAGGAATAACCCTCTGTTGCGCCACAACATTATTTGGTAATTATATTTGGTAATTATCCACCCACTTATTTAGGATGTTGTAGTACTCGAAAAATACCACTTTCAACTGTGCGCCTTAATGGCTCTAGTCCGGCTGATTCCGCGTGTTTGCAACATTTCTGCCTGGTTACCGTAGAACTACAAAAATCGTTTTATACAAAAACCGTTTTGAACAAAAAACAACAAAAAAATTACTGACATTGTGAAGAAAATACGGTGTTACGAGAAAACTCTTCTTAATTTAAATAACAATTCTATCAAAACCATACGAGAAGATTTTATCCCTGTGTTTCATGAGAAACTTCATTTTCTAACCGTATAAATTGTTCGTCGTTGACAGGTTGGTATCAAAATAGAAAAAAATAGACTAACCGACTCTGCACAGTTCACCGGCAATTACAACGTTTTTCAACTTTAAATTTTTTGCCTCACTGATAACATCTGCAGTATTTTCGACAATTGGTATGCCTGGCCCATTAAAACTCGTGTTGATTATCACGGGAGGAACATCATGTTGTTTTAAACGACTTAATATTTTTCTAAACAGGTCGGTCTCTTCCACCTTGCTGTTTTTTAAAATTACTTGCACTCTTGCACTATGATCAAAATGTGTAATTGCTGGCAAACTCTCAGATCTTCCCTGGTGAGTATAAAGCATAAATGGAGAATCTAATGGTCCGTAAAAAAATTCATGAAAATCTTCTTCTAAAACTACTGGAGCGAAAGGGCGCCATGGTTCCCTACCTTTCATCTTATTAAGTCTGTCCCAACTTTCAGCTATCCATGCACCTGCAATTAATGACCTATGTCCAAGAGCAAGCGGTCCGCATTCACTTCTATTTTCAGCTATTCCAAGTATTTCTCCATCTAAAAGAAGCTGACAACAAGTGTCGATTGTTGTGGATTTTATCTTTGTTTTTACAACGCCAATAGAAGATAAATTGCACTTTTTTATTTCCGCTTTCGTAATCTTATGGCCCAAATATGGGGAGGGAAAATAGGAACTATTATTACTTTTATTTTCCTCGATACCCATTTCTAAATCATGACCGGCTCTGAATGCACAACCAATAGATAAGCCCTCATCATTTACCGCGGAGCAAACTTCAAATTCCGGGTGCATGTGTTTTAGTAATGAATTTGATGGGCAATTCAAAAAAGTGCCACCAGCACCTATAAGTTTTTCAAATGGAATTTTATTCTTAAGGCCAATAGTTTTCAAAATATTGATGTAACACATCAAATTCTGATCTAACACCAATTGAGCTGATGCTGCTATATTTGCTACCATTAATGGCGGATACCTATCTCGTGGATTCCACGTTAATTCGCTTCGTGGAATAGCCCCCAACCACTTTGAAACTAGTGCCTTCATACTTCTGACGCCATATCTTTTTAACAACTCTGTGGCCGTCCCAATGAGTCTAGAGGAAAAAAATACAGGCCTTCCGTATGGAGCAAGCGCCATAAGTTTTCCGGCTCCACCTATATGACCCAATCCGAGAAATACAGACACCACATCATAAAACGGTCCGAGGATTAAATTACCTGAGCAAATCGGCACAACTCCTACTTGTTTATCATAGAAGTAAAATCCTCCTCCTTTCCTCCTCCTTGAAACGTCGGGCCCAAACCTCCATCCGCAGTCATTATCAAGACAGTTTAAAGCCGGATGCGGCTGCGGCATACCATGCATGGGAAAAGTGGTGGTTCACAAAAGTGATGTCATAAGTTTTATTACTCTTTTTTAGGTGCAAGGTTCCTTTTTTTACAAAATGTTGCCGCAGCATCTTAGACTCAATTTTCATCGTTCGAAGTTTGTCGAACGACTGGCGGTTTTGTTTTTTATTGTATGTTTTTGTTGTATGTTTTTGGCCAATCCTTTTTATACTCAAACCATGTTGCGTCAAAATCATTTATCCCTTCAATCCATTGAGTGGTTTTAGTTAAATGCTGAAACCCATTTTCGTCTCGTTTTTCCAAGCTTTGTAGATAGTTAGTGAAAGAATTTCGCCTCGCTGATTCTATATCAAAGTTATAGCAGGATGGATCGTACATGATTGGCCAGTTCTGTGCCTTTCTGAGGAAATATATTTATAAATGCTTTTTTCCGTATCAATATAAAATATTGAGGCGTGGTGTCCAAAGTTCAAGCCAAGGATCCTCATTGCATATTAAATTAGGTCAAAAGGGTTGCTTCGTGGTATAAGTACAAGACTTGCTCAGATGACATAGTATATGCACAGAAATATAATGCTTCAGCGGTAGAGAAGTTTCTGTTTGATTTTAAGACAAGCGTAAAAAAATATTTAAATGCTAAATTAGCCAAAATAAACCCACGGGAGTGGTAGGTTAGTCTAAGCGTTTAAGAAATTGTCCTCTGATGAATACGTCAATTTTCTTAAACCAACAAATGAATTGGGTTGGTGGCGAATCAGGGACTCGAACCCCGGACCTGCGGATTATGATTCCGTCGCTCTAACCGGCTGAGCTAATTCGCCTTATTTTTTGCCTTTAACTACAATTGCTACATCAACAGCTTTTATTTATATTACACTATGTTGCACCATTTAAAATAGATTACTCGTTATTCGTATTTTAATTGCTGCAATCATTTTGCAATTAGTAAACCTATCCCAGCAATGTGCTCATGCCCCGCCCTAATTATGTAAAGCCAAATCATGATTCCGATGAAAAAAGTAGCTGCGCTTGCGTGAACTGAATATTTTTTTTTCGGACTGATGTCAATAGCTGAAACCATTTTTCTCGCGGTCCTAAATGATAAGATTGCCCATACCAAAGTTATTCCAAAAATAAAAACTGAAAAAGTATCCCCGTTAACGAGTAAATGTGCAAATGCCCATGTCTTTACACCGAGAATCATTGGATGTTTTAACTTAAGTTTAATAACGTTTCGGGGAATGTAAGCACTAACAAGCAACCAAATCGCAAAAAAATTCAAGATGTAGCTGAGATATAATATTTGAATGCCTGGCGACCACAAAGTAATCGAAAAACTTTTTGCCTCTTGATAATGAGTCACCATAAGTACAAAGCCCAGTATGGCTAATAAACTTATAATAACTTTCCAAAGTAACGAACCGACTCTTTTAATTAATATCGTTTTTAAGTTTTGAAAAAAGATATTTGCCGAATGAGACACGAGGAAGATAATAAATCCGGTTACAAATGATGTCATATAATTATTTAGATTTTTGTTAAATTCTGGTATTTGTAGTTAATTATGCCAGAATTGAAGTCTACGAAGATAACACTTACATGAGTTACAGTTGATATTAAGGTTTTTAAAAAAATACTACATACACTGGCTTTTAGCCGTTTCATTACTTGTTCTGGCCGCAGTCGTGACTTTGGTAGTTCCGTATGCTTTTCGCAGCTTAATTGATACGGGCTTGCAAAGTGCGGAGATAAATGACAAGTTTGTGTTTTTATTTCTCCTAGCTATGTTGTTGGGATTTTTAGTCTCGGCAAGATTCTACATGATGTCAATGTTAGGGGAACGAATCGTAGCTGACCTTAGGAAAGATATTTTTCGAAAAGTGATTAAAAACCCTCCAAAGTTTTTTGAATCTTTAAAGGTAGGGGAGGTTTTATCAAGATTAACAACAGATACGACGCTTATTCAAACACTTGCGGGAAGTAGTATTTCGATCGCCCTAAGAAGCTTTATTCTTTTAGTTGGCAGCCTTGTAATGATGTTAATTACCAGTTTTAAGCTCGCAATAATCATGCTTTTTCTTATGGTAGTTACCATCAGTCCAGTTATTTTTTTTGGCAAGCGGGTGCGTAAAACGTCTAAGGATAGTCAAGATAAAATTGCCGATATAAGTTCCCAGGCAGGTGAGATTTTAGATGGTATTTTGACTGTACAAGCATTTGTCAGGGAGGAATTTGAGGCAAAGAGGTTTGATCGAGTAACAGAGACTGCTTTTTTATCAGCTAAACGCCGTATTTTATCAAGAGCATTTTTAACTGTATTGGCGATAGTACTAACATTTGGAGGAGTTGTTTTTGTTTTATGGTTGGGAGCTCACAGCGTTTCTCAGCAAGAGATGTCTTTCGGAGAATTAACTCAATTTGTTCTTTACGCAGTATTCATGGCAGGTTCATTCGCAGCTCTTGCCGAGATTTGGGGCGAACTTCAGCGTGCTATGGGCGCATCTGAAAGACTGTCAGAGTTAATGAATGATTGTGAAAAAATCGAAAAAGGCGAAGAGAGGGAGATATCAAATGTTATTGAATCAGAAAAGAGTTTTAGAAGAATTAATTTTGATAACGTAACTTTTAGTTATCCTTCCAACCCTAATAAAAATGTTCTTGATAACGTTTGTTTCGAATTAGAACCCGGCAGTATGACCGCTCTGGTAGGACCTTCCGGAGCGGGAAAATCGACAGTATTTTCATTATTGTTAGGGTTTTACCAGGCTTCTGATGGAAAAATTATGTTTGATGGTGACGTAATTGAAGAGGTTTTATACAAAAAAATCAGAAGTTCAATCAGTTTAGTGTCACAGGATCCTATGATTTTTTCTGCTAATGCGCTAGACAATATACGTTACGGTAGGTTGACAGCAACCGATAGCGAGGTAATCCAGGCTGCAAAGGCTGCTAATGCTCATGATTTCATTTCAGACTTGCCAGAAGCTTATAACTCTTTTCTAGGAGAGAAAGGAGTTCGGTTATCAGGAGGGCAAAAACAAAGGATTGCGATTGCGAGAGCATTACTCAAAAACTCTCCCGTTTTGTTGTTAGATGAAGCTACCTCTTCCTTAGATTCGCAATCTGAATTTGAAATACAAAAAGGACTGGATAAACTTCTCCCGGGAAGAACAAGTCTGATAATTGCTCACCGTCTAGCCACTGTCAGGAAAGCTGACCTAATTCTTGTTCTAGAAAAAGGAAAAATTGTTGAGTCAGGTAATCATGAAGAATTGTTACAAACGTCCGGGTTGTACGCCCACTTGGCATCATTACAGTTTGAGGTTTAGGTTTGTATCGCTTGGGTATTGATTTAGGTGGTACTAAAATTGAATGTGCAATTCTTGAGCCTAACGGTAGAGTGCTAGTAAGAGAACGTGTTCCAACAGAGGCAGAAAAAGGGTTGGCGCATATTTTGGGCAATATAAAAAAAATCATCGACAAGGTAAAAACTTGCGTGTCTTCCGCTTTTTCCATTGGAATAGGTACTCCAGGATCAATCTCTATGAAAACAGGGTTATTGCGAAACTCAAATACACAATGTTTGAATGGCCAGCCTCTAAAAGAGTTATTGCAGGATGAGTTAAAGCAAGATGTTCACGTCGAAAATGATGCTAATTGTTTTGCTCTAGCAGAAGCCACATATGGAGCGGGGCGAGATTGCAGAGTTGTTATAGGGGTAATTTTAGGAACTGGCTGCGGTGCAGGGATTGTTGTAGATCGAAAAATATATACTGGTGCAAATAAGATTGCGGGTGAATTTGGTCACCACACGGTTTCATTTGACGATGGAAGACTGTGTTGGTGCGGCCGAAGGGGTTGTGTTGAGACTTATGTGTCAGGCTCAGGTATAGAAGCACAATACTTCAAAAAAACTGGTAACCGAGATT
This sequence comes from Burkholderiaceae bacterium, assembly GCA_004214155.1. Taxonomy (GTDB): domain Bacteria; phylum Pseudomonadota; class Gammaproteobacteria; order Burkholderiales; family Burkholderiaceae_A; genus UBA7377. The sequence goes on from SGYQ01000010.1 coordinate 55,516, forward strand.
CTGCAAAGAATATACTGAATTCGTCTTGCGAGGAGGCATGCAATTTGAAGCGAGAATTTTATGAGGTACTCGGTGTAAGCCTGGGTAATGTATGTAATATCCTCGACCCTGAGGTCATTGTGATTGGAGGAGGGTTGTCAAATCACGAACCGTTGTACAAGATAGTAAGAAAGCATATAGAGAAACACACTTTTTCGGATGCTTTTATTACTGCATTTGTGAAAAACAGATTGGGGGATTCAGCGGGAGTAATTGGCGCAGCAATATTACCCACGTGCTCATGATTTCAACCTCCATCTAATGGAGATTAAAATTATGGACAAACTGCAAACGAAGAGTGTGAAAATAGAACAGACTATTAGACTAGTATAAGGAGAAACATCTGAGGCGAGGAAAAATCCATACCTAAAACCATCCATCAAATAAAAAAAAGGATTAAATCTGCTAAGCGTTTGCCATAGTGGGGGTAGTGATTGCGTAGAATAAAAGACGCCTGCTAACAGGGTTAGAGGGTTAATTAAAAAGTTTTGGAAAGCTGACACTTGATCCCACTTTTCTGCATAAATACCGGCTATGATGCCCAAACTGCCCATTGATAGGCAGGCTAACAGACTAAAGGTGAAAACCCATAATAGCGAGGCTACTGGAACATAATTCAACAAAGAGCAAAAGGTCCAAAGGAAGATTCCACAGGCAAATCCTCTCGCAATAGCGCCTCCGATGTATCCTGCAAACCATTGAACCGGAGTCATGGGGGACAACATAAGAAATATCAAATTTCCAGTAATTTTGCTCTGAGTAAGACTAGAGCTACTATTCGAAAATGCATTTTGTTGCAACGTCATCATTATTAACCCGGGTATCAAAAACGCTGAGTACTGAATTCCAGGTAGTGGCTCAAGACGATTGTTCAGAAGGTAAGAGAAAATAATCAAAAAAAGAAGCGAAGAAATTACAGGGGCTAGTATTGTTTGAACCCATACTTTTGTAAATCTTGAGATTTCTTTCGAAAGTAAAGCCTTAACTGCAAATAAATTACTAGAATAAACCGTTGGTTTTATCAATTTCTTTAATCCTAAATTTTTATATTCCGCTACCCAATTTCAAATTAAAAGTCTTAGCCTTTTTTCCAGCAGCCTCCTTCCAGTCTTTTCCACTAGAAGCATAGATCACGCTGCGAGAGACATTCACTAAATCGTTATTATGTTTCTCGATTAAGTTTTTAGCCTCTGGGATTTCATCATAGTTGTCTATTATAGAAGTAACCTCCTCAATGTTTCCTCCCTGGCTTCCAATGCCGGGAAGTAACAGAGGTGTTGATGGAAATCGTCTATGGATTGTCTGTAATTCATCTAAACAATTACCTCCTACCACGAGACCTATTTGGTTACTAACGTCAACTTCGACAAAAATCTCTGCTATATGTTCATACAACGGTAGAACCGATTTCTTTTTTGAGCCCTTAAAAACGAGGACGTTTTGTATTGCGGCAGAGCCGGTATTGCTTGTTTTGCAGAGAACATAAATTCCATTATTTCGGTTTTCCAAAAAAGGCATAATGCTTTCCAGTCCCATATATGGACTTACGGTAGTCGCGTCGGCCTCATATCTCTCAAAAGATTCAATGGCGTAATGTTTTGTAGTGTTACCTATGTCGCCTCTCTTGCCATCAAAAATAATTAGGTGGCCTGGAAAAATTTGCCTTACCCAGCTTATCAAATCCACTAACAGATCCTCACAACCAAGTGCTGAGAACATCGCTGCTTGTGGCTTGTAGGCACAACACTCCTCTGAAGTTGAATAAATTATTTCTTTGAAAAAATATTCGATATTTTTTTTTAAATTGAAACTTTTCCCAGGTAAATATTCCGTTGGGAACATAGTTATATCTGGGTCTAACCCGATACAGAGTCGCGAGCGCCTAGTACTAATGGTTTCGAAAACTTTCGTATGATAATTCGTAGGCACATTAATCTCAAATGTTCAAAAAAAACGGCCTGCTCTTGAAAGCAGGCCTGACCGTGTAATTACTTATTATTTTTAAATACAACGTGAATGGTGTAATGAACAACATTATGAGGTTACATCCCCATGCCGCCCATACCGCCCATACCGCCCATACCGCCCATACCGCCCATACCTGGGTCCATGCCTTCCATGCCGCCCCCTTTTTTCTCTTCTACGAGCTCAGAGACCATAGCCTCAGTGGTTAGCATTAGCCCAGCTATTGAAGCAGCATTTTGTATAGCTGTCCTGGTTACTTTTGTGGGGTCAACAACTCCCATAGAAACTAAGTCCCCATACTCATCTGTAGCGGCATTAAAACCGTCGTTACCTTTCAAATCAGTGACTTTGTTAACGACAACACTAGGTTCCCCGCCTGAGTTAAAAACAATTTGTCGTAAAGGCTCTTCAATGGCTTTCATTACGATTTGAATGCCCGCGTCCTGATCTGAGTTTTCTCCCTTGACCGAGACGGCACTTCGAGCGCGAATGAAGGCAACGCCGCCGCCCGCAACTATCCCTTCTTCGACCGCTGCCCTCGTTGCATGAAGCGCGTCTTCAACCCTTGCCTTTTTTTCTTTCATTTCTACTTCAGTTGCCGCTCCAACTTTTATAACGGCGACACCACCAGCGAGTTTCGCAACTCTTTCTTGAAGCTTTTCCCTGTCGTAATCACTCGTCGCCTCATCAATTTGTACGCGAATTTGCTTAACTCTAGCTTCAATATTTTTCGTTTCGCCCTCACCGTCTATGATCGTAGAATTTTCTTTTCCAATCTCAATCCTAGCACATCCGCCTAAGTCTTCTAGCGTAGCTTTTTCCAGTGTCATCCCAGTTTCTTCCGAGATAACAACCCCGCCGGTCAAAACGGCCATATCCTCTAACATGGCCTTTCTTCTGTCTCCGAAACCTGGAGCTTTCACTGCGCATGTTTTTAAGATCCCACGAATATTGTTGACTACAAGTGTCGCTAAGGCCTCACCCTCAACATCCTCGGCGACTATTAAGAGTGGTCTTCCTGCTTTTGCTGCTGCCTCTAGAACAGGAAGTAAATCTTTAATATTTGAAATCTTCTTATCGTGAAGTAAGATGTAAGGATTTTCTAATACAGTTACCTGCTTATCTGGGTTGTTGATAAAGTATGGGGACAAATAACCTCGATCAAATTGCATTCCCTCAACAACGTCAAGTTCATTATTAAGCGACTTACCGTCCTCAACTGTGATTACACCCTCTTTTCCTACTTTTTCCATCGCTTCTGAAATTATCGAACCTATTTCCTCGTCAGCATTGGCCGAAATTGCACCAACTTGCGCAATTTCCTTTGAAGTAGTGCAAGGCTTGCTTATTGTCTGTAACTCAGCAACAACACCAGCAACGGCCTTATCAATACCTCGTTTTAAATCCATAGGATTCATGCCTGCTGCGACAAACTTCATGCCTTCTCTCACCACAGCTTGAGCTAAAACTGTAGCTGTTGTGGTTCCGTCTCCAGCATTATCAGAAGTCTTGGATGCGACCTCTTTGACCATTTGAGCTCCCATGTTCTCAAACTTATCCTTAAGCTCTACTTCCTTAGCGACGGATACCCCATCCTTTGTAACAGTCGGAGCACCAAATGATCTCTCCAAAACGACATTTCTGCCTTTGGGTCCAAGGGTAACCTTAACTGCATTGGCGAGCACGTTGACGCCCGATACCATCTTTCCACGCGCATCTTCGCTGAATATTACGTGTTTTGCTGCCATTTTATTTCCTCTCTAATTAATATATTTTTATTTTTCGATGACTGCCATGATGTCGTCTTCTCGCAATACAAGCAACTCATCTCCATCAACTTTTACTGTTTGTCCGGAATATTTTCCAAATAAAATCTTTTCACCGACTTTCACGTCGACAGGTTTGGTTTTCCCATCCTCGAGAATTTTCCCATTTCCAACGGCTACCACTTCGCCCTGATCAGGTTTTTCAGCCGCATTGTCTGGTATAACAATCCCGGAAGCTGTTGTTCGTTCGTTATCAAGTCGCTTTACAACGACTCGATCATGTAGAGGCCTCAATTTCATAAAGACTTGCTCCAAAAAAGTTAAAAAAATTAGCACTCCGTGTGCCAGAGTGACAAGTCATATAGTTGGGCTTAGAATTAAAAATTCAAGCTGAAAGGAAAAAAACCCTATATATTAAAGGGTATTGACACTACTTTTGTATAATGTTCCGACTATCTCATCACCCAGCAAAAAACTTACCCTGTTTCTCAAGTATTGTTTGGCAGTCAACACAACGTATTTTCCCAAGCTTTAAGCGAGCTGCTGGTATTTTTTCGTCGCAATCAATACAATGTAGCCCATCAAAATCAGGATTAGTTTCTGGCAGCGTCTTTCTTCTCGCATTTTCCAGGGCATCCTCATTGAACTGTGCTTCTATAGCGGACGCTCTATCATTTTCATCGGTAAGTTCAAAAAAATTTTCATTTTTCTCTAAGGCCATACAAATCTCCTCAAGCAGCCGTTTTCTTTTAAAACCCACCCGTTTATCATAGTGGAGTGCCACTGCAAACGAGAAGTCTACCACTAAAACTGGATAAAATAACAAACAAGAGTATTCAATTTTGAAGGGTAAAAATAAATTAGGGTTGATCCCAATCAGTACAATACTTTTTTTTGTGGCTGTTTGCTTGGGGACTCGAGTCTTTGCATCTGATCAGGATTCTATTTTGGAATCGAAGACGCAGCGGTTACTTAAAGAGTTAAGAAGAGTTGGCATACCTAATTCTTCAGTTGGAATTTCAGTGATAATAATCCCATCTACGATTTATCCGTTTGAACCTGTTCGTTATGGATTCAATTCAAAAAAAAAGTTTAACCCTGCTTCCACAGTAAAATTATTTACTAGTTTTTATGCGCTTACTGTCTTGGGAAGTTCCTACAAGTTTAAAACCGATTTTTTTAAAATGGGCAAGCGTGATCTAGACTCTTTTAATGGGAACTTTTATCTAAAAGGTCATGGAGATCCGAAATTGGTATACGAGGACTTACAGGAGATCGTACAGGCCGTGCGTGCCAAGGGCTACAGAAAGTTGCAAGGTAATTTTATAATTGACGATTCATATTTTTCAGAACCAGCAATTAATGATGCATCATTCGATGGAAAGAAGAACAAGCCGTATAATGTTGGTCCTAACGCTGCTTTAGTAAATTTTAAAGCCGTTGAACTTACAGTGGCAAAAGTGAAACGAAAAATTAACATCTCCCTTAAGCCTCAGTTAGCCGATTTCACCGTAGTCAATAAGATTCGTTGGGTCAGGGGTTCCTGTCGGAAAAATAAGATTCTCTATAACGAATCCAAAGGCCAACTTAAGGTCTATGGCCGATTTGGCATTCGTTGCAAAAGACAGAGGCTGTATCTGGGTTTATCTACCCACAAAAGGTTCGCTTTCGGTTTGTTTAAGCAAGCCTGGATTGATTCTGGAGGTCAATTCAATCAAGTCCTGGTTGATGGAGTTGTGCCAAAAGAAGCTGAATTAGTTTATTCATGGGTCAGTCCGCGTAGTTTGGGATTATTGATTAAGGATATAAACACCCTTAGTAATAATACGATGGCTCGAACGATGTTTTTAAATCTCTCCGCTATTAAAGAGAGCCCTGGAACTTTGGAAAAGTCTCGCCGATTATTATCTAGTTGGTCTCACGATTTAGGCATCGGGCCCGAAGATGTGAGCATAGACAATGGATCCGGGTTGAGTCGGGTGACAAAATTAACACCTACTCATATAAATACATTGTTACTTGAGGCTGCTGCTTCAAAAGAGTTTCAAGTTTGGAAAAACAGTCTTGCCTTGGCAGGTAAGGAAGGTACTACCGTAAACAGGTTTCGTGGGATGGGAGTCTCAGGTAATGCATGGTTGAAAACCGGAAGTTTAAATGACGTTCAGGCCTATGCAGGATACGTTTTAACGGAACAAAAGCGTTGGATATCGTTCGCGATTTTGGTAAATCATCGTGTAGCCGAGCGAGCAAAGTTGCCCTTAGACAAGTTTGTTGATTCTTTATACCGGGATTCTGAGGCCCAGCCTCTCGTAGAAGGAAGCAAGTAAGAAAAATGCAAGAAAAAAGAAATATTTTTGGTTTAAATGTTTGGGGGTTGCTATTTTCTTTTGTCGTGGTTTACCTACTCTTTTTTAGTGAAAAAGGACAGAAAAGGGTTAAAACCTGGAGTTATTTACTTGAATTAAGCGATAAGCGGATCAGTGACACTAACTCAATTGTTAATCAAACTGACTTAGAGAAAGAGTTTGAGAGAATTAGAGTGGCAAAATGGATCTCGAGAAAATATAGGGTGTCGAACGAAGCAGTAAGGGAAATAGTTGAAATTTCTTTCAGTGCTAGTGACAAATTTGAAGTTGACCCGTATGTGGTCATAGCAGTAATTGCAATAGAGTCGAGCTTTAATCCGTTGGCTGAGAGTGGTGCCGGGGCACTAGGTCTTATGCAAGTAATGCCGCTCATACATAGAAAGAAGTTTGAAAAATATGGGGGCTTTGAAAAATCTCTCGACGTTAAAGTAAACATTTATGTTGGAACAGAAATCTTAAAGAACTTTTATTTGAGATACGGCAATTACCAACGGGCCCTGCTGGCTTATGTAGGAGTTTCTCAAAATAGCGATAGTAGCTATCCCACGAAAGTTTTAAGACTTAGGGATAGACTAAAAAAATTAATTCAAAAGCCTTAAAATTCTCCGGAAACGTAATTTAATATCGAAAGTAGTGACACTGCTACTGTTTCGGTGCGCAAAATACGTTTTCCCAGCTTTATGCTTTGAAATTCTGCCTTTTTGGCCAAAAGCTCCTCAGAATCTGAAAACCCAGCTTCAGGCCCTATCAAGAAAACAACTCTTTTTTTGGAAGACAAATCAATTTCCATAAGCCGTTTTTTTGACGTTGGATCTAAAATTATGTTTAAGGAATTATTTTGTTTAATTGTTTTGACAAATTCATCGAACCTTTGTGGGAATATAATTTTTGCAAGCTTGTTGCGCCCGCATTGTTGGCTTGCATGCTCGGCAATAAGTTTCCACCTTTCTAATTTCTTTTCCAAATAAGAATTATTACTGTGTCGTATCTGACACCTCTCTGTGATTATCGGAGCAACTACTTCGGCTCCCAATTCGACAGATTTTTGAATAACATATTCCATCCTAGAGTTTTGGCACAATCCTTGTGCTATAAACACTGACTTCTTATTTTCCCGATCAACAGCTTCTATCTCTCCATTTAACTCAAAATGAACATTCTTCTTATCACAGAAAGTGATGGTTGCGGTTACTTCATGGCCCGCTCCATCAAACAATAAAATTTTTTCTCCAACTTTAAGGCGGAGAACATTTTTTAAGTGATGACTTTGTTTATAATTAAAGACTTGTTTGGTTAATAAATCAGGAAAGTACAGCCTAGGTTTCAATTTATGACACCTCTTCGCAATTGTTTGCATCTCTGAATAAGATTATGCTGCAATTTCTTAGGTAGATGTTTTTTAACGAGAAAAAAGTGAAAATTAACAAACCTTTTGGAAATACCGTCGAGAATAAACTAGGAGATCATCAAGTCATGGCAGATTTGCTGAGGGTGCTCTCTGCAGATGCAGTTCAGAAAGCGGGTTCTGGTCACCCCGGGATGCCTATGGGCATGGCGGAAATTGCCTACGTTTTGTGGAAGTTTTACCTCAAACACAATCCAAAAAACCCGAACTGGGTTAACAGAGATAGGTTCATATTATCGAATGGCCACGGATCAATGTTACATTACGCACTTTTACATTTAACCGGTTATGATTTGCCCATAGATGAGCTGAAGCAATTTAGAAAATTGGGTTCGGCAACTCCCGGTCATCCAGAGGTTGACGTTACACCTGGAGTTGAGACTACTACTGGTCCCTTAGGCCAAGGATTAGCTAATGGAGTGGGAATGGCTCTTGCTGAAAAACTTTTAGCTAATGAATTTAATCGGCCGGGGTTTCCGATAATAGATCACAATACTTATGTTTTTCTCGGTGACGGCTGTCTCATGGAAGGGATTAGTCACGAGGCTTGTTCTCTTGCAGGTGTGTGGGGTCTCGAGAAGTTGATTTGTTTTTACGACGATAACAACATTTCGATAGATGGTGAGGTTGGTCCATGGTTCAATGAGAATGTTGCATCACGATTTAAATCATATGGATGGAATGTTTTGGGACCCATAGATGGGCATGATGTCTTTGCCATTAAAAATGCTATTGATGATGCCTTGTCAGACAAAGAGAAATTTTTTGACGATGGGCCAACTATAATAATTTGCAAAACGATTATTGGAAAAGGGGAACCGGAACGGGAGGGGACTTCTAAGGCACATGGGGAACCTCTGGGCATTGATGGAATACAACGAATGAGGCGAGAATTAAATTGGGAGTTCTTGCCTTTTGAAGTCCCAGAGGGTCTTAAGAAAGAATGGGATTGCAGTGATTACGGTCATGCTCTAGAGGGTGGTTGGAAGAATCTTTTAGAAAATTATAAAAGGAGTTATCCAACGTTAGCTGACTCGCTGGAAACCAGACTTGGTAAGAATTTTGTAGATCGGGAAAAATTAAACAACGTAGTAATGGATTTTTGTATCAGTTTAGCCAAAACTCCATTAACTTTAGCCACTAGGAAAGCATCCCAGAATTTTTTAAATAAATTGGGGCCGCAATTTAACTGGCTTCTTGGGGGGTCAGCTGATCTTTCTGGGAGTAATTTAACGATGTGGGAGGGTTCAATCCCAATAAGGAAGTCGGAAAGTGGAACAATCAGAGGTAACTATTTAAATTTCGGCGTTAGAGAGTTTGGAATGGCAGCGATTTGCTCTGGTATATCCCTTCATAAAGGTTTTCTTCCTTACTGCGGAACATTTTTAGTTTTTTCTGATTACATGAGAAACGCGATTCGTTTGGCTGCGTTAATGGGTCAAAAGATAGTTTTCGTTTTTACACATGACTCAATTGGTTTAGGGGAAGATGGTCCAACACACCAGCCCGTCGAGCAAGCGGCCAGTCTCCGTCTAATACCAAACCTGCATGTTTGGCGACCATCAGACTCAGCCGAAGTTGCTTTTTCATGGAAGGCTGCACTTCTTCAAGATGGGCCTACAGCAATTTTACTTTCCAGGCAGAAATTACCTAGTTTTCGTAGAAATAATTCAGCGTTAAGAAATATTTCAAAAGGTGGGTATATTCTGATAGATGAAAAGCAACCTGACGTGATTTTAATCGGTACAGGTTCAGAAGTTAAGTTAGCAGTCTCAGCTGGTGAAGAATTAAAGAGTAAATATGGGATAAAAAGCCGGATTGTTTCTATGCCTTCAACTACTATTTTTGATCAGCAAAGTCGCGATTACAAAGAGAAAGTTATCCCCGATCACGTGCCAAAAATGATAATCGAGGCAGGCGTTACGGATTACTGGTGGAAATACAAGCCGGATGTTGTGCTCGGTATAGATAAATTTGGAGAATCCGCACCAGAGGAGGATGTTTTTGAGGCTTTTGGCATTTCTTCGAGGGCGATAGTCGACTCAGTTTTGTGTCTCGTAGGTAATGATAGAAATAATTTGAGGGGGTAGTATGACGGTAAAGGTTGCAATAAACGGATTTGGCAGAATAGGAAGGGCGATTTTACGAGCCAATTTCGAGTTAGAACCAGAGCAAAGAAAAATCCAGATAGTTGCAATTAATGATTTAGCCAGCCCTGAAGCAAATGCTCACCTTACTGAGTTTGATAGTACACACGGACGTTTTGGTAAGGTAATTAATGTTTTTAAGGATGTAATTGAAATAGAGGGCGAAAAAATTCAAATGTATTCCGAAAAAAATCCAGTAGATCTTCCATGGAGAAGTTTGGGTGTCGATATTGTGTTGGAATGCACAGGGCTCTTCGCATCGAAGGAGAAGGCCTCGAAACATCTACAAGCGGGCGCTCGGAAGGTGTTAATCTCTGCTCCTGCCAACGATGCCGATGCAACTGTCGTATATGGAGTCAACGAAAAGGAATTAACTCCAGGACACGAAATCGTTTCAAATGCTTCGTGTACTACGAATTGTTTAGCGCCTTTAGCAAAAATTTTGCATGAAAAGTTTGAGATCAAAGGCGGTTTGATGACCACAGTTCATTCGTTCACTAACGATCAAGTGCTTGTAGATAGCTTCCATTCAGATCTCAGAAGGGCTCGTGCTGCAACACTTTCCATGATCCCTACAAAGACAGGAGCAGCAGCAGCAGTCGGACTTGTTTTACCCGAGTTATCTGGAAAGTTAGACGGCTTTGCATTACGGGTACCCACGGCCAATGTTTCGGTAGTGGATTTGTCGATTCAGGTTGGAAAAAAAACAAGTCTTGAGGAAGTTAATGACGTTTTGGCTAAAGCGGCAGAAAAAGAGAAAGAAAGGGGAGTTATCGGTGCGAATTTTAAACAAACGGTTTCTGTTGATTTCAATCACGATTCCCGATCAAGTATTTTTGATTTAACACAAACACGGGTCTCTGAAAATGGTCACCTTGTGAAAGTGCTCTCATGGTATGACAATGAATGGGGATTTTCAAATCGGATGATGGATGTTGCCGACGTACTCGGGAAACTTTGAGTAAGTAAGTGTAAAAAGAATTCGTGAGAAATATCAAAAATATAGACGAATTAAGTATTGCTGAGAAACGTGTTTTTCTTAGACTTGATCTAAACGTACCCTTAAATGATGAGAACGGGGTAGCTGACGATACAAGAATTCTTGCATCACTACCCACTATCGAGTATGCATTGAAACAGAATGCAGCAGTTATGGTATGTTCCCATTTAGGACGGCCTGTTGAGGGTATATACGATGAAAAATACTCACTTAGTCCTGTTAGAAATTATTTGGAAGTTTGTTTGGGCCGAAAAATTAAACTTATCAGAAATTGGTTTGAAGGTTTAGTCAATATAAAGTCCGGTGAATTAGTCATTCTAGAGAATGCGAGATTTGTAAAAGGAGAAGCAAGCAACGATCCGGAAGTTGCGAAAACACTCTCAGGTATGTTTGATGTCTACATTAACGATGCTTTTGCAACGGCTCATAGAAAGGAAATGACCATTCATCAGTTGCCTATGAAAAGTTCTATTAAAGGGTGTGGTTTTTTGTTTAAAAAAGAAATTGATTCGCTCAGAGAGGTTTTGGGGAGTTCCCGCAATCAAACATTAGCTATTATCGGAGGTGCGAAAGTTTCAACAAAGTTAGAGTTGTTTAACGTTCTGTCAGAAAAAGTTAAATGTATTATCGCTGGTGGAGGTCTGGCGAATACTTTTTTAAAAGCGACAGGTCACGAAATAGGAAACTCAATGTATGAAGAGATGTTCATTGATTCTGCAAAAAAAATAATCGAAAAGGCAAAATCCCTCAACACAAAAATAATACTACCAACAGACGTTCGCGTAAGCTCTGCCATCACTCAAGAACTTAATTCTCGTATCGTAACATTAAATCATATTAGCGTTAATGACGTTATTTTGGATTTTGGACCCGAAACAATGAGGATCATCAGCAAAGAGGTAAATGAGGCTAATAAAATCTTATGGAATGGGCCTCTGGGTGTTTTTGAGAAGGATGCTTTTTCATACGGAACAAGGAGCCTTGCCGAGTTGATTAAAGATGCTCCAGGTTATACGATTGCGGGAGGAGGGGATACAATTGCTGCGATAAATAAGTTTATAGATGTTGATATGCTTGATTACGTTTCGACAGGTGGCGGGGCATTTATGGAATTTTTTGAAAAAAATGGAAATATACCGGCAATAGAAGCCCTGAATCCGGAGTTTAGCTCATGAAGGGAATTACTAGGGCTACCAAAATTGTTGCCACACTCGGGCCTGCAACAGATTCTCCACAGAAAATAGAACAGTTAATATCTGCTGGGGTAGATGTAGTGAGGTTAAATTTTTCTCATGGCACGGCTAAAGAACATATTCAAAGAGCTTCATGGGTGCACGAGGCAGCGCACAGGCTTGAAAGAGATGTGGGTGTTATGGTTGATCTTCAAGGACCAAAAATACGGATTGGGAAGTTTGAAAACGGACAAATTGAACTAGTAGCTGGTGCGGAATTCATTTTGGATCTTGATTGCAACTTGGGGAACCAAAATAGGGTGGGGCTTGATTACCGTCAATTGATCGACGATGTTAGCGACGAAGATATTTTGCTACTTAATGATGGACACATCGTTTTACAGGTTGAATCTTTAGTTAATAAGGAAATTTTTTGCAAGGTTATTCAAGGTGGTATTTTGTCAGACAAGAAAGGAATTAATAGACAAGGAGGAGGGTTGTCTGCTCCTGCGTTGACGGACAAGGATATTGAAGACATTAGTGTCGCAGCTTCGATTGAGGCAGACTATGTTGCCGTTTCGTTTCCAAAGTCCGCAAATGATATTTTCCGTGCTCGTCAGTTGCTCATAAAAGCCTCCAGTAAGGCCTGGGTAATTGCGAAAATAGAGCGTGTCGAAGCAATCAGGAATTTAAATGAAATTTTAGATGCTTCTCACGGTTTAATGGTTGCTCGGGGGGATCTTGCGACTGAAGTGGGAGAGGCTGCTGTCCCGGCACTACAAAAAAGAATGATTCAGTTGGCACGCGACAAGAATAAGCTTGCTATAACTGCAACACAAATGATGGAGTCGATGACACAATCTCCTGTTCCTACGCGGGCTGAGGTATCTGATGTTGCGAATGCCGTTTTGGACGGAACTGATGCAGTTATGTTATCGGCCGAGACTGCTGCCGGTAAGTATCCAGCTCGGACAGTCTCTAAAATGTCTGAGATTTGTCTTGAGGCGGAGAAATTTGTGGAGGGAATTGTTGACAGTCATTTTTTAGACCGCACGTTCCAAAGTATTGACCAGTCGATTGCTATGGCTTCTCTTTTTGTTGCATTACATCTAAAAATAAAAGCTATTGCTTCATTTACTCAATCTGGGTCAACGGCTTTGTGGATTTCTAGGTTAAACTCTGGGGTGCCAATCTACGCAATGACCCCTGAAGATTCGACTCGAAGAAGGATGTCTCTTTACAGAGACGTTCAACCGATTTTTCTTCCTCAGGAGCAAAACGACAGAGAAGAGTTAATAAGGATAGCGGAGCAGAAGCTTGTGGATGCAAAGATCGTCACGCAGGGAGATTTAATAGTCGTAACTATTGGAGAGCCGTTGGGTCAATCAGGTGGCACAAATACAATGAAAATTGTTGAAATTTCCGCTAAACCCCTTGGCGGCTCGGAACAGTTGAGACTTTAATAGATGGCTCTTAGAGAAACAAATATAAAAAGTTTACCCTTGTTACATAGAGGAAAAGTTCGTGATCTCTACGAAATCAATCAAGATAAAATGTTGATTGTTACCACAGATAGAGTATCAGCCTATGACCAATTACTGAAGACTTTGATTCCAGACAAAGGAATAATCCTAACAAAGCTGACATGTTTTTGGATGAATAAGTTTGAGCCTCAGATAAAAAATCATTTACTCGATGAGGATCTTACAAATTATTTAAATGAAGAAGAGTTGATTAGTGTTTTAAATAGGGCAATGATTGTAAAACGGTTCAAACCACTAAAAATCGAAGCAATTGTGAGAGGTTGTCTAGACGGTTCTGCGTGGGAGGAATACCAGAAAAGTGGTGAAATATCTGGTTTTTCTTTACCTTCTGGATTGAAAAAAGGGGAAAGGTTATCGACACCTGTATTTACGCCTACGACGAAAGCCCCTGTAGGGGAAAAAGATGTTCGATTAAACTTTGAAGAAACGAAGAAGTTGCTGGGAAAAGAGTTAGCTGAAAAGGTTAGAAAAAAAAGTGAGGAATTATTTTCCTATGGAGCATCTTTTTTAAAAACGATTGGCATTGACCTTATTGATACCAAGTTTGAGTTTGCAATGGAAGATGGAGAATTAATTTTAATAGATGAAGTCTTAACACCAGATTCCTCAAGATTTAAAATTTCAAAGGAAAACGAAACGAATTTTAATGTGGGTTATTACGACAAACAAATTGTTCGCGACGCATTGACTAATGAGAAAAAAAATACCCTTCAGCTACCAATGGAACTCAGTCCAAATGTTGTAAGGCTTGTATGTAATGGTTACAGAAAAATTTGTGAAAAAGTATGTAATTATAGATTTCCAATGGTTGGTGTAGTGATGGGATCTGAGTCGGATTGGAAAACGATGCAAAAGGCGGTGGATATTCTCGCTAAGTTTGATATCCCTTATGAGGTTCTAGTGGTATCAGCTCATAGAACTCCAGATCGATTGTTTGAATATGCTGCTGATGCGAGAGCTAGGGGACTTCGAGTGATAATTGCAGGAGCTGGTGGCGCTGCCCACTTACCTGGCATGTTGGCGTCAAAGAGTGTAGTGCCGGTTTTTGGCGTTCCGGTGGAAACAAATTATTTGAATGGAGCAGACTCCCTTTTTTCGATTGTTCAAATGCCAAAGGGTGTTCCTGTGGCTACTTTTGCAATCGGGGACACTGGCGCCTTTAATGCAGCTTTAGAGGCGGTTGCTATTTTAGCTGGGGGAGATGAGAGCCTAACAGAGGCTCTTTACGAGTTCAGAAGATCACAAGAACAAAGTGTTCTTTATATGCACAACAGGATTCGTAAAAATTGAAAATAGGTCTCATGGGAGGAGGACAACTCGGACTAATGATGATTGAGGCAGCTCATAAAATTGGGTTGTCAGTAACGGTATTTGCAGACAACCGGTCATGTCCAGCATTTAGAATTTGTGATGATTTTATAGAATCAAGTTTCACCGACCTGGATGCTTTGTCAAAATTCAGAGAGCAGTGCGAGGTTTTTACTGTGGAAACTGAAAACATTCCGATATCTGCTTTAAAATATATTTCTGAAAAAAAAACTGTTTGTCCCAACGGGGAAGCTATTCGCATAACACAGAATAGAATCAATGAAAAGGAATTTGCCAATTCTCTTACCATACCTACTGTCCCGTTCATTGAAATAACGACCAGCAACATTCGTAATATTGACAGCTATTTTTTTCCTGGAATATTGAAAACCGCCCGTTTTGGATACGATGGCAAGGGGCAGGTACACGTAGGGGAAAAGAACGAACTATTGAACATCGTAAAGGATTTGACAAACTCAAAATATATTCTAGAAAAAAAAGTCCCACTGGATACCGAGCTTTCTATAATCATAGTGCGAGATAAAGACGGAAATATAGCTTCGTACCCACTGGCTGAAAACCGTCATGAGAATGGAATACTTGTTGAAAGTGTTATGCCTGCGAACGTTTCTGTTGATGTTCATAAATTAGCATTTACTTACGGAGAAAGAATTGTAAAGAAATTAGATTATGTCGGGGTATTGACAGTTGAGTTTTTTTTAAGTGACGGTAACTTGCTCTTAAATGAAATGGCTCCTCGTCCTCACAATAGTGGACATCAAACCATAAATGCAAGCGTTACCAGTCAATTTGAACAACAAGCCCGTATTTGTGCGGGTCTTCCAATAGGTGATACAACGCTAAAATATGATGTCAGGCTCGAGAATGTCTTAGGAGACCTGTGGTTTTCGAATAATAATTGTCAGCCCCGAGAACCTAACTGGGAAAAGTTAACCGGGGGGGTTAAGATATTAAAATTGTATGGTAAAGGTGAACCCAGATTGGGGCGCAAAATGGGACACCTGATTACTCTGGTAAGAGAGAGATAAAGCTGTGCCGAAATTAACCTCTGAGGTAAGCAAAGCCGTAGATTCATTGGTCAGGGGAAAACTGGTAGCCTTTCCTACGGAGACAGTTTATGGGTTAGGCGGTGATGCCACGAATGAAGAAGCGGTAAAGCGAATCTATAAGGTAAAAGGAAGACCTACAGATCGTCCTCTTATTTTACATGTTCCAGATTTGGCGACAGTAAAAAAGGTTGTGTTAAATTGGGCGTCCAGTGAATCAAAGTTAGCAAGTAGATTTTGGCCTGGACCACTTACTCTTGTTTTGAAAAACGGAGGATTAATCGCAGAATCTGCCTCTGCTGGTTATGAAACTATAGCTGTAAGAATTCCCTCACACCCTTTCGCTTTGTCGATGTTGGAATCATTTTCAAAAATTGGTAGTGGAATTGTAGCTGCACCATCGGCGAACAGATTCAGTTTTGTCAGTACTACAAATGCAGAGGATGTAGAAATGTCATTGCAAAATCATCTTGATAAAGCCGACATGATTGTTTCATCCAATTCTCAAGACGAATGTAAATTTGGATTAGAAAGTACTATCGTTGATTGTTCAAATGATTCACCTACGATTCTCCGTGTGGGTGTGATTAAAAAATCGGAAATCGAGTCTTGCTTAGGTATACAGGTGAGAATTTCTCAAGTTGAGGGAAGAAGACAGAATTCTCCCGGCTCTAGTTTAATCCATTACTCACCTAGAACTGCGTTTAGAGTTATTACCAATAATGAAATTGAGAAAAATTTACTTGACTTATGTGAAGAGGGTAAAACTTTCTTGTGGTGCTTCGAAAAGCCAGCTCACACCCATAAAAACTTAATTGCAGAAATAGCTCCTTCTTGCCCTAGGAAATACGGACGACAGTTGTATTCCAAATTAAATTCCCTCGACCGAGAGCAATTTACTATGATTCTCTTCGAGGAACCTCCGAAAAACGAGGATTGGAACGCTATATGTGATCGATTAGAAAAGGCAAAAAATCGCTTCTGTACTAAAAAGTTTTGATCATTTTTTGATGTGGCTTTCTACATTCCACGAATTCACCTCCTGTTTCAACATAACCAGCCTTTTTGTAAAAATGTAGAGCCTCGCTCTGAGAATGTACATAAACTTGTTTGAAATTTAAACAGATAGCTATTTTTTCAAGTTCATTTAGTATCATTCTTCCGTGACCAATTCCTCTTTGATTTTTAATGACTGAAAGCCTTCCAATGCGACCATCAGGACCTAATCTGCCAGTACCCACTGGCTTATGATTCATCAAACCGACATGTTGACTTATGTCATCAAAGTGATCCCATTCGTCAGAAGAACTAATACCCTGTTCACCGATAAAAACAGATTCTCTTACTGGGATTGCGATTTTATTTAAATCCTGCCAACACCCGGACCAGATATTTAGTCCATTTTCTTTATTTGCTAATTTCCACGTTGACTTATTCGTTTGTGACCAAATGGTGTTCGGCCACCAGGGATCTGTCTTCCATCTTGGGCATACATGAATGTGGATATGAGGTGTTTGGTTTCCAAGGGAGGCCACATTTAATTTATCAGGGTTATATCTAGCCTTAACATATTTTTCTAACTTTAAAACATTTTGCATTAGCTCCAGCGCCTCTCTTGCTGTCAATTCACTGATTTCTTTTACATGTTTATTCCAAATAATTCTATGTAAACCGAAGTTTTCATTGACTACTTCGATGGCTTTACAATTTTTAGCACTCCACAAGACCTTATGATTATTCTGTTTACATAATGGACAGTTTTCATTAAAGTCGTTCATATCATTTAGGTCTTCCGAATAATTTATTACATATTTTGCAAGTATACAGCTTCGGTAGTAACGATTTTGGGGTTTTACATGGATAAGAAAGCAGAAGTCATTTTCCTCGGTGGAGGATGTTTCTGGTGTTTAGAAGCCGTTTTTAAGTCACTAGACGGCGTTATTAATGTTACATCCGGATATATGGGTGGCTCGATAGCAAATCCGAGTTATTCTGATGTTTGTTCAGGGACAACGGGGCATGCAGAAGTTATAAAAGTTGAATTTAAAGAGGAGGTTTTCAATTTAAAGGCCTTGTTAACATTTTTTTTACAAATTCACGACCCAACCACATTAAATAGGCAAGGTGCAGACGTCGGTACGCAGTATAGATCTGCTATATTTTGTGTAACAAATCAGCAGAAAGAATTAGCCAAACGAGTGGTAAGGGAAATGGAAAATTCAGTTTACACAGGAACGAAAATAGTTACCGAAATAATTTTGATTTCTGGAGGCAAGCAGGAGACGCCTACTATAGAGGAAGTTAACAGTGCGTTTTGGAAGGCAGAAAATTACCATCAGAATTATTTTTTTGAGAACCAGCACGTTCCCTATTGCCAATCCGTAATCGCACCTAAACTAATAAAAGCAATGGAATTAATAAAAAAAAAAATAAAAGCAAGTAATTAAGGAGCTAGCCGACAAATTTTCCATGAACCTAATTTTTTTGTATATAAAAACCTATCGTGAAGCCTTCCTTGCCTGCCCTGCCAAAATTCGATAGATTCGTATTTTAGTTTATAACCACCCCAAAAAGGCGGCCTACCTAATTCTTTTTGTTCGAATTCTCTTTGAAATTTCTCCACGAGCTGTTCGAGTTCACTTCTCGATTGTATTACTTGGCTTTGTGGGGAGGCCCACGCACCTATCTTGCTAAGTTTCGGCCTCTCCATGTAATACTCATCAGAATCTTTCTCAGAGATTTTTTTAATCGTTCCCTCAATCCTAATTTGCCTTTGCATCTCGGCCCAGAAAAACACCGCACATGCGAAAGAATTTTTGGCAATATCCTGTCCTTTTGCAGAATTATAATTTGTAAAAAAAACGACTCCGTCCTCCTGGATTTCCTTAGCAAGAACTATCCTGGAGTTAACTCTGCCATTGGGTTTAATCGTAGACAAACAAATTGCAGTTGGTTCGGGAATTTTTTCGGCTATGGCACTGTCCATCCACAGGCAGAGTAGATTGTATGGGTTTTCTGGAATTTCGGTGTCAAGCAGGGAAGCCTTCGTATAGTCTGTTCTTATACTTCGTAATTTTTTCATGTATTCAGTGTACGGGAGTTAGTTAAGCTAGTCGACAAAGGCGAAGTCATTGATAAATTTTATCAATTAATTTCAATAAATCAATTGGACTTGTCTAATTATACCTACTATAGTTAATTTTTTACAAAGGAGAAGAAAATGGCTGAACTTAAAGGAAGTAAAACACACCAGCATTTAAAAGATGCTTTTGCAGGCGAAAGTCAGGCTAATCGCAGATATCTTTATTTTGCGAATAAAGCGGACATAGAGGGTTATCCGGAAGTTGCAAACCTCTTTAGGAATACTGCCGAGGGCGAAACAGGTCATGCGCACGGACATCTGGATTATCTTTCTGAGGTTGGAGATCCAGCTACTGATTTACCAATTGGTTCTTCAAAAGATAATCTTGCCTCGGCCGTTGCTGGTGAGACGCATGAGTATACTGATATGTACCCAGGTATGGCAAAGGATGCTCGGGATGAAGGATTTGATGAAATTGCCGATTGGTTTGAGACATTAGCTAAAGCGGAGAGATCGCATGCTAATAAGTTTCAAAAAGCATTTGAGTCAATAGAGGTATAAATTAGGGAAATCTTCTGGCGGCCCTGCTTTTTGCGGGGCCGTCATTCGTTTTGTAAAAGGGGGGTATTGTGAAAGAGGGTTCACTTGAGGCGCCAACGAGGCATCCTATTGATTGGAAATCTGAAACCTTCTACGATGAGAAAGCATGTGTTGATGAGATGGAACGAATTTTTGACATATGTCACGGTTGTAGGAGATGTGTAAGCCTGTGCGGGTCTTTCCCAACATTATTCGACCTGATAGACGAAGGTGAGTCAGGAGAATTAGATAGCGTTGATGCTGCGGATTACTGGAAAGTTGTCGATCAATGTTATTTGTGTGACGTTTGTTATCTAACAAAATGTCCATATGTTCCACCCCATCCTTGGAATTTAGATTTCCCCCATACGATGTTGAGAGCGAAAGCTATTCAATTTAAAAAAGGTACGAAGACAAAAACAAGAGATACGTTGCTATCCAATACGAGCGCAAATGGTAAGCTAGCATCGATCCCCGTCGTTACGGAGGCGGTGAATTTTGCAACGACCAATAAAGTTGCCAGGTCGGTTGGCGAAAAAATGTTAGGGGTTCATAAATCTGCGTGGTTGCCGAAATTTGCCAAGAAGCCGTTTGAAAAGAGTGCTGAGATTTCCGAAGAATTACAAGTGGTAGATGGAAAATTGACTAGGGGTAAAGTCGCCATTTACTCAACTTGCTATATCAACTGGAATGAGCCCGGAATTGGACATGATTTAATCGAAATTTTAAAGATTAACAAGATACCCCACATAGTAGTCGAAAAACAGGGTTGTTGTGGCATGCCGAAATTGGAGTTGGGGGATCTCGATTCGGTAGAAAAATTAAAGAACGAAAATATTCCTAAAATGGCGCAATTAGCTAAAGACGGCTATGTGATTGTATCTCCGATTCCTTCTTGCACTTTAATGTTCAAGCAAGAACTACCCTTGTTGTTTCCAGATGATTCTGATGTTCAAATTGTTGGAAAGGCGATGATGGATCCGTTTGAATATTTCAGGGCGAGAATGAGAGATGATCTTTTTAAAACTGACTTTAACTCAGAACCTGGAAATGTTTCGTATCATGTTAGTTGTCATCTTCGAGTGCAAAATGTTGGTCAGAAAACTAGAGAGGTTCTTGAGAAAATACCTGGTAGTTCACTTAACACAGTTGAAAGATGCTCCGGTCATGCGGGCACATGGGGAGTCAAGAAAGAGTTCCATGAGACCGCTTTAAAGATCGGAAGACCTGTTTTTAGGCAAATGAACAAACATCCGAATTCTGAAACGGGGGTTCCTGACGTGATAGCTTCTGATTGTCAGTTAGCGGCACATCACATAAAGCAAGGAATAGGTTCCGAAGAAGGTAGTAATGTTAAGCATCCTTTGTCGATACTGGCGGATGCGTACAGAACTAAATAGAACTAAATAAAATTTGAAAGGAAAACAAATTATGAATACAGCAACGAATAAATTAACTCCGCAATCGCTTTGGACGCTTGAGCATTACGCTAAGGTAAGAAATAAGTTTCGAGAGGAAATGATTAAGCGCAGGAAGAATCGCATGGTTCGGTTGGGAGAAAATTTAACGCTTCATTTTGAGGACGTTGAGACAATTAAGTATCAGGTTCAGGAAATCTTGAGAATTGAAAAAACGTTTGAAGAAGAAGGTATTTTAGAAGAACTTGAGGCATACAATCCCTTAATTCCTGACGGGTCAAATTTTAAATGCACAATGATGATAGAATACCCGAACGAGGCAGTTAGGAAAGAGAAGCTTAGGCTTCTTAAAGGAATCGAGGATAAAGTTTGGGTCAAGGTAGAAGGAAGAGAGAAAGTCTGGGCAATTGCTGATGAAGATTTACAGAGAGAAAATGATGAGAAAACATCAGCAGTTCATTTTTTGAGATTTGAGTTGGATGAAGATATGGTCAAGTCTTTAAAATATGGAGTAGGTCTTGCTATTGGTGTAGAGCACGAGGCTTACACAGTATCAGTGGACCCGTTGCAGGTGGATGTTAGAAATAGTTTAGCCGGGGACCTTATTTAGAGGATTAATATTGGCAGGTAAATCAAAAAACGTTCTTGGTGAGCTACTTCAACCATGTAGTATGAATCCGAAGACTGGGTTTTTTCGTGATGGTTGTTGTAAAACTGGTGAGAATGATTATGGTTCCCACACAGTTTGCGTGAGAGTAACTGAAGCATTTCTACTTTTTTCTTCTAAAGAGGGAAATGACTTATCTACTCCCAGACCCGAATTACAATTTCCAGGGCTCAAGGCTGGAGATCAATGGTGTGTTTGCGCAGGTAGATGGAAAGAGGCTGCGGAGGCAGGGTGTGCCCCTCCTGTATTGCTGGATGCTACGAATGAAAAGGCGTTGGACGTAGTTTCTTTGGCAGATTTAGAGTACCACGCTCTGGCCGTAGAATAGGAAACGTAATGGCGACGTGTACGACTGAAAAAGTTACTGAGGTAATTCATTGGACTGATACGTTATTTTCTTTCAAAACAACAAGAAATAGATCTCTGAGATTTAAAAACGGGCATTTTATTATGATAGGCCTAATGGTCGACGGTAAACCATTATTGAGAGCTTACAGTGTTGTGAGTCCAAATTATGAGGAGCACCTGGAATTCTTATCTATTAAGGTGCCAGATGGCCCTCTTACTTCTAGGCTACAGCATATCAAGGTAGGTGATGAAATACTTGTTGGTGAGAAAGCTGTCGGGACACTTGTTATTGATGATCTAAACCCAGGAAAGCATCTTTATCTTTTGTCAACAGGCACAGGGCTCGCACCCTTCATGAGCATAATTAGAGATCCTGACACTTATGAAAGATTCGAGAAAATCGTGTTGGTTCACGGAGTAAGACAAAAAGCTGAATTAGCTTATAGGGATTACATAGAAAACGAGTTACCTAAGGATGAGTTTTTGTCTGAAATTATTGAAGGAAGACTTTTATATTATCCCACCGTTACTCGGGAAGCTTTCACTCATACTGGAAGGATCACAAAGGCCTTAACCGAGGGAAACCTTTTCAATGATTTAAACCTTCCCCAATTAAGTCCCGATTGTGATCGAGCAATGATTTGTGGGAGTCCTGAGATGTTAAATGAGATTTCTGGGATTCTCAATGACTTTGGGTTGACCGTTTCACCCTCTCAAGGAAGGTTGGGCGATTATGTTA
>SGYQ01000011.1 GCA_004214155.1 Burkholderiaceae bacterium
AAATTTTCAGTAAAGTTAAGGGTGATATCCTATTTAAAGACACTCAGGTAATAAGTCATTATCTTCCAAGTGCAGTCGGGCCTAAAACACGAAATTGGATAAAAAGAGCATTTCTTTCTAGTGAGGCAACTAAAGGAACTTTTGAATATAGTGGTGTTATCGGAAAACCTCACATTAAAAAAAATCGGAAGGTGGCGTTTAATTTTTTTCCAACTAGTCTAAATTTACTTTTCTCTAAGAGGTGGCCTGCGATTTCTAGCTTGCAGGGAAAAGTCGAAATTGAAGGCAGATCTTTAAAGATTAAAAATGCTTCCGGGGATTTTGCTGGAAATAAGATTCGAAATATTAACGGTCAAATATCCAACATGAAAAGTGACGTTCCCGTTCTCAAGTTGAATGGTATTTTAAATGGTGATTTGCAAAGAATAATTGATGGTGCAAACAAGAGCCCGGTGGAAAAATGGTTAAAAAACTTTACAACCGATATGATAGGTAGGGGCCCAGCAGATCTCGACTTATTTTTGACTATTGATCTCAAAAATTTTCAAAAGTCTGATGTGTTTGGCAAATTGACTCTAAAAAATAATGAGCTTTCACTTAAGAATTTTCTTCCTGAGCTTACGATCCATAATGGGGAGGTTATATTTAGTAAAAACAAACTTGTCGAATTTGATTTAAAAGGTACAAGCCTCGGAGGCAATTTTAGTATCTCAGATCGTGAAGATGATGGAAGTAAAAATTTAAATCTGGTCATGACTGGTGCTTTTGATTCGAGTGAATTTGTGCAATGGTTATCTAAGGTAAGAAATCCCTACGAAAGTAATATGTTCAAAGGGCTTGTTGATTATAAGCTTGACATTAATTTTCAGAACAATACGTTGAACGTACTAGGGTACTCTGATCTTGTGAGGTTGGGCATTGATGTACCACATATCTACACTAAGACATCCGGAGAAAAAAGCAACCTGTTTTTAGACTATAGACTAAAGAAGAAAGGTAACACTGGTAGCAGTGGCTGGACGCTAAATCTTAAGTCTCCTAGAGAGAAGTTTGCATTATCAATTACAAAGGACCTGTCCAATGAATTTGGATATGAAGATGCGAATACCGGTTCTGTATATTACAAACTCCATATTGGTGAGCGTAAGGACAATGAGGACAATATAATCAAATCTGTTGAAGAGCAGAGAAAAATGAGAAAGAACAATATCGTTACTATTTCTACCGACAATTTGCCTTTGGATAAGCTTTATGATTTCGTAAACAATCAGAAAGAACTCCTTAATATAAATGACAACGCGAAACTTTTAAATATTCCGACCATGATTGATGTGTCAAGCAAGAAGCTAGTTTGGAAAAATAACGAGTTTGATAATGTTAAAGGATCATTTTTTATGGGACTTGAGGGTTTATCTGGTGATGTAAAAGCCGATCAAGCAAGTGGCAAGGTAACCTGGTACCGTGATACAGAAACTATTGATTTAGATTTTTCAAAATTGGAGCTCAAGCAAATACTTTCTGCCGATAACGCCTTAAGTTCTAATCTTTCTGAAAATGCCATCGGCACGCCTATGGCACTAAATTTTAAAGTAGATGAATTCACTAATAAATTTGGCAAGTTGGGCAAGATTAAATTTAGTATAAGTTCTGAACCGGCATTAAAAACTTGGTTTGTTAAGGACCTTTCTATTTTTTCAGATGACTTCCAACTTTTTGCGAGTGGTTTTTGGAAAATCGTAGAAAACCCAAAAAGTTATCCATTGCTATACAGCGGGAGAGCTGAAGTAGATGGGACTGTGAAGCTCACAGAAATGAACCTTCGATTAGAGACTGACAATATTCAGGCGTTAATGGATAAGGTCGGTTACACTGGATTGTTTGGTCAGGCCGAGGGGATTTTGTCAGGGCAATTAGCATGGGTAGGAAATCCTCTCAATTTTAATTTAGAGGATGTGTATGGAGATGTGTACGTTGACATTTTGGACGGTAAATTTATTCGTGCGGAGCCAGGTTTGGGGCGACTGATAGGTCTTTTTAATCTCCAATCACTTTCTAAGAGATTAAAATTAGACTTCGGAGATGTTTTGAGTGAGGGTTTTTCTTTTGATAGAGTAAGAGGAGATATAAAGTTAGAAGGGGGTGTTGCTCAAACCAGTAATTTAAGAGTTCTCGGGACCCAGGCAACTGTTTTTTTAGAAGGATTTATTGACCTAGGGGAAAAAAAACAAGACCTCAGAGTTTTAGTGTTACCAAATTTAAACGCAGGCTTAGCATCTTTGGGCTATGTTCTGGTTAATCCAGCCGTTGGGCTGGGTAGCTTTTTGGCCCAATATATTTTGCGCGATCCCCTTCAAAAAATATTAGCTTTTGAATACAAAATCTCTGGCAATCTTTACACGCCTGAAGTTGAGAAAAATTCAATACGGAGCTTTAATCAATGAAAATAACCAGAATACAATGAGATGAGGAATGTTGAACAAAGAAATAAGCAAGTGTAAAGTGGCAGCAATTCAGATGGTCTCTACTGACTCAGTGGATGCCAATCTCGCAACCATGTCGGCGCAAGTGAGGCTTGCTGCTAGTAAAGGAGCCGAGCTCGTCGTATTACCTGAATACTTCTCGTTTATTGGGCAGTCAGAGGCAGAGAAAGTTAAATGGGCTGAAGAGGATGATTGTGAGTCAGGTACTAATGAGCAAAAAATTCAAACTGTTCTTAGTAACGTTGCAAAGGAAAATTGTGTTTGGTTGATTGGTGGGACGTGTCCGATTTTTGCCGAATCTGAAAATAAAGTGTGTAATGCAATGTTTGTATTTGATCAAAAGGGCAAGAGAAGAGCTAGATATGACAAAATTCATTTGTTTAAATACACGAATGGAGTTGAGAATTATGACGAAAGTACTTTTTGCGAGGCGGGGAATCAACCTTTAATGGTTGATACACCAGCAGGCAAAACATTTTTGTCAGTATGTTATGACCTGAGATTTCCTGAATTTTATAGAAGAAGATTTCCTGAGGATATTTCTCCGGATGTAATAATAGTTTCAGCTGCATTCACAAGAACTACGGGGGAAGCTCATTGGGAAGTTTTATTGAGAGCTAGGGCAATTGAAAATCAAGCTTATGTCATTGCTAGTGCGCAGGGAGGTGAGCATAATTCTGGCAGAGAAACGTGGGGGCATAGTATGATTATAGGTCCCTGGGGCGATATAATAGGTGAGTGTAAACTTGGAACAAATGTCGTTCTAGGGGAAGTTGATATGAAAAAACTACAAACTGTCAGAGAGAATCTTCCCGCCCTAGAGCATCAGGAATTTAATTTGAGAAAGAGACTATCATGTTAGACAATGTGAAATCAGATCCTTTTGATATCGCAAAACAGAACTTAATTGAGCCATATGGACTTACTGAAGGTAATTTATTTGATCTTCATAATAAGCTGGAAGTGAAGGGCGTCGATTTTGCAGATATTTATCTCCAATCAATCATATCCGAATCGTGGAATCTTGAGGAAGGGATTGTAAAAGGAGGTGCTTTTTTGATAGACCAAGGTTTTGGTGTTCGCACTGTTTCAGGAGACAGAACATCTTTTGCATTTTCAGATACCATCAGTCAAAAAACTTTGCGAGAGGCAGTCAAAAATACGCTAGCAATTTCCAGAACATCGACTGAAAAGAAGAAATCAATTTATTTGAATGGAAACAAAAACCGTCCAGAATTTGGTCGAGTTGGTTCACTTTACGATTATGGAAACCCGGTCGATGCTATGTCTTCCCAGGAAAAGGTTGAGCTTTTGCAAAAGATAGAGACTTTGGCTAAGAAAAAGGATCCTAGGATTTCTCAGGTTATGGCCTCAATTTCGGGCAGCTTTAGTATTGTGGTGATCGTAACTGATAGGGGTCTAATTACAGATTTGAGGCCCCTCGTGCGACTTTCTGTTACAGCAGTAGCAGAGGAAAAAACCAGAAAAGAATTTGGGGTAAGTGGTGGCGGCGGGCGATTTGCTATGAATAATTTCTCCGGTTCAACATTGGAAACTTACGTCGATGAAGCTACTAGGCAAGCCTTGATAAATTTAGAGTCCAGGCCCGCGCCAGCAGGCCTAATGTCCGTCGTTTTAGGCCCTGGATGGCCAGGAATCTTGTTGCATGAGGCAGTGGGGCATGGTTTGGAAGGGGATTTCAATAGAAAAAAATCATCTGTTTTTTCTGGGAGAATTGGAGAGAGAGTTGGAGCACCTGGTGTTACTGTTGTTGACAACGGAACAATGTCGAACCGGAGAGGTTCACTGAATGTTGATGATGAAGGAAATCCTACGCAAAATAACATTTTAATTGAAGATGGGATTTTGAGGGGGTACATGCAAGATAGGCTCAATTCAAGGTTAATGAAAACAAATGTTACCGGTAATGGACGACGAGAATCATTTGCTCATTTACCAATGCCAAGAATGACAAATACATATATGCTTCCTGGTAACCATGATCCCAGAGAGGTGCTAGAAAGTCTTGAAAAAGGGATTTACGCAGTAAACTTTGGTGGAGGACAGGTGGACATCACAAACGGTAAATTTGTTTTTTCTGCTTCAGAAGCTTACTGGGTTGAGAAAGGAAAAATTAAATATCCTGTCAAAGGCGCTACTCTGATAGGAAACGGTCCGGATGCATTGACAAAAATAAAGATGGTGGGTTCAGACCTTAAACTCGACTCGGGTGTTGGGACCTGTGGAAAGGAGGGTCAGAGAGTGCCTGTTGGGGTGGGCCAACCCACAATCTTGATAGAAGGTTTAACTATTGGTGGAACTGCGGAGTAGCTCTTATGGGTGATAATTTAACAGATGACGTAAGAATCAGAGAGATAGAGGAAGTTATCGCGCCAAAAAATATAATTGACGAGATTCCAATTTCTGCAGAAGTCTCTAAGTTAGTCTTTAATACTCGAGAAAATATTAGAAAAATTATTCATGGCTTAGATGATCGTTTACTGTTAATAGTTGGCCCGTGTTCTATTCATGATCCTGAGGCAGCCATGGATTATGCAAAGAGGTTATTAGAGGAACGGGATAAATATAAAGATAGCTTGGAACTTATAATGAGGGTTTATTTTGAAAAACCCCGCACTACGGTAGGTTGGAAAGGGTTGATTAATGATCCAGATTTAAATAACTCTTTTGATATCAACAAAGGTCTCAGAGTCGGAAGGAGACTACTTTTTGAGATAAATAATTTAGCAATGCCGGCAGGGGTAGAATTTTTGGATGTAATTTCTCCACAATATATTGCGGACCTGGTTTCGTGGGGAGCTATTGGGGCCCGTACCACAGAATCTCAAATACACAGAGAATTAGCATCTGGATTATCATGCCCGGTCGGATTTAAGAACGGTACAACAGGGAATGTTAGTATTGCTGTCGATGCTGTTAGAGCTTCCAGCCATTCGCACCATTTCCTGTCTGTAACGAAGTCAGGGCAGTCGGCAATTGTAAAAACGGCGGGAAATGCCGATTGCCATGTCATTTTACGAGGGGGCAAGCGTCCTAATTATGATGTTGATACTATTGCAGGACTCGTCAAGGAACTCAACCGGAACGAGGTATCTCCGAAAGTTATGGTTGATGCTAGTCATGGGAACTCCAACAAAAAACCAGAAAATCAACATATTGTGTGCGACAGCCTATGCGAGAGAATCTCTTCCGGGGATAAGAGCGTTTTTGGTGTAATGATTGAAAGTAATATTATTTCGGGTAGACAAGATCTCGGAAGTGTTACAGATATATCAAAATTGGAATACGGTAAGAGTATTACGGATGCATGCATATCATGGCCTGATACGGTGGGAATTTTAGAAAATTTATCTTGTGCGGTCAAAGATAGGAGATCTAAGCTTTAACGGAATGTAAACACATTTGTGAATTTATTTATTTTTTCTCTTCTTGCTGGTCTCCCACGTTTGCTCATCTAACTTACAAATTCTGTCTAATCGTCTACTTAAAACGAAAAAAAAGTCGGATAATCTGTTGATGTAGGGTAAGACTGAGCCTTTCTGGTATTTTTTGTATTCGGGGTCATTTTCGATTAAATTTACTAGCGATCTTTCCGCTCTCCTGCAAACAGTCCTTGATACATGGGCCTTCGCCCCCAATTGACTTCCACCTGGCAAGACGAATTCTTTTAGAGGAGGTAAATCTTGATTTATTTCGTGAATAATTTCTTCTAGAAACGCAACTGCATTCTCGTCAAAAATTTCCATGTTTTCCGAGCAAACAGCACCTCCAATATCAAACAACGTATGTTGTATTGTGGTGATCCATGCGTACATAACTTTCAGTGAATTTTCCGTTGGATTAATAATGAACAAATCTGCTTTTAAAGTGCCTATATAAGCATTAAGTTCGTCCAAATCACCGAGAAATTTAACAATATTGGAATTTTTTGAAATTCTCTTGTTTGGATTTATACTAGTCAAGCCGGAATCACCGCTTTTTGTTACTATCCGGTCTAATCTGTTTTTCATAAGTTAGGGTACACAACCATGGACAAAAATTTGTTAGAAGAATTAAATGTTTTTTTAAAAACCGACCAAATTATAACAGATAAGTCCAGTATTCAAGTTTATCAACGGGACGGGTTGTCGGGTTATTCTGGTATTCCGTGCATGGTGCTTCTTCCAGAATCTGAGAATGATATCGTTAGGATCGTTGAAATTTGCAGTAAGTATAATACTCCTGTCGTTACAAGGGGGGCTGGAACGGGTCTGTCTGGCGGAGCCGTGCCCACCAACGGCTCAATAGTTTTGTCTACATCTAGACTTAATAAAATATTGAAGGTTAATCCTGAACAAAGAATGGCCGTTGTTCAACCTGGTGTAAGAAATATAGCAATATCGGAAAAGGTGAGGGAGTTTAATCTTTTTTATGCTCCGGATCCATCCTCTCAAATAGCCTGTTCTATTGGGGGAAATGTTGCTGAGAACTCTGGTGGAGTGCATTGTTTAAAGTACGGTTTAACACTCCACAATGTAGTCAGTGTTCGCGCTGTAGACTGCGAAGGTAATGTTATAAATTTTGGTTTGGACTCGTTTGATTTCCCGGGACTAGACCTTTTATCGCTCATAGTGGGATCAGAGGGAATGTTGGTAGTTATTACCGAGATAACCGTTAGGTTACTACCTAGGCCAAGTTCTGCAAAGGTGATTATGGCATCTTTCAATGCGGTAGAAGACGCTGCCGATGCGGTTGCAGGGATTATTTCAGAGGGAATTGTACCCGCTGGATTGGAAATGATGGATGGAGGAATGGTTCAGGCCGTGGAGGATTTTGTGCATGCTGGATATGACACTGAGGCGGCAGCGATCCTTCTTTGCGAGTCTGATGGACTGGCTGCAGAGGTTGATGAGGAAATTGACTTAATGGTAGGAACATTAAAAAAGTTTGGCGCTTCGAAGTGCCTTATTTCTGCTGATGATCATCAACGAAATTTATTTTGGTCAGGTAGGAAGAATGCGTTTCCTGCGTCTGGAAGACTTTCTCCAGATTATTATTGTATTGACGGCACAATACCTAGGAAAAAAGTTGGGGTTATGTTGCGGGAGATTGAGAGAATGGAAGGGTTGTATAATCTCAGGTGTATCAATGTTTTTCATGCCGGAGACGGTAACTTGCATCCATTAATCTTATTTGATTCTGCGCAGCCAGGAGAATTTGAAAAAACGGAGAAGTTCGGCGAAGAAATTCTAGATTTGTGTGTGAAATTTGGGGGAACAATAACCGGAGAGCATGGGGTCGGTTTAGAAAAGTTAGGGTCTATGTGCGTTCAGTTTTCTGAAGACGAGAGAAATACTTTTTCCGCGGTGAAATTTTCTTTCGATAAAAACAACATATTTAACCCTGGTAAAGTAATTCCTGTTCTTTCGAGGTGTGTTGAAAAAGGTAGGAAACATGTTCACAAGGATAAAAGGGAATTTAAAGAGATCCCAAGTTTTTAAATAGAATTAAGGGACTTTTCTTTAAATGGAAAATAGTTTTATTACATATTCGAGGCAGTTGATCGAAGAGGCGAGAAATCGAAAATCTAATCTAGTCATCACAGGACATAATTCAAAGAAGTTTTATGGAAATCCTGATATAAGCCCTCATATGGAATTAGATACAACAACAAACGATGGCATTATTGATTACGATCCCTCAGAACTCGTTGTAAGAGTGCGTTCTGGTACAAGTATTATTAATTTGGAAAAAGAACTTTTTTCTAGAAACCAGTTTCTAAACTTCGAGCCTCCTAGGTTTAAGACAAAAACAGTACCCGGATTAGAAGAAAGAGTCGGAACTGTAGGGGGAATGATAGCATCCGGGTTGAGTGGCCCTGGTCGGTTTTTTTATGGTGGTTGTAGGGAATCAGTTTTGGGGCTGACTATATTGGACGGCAATGGAAAATTAATGCGATTTGGAGGGTCTGTGATAAAAAACGTTGCGGGATATGATGTATCCCGTCTGAATGTTGGAGCGCTCGGCTGTCTTGGATTAATCACTGAGGCCTTTCTAAGGACATATCCTCAGCCACTATCTGAAACAACAGTTGAGCTGGGAGTTGCTCGCAAAGAGTTATCAGAAACAATAAAGTTTTGTTATACGGAACAATTGCCCATATCTGGCTCATTTTGGACAAATGTAGAGATGGGGGAATTTCGAAAAAAAGAAAGACTGTATATAAGGCTTTCTGGTAAAGAGGCTCTGGTCAGTCATGCTTTAAAGAAAATCTCAGGAAAATTTAAAAATCATAGTGTTATGGATAATCGCGCAACAAGTTTTTGGAATAATATCAGAGATCAAAATTTAAAATTTTTTACCGACAAGGTTAGTGATGACAAAATTCTTTGGCGGATATCCGTGCCTTTGGCTACGGATGTTAATTTAGTTATGGGTGAGGATTTGATTTTCGAGTGGATGGGCGCATTACGATGGGTAAAGAGTAAAGAATCTCCTTTGTCAGTTAGAGACAAGGTTGCACGAGCAGGGGGTCACGCAACAATTTATCACGCGTCACAATCCATTAAGGAAAAGTATGGGAGTTTTTCTCAATTAGGGGATGCAAGTAAAAGGGTGCACTTAAATTTGAAAAAAGTTTTTGACCCGAAAAACATATTCAATAAAGGGCGGCTTTACCACTTTATGTGATTACGCAGTTATTGCTCCGGATACCCCGACATGTTTAGACCCGGTTATCTTTCTCAAATCTAAATGATTTCCGAGATATGTTTGTAGAGCTAACCAACCGAAACAGCAAGATTCGATGCACATCGGATCCCATCCAATCGCTTCTGTAGATTCAACAGTTTTTTTAGTGTTAACTTTTATTCTTTCTATTAAATGAGAATTTTTAAAACCGCCCCCACAGACATATACCTCTTCGCATGATCTTGGTATCCATTTACAAACTGCTGTCGCTGTAAGTTCGGTCAATGTTGCTTGTATATCTTGGCTAGGAATTTCAGTTTTAAAGTTCCTTAGTTTTTCTTCTAGCCATTCAGAGCTGAAATATTGTGTGCTTGTTGATTTTGGGAATTTCTTTTTGAAAAAAACATCACTTTGAAAGACTCTTAATAACTGGGAGTTTATATTACCCTTCTTAGCCCAGTTGCCATTGAAATCAAATCTTCGATTCTTGATCTTTTTGACCCACAAGTCAATTAAACAATTTCCTGGTCCTACATCAAAACCACAAGTCAATGTTTTCGTTATGATGGATATATTGGCAATACCTCCAATATTTACGAATGCGCTCTGGAAGCCCTTAGGCGCTATTTGGGAGTGAAACAATGGAGCAAGCGGAGCTCCTTGTCCGCCCCTAACTATATCTCTGTTTCTAAAGTCAAAAACAACCCTCAATTTTGTTAACTCTGCAATAAGATGGGGGTTACAAATTTGCAAACTAAAGCCGTGCTGCGGGTTATGTGCAATAGTTTGTCCGTGCACTCCGCATACGATTATTTTAGATTTGTGGCGGTTTTTTTTTAAAAAAATATTTATATTGTTAGCAATCTCTCGTGAAAATTTGTTGGTAACTTTAGCCAAAGTCTGAATGTTTGTTATATTAGGAGGCATAAGTGATTGGATTTCCCCCTTCAGCTTTTGAGGAATCTTTTTGCTATAAAAGTCGACAAGTTTGAAAGGTAAATTTTTTTTTATTTGAAGAAGTGCTATGTCAATTGCATCTAAGCTAGTTCCAGTCATCACTCCGAGTACAAGTCCGTTCATTTTGAGGTCCTAAGATATGTCAAAAGATTCTACTGAGAAGGATAACCTAGATTCCGCCAATATTGACAATGAAAAGGTTAAAGAAATATTTGAAATTATTCAAAGAGGGTCTGAAGAAATACTTGTTGAGGGCGATTTGAAAAAAAAGATCATTCTCTCTCTGCAAGAAGGGAAGCCATTAAATGTTAAGTTAGGCCTTGACCCAACGTCCCCAGATTTGCATTTGGGGCACACTGTAGTTCTAATGAAACTGCGAGAGCTACAAAAGCTAGGACATAAAGTCACTCTTTTAATAGGAGATTTTACGGCTAAGATTGGCGACCCCAGTGGACGAAATACTACGCGGCCCGTTTTAACAGACGAGGAAATAGAAGAAAATTCCCGAACCTATTTTGAACAAGTCGGTCTTATTATTGATATGGATGCTGTTCTAGTAAGGAAAAATTCGGAGTGGGCTAACAAGCTAAGCTCATCAGAGATGATAAGGTTAGCTGGAGTCACGACTGTTGCTCGGATGTTAGAAAGAGACGACTTTACGAACCGTTATCAATCCGGAAAATCAATTTCCTTGCATGAGTTTTTATACCCCCTTATGCAAGGTTATGATTCTGTTATTTTAAATTCTGATCTAGAGCTGGGCGGAACTGATCAAAAATTTAACCTTCTTATGGGAAGAGATGTACAGCGTTTTTTTGGACAGGACGTCCAGTGTATTTTGACCATGCCGATTCTTGAGGGACTAGATGGTGTCGAGAAAATGAGTAAATCGAAGAATAACTATATAGGGTTTAAAGACGAAGCTGATCAGATGTTTGGAAAAATTATGTCTTTATCAGATGAGCTAATGTGGAGATATATTGATCTCTTGACTTTCAAGGGTGATAGCGAGAAAAAAAAGCTTAAGCAAAGTGTTTTAGAAGGACAAAACCCGAAAAATATTAAAATAGAATTAGCATCTGATATAGTCGGTAGATTTTACAATCGGGAGACAGCAATAAAAGTCGCCAATGATTTTGAAGAAAGATTTAAAAATAATAAAATCCCCGAATCTATTGATGAAAAGGTTTTTAAAGGCAAGGGTTTTGACATAGTGTTTTTGTTAAAAAATACCGGTTTGGCCAGATCGACATCGGATGCGTTTAGGTCCATCCAACAAGGTGCTGTTCGCGTTGATGGACAAAAGGTTTTCGAAAGGGGACTGGTCCTGAAAAATGGATGTTTTGTTTTACAAGTCGGGAAAAGAAGTTTTATCAGAGTAAGGGTGGAGTAATACATGCAAAATTTTAACCCCAGAGTTTCTGGTTTATTTTTACTTTGTTTAGGTCTGGTTTACATTGTAATTCTCGCGGGAGGTACTGTGAGGGCCACTGGAGCTGGAATGGGTTGTCCAGACTGGCCTTTGTGTTTCGGGAAATTTATACCTCCAACTAGTGAGGCGGAATTACCCGAAAATTGGGAAAAATTTTTACATGGTTCTCAGGCTGAGAACCCTAGCTTCAATCCTGTACATACATGGACCGAATATCTTAATAGATTGGCTGGCGCTCTTTTAGGTCTCGTATCACTAACTTTAGTATTTTTTTGTTTCATTAGTAATAAGGCTACTAATAAAACACTATACTATGCTGTCGGAGCGCTGCTATCTATAATGTTTAACGGTTGGTTAGGCTCTCAGGTAGTAGCATCGGATCTAAGACCGCTTCTCGTTTCGATGCACATGCTAGGAGCCTTTTTAGTGCAAATGTTTTTAATCTTAGGTTTTATCAATTCTCGAACATCTAACGTGTTCCCTACTGTTTCAATGGTATTCAATAAACGAGCAAATATCTGCATCGGCTTGTGTGTATTGTGTTTGGTTATACAAATTGGTATGGGAATACAGATAAGAGAGAGTGTTGACTGGGCATTCAAAATAGGTGAACTTATTGACAGGGAAAATCTTATTGACATTGTCCCGTGGATTTTTTATGTGCATCGATCATTTTCATGGATACTTTTGGTTTTTGCAGTTTTAGCCCTGAGTTATATAGTAAGAGCCAAAGTTGATTCAAAGACGAATCTCAGGGAAATTTCAACATGGGAGTCTCTTTTTAGTGACATTAAGGTGCGTTGGGGTGCCCTTTATATAATTTTAGTTGTGGCTCAGATGTTGATAGGAGGTGCCCTTAACCATTTAGGTTTTCCCATGTTTGTGCAGCCGTTGCACCTATTAGCAGCCAATCTAATGTTTGGAGTGCTCTGTTTTTTATTCTTTTGCGAGTCCGGGATTGTTAATTATGAAAAAAATCAAGCATTACAATCAAGAGCAATACCAACTTAGCAAATAATTTGTTAGAAAAAGAAAAGATATGAGATGTCCCATTTGTAGTTCTCAGGACACACAAGTGACAGATACTAGACTAGCTGAGAGCGGGTTGGAGATACTTCGTCGACGGAAATGCTTAGCCTGTGGAAAAAGGTTTAAAACTTTAGAAAGCATTCAAATTTCTCTTCCAGTTGTGGTGAAACGAAACGGTGCCAGGTCAGAATACAGCTCCGCAAAATTAAAGGCAAGCATGCGTTTGGCATTAAGAAAGAGACCCGTCCCCGCGGATGCTGTTGATACAGCAGTAATGCAAATTGAAGATAAGCTT
Source organism: Burkholderiaceae bacterium (assembly GCA_004214155.1). Taxonomy (GTDB): domain Bacteria; phylum Pseudomonadota; class Gammaproteobacteria; order Burkholderiales; family Burkholderiaceae_A; genus UBA7377. Next base: position 12,884 of record SGYQ01000011.1, read on the forward strand.
GCAACCTTGGGAGAAAAAGAGATTGATAGCCAGCTTATTGGGGAGTTAGTGATGAAACAGCTACGAAGAATTGATAATGTAGCCTACGTAAGGTTTGCTTCAGTATATAGAAGTTTTGAAGACGTTTCCGATTTTCAAGATTTGCTTAATGAAGTTAAATCAAAAAAAAATACCAGAATATAACATTAACAATCTCATGGATCTTTTAAATTGTGTTTTCATGGACAGAGCTTTTGAACTTGCTAGGAAAGGCCTAAATACGACTATGCCAAATCCAAGAGTAGGTTGTGTAATCGTAGCGGATGGCAAGATAGTAGGAGAAGGTTATCATCGATGGACTGGCCAAGACCATGCAGAAATAATCGCAATTAAATCAGCGGGAGGAAAAGCTCGCAATAGTTCTATGTATATAACGTTAGAGCCCTGTAGTTTTAGAGGAAAAACTGGTCCATGTACTGATGAAATTCTTAGATCTGGAATTAGAGAGGTAATTGTGGCCAGTAAGGATCCAAACCCTCGTGTAGCTGGTAAAGGTCTAGCAAAACTGAAAAAAGCCGGGGTAAGCGTTTCGATGAGAGAGGATTTTAAACAATCCTTTGAACTTAACCCTGGGTTTTTTAAACGGATGAGGACTGGTTTGCCCTGGGTGCGCGTTAAAATCGCAAAATCTATGGATGGATATATCGCTTTAAAATCAGGGGAAAGCAAATGGATAACAGGTACAGAGGCGCGAAAAGATGGACATCGATGGCGAGCCAGATCTTGTTGTATACTTACCGGAAGTCACACTATACGTGCGGACAATCCACTCTTGACAGTTAGAGTAGGAGATGAAAGTCTTAGGAATCCTATCAAGGTTATTGTTGACCCAAACTTAATATGCGATATAGATTCAAAGGTTTTCGCTGAAGGTAAGACTATATTGGTGACCCTAAATACAAAGGATTCAATTAAATTTGATAAAATCAAAGTGATGAGGGATAAAAATATTGATGTAATCCAACTTCCATGCGCCGGGCCTAGCTCAGCTAGATTCAGCTTAAAATTACTACTTATGGAGTTAACAGAACAAGAATGTAACGAAGTTCAAGTTGAGGCGGGTCCTGGTTTAGTAACCTCTTTATTCAAGGAAAAGTTAATAGATGAATTTCTAATATACCAATCACCGAAGATTTTAGGTAAGGGGCTATCATTTATTGATAAAGCTAACGAAAGAGAGTTACTGAGAAGGAAAAGTGAGTGGTCGTTTACAGATGTAAGTATGATTGGTGATGATGTACGTATGGTCTTGAGGAATAACAAGTACGACATTCCTAGTTTTAAATAATGTTTAGCGGAATAGTTACCGAAATTGGTTTTCTCAGGCCAGTTAAGTTTTTTAGTGACCCATCTCCGAGTGGGAAAAAGCAGGTTCGTGTAAGGATTTCTTGGAGCGTTAAAAATTTTTTTAAACACTCGGTTGGTGACAGCGTTTCTGTCAATGGTGTTTGTTTGACGATTGCTTCAAAAGGACTTGGTTATTTTGAGGCTGATGTCTCTAATGCGACTCTTGATGTAACCGTAGGACTGGATAAAGCTGGTGCTGTTAATCTCGAGCCTTCACTGCGTGTTGGGGGAATCCTGGGAGGGCATATCGTTACCGGTCACGTGGATGGAACAGCGAAAATAAATGATGTAATACAATCTAGGGACTCCAGGGTGATTGCATGTACAACAGACGAGACGTTCTACCCTATGTTAACCAAAAAAGGGTCTATAGCGGTTAACGGTGTAAGCTTGACCATTAACGAAGTTGATTTGAAAAATCAGAGTTGTCGTTTTTTTGTAAATTTAATTCCGCACACATTGACGCAAACTAACTTATCCAATCTGACTACTGAATCGATAGTAAACATTGAACTCGATCCGATAGCAAAAATGGTTGATCAATTTTTGTCGGTGCGTAGTGGACAAAAAGATAATCGGGGGTAATTTGAAAGAGTGTTTTGGTGTCTCTCCAGTTTCTGAGATAGTTGAAGACCTCAAACAGGGGAGAATGATAATCTTAATCGACGATCAGGATAGAGAGAATGAGGGCGATTTATTAATAGCTGCCGATTTCGTTTCTGCAGAAACGATCAACTTTATGGCAAAGTTTGGTCGGGGCTTAATTTGTTTGACTTTAACGAGGGACCATTGTGAAAAACTTAAGCTACCACAGATGGTTTCAGACAATTCTCAGGGAACAGCTTTTACGGTTTCAATTGAGGCTTCCAGCGGAGTGACAACGGGTATTAGTGCTGCTGACAGGGCTTACACTATCTTAAGAGCGGTTCGCAAGGAAGCAAAGCCAGAGGATCTGAAACAACCGGGTCACGTGTTTCCGCTGATGGCCAGAGATGGAGGGGTCCTTTCAAGGGCAGGTCATACGGAGGCAGGTTGTGATTTAGCTAGACTTGCTGGTTTGCCTCCGTTCTCAGTTATTTGTGAAATTATGAACGATGATGGAACAATGGCAAGGCTGCCAGATTTGATCAAGTTCGCTAGGGAACATAAGTTACGGATAGGAACGATTGCAGATTTAATTGAGTATAGGAGTCAAACGGAGAGTTTACTCGAATTACGGAGAAGTTTTAATATTGAGACGGAATGGGGTAGCTTTGAGGTTCGGCTTTACCAGGATTTGATAGAAAAGCAACCACATGTGGCCTTGATAAAAGGGAATAACTTGAAAGAAAAAGTCGCTTTCATTAGGGTTCATGAGCCGTTTACTGTCCTAGATGCTTTGCCTCTAGGCGGAAACAAAAATAAAGGTTGGACCTTCGAGTCGTCTATGAGAAAGATTTCTAGCAGTGATTGTGGCGCTTTTGTAATGTTAAACTGTGCCAAGTCATCTAATGTATTTTTTGCTTCATTAAAAAAATTTGAAGATGACGCAGAAAAGAGAGACGGAAAATCAAGTAGAACCTTAAGGAACTATGGTTTGGGAGCAGCAATTCTTCGAGATATTGGAATTAAGAAAATGATTGTTTTATCAGAAAAATTAAAAATTCCAAGTATGACTGGGTACGGACTAGAAGTTATCGATTATCTGCCACCTGGGGGGAAATAGTTGATGGGACAAAGTGTTGATGGTTTGGAGCTCTCAAATATAGACAGATCATCTTATCGCTTGAGAATTATTTGTTCTTTATTTAATGAAAAGTATACTAATAGATTGTTAGCGGATTCGTGTTCCGAGCTTAAGTTTTACGGAATTGATAACCCACAAGTAAAAATAACCAAGGTCCCGGGTGCTCTAGAGATACCTTTTGCTATAAGTAAGATATCAGTTTATGGGAACTGCGATGGAATCCTCGCTTTAGGGTGTATTTTACGAGGAGAAACCTATCACTTTGAAGTAGTTGCGAATGAATCAGCTAGAGGGATACAAGAGGTTTCATGTAACAAAAACATCCCCTGTATAAATGGCGTTCTTACGGTAGAGAATGAGACTCAAGCGTTTGAGAGGTCTGTTAGCAAAGGGAGATCCTTCGCAAAGGCACTTATTTATATGGTCGACTTATCTAAATCACTAGAAAAAGAACGAAAAGAATAATATTGATTTAAGTATGAATAGAACAATCAACAATAATGGTTTTGGCAAAGATGTTAGCGCTAGAAGAATTTCTAGAATACTTGCCATACAGGGTGTTTATAGCTATCTTTACGCAGAAGAAAAAAACTCTGAAATAATTGATTTCCTTTCAGAACAAGACCTATTTACATCTGCAGACATTATCTTTTTTGAAGATATTTTCAACAATACATTAAAAAATATTGTTGAACTTAGGGAATTAATAACGCCATTTTTAAATATCTCACTAGATAGACTTTCAAAAGTTGAGGAGGCTGTAATATTGGTGGCGACTTATGAATTAAAAGAACGAATTGACGTACCACTAAAGACAATCATTAATGAAGCTGTAGAGGTGGATAAGTGTCTGGGTAGTAACGATGGGCATAGAATTGTTAATGGGGTTTTAGACAAAATTGCAAAAAAGTTGAGGTGTAATAGCCATTGATGGATGAGTTCCAATGCATTGAAAAATTTTTTAAAAAAAATGGATTTCCAGTAAATTCATTATTGTCTAATAGGTTTTTTGTTGGAGTCGGAGATGATGCATCTGTCTTTAGGTTGGATAAGAATTTCCCCATTGTTGTTACGACGGATATGTTAGCTGAAGGAGTACATTTTTCATCAGAAATCGATCCCTTTTCTTTGGGAAAGAAAGTTTTGGCTGTAAATCTTTCAGATTTAGCTGCAATGGGCGCTTGCCCTTTGGGGTTTACTCTTGGATTAGGTTTGAATACATTAAATCCGTCGTGGTTGCTTGCCTTTTCGAGGGGCTTGTTTGAGGTTAGTCGGAAGTATAAATGTGAACTATTGGGTGGGGACACTATAAAACACAAATCAAACTATAATTTTTTCTCCGTTACAGCAATTGGGTATATAGAAGGTGAAAGAGCATTAAGAAGAAATGGTATGAAGCTAGGAGACGACATCTGGGTCTCAGGGGATTTAGGAGAACCTATTACAGCGTTACAATTACAAAAAGAATCCAAAAAACTTATACAGCCGTTACCTAAAGTTGATTTAGGCTTAAAAATCCGAGAGTTTGCAACAAGCAGTATTGATTTATCTGACGGTTTGTCAAGTGATTTGCGGCACTTGATATTAGCTAGTTTCTCAGGGAATTCAGATAAAATATTCGTAGAACTATATTTTGAGGAAATGCTCAAGTGTTTAAGTCAGAATATGCTTAATTGGTTTGCTGGGAAGAAGGATAATCTGGATTTAGTTATGCTTGCGTTACAAAGTGGGGATGAGTATGAGTTATGTTTTTCGGCCCCAGTAGACGCAAGAACTAAAATACGAGAGATTGGAAAAAATTTAAACTTACCTCTGACACTTATCGGTTCAGTACGAAAAAGATCAAGCGAAAAAAACTTCAATTTTGTAAATAATAGAAATGACGGATTGTTATGGTTAAAAAGTTTGACTAATACTTTCGACAATATATTCGTGGAAAAGTCTGGTTATGTGCACTTTTAGTTTTCATAGAATGAAGACTATTGTTTCATATTTTATTGCAACGGGATTCGGATCTGGTTATTCCAAATACATGCCTGGAACCATTGGGACTCTTTGGGCATGGATTATGTTCTTGATATTGGACTATTTATTTATTGATATTGCCCTTTTTATAATTATTCTAATCACATTTATAGTTGGAATTGCAACCTCTGGTTTTGTCGAAGATCATTTAAAAAAAAAAGATGCCTCTGAAATAGTTATTGATGAAATAGTAGCCTTTTGGTTGATATTGTTTTTTTTACCCCGTTTGGATGAGAGTTTACCTACGACGCAAGCTATTGATTACAGCTATTTATTTATTCAAATACAAGCCTTTGTAATTTTTAGATTCTTTGATATTTTCAAAGTATGGCCAACAAACATTATTGACAAAAAAGTCCGTGGGGGGTTGGGAATAATGTTGGATGATATTATTGCAGCACTCCAAACATTATTTGTTCTTTCTATTTTTTTTCGTTTTGGACTAAATCATAACTTGCCAGGGTATGAAAGTTTTCTATGAAAAGAAATGACATTTTGATAAAGGTTTTGAGCTTAGCTTTTTTTGCAAGAAGGAACGGTTTAAAAATAAGGGTTGCTGAATCTTGTACTAGCGGTTTATTAGCTAGTCTTTTAGGTTCGTTAGCAGGTAGTAGCGCATGGTTCGACTTCGGGATAGTTTGTTACTCTAATTTCTCAAAAAAAACTTTGCTCTCAGTAGATTTAAATAGTGTCAAATTTCATGGTGCCGTTAGCAAAATAGTTGCTTCTCAAATGTTAGCCGGATTGGAGAGAATTCCACCTGAAAAGAAAAATAAGTTTTATTTATTTTCATCAATTACGGGTATTGCAGGCCCTACCGGAGGTGGTGAAAAAAAACCGAGAGGATTAGTGTGGTTTGGTTTTCAGTCATACGGGGAGATAAGTTGTAAAAAATCTATTTTTTCTGGGAGCAGAATGCAAATCAGAAAATTGGCTGTTAGAACAGCGCTTGAGGGACTTATTTCAGAGGGTGCGAAAAAATAAGGGAATAATTGAATAATTCTTAAAAGTTAGTATACTGAAGATATATACAGTATTTTTTATGGAGACTTTCGTATGAAACAAGGCAAAAAACAACCCGCTTTATCTGAAAAGTTTAAGGCATTGGCGACAACGCTCGCTCAAATAGATAAGCAATTTGGAAAAGGTTCGGTAATGAGGTTAGGTGAAACAGAAGTTGTGGAGAATATACCAGCAGTGTCCACTGGATCTTTGAGTTTGGATGTAGCGTTAGGGGTTGGCGGTCTTCCAAGAGGCAGAGTAGTTGAAATTTTCGGTCCAGAATCATCTGGAAAAACAACGCTAACTCTCCAAGTCATTAGCGAGATGCAGAAAATAGGCGGAATTTGCGCTTTTGTAGATGCGGAGCATGCGTTAGATACACAGTACGCAAAAAAACTTGGCGTAGATCTAAATGAACTACTCGTATCGCAACCAGATACTGGTGAGCAAGCACTTGAAATTGTCGATGCGTTAGTAAAATCTGGATCGGTAGATCTTATCGTGGTGGATTCCGTGGCTGCTTTAACTCCTCGGGCAGAAATTGACGGTGACATGGGAGATTCATTACCAGGCTTGCACGCCCGTCTGATGTCTCAGGCCCTTAGAAAATTAACCGGAACAATAAGTAGGACGAATACGTTAGTTGTTTTCATAAACCAGATTCGTATGAAAATAGGGGTTATGTTTGGTAGTCCTGAAACTACTACAGGGGGAAATGCCTTAAAATTTTATAGCTCCGTTAGAATGGATATTAGGAGGGTTGGTTCTTTGAAGAAGGGAGATGAGGTTGTTGGTTCGGAAACAAAAGTGAAGGTAGTAAAAAATAAAGTTGCTCCTCCATTTAAGCAAGCGTTTTTTGATATTCTTTATGGCGAAGGGATTTCCCGACACGGAGAGATAATTGATCTGGGGGTTGAAAAAGGAATAATCCAGAAGTCTGGATCGTGGTATAGCTACAATGATATTCGCATAGGACAAGGAAAAGAAAATGTTAGAGAATTCTTGAAAGAAAACAAAAAACTCGCAGTAGAAATAGAGAACAGGATACGTTTGAGCTATGGAATTTCAGAAATCGAAGTTATCAAAAAACTTGATGAGGAGTCAGTACAGTAAGTTTTTGACTAATAAGCTTGATAAACAAGAAACAAATATATAAAAAAGCCTACTCACTTTTATCAAAAAGAGATTACAGTGTTGCGTTAATGAGAAAAAAACTTTTTGATTTTGCTCGTACCGATTCATACGATGACTTTTGTGAAACAATTATAGAAGGTATCATTGATGACCTTAAAGAAAAGAACTGGCTATCAGATGAACGAGTAGTTTCTACATATTTAAATTCAAAGGGGAATTTGTACGGAGAGAAAAGGATTTGGTTTGAATTGAAAAAGATAGGTATTGAGAACCAGGTTATTGAAAAAATATTGCAAACTTTTGAGTTTTGTGATTATGAAAAGGCCGAAATACTTCTCGGTAAAAAATTTAAAGGACCCGCTACTTCGATGAAGGACAAGGTAAAGCGCAGAGATTATTTGATGAGAAGAGGCTTCGCATTCAGTATAAGTAATAAACTTGCGTTGCGGGATAACTAAATTGAGAACTAATGAATATTCATGAGTATCAAGGCAAGCAGCTCTTAAAGCGTTATGACGTTAATGTTCCTATGGGGCTTGTGGTTTTTAGTGCTCAAGAGGGTATCGATCTCAGCGACGAGTTGCCGGAATTTCCATTAGTTTTAAAAGCTCAAATACATTCTGGCGGCCGTGGAAAGGCTGGAGGAATAAAGTTCGTGAAAAATCGAGCCGAATACGAGGAGAGATTGCGAGAGTTATTTCAAAAGCAGATATTTACGAGGCAGAGCAAAGGAACGGGCAAGACTCCGAGCGCAGTTTTAATTGAGGAAATGTGTCAAAGTGTAAAAGATTTCTACTTTGGCATTATAGTAGATCGAAACTGTCAGAAAATATGTGTTGTTTTATCGAGCCATGGTGGAGTAAATGTGGAGGAGAAAGATTACGAGAGTGAAATAAAGAAAGTTTTCGTAAACGTTGATGATGGTATTAATGAGTCTCAATTTACTGAAACCTTTGACCAAATGGGGTTAGAACCTATATTGAAAAAGAAGTTTTATAATTTAATCCGCAACTTATACAACGCATTTTTTGAACTTGATGCAACCTTAATTGAAATTAATCCCCTAGTGCAAATAGATGAAAGTAACTTAATCGCGTTGGATTCAAAATGGAATTTTGACCCCAATGGATTGAAGCGCCAGCCAGATATTCTCTCCATGAGGGATCCTAAAGAAGAGGAAGGTCTAGAGATTGAATCGGCAAAATACAATCTTTCTTACATAAAGTTGGACGGAAATATTGGATGCATGGTAAATGGTGCTGGGCTGGCCATGGCAACGATGGATATTATTAAGTTAATGGGGGGTAGCCCAGCGAATTTTCTGGATGTTGGAGGAGGGGCTTCTGTAGAGAAAGTCTCTAAAGCATTTGAAATTCTGGTGAGTAACTTGACGGTAAAGGTCGTCTTAATAAATATATTTGGGGGAATAATGAGATGTGACTATGTAGCACAAGGAGTTGTAAATGCATTACAAAACATTTCTAATAAAGTCCCAATTGTTGCGAGGATTAAAGGTTTTAAAGAAGAGGAAGCCAAAAGAATTATTAAGGAATCTAGACTTGCAATGATGTTTGTTGACGATTTAGAAGAAGCAGTTAATATTGCTGTTAGACAGGCTAAGGAAACCTAAATGGCAATTTTACTTGACAGTACTTCTAGAGTTTTAACCCAGGGCATTACCGGAAAGGTCGGAAGTTATCACACGCTTCGTTGCCTAAATTATGGAATGGGTAGGGATTGTTTCGTAGGAGGTGTCAATCCCAAGCGCGGTGGAGAAATTTATGAAGACATGAAGATATTTGCCACAGTCGCTGAAGCAAAGTCAGAAACAAATGCAAATATCTCAGTTCTCTACGTTCCTCCGTTGCAAGCAGCTGACGCAATAATAGAGGCAGCAAAAGCAAAAATTAAATTAGTAGTTTGTATAACTGAAGGTATCCCTATCAATGATATGTTACGAGTTAGAAGCTTTATTTGTGAACAGGAACCGGATGTGCTTCTTTTGGGTCCAAACTGTCCTGGCTTAATTACACCCGGTATTTTGAAGGTTGGAATAATGCCAGAAGCAATTCATACACCAGGCCGAATAGGTATAGTGTCAAGGTCAGGAACGCTGACATACGAAGCTGTTGCTCAAGTAACAGAGATTGGTATGGGCCAATCTACAGCGGTTGGAATTGGTGGTGATCCAATAAATGGTCTTAAGCATATTGATATTCTGAAAATGTTTAATGAGGATGAGCGTACTGAAGCCGTTATTATGATTGGGGAGATTGGAGGGGATGATGAGGTTGTTGCGGCTGAATGGGCGAAAGAAAATATGAGAAAACCCATTATCGGATTTATTGCAGGAATGTCTGCGCCAGAAGGAAAAAGAATGGGCCATGCAGGTGCTCTTATAAATAAGAATAGTGAAAAAGCTGATGCAAAGCTGGAAGCAATGGAATCTGCTGGCATTATTGTAACGAAGAATCCAGCCCGGTTAGGAATCACTTTAAAACAATCCTTATAGAAAGGAGGGTTTGATGTTTTTAAAGATAATGTTTTTAGTTACAGTTATCGCGTTTTCAATCGGTCTTTACCTGCGTTACTGAATATTCGATTAAACAATTTCGATATTATCTATTAGCCTAGTTCCCCCCAACCTAGCTGCAGCTAACACAATTAGCTGTCTCCATTCTGTTTTTGGGCAGATTGGTTCACGGAAAAGGTCCTTATTGATTACCTTTATATATTCACACTCCCATCCCTCATTATTAAGTTTATCTTTGCCAGTATCTTCAAGTTGGCTTAAAAATTTTAAATTAAAGTGCTCTAGTTCATTGTTTTTTAAAATTTTCTCTTTTATGTTGACTAACGTTCTGTACATTTGGTTAGCCTTTGCTCTCTCAGACGAGCTCAAATGTGAGTTCCTGGAGGATAGTGCTAATCCATCAAAATCTCGAATTGTTTCGCCTAACAAAATGGTACATTGAGTAGAGAATTGTATACACAGTTTTTTAATCATAAACGCTTGTTGAAAATCCTTCTTCCCGAAAACAGCAATATCTGGTTTTATAAGAAAAAAGAACTTCATGACAACCGTAGCTACCCTAGAAAAAAAAGGACCTCTAAATTGCCCTTCTAGGCATTTTGAAATATATTCTGGAACCTCAATAAAGTATTCCTGTTCGCATGGATACATGAGTTCCCCTGTAGGTAGAAAAACAATATCGGTTTTGTTCATTTCCAGTTTTTTTAAATCATCATCGATCGTTCTTGGGTAGTTTAAAAAATCAGCTCTCTCATTAAACTGTAGTTTATTGACAAAGACGGTACAAACTACAGTATCAACATACTTTTTCGCTTGCCGAACAAGGGAAAGATGTCCTTCGTGAATATTTCCCATAGTGGGAACGAGAGCAACCCTTCTCCGCTTCTCTAGTTCACTTTTTAAGACATCGATATTATCGATTACTTTCATAGTTATATTGCATTAAAAAACGCTCTCCTTCCTTTAAACATCTTCAATTGGTTCATGAGTAAATCAAAATCCTCCGATTTATGGATTGGATCTAAATGCGTAGTGTTTACGATTAAAACCGGTGATTCCTCATACGTGTAAAAAAATTTATTATACGCATTACTGAGGTTAACAATGTATTCAATGGAAATATCGCGTTCCATCAAAATTCCTCTTTTTTTTATCCTATCTAATAGCGTCCCCGGATCAGCTTGCAAATATATTACAAGATCCGGATTACACACTTGGCTAGATTGATTTTCATAAATTTTTCTATAAAGGCTCATTTCCAATTCATTCAATGTTATTCCGGCAAAGATGGTATCCTTCTCCAACATAAAGTCTGAAATTAAATTCGTCTCAAATAAGTCGGTTTGGCTTAATTCTATCAATTGATCTAATCTTTGAAACAAAAAGAATAGTTGAGTAGGTAGCGCATATTTCTCGTTATCAGCGTAAAACTTTCTCAAAAAAGGGTTTTCTTCGGCATTTTCTAGAACCGTTCTAAGTTGATATTTATCCGCTATCTTCTTTGTGAGAGACGTTTTCCCAACCCCAATAGGGCCTTCTACGACTATATTTTTATATTTCCTTATCCAGGTATCAAGATTCATAGTTTCTCTATTTTAAGTGGAGGATAGCTTCCTTTTCTTACGTTTTTTGGACGACCTTCGTTGCCCCGTTTTTCCTCTCATAATATTCACCATTTGTATTTTTTCACCATCTGGACATTTATGGAATTTATCCCACCAAACGACAGTCTCAATTTTAACCTCATTTAATTTCACCCTTAGTTCCAGAAGTTTTAAAGCACTGCGAAATCTTGCGTGGCGAATCAGGGAAAAGGGGGATTTCCCCAGAAATTTACTAAATCGCGTCTGCAGAAGACAGAGTTCTCTAACACCAGCAATATGTTTTCGTTGAAAGTAAAAGTTTTGATTTATATCTTGTAATATTTCGCTGGTTGCCCTTTGCATACCTATATAGTCTGAAACACCCTGCTCAACGTAGCTCATTTTAAGCCGACTTATTTTTTCCCAAAACAAAACAGCGAAAATAAAGCTCATCGATATACTCTCATTATTACCAACTGTAACATCAAGGTTTTTTAATGCAGAATAGATAAAGCCATCTTTTTTAAGATTCGCAGACCCCTTTTTTTTTTCTGAGGAAAACAAACCAAGATTCGGAAAGATATGTTTATCCAAACCTAATTCCAAAATGTAATTAAATCCTTGCAGAGATTTCCCACTAACAAACAATTTCAGTAGGTCGTCAGAAAGCCTAGCTTTCGGTAAATTTTCTAATAAAATACCGGTCCCTCGCATTACATTTTTCAATTGACGAGGTATGGTTAAATTAAGTTTTGCTGCAATTCGGATAATTCTAACTATTCTTAAAGGATCCTCAATAAGTCTCTCTTTTATCTTACCAATCACAACTATCTGTTTCTTTTTTAAATCAGAAATACCATCGTGGTAGTCCAAAATTCTCTCGGAGATAGGATCGTAGTAGAGGGAATTTATGGTTAAATCACGCCTTTTTACATCATCTTCAATACTCCCAAAAACATTATCTCTCAAGATGCGTCCATAAGAATCAAAAGAGTTTGATACATTGGGTTTCCTGAAGGTCGAAACTTCAATAGTGTCATTTCCGACGTAAACATGTACTATTCGAAATCGTCGCCCGATAATTCTTGATCGTCTAAAGAGACTTTTAATTTGGTGCGGACTAGCATTTGTGACAATATCAAAATCTTTTGGCTTGACATTCAATAAAAGGTCTCTAACGGCCCCTCCCACGATAAATGCATCCCAACCAGAACTTTTTAGTTTTCTTATTATTGCTAGCGCTGGATAGGAAATCAAATCCTTTTGTAAATCTAAAGTTGAGCTTTCAATATATGAAAACTGCTTTTTTGAAAAGATTCCAAACAACTTCTCAAGCATTATCAAAAATATTAATTATTGGCCACCCACGTTTTTCCGCATGCTCATGCAAAACATCATCCGGGTTTGTGGCAATTGGGTCTGTAACGGATTCTAGAAGGGGAATATCGTTAACAGAGTCAGAATAAAAAAAAGTCTTTTCAAAATCATGAAAGTTAAAGCGAATGCTATCGAGCCATTCCTTTACTCTTATTATTTTACCCTCTTGAAAACTTGCAACCCCATACGATCGACCCGTATATTCTCCTTCGCTATCTACCTCGACTAAAGTCGCAATTAGTTTATGAAATCCAAATATTTCCGCTATAGGATGGGTAATAAACTCATTGGTTGCTGTAACTAACGCACAAAGATGACCCGCATCTAAATGAGAATTTACCAATTTTGTTGCTTCTTTAGAAATGATTGGTTTAATCTTTTCACGAACAAATTCTTCTCTCAAAGAAAGTAGGGAGCTTTTTTCAATCACTTTCAACGGTTTTAATTGGTAATCCAGAAATTCATTTAAATTGAGCGTACCGTTTTTATACTGGGCAAAAAATCTATCGCTTAGCCGTGTATTAACCTCTTCAATTTTCTTTTTTGCGACGAGAAAATTCGTCCACAAAAGATCGCTATCCCCGGGAATCAATGTATGATCTAAATCAAAAAGAGCAAGATTAGTATATTTCATCTTCTTCTAAAAAATGCTTTATTGACCTTAAATTGATAGTTTTTTTTTGTTTTACAGCAACTTCATTTAGTCTATCTAACACTAACCGTAATGTTCCAAGTTCACGTGGAAGATGAGTAAGCATGTAGTCTATAAGACTATCATAGGCGGAACTGGATGAGCATTTAATCCATCCTAGATTATGAATATGAACCCTGAGGGCATTTTTCTTCTCTTCATCTGGTAATTCGGCCAGATGATATACCAATCCTTGCTTTAATCTGCTGATAAAATCTTCTCTAAAATTAAAAGTCTTAAGAATACTTAAATCTACCTTACTTGCAAAAACAAACCTATTATTCGTAATGTGTTGATTGATGAGCTCTTCAAACAACCTACTTTTGGTTCTTTCATCGGCATTTTCTATATTATCAACATACAAAAACCAATTATTTTTTTTTGGGACGAATTGGCTTTTTACTTGACTATCAATATAAATAGAGCCCCTCTCTTTTTCCATTTGCCATGATCGAAGCCAAAATGTTTTTCCTGATCCTTTCTCTCCCCAAAGATAGAAGGTCTTGAATGATTGTCTTTCTAGCATGCTGAATCTTTTCAGAGCATTTAATGTATTTTCATTGGTTATCGTTATACCCTGTTTTAATGAAAACTTTTTAGAAGATTCCAAGTTTAGGGTAAATTGTAGAAATTTATCTTTTGACTTAAATAACTGCATATCAGTTAAACTATACCAAGTAAAAATTAATTGAGCACCAACTTGAAAAAAAAAGGGATTACATATAAGGATGCAGGAGTTGACATTGCAGCAGGGGAAAGCTTTGTCAATAAAATCAAACCTCTTGCGGACAAAACCAGGCGGCCGGAAGTTTTAGACAATTTAGGCGGATTTGCTGGTTTGTTTGCTCTGTCAGAACGGTATAAAAATCCCATCCTTGTGTCTTCAACAGATGGTGTTGGAACAAAGTTAATTATTGCATTACATACTGGTAAGCACTCAACTATAGGAATTGATTTAGTTGCAATGTGTGTGAATGATATAGTTGTAATGGGTGCCGAGCCACTCTTCTTTTTAGACTATCTTGCGTGCGGGAAGTTATCCATCCAAACTGCGGCAGAGATTATTGAGGGAATATCTAAGGGTTGTGCTATTGCAAATTGTTCATTGTTGGGAGGAGAAACAGCCGAAATGCCGGGAATGTATGAGTCTGGTGGATATGATTTAGCTGGTTTTACTGTTGGAATTGTCGAAAAGGAGAAAATGATTGATGGAAAAAATGTTCGTGAAGGAGATGTTGTTTTAGGAATAAAGTCCAGTGGTTTACACAGTAACGGATATTCTTTAGTTAGGGCAATACTCGAAAATGTTTTTGGGCATGACTATTTACACGTAGGTATGGATTACAAGCTTAGCTCAGAGTCCGAACCACTAATAGATTTGATCATGAGACCCACTAAAATTTATGTAAAATGTATATCTCATATTTTAAGTGAAGCTTTTTCGGAAGTTCATGCACTTGCTCATATTACAGGGGGAGGGCCATTAGGAAATATTACCAGGCCGATTCCTAAACAGTATAAATGTTTATTGGAAGCTTCGAATTTTCCTGTTCCTCCGCTAATGGAATGGCTTAGAAAAGAGGGAGATATAGGCAACAGCGAATTTTTCAACGTTTTTAATGGGGGAATCGGAATGACTTTAGTGATAAAAAAAGAGGCAGTCGAACGGATATCATCATTAATAGAAGAAACGGGGGAAGAAGCTGTTTATTTAGGTGTCATTAAGTCAAAATCAGGATCAGAGTCCCAAATAGAGATTAGCTGAGATAGTGGTTTTGCAAACGCCTTAATTATCGTTAGATCCTCTAACTTTGACAGCCACGTTAGTTGGTGTTTAGCGAGTCGACGAGTTGCAAACTCCGCTTGCGTGACAAATTGGTGAAATGTAATTCTCCCTTCGATATGATCTATAGCCTGGCGGATACCAACCAGGCGACCACATGGATTAGTTTGTGTCAAACCAGCGTCGTTCTTCAGCTTAATAACCTCTTCCAGCATTCCTTCGTTAATCATAGAATTTAACCTAGTATTGATATTGGCTTTCAACTCCTGTTTAGAATCCGGAACTAGTGCTATGATACGTAACTTATTATTCAGTCCTTCATAGTTGGGCAATTTTTGCCAGTATGATAAAGTTTTTCCAGTAGAATGCCAAACTGAGAGTTGACGCATTATTCGCTGAGAATCATTTTTGTTTATTTTTTGTGCGGCGTCCGGATCTATTTTTATTAGTTTTTCATGCATACGACCCCATCCAATTCTTTTGCCCTCATTTTCGACTAAAACTTTTTCGTTATCTGGAATTTCTGGTACTTTTGCAATTCCATGGATGAGTCTCTGTAGGTACATCATTGTACCTCCAACTATTAGAGGAGTCCCACCATGATCAGTAATCTCTTTGATAAGTTTTTTTGTATCTTTTAAAAATCTTGCAGCGGAATACGTTTCCGTGGGTTCACAGATATCTATTAAGTGGTGGGGTACCTCTAGCAGGTCTTTCTTTGAAGGTTTCGCAGATGATATGTCTACCCCCTTGTATATCTGTGCAGAATCCATGCTTATAATTTGAAACTTATTTTGTTTTTTTATTTTACACAAACGCATAGCAAGCTTTGACTTCCCAGCTGCGGTCGGTCCGGTAATACATAAAATTTTTTTGGTCATTTATCTATTTACCTCTATAAAAAAGCTTATCTAGAGATTTCATTGACAGCTCTATCCAGGTTGGTCTCCCGTGATTACAAATACCTCCATTTTTAGTAGATTCAATTTTTCTTAAAATGTATTCTATCTCCGTAATAGTTAATTTACGGTTAGCCTTTATTGCAGATTTACATGCAATATTTCCCAGAATCTCATCAACAGTCTCTGCAATACTTGATACGGATTCCAAATGTACAATTCCTTCTACTATATCGTGCAAAGCAACTGTATATTTTTTCCCGGTTAAAATTTCTGGTATTCCTTCAATGATAAGAGTTGTTTCTCCAACTATTTTTACCTGAAATCCGTACTGATTAATGATTTCTATACGGTTTTTAAATAACTTCAGATTTCCCTCATCAAAATCAATACATTCGGGGATAGCTAGTTTTTGGCAATATAGTTGGTTATTATTCTGTTTTAGCTCCTCTAACAATATTCTTTCGTGCGCTGCATGCGTGTCAATGATAAGGAGCCCATTAGTATTTTGGGCAAGTATATAGGTATCATTTAATTGGCCAATTGGATAACCTAACCCATATTCAATACTATTCTGGCCTGTTCCTCCTATGAGTGAAGGGTTGAAAAAAACTTGTTCGAGTTTTGGAAACAAGAAATCTTTTGTTAACCGATTCGAATCAACTTCACGTTTTATTTCGGTTTTACTGCCATCTCGTAATTTTGAATTAGAGAAAATCAATTTGTTCCTTCTCTCGCTAGGATCGTTAGATGATAGTAAATCGCAAATAACTGAGTATACTGCCGTATAAATAGCGTTATTATTTTTAAAGTGAACTTCTTTTTTGTTGGGATGCACATTGAAATTAATACAATGATTGGGGATAGTGATAAATACGAGCAAATATGGTTTATAAAGTTCATGAACTCGGTTCTTAAAAGCATTTTTTATTGCATAGGAAACTGTTGGATTTTTTATCGGTCTTTTATTAACATAAACAAAAGAAGGTACGTTTTTGCTAGTTTCTTGATTGGTTGAAATGAATAAATTTATTTTTAAGTCTTCAAACTGTCTAGAGGCTACTTTGACTTGTTCGTCTTTAAGCTTAAAAATCTCCGCAAATCTACTCAGTCCTGAAGATTTTCTGAGGAGCGAAACATTTCTTCCTTGATGAAACAGGCTGAATTCAATTCTGGGGTATACAAGGCTTAACTGAGCAAAAATGGATTGGCAATGCTTAAATTCGGTTGTATTGTTTTTGAGGAATCTTTTTCGGGCTGGTACATTGTGAAATAGATCTTCAACGATAATTTCAGTGCCACTATGGCTGGGCGATAAGAAGACGTCCCAGTCCCCATTAGTTTTGGCCAACTCAAACCCATTTTCTGAGTGGTACTCCTTAGAGCGTATTTTTACATTTGCCACCGATGCTATTGCCGCCAAGGCCTCGCCGCGGAAACCGTGGCTCATGCAGTTTTGCAAGTCTTCTTGTGTTGATATCTTACTTGTCGCATGATTTTCGATTGCTAAAACTAAATCATCTTTTTGAATTCCAGTGCCATTGTCCGAAACAATTATTAACCTTGACCCACCTTCAAAAAGTTTTACAGATATTTTGTCAGCTCCAGCATCTATTGAATTCTCTAACAATTCTTTTACAATCGAGGACGGTCGCTCTACAATTTCACCCGCAGCAATCTGATCAATTAGTTTTTGAGAAAGTTTAGTAATCTTCACTTTATTAAAACCTTAGTTTGCTATTTTTTATAAAAGTTAAAATTCCATTATTCAGAGCGCTTGCAATTTTTTCCTGGTGAAGTCCATTTCTTAATCTATTCTCTTCTTGCGGGTTGCTAATAAAAGCGGTTTCAACAAGTATTGAAGGTATGTCGGGATTTTTCAAAACAGCAAAACCAGCTCCTTCGACAGTCTTTTTGTGTATGTGACTTACCGTTGACAACTCCTCAAGAACCTTTTTCCCAAGAATTGAAGAGTTTTTGATTTGAGCTGAAGTGGACATATTAAAAATTGTTTTGGCAATTTCGTCATTTTTAGTCATTATTTCTCCTCCAACTAGATCTGATAAATTTTCTTTTTTTGCCATCCACCTAGCGGCCTCACTAGATGCGCCTTTATCCGATAAAATATAGACACTGGCACCTCTAGCATCTGGCCGTATCCAGGCGTCTGCATGGATAGATACAAAAACGCTTGCACCAGCTCTTTTAGCCTTTTTTATTCTGCTGCGCAGGGATATGAAATAATCGCCGTTTCTCGTCAAGAAAACTTTAAACCTTGGATTTTTTTCAATTTTTCGTTTGAGTCTCTTAGCTATTTTTAGTACCACATCTTTCTCTTTGGTTCCCTTTTTTCCGATTGCACCTGGATCTTCTCCCCCATGACCGGGATCGATTGCAATAATAATTGGCTTCTTAATCCCTTTTTGCGGCTCCGCCCTCTTGTTGAGTTCTTTTTCCTTCTGGTAATTTTCTAAAAAACTTAGCAGCTTATCCTCTTTTTTTGCAGGAATAAAATCAATAACAAGTCTGTCTCTGTAATGGGCAATAGCTGGTATAGAGGAAATCCTTGCTCGTGTTGAGGGGTTGGTATGAAAAATAATTTTTACCTCGTCAGTTGGAGAGTTCAAGATAGATATTTTCTTTATCGGAGTATTCTCCAAATTGATATTCGCTAGCTTGTTAAAATTTTTTTTAGTTATTTCCATGTTAAAAATTTTAATTACAATTCTGTCTGGATTTTTTTCGTTTGAGTATTGTATTTTTATTTTTTCTTCTAAGTGCTCAATAGCCAGTCTGGTGTATTCTTCGTTCGGCCAAATTCTCACAGCCGCTATTTCGAAACCACGTGTAACCCTTGGTAGAAAGTACAAGAAGTGGAGCAGTGGAAGTTGTAATACGAAGTTTCTTCTATTTATCATTTAGGCAGCAGAAAATATCTGTTATTCAGAAGTTCCGGTTCTTTAAAGTAGATTGACAAATCTCGTTTATTTTTCTCAATGTGGTATGCTCCTACTGAGATCTCCAGCCTAGCATCGGGACTTGGCAGCCCTTTTGCTTTTTCTGGCCATTCCAAAAAAATTAAAGTATTTTCTTCCTCGAACAATGATCCAATTTCCCCATCTTGCCACGCAGTAGGATTTTCCATACGAAATAAATCAACATGATAAATAGTTTTTTTCTCTGTCTCATAATGCTCAACCATATTGAAACTCGGGCTTTTAATATTTTCAGTTATACCAATGTGTCTTAATAGAATTCTTATGTAGGAAGTTTTGCCAGATCCAATTTCTCCGCTAAAATAGAAATAATTTAAAGTATTAGAGTCAATTAATGGTCTTAGCTTTGAGGCTAAAATCACAAAACCTGATTCTTCAATCCCTTTATAAACAATTTTGTTTTTTTTATCCATGATGTTATCTTAAACCGATGAATGGTGATATAAAAAGCAAAAATTTGAGTGCGCGAGAAATAAACAAAAAAATAAAAAAATCGGGTTATGACTCTGGGTTTTCTTCGGTTGGCATTCTTGCAATAGATGATTTAAAAATATTAAACAAACTTCCTCAGGATTATGATGACTACTTAGAGGCAAATATGTATGGTGACATGACATACTTAGAAAAAAAACTTCAATATTTTCACGAACCTGACAAGATCCTACCAGGAGTTCAAAGCGCTATAGTGGTAGCGATGAACTACCTTAATAGGGAAACTAAGCAGAATTGGCAGAAAGTTGAATTGACAAAACTTGAGAATCCAGAGAACGGCTATGTCTCGATTTACGCGAGAGGGAGAGATTATCATAAAGTTTTAAAAAAAAATTTAAAGATTTTTGCGGATAAAATATCTTCGATAACCGGTAAATTTGGTCATAGAGCTTGCGTCGACTCAGTTCCAATTTTTGAGATAGAATTGGCAGTGCTTGGGGGAATCGGTTGGAGGGGGAAAAATACGCTTTTACTTAATAAAGATCAAGGGTCAACATTCTTTTTAGGTGTGTTGCTTTTGGATTATCCGTTGGAAACTGAAAAATCAAGTGTAGAAGATCATTGTGGAACTTGTATGGCTTGTATAGATATCTGCCCAACGAAAGCGTTTTTGGGCCCATACAAGTTAAATGCAACTCGTTGTATTTCATATCTCACAATTGAGCACAAAGGTGTAATTCCATTAAAGTTAAGGCCATTGATTGGCAACCGGATATATGGTTGTGATGACTGTCAACTTATTTGCCCATGGAATAAATTTGCCAAGGTGGCTCAGGTCGCTGACTTTGATGTACGCAATGGACTTGATGATGCGAGACTCGTTGATTTATTTTCATGGACTGAATCTGAATTTCGAGATCGACATTCCGGAAGTTCAATTCTTAGAATCGGTTATCATCAATGGCTAAGAAATATAGCGATCGCTCTCGGTAATGTAGCCTCCCGAAAAGAAAAATATAATTACAGGCCAGAAAGAAGCAAGAGTGAAACAAAAAGGAAGGCACTACAATTATTGAGAAAAAGAATTACCGATTCAAGTCCATTAGTGAGCATTCATGCTTCTTGGGCATTAAGTGAATATGAGTCGAGAATGTAACGTGGAAACCGTACTTATAGAAAAATTTTGTGGAGCACTGTCTCTAGAGTCTGGTCTATCTCGTAACACAATCTTGGCATATCGTGCTGATGTAATCGATTTTAATTTTTGGTTAAAAGAAAAGGATGTAGCAATTTCTGAGGTTTGCGAATCATTGATAAGTGATTATTTTGTTTACGTAAAAAAAACTTTAAAGACATCAACCTTAAATAGAAAAATATCCGCTATAAAAAAATTTTACTTATGGATGAATCGGGAGAGACATATAAGTACTAACCCCTCCAGTGGACTGAAAGGATTAAAATTTAATCAAAAATTAGCGTACGTTTTGAATGAAAGCCAGTTGTCAAATCTTTTTTCGATACCTAATACAGAGACTAGCAATGGTCTCAGGGATAGAACAATTTTGGAATTAATGTATGCTTCCGGATTAAGAGTGTCTGAGCTTGTTGGGCTTAAATATACCGATTGCTTGTTGTCGGAAAAGGCTGTTTTAGTTTCGGGAAAAGGTAGGAAAGAACGAGTAGTCCCATTCGGGGATGAAACGGTTTTTTGGATTGAGAAATATTTATCTAGCTCGAGACCAAAGCTTTTGAAAAACAAGTCGTCAAATTTCTTCTTCGTAGGAAAAGGTGGAGAAAGCCTTAGTAGACAATTTATATGGAAGTTGGTTCGGAAACTGGGAGCTCAAATTGGCCTAGAAAATTATTGTACGCCCCATACATTCAGACATACGTTCGCAACGCACCTCCTGAATAATGGCGCAGATTTGCGGGCTATTCAACTTTTATTAGGTCACGCTGACATATCAACGACGCAAATTTATACTAAAATAGCACTTGACAATTTAAAACAAATTTATGCTAAACATCACCCAAGGGCCTAAGTTATAGAAGTTCTCATCACAATTATATTTGCCAGCGTCGCTTATTTAATTGGATCAATATCTTTTGCGATTATTGTGTCTAATTTTCGTGGTATCTTAGATCCAAGGAATTACGGATCTAAAAATCCAGGAGCTACTAATGTTTTTAGAAGCGGTGATCGGCTTGCAGGGTTACTTACTTTTCTGGGTGATTTTGCTAAGGGCTATCTCAGCGTAGTTCTGGCAAGTGTGGCGTCGCAAATCTTATTGAATAACCAAAGTTCTATTACGGTAATAACTGTTCTAGTCTCCATAGCGGTCGTCCTCGGCCACATTTACCCTATTTTTTATGGTTTTAAGGGAGGCAAGGGAGTCGCAACTACTTTTGGTGTGCTTCTCGCCACCTCATTTGTCCTTGGGGGGCTGGCAAGTTTAGTATGGATAACAACTTTCCTGAAAACAAAGATTTCTGGGTTTGCCGCTATATCAACAGCGCTTACTCTTCCGGTAATATCCTTTTTTATAATTAATATGGAAAATCATCAAGACTTTTGGCTAGATTACGGAATGATTTGCATTTTGTCTACGTTACTTCTTTTCAGACATTCGGATAATATTCTAGAGCTAAGAAGAGGATTAAAAAAAAAATGAAAATTAATCTCTCGTTGCGATATTCCATCTAGGTCTCACTTTCAAGTCTTCAATGCAATAATTTTCCTGTAATAGGTTTTTCAGACAAGCAGCCCATGCAATCATAAGGCCGTTATCTGCACACAAGTGTTTTGGAGGCAGTCTCAAGTTGACTTGCATCGATTGAGACAGACCCGATAAGGTTTCCCTAATATAATGATTCGCAGCCACTCCCCCTGAAACCACCAGTGTATCAGCACCAGTTAAGGTGATTGCATCTCTAATTTTTGAAGCTAATAGTGTAGAGACAGTGTGTTGCAGGCTCGCAGCGATATTATTTTTCCAGTAGCGTTCTTTCGAAGTTTTACATTTTATGATTTCACGAATGACTGCAGTCTTTAAACCAGAAAAGCTTAAATTTAGACCCTGTTTTTTTAAAAGAGGTTTTGGGAAAGGGTATTTTGCATGGTCCCCCTTGTGTGCTAACTCTTCTATAACAGGGCCACCAGGATAACCATATCCCAGTTCCTGACTAACTTTGTCGAAGGTCTCTCCGATTGAGTCATCAACTGTTTCACCGAGTAATTCATACTTTCCGATCTGTTTAGCTAAAATAATCTGCGTATGACCACCTGAGATTAAGAGAGTGAGAAAAGGGAAGTTACGTTTTGGTTGTGACTTTGCTTCTATAAAAGCAGACAAGACGTGTCCTTCTAAATGATTTATCGGGATTACGGGTTTTTTTAAAGCTGCTGCTAAGCCTGCAGCAAAGTTTAATCCAGTTAGTAACGAGCCTTTGAGACCCGGTCCAGTTGTTACCGCAATTTTTGACAGGGAAGACGGGTCTAAATCACTTTCAAAAAGAGCTTGTTTCGTTAAAGGAAGCAAGGAACGTAAATGTTCTCGAGAGGCCAATTCAGGCACTACCCCCCCATACTTGTCGTGCAGCTCTGTTTGAGAGGCTAGTTTATTACTAAGGATATCGAGATTGATCTCTTCAGGGTTATCTCTATCAATTGATGTTTTGATAATTGATACTCCTGTATCATCACAACTGGTTTCTATTCCTAAAATGAGGTCTTCTTTTACCATAGGTGCAGCTCTTGTTCATTATTGAAAAAATAGTGACTATATTGCATACTATAATCCTATTTAAATTACATAGTTACATTTGAGGGGTCATATGCCTGTAGTTAGATTGAAGGATAACGAACCGTTTGAATCCGGAATGCGACGGTTTAAACGAACGATTGAGAAAATAGGTTTACTTACTGAGCTACGAGCTCGCGAATTCTATGAAAAACCTACGGCCGAGCGAAAAAGAAAAAAAGCAGCTGCCGTAAAAAGGCATCACAAGCGGATCCGCTCTCAAATGATTCCTACTCGGAAATACTAGAAGGCTTAAATAAACGAAAGGTCGGGCAGGTTAAATGGTAACTCCCGAGTTTAAGGCTAATCTGCTGGAACGTGTCGACATCGTTTCCTTGATTTCCGCCCATGTGGAGTTAAAACCTAGGGGTTCCAACTATGTCGGCCTATGCCCTTTTCACAATGAGAAGACAGCGTCGTTTAGTGTCAACTCGTCGAGACAATTTTACTATTGCTTTGGATGCGGAAGTAAAGGCGATGCGATACAGTTTTTGATGGATTATTTTAGTCTCGGTTTTGTTGATGCACTAAAAGAGCTATGTCAAAAAGCGGGAGTTCATTATCCAGAAGAGCAAAGTATTAGAAATAGGACTCCAGAGTCAAAGAGACAACATCAAGTTCAATCTGATCATAAAAAGCTTTTACTTGCAGCTGCCAGGTTCTACAGGTGTAGATTGGCGTTGGATTCAGTTGCTGTTTCTTATTTAAAAAAGCGAGGAATTTCAGGCGAAGTTGCTGCGAAGTTTCACATTGGTTATGCTGGCGATTCGTGGAACAATCTAAAGGAAGTTGTCAATGATTACGAGAACAACTCTGATTTGCTTCTTGTTGGCCTCGTAAAGACATCGGAGTCGGGTAATAAAGTTTTCGATAGGTTCCGTAACCGTATTATTTTTCCAATTTTCAATAAGAATGGTGAGGTGATAGCCTTTGGAGGTAGAACGATAGTTGATGATAGCAATGTGCCAAAATATCTAAATTCCCCAGAGACAGGTTTGTTTGTAAAAAGTAAGGAGCTTTACGGATATTTTGATGCGCAAAGATTTATCGCAAAAAGTCAACTTGTAATAGTTGTAGAGGGCTATTTCGATGTTATTTCTATGCACCAGGCAGGGTTTAAAAACACTGTTGGTACTTTGGGAACCGCTCTATCCTCTTCACATTTCTTACAACTGGAAAGAATAAGTCGTGAAATAATATTTATGTTTGATGGAGACTCGGCGGGAAAACGCGCTGGATGGAGAGCGGCTCAGGTTGTATTGGCTAATTTGAGCAAGCAAGATTTATTGGTGAGTTTTATTTTTTTGCCTCAGAACAAGGACCCAGACACATTTATCAAGGAAAAAGGTAACGAGGCACTAGCGAATTTACTCAAGAGTGGTGTCCCACTCTCAACCATGATTCTAGAAACTATTTGTTCATCGGGGCGTTTATCTTCTGTTGAGGGAAAATCAAGTGCAATAGCTGAGCTAAAAAATCTATTTAAGTCGATGTCTGGTGGGATTTTTAAGCGACAATTAATGCAAGCAGCAGGACAGCATTTATCTTGTTCAGTAAGGGAGTTTGGAGACACTAGCGATTCCCCGGAAAGACATTTAGAGAAAGAGAATCATAAGGTATTTTTAAAAAGAAAATCTGAATTAGTTGCCTCTCCGGAAATACAAATGCTTAAAGTTTTGGTTAGAGACCCAGAGAACCTCAAATCAGTTTTAAGTGAGGATCGGGAATGGTTCATGAAAGAATACTCAATAATCTTGACATGGATTCAAGAAAATGGGTTTATTGGCGACAACCAGAGTGGTGGTGACAAATACAGCAATGAATTTGAGCAAGACCAAAGAATGTCTAAAGAAATGACTCAGTTAGTAAAAAAAGTATTAAAAATTGACCCTGTTCTGGATAATATTTTAAAGACTGAGGGGACACTGAAGAAAGAATTCGATTTTTTGTTCGTAACTCTGAAGATACAGCATCTTGAGACAAAGGCAAAAAATCTTACGGCTAACTCAGAAGTTGAATTTAGCGACATCCATGAGATAAGGAGGGAAATATTGAGCTTAAAGAATGCTCAACTTAAATAAGTCTGGTATCCTAATAAGCTTTGTGTTTGAAAATATACATACTTGGCTAAAAATTCGACAGAGTTGGTTAATAGTTTTTTCTGTACTGTGAGATACGTAGAATTTTAAATATGGAAATTATGGAGTTACGATGGCGAAGAGAACAAAAAAAACGACAAAGAAAACGGTGAAATCAAAAAAATCCACCAAAAGTTCTAATGTTAATGTAAAAACAAAATCCAAAAAAAGAGCGGTGACAGGTGCGCGAACTGCAAAGAGAAAGGCAGCAGTTAAGCGGACCGTCGAGGGGTCGAAAAGCAAACCAAAAAAAACCAAAAAGGCGGTAACGAAAAAAACCGTTAAGACAAAAGCTAAAAAGGTAGTTAGTACAAAAAAAGTGTCAAACAAGAAGAAGCCTATCGCCACAAAAAAACCAGTTTTATCTTCGACTAAGAAAAAAAAGACCAAGTCCCGTTTAAAGGCTTCTAACCCTTCTAAAAAAAGCGCCACAACAAAGGCCAAAATCGAAATTACTAATCGGTCCTCAGCCAACCCAAAAAGTAAGAAAAAGAAAAAATCAATTAAAGAAGAAAAAAAACTGACCCCCGCGAACCGCCAAACTCTCCTCGACGGTGATTCTGTGGATAAATTGCCTACTAAAAAAAGGAGGGGAAGAAAGCCTAAAGATCCTGCTCTCACAGGGGTTGAAAAATCCAACTCACCAGCTCGGGGAGAAAAAACCAAAGTAAAACGAAGAGGTAGGAGGTCCAGGGACCGTAGGCTTATGGAATTTATGCCCAGCGGGCCCCTTACGGACGAGGAGATTGAGGCAAGAAAGGCCAGACTTAAAACTTTAATTTTACTAGGTAAAGAACGGGGTTATCTGACCCACGGGGAGATAAATGATCATCTTCCTGATATACAGCTGGATAGCGACCAGATGGAATCTATCGTAATCACTTTTAATGAGTGGAATATTGCAGTCTATGAACACACTCCGGATACAGAAGCACTTCTGCTTTCAGGAGAGTCTGCCGCTTCTGATGGTGAAGATGCCGAAGAAGAGGCTGAGGCTGCTTTATCGACAGTCGTGGATTCTGAATTTGGTCGGACAACGGATCCTGTGAGAATGTACATGCGGGAAATGGGTTCTGTTGAACTTCTTACCCGGGAAGGGGAGATTGTAATCGCAAAGAAGATAGAGGCCGGTTTTAGGGAGATCTTAGTCGCTTTGGCGCGTTGTCCTGTTACTATCAATGAAATCATCTCCTTTGGTTCCGAAATAGAGGAAGGGAGACTGAGAATTGAGGAAATTGTAGATGGGATAATTGATCCAGATGCTCCAGAGGAACATCTGTTGGAGAATACGGAATCAGAAATTCAGGCCATTGAGGAAGATGAAAATGTAAAGGATGAGGATGACGGGCAGGCCTCTTCAAAGTTACTGGAGAGGCAAAAAGTCTTCATGGAAAAAATTGAATTAATAGCAGCAGATTTCTCTTCAATGGGAAGATCTCTTGAAGAGGATGGCTACAAATCAGATAGATTCCTCAATTATCAGGAAAAAATTAAAAATCAATTGATGTCCATAAGATTTACATCTAAGACAGTTGAAAGTCTTGCAGCTTTTCTCCGCTACGAAATGGATGAGGTTCGGAATGTCGAGCGTAAAGTGAGACACCTTGTTGTTGATAGAGTGGGTTTGCCTCTTGAATGGTTGGTTAAAGATTGGGCCGGAAATGAAACTAATTTGAATCTATTCGAGAGCAAAAGAGACACGGTTCCGGATGAGAAGAGAGCTGCTTATGATAGAAATTTGGCTGCTTTGCAGGAATTGCAACAAACCTTAATCGATGTGCAGACAAAGGTTGTTTTACCTCTGAGAGATCTTAGAGAAGTCAACAAGATGATGACTAAGGGCGAACGAGCTGCCAGGGAGGCGAAAAGGGAAATGACAGAGGCAAATTTGCGTTTAGTTATTTCTATTGCAAAAAAATACACTAATAGAGGACTACAGTTTCTCGACCTTATTCAAGAGGGTAATATTGGATTAATGAAAGCTGTTGACAAATTTGAATATCGACGTGGTTATAAATTCTCCACATATGCGACCTGGTGGATTAGGCAGGCGATTACAAGATCAATTGCTGATCAGGCTAGAACTATTCGAATACCAGTTCATATGATTGAGACAATCAACAAGATGAATAGAATCTCTAGACAGATTTTGCAGGAGACAGGCAAGGAACCTGACCCTCATGTGCTCGCTGAAAAAATGGAAATGGTTGAAGAAAAAGTCCGAAAGATAATGAAAATTGCCAAGGAGCCTATATCTATGGAAACTCCGATAGGTGACGATGAAGACTCGCATTTAGGGGACTTTATAGAAGATCTTAATACATTACTGCCTATGGAAATTGCTCTACAAGATTCTATGAAAGATGTCGTCAAGGAGGTTCTTGACTCTCTCACCCCCCGTGAGGCGAAAGTCTTACGAATGAGGTTTGGGGTTGAAATGTCTACAGACCATACTCTTGAAGAGGTTGGTAAACAATTTGATGTAACTAGGGAAAGAATTAGACAGATTGAGGCTAAAGCGCTCCGAAAACTGAGACATCCAAGCCGCAGTGACAAGCTGAAAAGTTTCCTTGATAGCCTTTGATTTTTTCATTAACTGGATTAAGCTTAACTAATATTTCAGGGCCCATAGCTCAGTTGGTTAGAGCAGTCGACTCATAATCGATTGGTCACAGGTTCGAGTCCTGTTGGGCCCACCAGATCGGGAGAGTCGATGGCAAAGTTTTGGATAACTTGTCTTGTTATCTTTTTTTCCTTCTTTACTCATGCTTTTTCGCTAGAGAAAAGGCCGTATGAGTTTGACACTTTATTGATACATGATGCTCCTAGCCAGAAAATATACCTAGCTGTAGAAAAAACTGGGTATCTCAAGTCTGTTGGTATCGAGACAGGTGTAAACACGCTGGTAGTAGTAAAAAAAAATGGTAGTTTTGTAGTGGATCCTGGGCCCCATCGTGGATACGTAGAGGAACTATTTGATACTATAGGAACAAAATACAATACAGAATTGCCACCCGTAAAATGGGTTTTTAATTCAACTGCTAAGCCTGAAAACGTAATGGGAAACTATGCATTCCTAAAAGATCATCCAACCTATATAAGTTCAGAAAAGACTAGACAATATATGGTAGAAAACTGTCAGGCTTGTAGAGATGACATGATGCGAGAAGTAAACCAAAAGGAACTGGTTGCTAGCGAAATTGTAATCCCGAATTACATTATCGAGAAAAATTCTCCTTTACATCCAGAACTGCTGGATTGGAAAGCAATTTCATTTGCTTGTGTTAAACAAACAGGAGACACCTTACTTTGGAACGAGAATCTAAAAATTCTTTATGCGAGTGAGGTTGTTTTTAATAACTCTATTCCCAGTTTATCAAAAGGTCATACAAAACCTTGGGTTCGTGGACTTGAGTTTCTCCGAGCATTAAAACCGACATATGTCATTGGAAGTGGTACGGTTTCTTCTTTCGATGATTTTAAAACGGAGGCTCTAGGGTTTAACATTAAGTACTTTAGTCTGATTTATGAGATTGCTAAGAAAGACTATTTGCTAGGTGTTTTTAGAGAGGTCGGTAGTATACCAAATGGACTCGTAGATTTTATAAACACCCCTGGATTTGATAAGAGGCATAATCTTAATTATCAAAAAGTATCGAGAGAAATAGAGCTTGAGGCATTTAACCAAAATGTGAAATGCCCTCCGTTGAGTAAACATTTTGTTGAAAGGGAAAGTAAACAGGAATTCGAAGGAAAATTAAATGGTGTAGTCCCGCTTGTATTAGAATTGGTCTCTCCTGGGGTTTATACCTTCCAGGGAAATGTTGCAGAGTTTTCCCGGAAAAACAGAGGTTTAATATCAAATTTCTCGTTTATTGAGGGAGCTGATTGCATAGCAGTGATTGATACAGGAGGAAGTTTATATGCTGGAAAATCCTTTATTTCTGCGATAAGGGAAATAAGTAGTAAACCCATATGTTATGTAATAAATACGCACGTACACCCTGATCACACCGGTGGCAACAAAGCGTTCACACAGCTCAATCCACCGCCAGAATTTATAGTCCACAAAAATTTTACGCCTGCTTATGCAAACAGGTTCAATACCTACAACAAAAGATTGCTAGAACTACTTGGTGAAAAAAATGCATTACAGCCATATTCTGCAACGAAAGAAGTCGAAGATTTCTTGCAATTAAATTTAGGTGACAGGAAGCTAACGCTAACTGCGTGGGAAACGGCTCACACCAACCACGACTTAACTGTGTTTGATCATACATCTCAAACGCTAATTACTGGTGATCTATTGTTTGTAAAACACATTCCGGTTATTGACGGCAGTCTTAATGGTTGGATTAAAGTTACTCAACAGTTAATAAACTTCTTTGAAAAATCGCCAAACAAACATTACGTGGAGAGCATAATTCCTGGTCATGGCCCTCCGCAAAATGATGTAAGAGGGCTAGAAAATCAGCTGAATTATTTGGTGAATTTAAAAAGATCTGTACAAGAGGCTCTTCGTGATAATATTAGTTTACAAAAGGCCATGAAAAGTATTAAATCCGAGTCGACCGAGGTTTGGGAGAATACCGAAAATTATTCAAAACGGAATATAACAGCAGCATACGCAGAATTAGAGTGGGAAGATTGAAGTTATGAATATTTCACTACAAAGAATATCTAAGGTTTTATCGCTTTGTTTACTTTTAGGCTTTTCCCTCCAATTAGCGGGGAAAGAAGTTCCGAACTCCCTTACTGCTGAATGGAAGAATTTGAAATTAAGTCTTTTTGGTGACAAAAAAGTGGTAGC
The DNA here is from genome assembly GCA_004214155.1 of Burkholderiaceae bacterium. Taxonomy (GTDB): domain Bacteria; phylum Pseudomonadota; class Gammaproteobacteria; order Burkholderiales; family Burkholderiaceae_A; genus UBA7377. Next base: position 43,199 of record SGYQ01000011.1, read on the forward strand.
CTCGAAAAATATTATAGACATAGAGGCCCCCTTCCGAGCAGAGGATGCTGCGGTAGTTCCAATATCGATAAAAAGTAGAATTTCGCAAAGTCCGAAAAAATATATAAAAAAGATCTATCTTTTGATAGATAAAAACCCGACACCCGTTGCGGGCATCTTCACATTAAGCCAAAAGGCGGGTAGAGCTGATATAGAAACACGTGTCCGACTGGAAGAGTACACCTTTGTGAGAGCCGTGGCTGAATTAAACAATGGGGATTTACACATGGCTCACAGATATGTGAGAGCATCAGGCGGTTGTTCTGCTCCTGCCGGTAAAGACCAGGAGGCAGCTTTGGCGCGACTTGGTAGAATGAAATTAAGAACTGAGTCGGGATTAGAGGTTGGGAAACCAGCCAGAGCTCAGGTTATGGTATCCCATCCAAATTTTTCCGGAATGCAGATGGATCAGGTTACTCGGCTTTATGTACCTGCTAGATTTGTAAAAAAAATTGAAGTTTTTCATAGTGAAGAAAAGCTCTTAACCGCCAATCTAGATTTCGCGATTAGCGAGAATCCAAACATCCGCTTCTTCTTTACACCAACTGGTGGGGATAATCTGAGAGCCGAGGTATTGGATTCGAAAAACATGACATTTGAAAAATCGTTGGCCGTCCAAAATTAATTTAGTTTGGTCAAAAGCACGATTTGATGGGTAGCTTAAGCCTGCAACTCCAGTCTTCAATTTCATTTCTGTGTTTAGGAGAGTACTTGTACATAAGGGTCGGTTCAGCCAAAATCCGATCGTCTAAGGGTAAGTTTTCTGGGGCGTTTTTTGAATTTGTGAAGAAGTTTAAAAAACATGTTTTACCCTGAACACATATTTTTTTTACAATTTTTCGGTGGAATTCAACGTCATTTTGTTTTTCTGTAGGAATGATTACGAATTTCATTAATCCCATTTGACCAGCGACGTTAAAACTATTTCCGACTGTATCGCTTGCAAAACTTCCACTGTTTGTAAGCAAAAAGCAGGTAAAAAGAAGGAAGGCTAAAGGTGATTTTGTAAGGTTCATTTAATATTAGACCGGTGCGCTATATTATTCATAAGCAAAGGAACTTGCATCATAATTCATCCTCAAAATACTATGATATCTCAGCAAATACATTCATCAAAGTGCTTATTATTAGGTTGGGCGCTTTTAACTTTATCCATGGGGGCTTCCGCGAAAGAAGATCCGGCCTCTTTCCTAGAGTTTTCCACAGATTTTGACGCAAAATGTGTTGTTAGGGGGGGGGTAATGATTTATATTTCTAACACCCACTCTACTGGGAAAATAAAAGTTTTGTTGGAAAGATGGTATATGGATAATCGAACTGCGGACCGGGGAAGATCAGTCCTAATGCCAGGCGCTGAACCAGAGGCGTTGGGTTGTTCACTAGTCTCCGATGGGAAGCAAGAGTGGAAAGTGCTGAAAACCGAATGGGTAAATTAATATGGTGAACCGCATCTCGCATTACAGTAAGTTTTTTTTGGTTCAAATTCTCATAAGTTTGCCACTCGCAGCGTCAGCGGATGTTCTGGAGGAACCGAAACTGTCTTCTGAGTTTTATGCAAAGCTTTCAGTAAGTGTTGTAAAGATATTGGCTCCTGCGGGGGGTAAGCTTTATGCAGGGTCTGGGGTTGTAGTTGGTAAAGAAGAAGTTTTGACAAATTGCCATGTTGTTCGCAGAAGCCAGAGAATAACTGTCATGAAAGGTGCTTTACGATATCCTGTTGAAAGTCAAAAGGTGGATATTTTCAAAGATTTGTGTCTTTTGAAAGCACCAGGACTTATCTTGCCTGCCGTTGAATTACGCGATCCTTCTGAGTTACGGGTCGGTAATTATGCCTATTTTTATGGCTATCCAGGAGGCGCAGATGCATTTTTTACCGAAGGCCGTGTTAGTGGGCTTCACCCTTATGAAGATAGCTTGGTGATAAAGACTACTGCGGGCTTCTCCTCTGGGGGAAGCGGCGGTGGATTATTTGATAGTGGAGGCAGATTAATCGGAATCACTACCTTTTTCTCAGCGGGACACTCTGGAAGCTACTATGCGCTCCCATCCGACTGGCTCCATAACCTGCGAAAACGAAACGCGGAGGAAGTTGATCGGATAAGCGGTTTAACTTTGTGGGAAAAAGATTTAGCGGAGCAACCAGTATTCTTACAGTTTTCACAATACATGGAAGATGGAAATGTTCAGGCCGCTCTAAAACTAACATCAAAATGGATTAAAAAAGAGCCCAAAAACTTCGACTCGTGGCTTTCGTATGGAAAGGTTCTTCACCGAATAGGAAGAAATGAGGAAGCGAAGAGGGCTCTTGAAAAAGCACTCAGTTATAATCCTCTCGATGCGAATGCATTATTTACGATGGCAAATGTTTTAGCATTGGTCGGCGATGGAGCAAATTTAAAAAAGGTAAGAGACGCGCTTGAATTGGTGGACCCTCAGGGAGTGGCTGAGGGGAAATGTAATATGGCTTGTTAGTTAGTCCTTTTGGCTACAGGTATAAAGATAGAGTCCTTGGAATGTCGTTTTGGCGGGCAGGAGCCACTTTACAGTAACTTGTTTTTAAAAATCCAACCCGGCCAAACCATTGCTCTCACGGGAGAGTCAGGAATTGGTAAAACTTCCTTGTTAAAGGCCATTGCGGGCTTTATTCCAATAAGTAGCGGTAACATCGGTTTTTTTAGTGGCCATGTTGAGGGGTCTATATTAGATGCTGAAACTGTTAGGAAAGACAAAATAGGTTTCGTTTTTCAAGATTACTACCTTATTGACCATTTAACTGGGTGCCAAAATGTCATGTTGCCTGGTTTGATGGGCGTTAATTTAGGTCTACGAAAAATTGAGGAAAGGGCAAAAGAATTAATGGCTTCGTTGAATGTGTCTCATCTTTTCAATCGTTATCCAGATGCTTTGTCAGGGGGAGAAAAGCAGAGGATTTGTATTGCAAGAGCATTTTTTAAATCCCCGGAAATAGTTTTAGCAGATGAACCGACTGGCAGTTTAGATGCGAAAAACAGTGATATTGTTATCCGATTGTTGATAAACGCGGCTCAGGCTAGAGGTACTACGCTGGTTCTTGCAACTCACTCAAAAAATGTTGCTAAAAGAATGCAGAGAGTACTTACTCTTCATTCAAAAGGTATTGAAGAGGAAAGTAGTTTACTTTCGTAGGATAGTTTATTGGCTATTCAAAATTTCCTGTTTCTCTTATACCATTTTTCTGCTGGTGTTTTTCGCAAACACAAACTGAAATGGATACTCACTATTTTAGCTGTGGCAGCGAGCGTATCGCTTATTACTGCAGTCGAAGTAATTAACAAGTCTGCAATAAATCAAATGGCACGAAGTGAAAATCTGCTAAATGGTTTTGCTGACATAAATTTAGTATCCATAAATGGTGAATTTGATGAGGAATTATTTAACAAATTAGTATCTATAAAAAACCAGTTAGGGATCGCATCTGCGAGCCCTATTTTAATTCATCAAAATTGGCCAGGCGGTCTGGATAAAAAGTTTCAAGTTGTGGGAGTAGATGTCTTCAGAGCAGCTAGCACAACCCCCGTTTTTTTCCAAGGAATCCGGAAATTACGTGGTCAAAATATTGCGGCAGAAGACAGTGATTCATTTATCGACTTGTTGGCTGAAAATTCCGCAATCATTTCTTCGGATATTTTTGAGAATATTAGCTTATCAGATAAAAAACTGCATCTAAATACGCAATTTGGAATAAAAAGTTTGTTTCCTATCGCCGTCAGCCAAAGTAAGTATCTCAGTAATGTGGTGATAATGGATATTGGAAATTTACAGACTATTATCAAAAAGCCAAAAAAATTAAGCCGGATAGATATAAGACTAGAGACGGATTCAAATTTAAAAAAAACTAGAATCGCCTTACTAGCGTTCTTGCGAGCGAATCAGCTCGAGCAGCAAATTCGAATCGTAGACCCGCAATCTAGAGAGACAGAAATTTCTCAATTATCTTCTGCTTATCGGGGAAATTTATTTGTTTTGGGAATCGCAACATTATTTGTGACATTTTTCCTTCTTTACTCGATTATAGACTTGTCACTCCAACAACAAAGGAAGAACCTTGAATTAATGCAGCAGATCGGGGGCAGAAATATCCGGCTTTTTCAACTTGTTCTCTCTCAAAATATTCTGTTTACTTCCTTAGCCAGTTTGATAGGTGTTTTAAGTGGAATATTCATAGCAACAATTTTCGGTAAGGAATTAGGAAATACCCAAGGTGAAGGTTTAATTTTCCAAGGTTTCGTGGATTTGAATTTAACATACGTAAATTTGTTTTCCTACTGGGCGCTCGGAGTACTTTCTGGGATAGTAGCAACAATCATTATTTTTTTTAAAGTCAATTTATTTCGGACAAAAATAAAAACTATTAAAATTGATAAATATTATTCTATTATTAAAGGAAAATCTGGGTTCATTATTTTTCTTTTCCTCGGAGCCTTATCGACGAGCATAAAGCCAATTTATGGAATGGCAGTCGGCCCTTATCTAGGCATCTTTTTTTTACTATTAACACCGATAGTTTTCCTTCCTTCTTTCATTCCCGTTTTTGCAAAAAAAGTTTTCAGTTTTTGTTCTTCTTTTATCTCAACAAAGGGTTGGCTAATGTTGGCTTTTTATAAATTATCAAGCGATACTAAACTAGATTCCAACGTTATTAGGACTATCATTGCGAGTCTCTCACTAACCATAGCTATGGTCATTATGGTCCACAGTTTTCGTGACTCATTAATTATGTGGTTGGATAAGGTTTTGGAATCAGATTGCTATATCAGTGTAGAGAAAAACCTTTCGAATCAGGATATCTCTTATATTCATAAGGCTCTAGAATCAAATGATACGGTAGATGACTTTGAACTTGTACGAGTGTCGCGTGTTTCTTTTAAAAATAGCTTCTCACCAGTACCCGTAATCCTGAAACAATTTTCTTATAAAGACTCGTTTTCGACTTTACCAATGGTTAGCACAGATCCAAGTTCCATTGATATGTATATTAGAAAAAATAACGATCAAGACGAGTTATATTTATACGCTTCTGAAGGATTTTTGGCGAGATACAAAATAAAATTGTATGATACTTTTGAATTAAGTTTTAAAGAAGGATCTCTGAAAGCTTTTGTTTTGGGAAAATACAGAGATTATGGTCGGCAACATGGTAGTTTAACAGTGTCAACTACGGAATATCCTGAACTCTCGGAATATGGAGAGATTTCCCACTATGCAATTGATTTAAAAAAAGGAAAGAGAGTTCAAGAGTTTAAGGCTGACTTCGAATCCAAAATGAATGCAGGTATCTCTTTTAAAATATCTGACAACACGAATATCAAGAAACTATCCTTGCTTATTTTTGATAAAACATTTTCTATCACTTATGTATTGTTTTTAATCTCACTTTTTGTTTGTATTTTTTCTGTAGCATGTTCTTGCAGTAGTCAGATCGAATCTAGGGGACAGGAGCTTGCCCTAATGAAAAAGATAGGACATAAAAGCAATTACATTCTCAAGCAAATGCTTTCTGAGCAAGCTTTTGTTGGCCTTGTCTCAATAACATGTTCGGTAATTGTAGGCATTTTAATCAGTATTATTTTAATCTTTAAAGTCAACCCACAGACTTTTTTCTGGACTCTTGATTTTGAATTTCCTCTTAAAGAAATTTTGCTAATTGTGCTCTTGGCTTTCAGTAGTATAATTTTTTCGACGTTTGCATACTTCGCTTTCTTTAAAAGAAAAAATTTGTATTAAATTATCGAAATAAAGGATTAATATGATAAGTCGTCGGAGATTTTTGAGTTCATCATTTTGGATTGGCGTTCCGTTTTTTACTTCATCAAATATTTTCTTATTAAAAACGACAGAGGCAGATGAATATGCTGAAACGTTGTGGGAAAAAGTAAAACCCGGAAAAATAATTAGTTTTCCTAACGATTATGGTTCTCATCCTTCATTTCGCTTAGAGTGGTGGTATCTTACCGGATGGCTAAATGACATGTCATTATCATATGGTTTTCAGGTAACATTTTTTCGTTTAGGTACTAGACATAGATTTCAAGAAAATACATCATTTGATTCCTCGCAGATAGTTTTTGTGCATTGCTCAATCTCGGATCCTAAACAAAACAGGCTAATTGTGGGTCAAAAAATAGGTAGACCGGGGATAGGTCCTGTGGATATAAAGAAAGAAGACATGCGACTTCAATTCGAAGATATTTTATTTTTTAGGGAAGGAAAAGCGGATAAATATTTTTTAAGAATGAATCAAAGAGAATTTAAAGTAAATTTGACAATTACACCTCCTGGACAATTCGGATCTTACTTCTCTCCGGTCTTGAATGGCGAAAACGGTTTTTCCCGAAAAGGTCCTAACAAAGAATACGCGAGCTATTATTACAGTAGGCCTAACTTAATAATTACCGGGGATTTAAGTCTTTATCAAAAAAAACCAAGAAAAGTTTCTGGAATCGGTTGGTTGGATCATGAATGGATGAGTGAACTTTTAATGGATGATTTTGTAGGATGGGACTGGATCGGAATTAATTTAATTGATGGTTCTAGTCTGATGGTTTTTAAAATAAGAAAACAAGATGGTTCAATCGGTTGGAGCGATTATTCTTTTGTTGATAAATCTCAACAAAAGAAATCTATTGATGAGTTTAACATTTTTTTTAGTGATCAAAAAGAACTACACTTGAAAAATAAAAACGAAATTGTTTGGAAAGCTAGGAAAAACTGGAGGTCACCACGATCCGGAGCTATTTATCCTGTTGAGCAGTCAATTTTTATTAATAAGGTTGAATACGGTATAATTCCGTTAATGAGTGATCAAGAAGTAGATGCATTGCAGAGTACGGGAAATTATTATTGGGAAGGCGCAGTTACTATGATTTCTGGTAAAAAAGAGATAGGATTCGGGTATCTTGAGCTTACCGGTTATGCGGCACCCCTTTCAATTGGGAGTTAGTTTTTTTGGAGAGTAATATGGTGTTGAAGTCTGAGGATAATGAAATTAAATATTTATGTGAGATTGAAACGGAGCCAATATATTTAGAGGCACACTCTTCCCCGGAGACTGACAAATATGTTTTTGCTTACACCATTAGAATTTTGAATACAGGGGGACACCCTGTAAAGTTAATGAGTCGGTACTGGCAGATTACAGATGCGAATGGAGATGTTCAGGAAGTTGTAGGTGATGGAGTTGTTGGACAGCAACCAGTTATTGAGCCAGGTGAAGGGTTTGAGTATACAAGTAGTGCTGTTATCTCGACACCAGTTGGAACGATGCAAGGTAAATATAAAATGGTTGCAGAGGACGGAACGCCATTTGATACAGAAATTCCGGTTTTTCATCTTCAGATTCCGAGAACCTTACACTAATTTTTTAATTATAGATCCTCGTCAGTCATACTTTGTAAATCATAAGTAGGCTGTAGAAGCATTAGTATGCATTAAAAGATAACCTTAATAAAATAAGGATTTGCGCAAAGTGAAAAGCTTTTGTTCCAATTGCTTAATTACATTATTTTTTATAATTCCTTGCACTCTACTTGCGACTGAGATAATTTTTGAGTACAAAACAAAAAATCAGGTCAACGTACAAGATTTGATTGCTGCTATCCATGAAGCTGATGTTGTTTTGTTAGGTGAAATCCATGATAATCTGTTTCAGCACAGAGCAAGAGCAGATTTAATAAGTAAAATCCAGAATAAAGAGTTTGCAATTGTATCGGAACATTTAGTTTTTGGTAGTGAGATTACTTACTCCGGGAGTCTATTAGAAGATCTTGAGACCATCGGTTTTAACAAAAAAGCTTGGATTTGGCCAACTCATGAAGTTTTATACAAAAAATTTGAGGAGTTGAATTTGCCCGTCTTTGGGGGTGACTTGTCTAAAAAAGATATCGATAATATTTATGAAGGAAAAGGGTTGTCACAATCAGGCACCCTTACTCCGATAATAAAGAGAAGTGCTCTTGACAGTCAATCAAAAGACAAACTTCTCAATGATCTAGTTGTGGGTCACTGCGGAATTGTTGAGGAAGATTTTTTGAGTTTTATGTTTAAGGTTCAACGCCTGCGAGATGCTAGCATGGCTTACATTGCCAGTAAAGTTGCTCCTGCTATTGTGATAGCTGGAAATGGTCATGTAAGGCGAGATTATGGAGTCCCGCAAATATTAAAAAAAATAAATCCTGATAGCAATATTGTTTCGATTGCTTTTTTAGAAACAGATAAATTTTCGAACATGACAGACAATCTCATTAAAAAATTGTTTAAAGATGCCGACGCTGATTATATTTGGCTTACAGAGGCTGTCTCCAGAGTAGATCCTTGCGAAAAATTACGTGGGAGAAGGAAGTGAGCCTACCTATATTCCCGCTAAATAACTGTTTATTTCCAGATGGTATCTTGTCCTTAAACATCTTTGAAATTAGATATCTAAAAATGATAAAAAAGGTTAGTGATGAGAGAGGGTGTTTTGGGATTATTTTGCTAAAACGTGGTTTAGAAACTAATAGGCCTGGAGAAACTGAAGAATTTTATGATGTAGGTACGAAGGCTAGAATTATTCGATTTGAAACTTTGCAACCAACACTTTTTTCGATCAGTGTGAAAGGAGAGGGGCGTTTTAAAATAAATTCAGCCAGTAAAGGCAGGTATTCTTTGTGGAGCGCAGAAGTTAGTGAGGTAAGAAGCGATAGTATGGTTCGAATTCCTGAAAGTAGTAGTCGTTTGTCGAGTAATCTTAAAGATGTCTTCGATTCATATGGGAACAAGATGTTTCCACCGGGTATTGAAATGTCTGATTTCGATGATCGGTGTCATGATGCAGGCTGGGTTGCTAACAGATGGGCAGAGTTGTTACCTATTAGAGTTGCACAGAAACAAAGTCTTCTTGAAGAGATGGACCCTCTAGTAAGACTGCAAAAAATTGACTCTATCCTTCAGTGAATCTCAGGGGTTTGAAATGACAATTATCGACGAAGATATAATTCTTGTTTTGGTAGGGGTTATAATTACAATCTCTTTATTTGAGCTTTTAATCATTTCTATAACAAAGAGAAGGAAAAGTATTTTTAAAGAAAGCTTTTTCTATAATGTTATTTCAGGAATTTTTTTAATGACTTCACTGTTATCGTTTGCGAAAGATTATTTAAGTTTATGCATGGTTTTTCTAATGTGTTCTGGGCTTTTTCATTTTTACTCTTTAATAGTTTTTATTAGACGAGAAAGTTAGAATATGAGTACATCCCACTACCCCTTTACAGCAATAATTGGACAAGATGAAATGTGCTTAGCTTTAAAGTTATCTGCAGTAGATCCGCTCATGGGGGGTGTTTTGGTTATGGGCCATCGAGGAACTGGAAAGTCAACTGCGATTAGGGCTTTGGTTAATGTTTTACCAAAGATAAAAGCTGTTAAAAATTGTATGTTTAACTGTCTTCCTTCTGAGGAGATTGGAGCATGTAGTCGTTGTAAAAATGCGGAAAAACTGGTTAGTGAGTACAAGACCGTGCCCGTAGTCAATCTTCCATTGGGTGCTACAGAGGACCGAATAATTGGTTCATTAGATATTCAAAAAGCATTACGGTCGGGTGACAAGCAACTAGAACCGGGGCTGCTTGCCAGCGCTAATCGAGGATTTTTGTATGTTGACGAAGTTAATTTGTTAGATGATCATTTGGTTGATCTACTTATCGATGTTTCTGCTTCTGGTATAAATCTTATTGAAAGAGAGGGTTTGTCAATTGAGCATCCTGCACAGTTTGTACTCGTAGGGAGTGGCAATCCAGAGGAGGGAGAGCTTAGGCCGCAATTATTAGATAGGTTTGCTTTTTCGGTAGATGTGACTACTCCTGAAAATCTAGAGGAGCGGGTTAAAGTTGTAAAGTTTAGACAGGAGTATGACGATAATCCGGAAGCTTTTAAGGAAAAATGGCTATCAAAAGAAATGGCCTTAGCAAAAAAGATAAGGGCTGCGAGAACTAAGCTTGGCAAAGTAAAAGTGCCAGAACAGACACTTGAGAAAATTGCAGAGCTTTGCTTGATGCTAAAAACAGATGGTTTAAGAGGGGAGCTTTCCCTCAGTAAAGCTGCCAGAGCATGTGCAGCCCTACATGGAAGCCTTTCGGTAAGTGAGGAACATGTCAAACATGTAGCTGTCATGTCTCTTCGGCACCGGTTAAGAAGAGACCCTTTGGATGAGTCTAGTTCGGATACCCGTGTAAAAAAAATGATTTCTGAAGTATTTGATTGAGAAAAAAGTTGAGTGATAGCTAAATACATCTTAAAAATTTTTTCTATTTGCCCGCATAAATTAGCTGGGATGAGAATTGAATTGCCCCATTTCGAATATCGACAAGCCTTAGTTAGCTCCTTGAAAAGTATTCTTCCTAATGAAATGAATATTTTATCAATTCCGTCGGACATCTCCTCAGAACAATTAATAGGAGGATTAGATTTTCTAGATTCTTTAAGAGAAGGAGTTAAGGTTTATCGAGAGGGCCTGCTTACTAGGAAAAATAATGGCAAGGTGCTTCTGTTAAATTCAACAAGAGACATTGATAGAGCAGTAGCTAATCTGTTATGTGCAGATTTAGATAAAACACTTGAAACAACTAATGAAAATAATTGTGGTTTCAATTCGTTAATAGTGTTTGAGGAATTACCTTTTAATCGGGAAGATAAGAATCAAAATGTTCCTCGCACAATTAACGAACGACTAGCGCTTACGATAGTCGGAACAGAATTGGCTGAGGATTACAATTTGGATAATTTAGCGATGTCTGAAGAAGAAATTTTGAATGTGGAGAATGCGAGAAAAATTTTTCCCGATGTAGTTTTAAATGCTAACCAGTTATCGATGTTAGTCGCAATATCCTCTGAGTTGGCGGTTGAGGGTTTCCGCCAAGTTTTCTTTGCGATCACTGTCTCTAAGGTTATTGCTGCTTTGCAAGGAAGAATTCAGGTAGACGATGAGGACATTAAATTAGCAGCATCGCTAGTTTTTCTTTCGAAAGCAAAGTCAATTCCTTCACAAGAAGATGAAAATCAGTTAAGTGTAGAGAGCGAGGGTACTGAGGCAAGGACAGAAGAGAATTTAACGGAAGAAAGTAATCAGATTGATAATTCAGATTCCTCGATTATCGATTCAAAAAATGATGAGAGGCAAAGTATAGAAAATGAGACAGTAGAGGATAGCCCTGCAAAACTGGATTCCTCTATACAAAACATATCCCTTTCAAAAGAGTTTTTACAAAGTATATTGTCCGGTGAACTCTCCAAACGATTGAGGGGGAGTTCCTCGTTTGGAAGAGGGCAAACGTTTATAAGAAATACAAGTAGTGGGAAAAACTATTCTTCAATACGATGGCGTCAGGGCTTACCTCATAAAATAAAGATCGCTGATTCAATTCAAGCTGCACTTCCCTATCAAGTTGAAAGACAAACTTATAAAAATTTTGATGAAAATATGCTTTTGCGTATCTTGCCCGAAGATTTGCGTGTTTCGAAGAAACGTAATCGAGTTCGCAATACAACTGTTTTTTTGGTCGATGCCTCGGGATCCTCAGCATCCAAAAGGTTAGGAGAAGCTAAAGGAGCGGTAGAACTACTTCTAGCTGAGTGTTATATTCGCAGGGACGAAGTTGCTCTTATTTCATTCAGGGGAAAGCGCAGTGACTTGTTATTAGAGCCAACGAGATCTCTCGTTCGAGCAAAAAAATGTCTCAGGGGGTTGAAGGGCGGTGGGGGCACACCGATGGCTGCAGCCTTGGAGCATGCATTCAATCTGTGTTGCTCAGAGTTGAGCCATGGGAAAATCCCTGTATTAGTTATTCTGAGTGATGGTGGTGCAAATGTTACAAAAAGTGGAATTGGGGGAAGAGGTAAAGCATTTGAGGAATCTCTGAAGAGTGCCGAACTTTTCAATAGTCACACAATAAAATCTATATTTATTGATATAGCTGATAACCCTGCTCCTCAAACGAGATTTTTGGCTGATAAGCTTGGGTCTACTTATCTTCCTTTACCACGAGCTAATTCGAAAAAGATATTAGATGCTGTTACTGCGGTGCGTTAATTCCTGGAGAATTAATTTGCAAAGTTCCTTAGCGTGAGTTTCGTTTAACAAGTGCCCCCCATCGAGCTCCAAGATTTTTGCTTGTGGAAAATATTTGCTGAAAATATTTTTTAAACTGTCTGATCTGACCCAGGTATCCTTGATGCCGATTATAAAAAAAAATTTTGTTTTTGCAGAATTGGCATTTTGAAGAACGCTTATTACGTCAGTTTCTGCCATAAAATTTAGGGCTCCTTTTAAATGTTTTTTATTATTAAATAGCCTAGCGTATCTATCTCTTTTGATCGGGTCTTTTAGATTTGAACCTGTGGAATCTAAGAGTTTTTCTATTATTGTTGAATTATTGATAATTTTGGACAACAGAGATACGGAAGTTTCTGACGTAATAAAAGGACTTATTAACGGGCTTAGCGCCATGGTAAAGTGGAACGGCGGTGGAACAAGTGAGGGGTTAATCCCGATAATTTCCTCCACTTCAATTTGTTTATTATAGTTAGAGAACTCTATTGCTAATGTTGTGCCCGCCGAGTGGCTAACGATTGTTTTTAAACTTTTTATGTTTAAAAGGTTAAGCAATTGACTTAGTTCTATGGCGATATTTCGTAAGCTTAATTTGAATCGTTTGCTATTTTCGGACTTCCCGTGGCCTGGTAAGTCTAAACATAGAGTAACAAAAGTCTGACTAAGTCCCTTTGAGATTTCATCCCAACATTCGTAACTTCCGCCGGTCCCGTGGAGAAACAGAACCAGTTTATTGTTCCTGTGCTCTTCAAACTCCTGCCATGAGTTAGAAGTTAGGCAAAACCACTTAACATTTTCTGTTTGAATCCATCTAACGTTAGATTTTTCTTCGGTCATTTTTTTAGTTTTTAACAATTCAAATTATATGTAACATAATTTTTACATATTATTTGTCAATAAGAATTGACATAAGGGAGTTTTTTCTTTTTAATCAATAATTCGACAAATCACAGATTGGGTATTCATGAAACCTGAGGATATTCTCGAATTGCATTTAAAAAATGCATTGTCGAAGTGTAGTAGTCCCGGCTCGCCTAAAAGACTCCACATGGCGATGCACCACGCCGTTTTCCCAGGGGGTGCCAGGATACGGCCAAGACTATGTTTAGCTATCGCAGATTCTTTCGATGACTATGATAAAAATTTGGCTATTGCTGCTGCCGTAGCAATTGAGTTTCTTCACTGTGCGTCCTTAATTCATGATGATTTACCTTGTTTCGATGACGCGAATATTCGAAGAGGTAGGCCCTCAGTTCATAAGGAATTTGATGAAAGACTAGCTATTTTGGCAGGGGATGCGTTAATAGTTGAAGCATTTCGCCATCTAAATAATTGTGAAACACGCCATTTTGCCCGCCTTCGGTTGGTACTGAATTTGGTAACAAGATCGGTTGGAAGTGTGTCCGGGATAATTGCTGGGCAAGCATGGGAATGTGAAAAGAGGGCTTCATTAGAGCAATATCAGAGAGAAAAAACTGGAGCATTATTTGAGGCTGCAGTTATGTCGGGCGCGGCATCGGCTGGCAGTGAGATCGAGAATTGGCGCCTTTTTGGAGAAAAGTTAGGCGAGGCTTATCAAGTAGCAGATGATATACGCGACGTAATTGCACATCCATCTGACGTTGGAAAACCTACTGGAAGAGATGAAGTCCTGGGAAGAATGAGTTCAGCTAGAGAACTGGGGCTCTCAGGGGCTGTGGCGTACTTTGATAATCTAATAGATGAGGTTGTCGCATCGGTGCCAAAGTTTAATAACGATGCGAAATTAATAAAATTGATTAGAAATGAAGCTATCCGTCTTGTACCGAAGAAAGGTCGTATAAAGGTTCAAAAAATTGATCGTAAAGCATTTTCTTAAAACTAGCTTGCAAGAGTAAATTGAGGTTGAGTGCTAATTTTTTCCGGTCAGTAAAAAGAAAAATTGTGCGCGGAATTTTTCAGTCAGATAGGTTTAAGCGTTATCTAGAAACATCTTTTTTCGGGCAATATTTTGTTAGACGCCAGGCAGTAAAGTCTTTTGATTTGATGGCAGGGTTTGTCTATTCTCAGATTTTATTGTGCTGTGTAAAGCTGAATATATTTAATTTTCTGAAAGATGGTCCCAAAGACATAGGAAGGATGTCCGATTTTCTAAATTTGGATAAAGCAAAATTTGATTGTCTGTTTATGGGTGCCTCAGCTATCGGTTTGATTGAAAAGGATGAGGATGATGTCATCGACCTAACTGTTCAAGGACATATTTTTGCGAATGACAAAGGTTTATTAGCTCTTATTCTACATCACGAAATGTTTTATCGGGACTTGATGGAGCCGGTAGCATTTCTTAAAGAAAAAGATATGGAAACTTCTTTGAATAAGTATTGGGGTTATGTTGAACAAAGAGGTGTTCCCAGTGACGCAGAAAGCGAACAAAAAACTGAAAATGCAAAAAGGTACAGTGAACTGATGGCGATTTCTCAGCCTTTAGTGACGGATCAATTGTTCTCTGCTTATGATTTTACAAGACATACTTCTGTGCTCGATGTTGGGGGAGGGAAAGCGAGTTTTTCAATTCGTTTGGCAAAATTTATTCCTGGGATTAATGTAGCCAACCTAGATCTTCCGGAGGTTTGTGAAGAAGCAAAAAAGAACGTAAAGCAAGCAGGCCTAGTGGATGCGATAAAGATCATACCAAGCAATTTCTTTGAAGATGAAATCCCGTCTGGTTATGACTTGGTAACCCTAATCAGAGTGTTGTATGACCATTCAGAGGAAAGTGTAATAAAACTATTGCAGTTGATAAGAAAGTCCCTCTCAAGCAATGGGAAGCTTCTAATAGCAGAGCCCATGGCTAATAATATTTTTCCAGGAATAAGTTGCGATGCTTATTTTTGGTTCTATTTGACTGTGATGGGCAAGGGGAGACCTCGCTCATCAAAGGAGCTTATCGCCCTTTTGAGAGATTCTGGATTTTCAAAAGCGCGTTGTTTAAAAACTACGCTTCCCATTCAGACGGGAGTAGTACTGGCAGAGGCTTAGTCTAGAAAAATTTTAAGCTTTTTCTTTGTTGTGGTGCAAAAAATAAATTCGTTGACAAGGAATTTTATTTTACTGATACTTAATATGTAAAGTTAGCTTTACATTGATTATTGTTAATGAAAGTTTACACAAGAATGATTGAAAACAAAGCATCTGTTGTGTTGTTAAAAAAACCCGGGGAAATACGTGTTGAGCAAATTAATTTAGATCCGTTAACTGAAGATGATCTATTGGTGGAAAACTTTTACAGTGGAATAAGCTCAGGAACTGAAAGACTTCTCTTTGAGGGAAGAATGCCCTCATTTCAGGGTATGGGGTATCCGTTGGTACCCGGTTACGAATGTTTTGGAAAGGTCTCGAGCTGCTCTGAAATTTCTGGGTTTACGGAGGGGGATACTGTTTTTGTCCCTGGAGCAACATGTTACGGAGATGTAAAGGGTTTGTTTGGGGGAGCATCATCCCATCTAGTTGTAAATAAAAATCGGGCGATTAAAATGCCCTTTGAAATAGGTAGTAAGAATGTTCTTTTGGCATTGGCTGCTACAGCTCATCATATTTTTGCAGATAACTCTACTCCTGATTTAATTATCGGGCACGGGGCTCTCGGACGTTTGTTAGCTCGACTTACCGTTTTGCGTGGAAAGTCGCCAACTGTTGTTGACAAAACAGCTAACCGCCTGAGTGGTGCTGCGGGATACGAAGTTTGCACTCCAGGGGAAGTGGTTGGAAAACAATTTGATTGCATTGTTGATGTTAGTGGAGACCTAAGTCAACTTGATTTTCTAATAAGTCTCCTGCATCCAGGAGGGGAAGTAGTTTTAGCAGGGTTTTATCAAGACTCAATATCTTTTGACTTCGTTCCAACCTTCTTGAAGGAGGCCAGGATAAGAGTTGCTGCACAGTGGCAACAAAGTGATTTGCAGGCTGTTTCAGATTTGGTTATTTCTAAGCAGCTTAATCTTGAAGGAATAATTAGTCATGAGGTTTCAGCTGAAAACGCCCCTTATGCTTACGAAACTGCTTTTAATGACACGAGTTGCTTAAAGATGATAATTGACTGGAAAGGGTATCACTAACTATGAAAAATAAACAAATAGTCAGAGGTCAGCAGTTTGGACCGACTGAAAAAAACGGTGAGGCTCTCAGCTCTTCAGTTCCTGATCCCGCAAACAAAGTAAAGAAAAAAGAGACACAAATAATTGCAATTTATGGCAAGGGAGGTATTGGTAAGAGTTTCACTTTAGCCAATCTTTCATACATGATGGCGCAGCAAGGTAAGAAAATTTTGTTAATCGGTTGTGATCCGAAAAGTGACACGACTTCATTACTTTTTGGCGGAAAAGCATGCCCAACCATTATTGAAACTTCATCAAGAAAAAAGTTGGCAGGAGAGGAAGTTAAGATCGGTGATGTTTGTTTCAAGAGAGATGGCGTATTTGCAATGGAATTAGGTGGACCCGAGGTTGGGAGAGGTTGTGGAGGAAGAGGGATAATTCATGGGTTTGAAACCTTGGAGAAATTAGGATTCCATGACTGGGATTTTGATTATGTGTTGCTTGATTTTTTGGGAGATGTGGTCTGTGGAGGCTTCGGTCTGCCAATTGCGAGAGATATGTGTCAAAAAGTGATGGTGGTTGCGAGCAATGATCTGCAATCTTTATATGTTGCTAACAATGTTTGTTCTGCCGTGCAGTATTTTAGAAAGTTAGGAGGAAATGTCGGAGTAGCTGGAATTATTATTAATAAAGATGACGGAACTGGAGAGGCTAAAAATTTTGCAGAAAAAGTTGGTATACCTGTCCTTACATCGATTCCTGCACATGAGGATATAAGAAGAAAAAGTGCAAGCTATGAAATCATCGGAAAGCCGGGTAGCGAATGGGCTTCCTTATTTTCTGAGTTGGCTTCCAATGTGGCAACAGCGCCTCCAGTTTTACCTAACCCTTTAATTCAAGATGATCTTCTAAACCTATTTTCGTCGGATGTAGTGGGTCGAAATTATAAGCTCGAGCCTGCAGAGTTATCTGATTTGACAGGTGTTAGTTTTGAGGACAAGAAATCACTGGAAGTTATTTATGACGCAGCCTAGTGAACAAATTATAGATATTAAGAATCTTTCGACCGCTGGGAAGGAAAAGGTCCCATGCGGTAGTAAGGATCTGATAGAACGCGCGCGGGCTCAAAATAAATCCGAAATTATTGATCAGTACAAGAAAGATTACCCTATTGGCCCCCATGACCAACCACAAAGTATGTGTCCCGCTTTTGGTTCACTTAGGGTTGGATTGAGAATGAATAGGGTTGCCACGATTTTATCCGGCTCTGCATGTTGTGTGTATGGATTGACATTTACCTCGCACTTTTATGGTGCGCGCAGAAGTGTTGGTTATGTTCCTTTCAATTCTGAAACATTGGTTACTGGCAAACTTTTTGAAGATATTAAAGAGTCTGTCGAGAAAACTGCAGACCCTGACAAGTTAGATGCGATAGTAGTCATAAATTTATGTGTGCCTACTGCCAGCGGAGTGCCTCTACAACTGCTACCAAAGGTAATTAATGGGGTAAGAATAATCGGAATAGATGTGCCTGGGTTTGGTGTTCCTACCCATGCAGAGGCAAAGGATATCTTAGCCTCTGCAATGCTGAAGTTTTCTAAAACTGAGATTACAAGTGGTCCGGTAAAAAAATCTTTGCAAAAAAGAAAGGGCTTACCTTTGGTCACGCTCGTTGGGGAGATATTTCCCTTAGATCCCATGTCGATATCATCTATGTTAGAGCCATTAGATTTAGAAGTAGGCGCTATCGTCCCAACCCGGCAGTGGAGAGAGCTGTATACTGCTTTTGAAGGCTCTCTGGTAGCTGGGTTACACCCTTTCTATACTTCAACATTTAGAGAGTTTGAGTCTGTTGGCAAACCAATTCTGAGTTCTGCTCCAGTCGGATATGAAGGGACGGCATCGTGGTTGGAAAAGCTGGGTAATTCTTTGAACTTGTCCGAGGAAAAGGTAGGAAAGTCAAAAGAGCTTGTTCTTCCCCTAATCAAGGAGTCTTTGAAAGAACAAAAATTAAACGGAAGTGTAACTTTAAGTGGTTATGAGGGTTCTGAGCTACTCGTTGCCAGACTACTTATTGAAAGCGGATTAACTGTGAAGTATGTAGGTACAGCTTGCCCCCGAACGAAACAATCCAAGGTGGATGAAGAATGGCTGAAACAACATGGTGTCTCAGTTGAATTTAGAGCGTCACTTGAAAGTGACCTCCAGGCAATAGATGAACATGAACCGGATCTTGCGATAGGTACTACGCCGGTAGTTCAGCATGCGAAGGAAAAAGCAATCCCATCACTATATTTTACCAACTTGATATCAGCTCGCCCTCTCATGGGAAATTTAGGGATAGGGTCTGTAATGGAAGTTGTTAAGGGGGCCATGAACAATGGAGAGCGTTTCAAAAAAATGAAGAAATTCTTTTCCGGAGTTGGAACAGGTCAATCTTCTGGTGTCTGGCATCCTTACGGAGAGAAGAGTGGGAAATTTAAAGATATGATTTCGGGAAAAAAACTGCAGGAGAGTAATAAAAAGAAGGAGCAAGTTAAGTGTTGATTATCGATCATGATAGGGCAGGCGGATATTGGGGTGCTGTGTATGTTTTTACTGCGGTAAAAGGCCTGCAGGTCGTAATTGATGGACCAGTTGGATGTGAAAATTTGCCTGTCACGTCTGTTTTGCACTACACGGACGGCTTGCCACCCCATGAACTGCCGATCGTAGTCACCGGATTATCTGAAGATGAACTGAATAAAAATGGAACTGAAGGTGCAATGAAGAGGGCACATAAAGTACTTGACCCAAAACAACCATCAGTAGTTGTTACAGGATCTATTGCCGAAATGATAGGTGGTGGTGTGACTCCTGAGGGAACCAATTTAAAAAGATTTTTACCACGTACAATAGATGAAGATCAGTGGCAGGCAGCTGATAGAGCTTTGGTTTGGTTATGGCGAGAGTTTGGTTCGCGAAATATTAAGAAACAGATAAAAAAGAAACCAGAAGATGCGCCCACTGCGAATATTATTGGTCCTGCTTATGGAATGTTTAATCAAAATAGTGATTTAGCGGAGATTAAAAGGTTATTAGACGGGTTAGGAGTAAAAACCAACTTAGTGTTTCCATTAGGAACAGATTTAAAAGAGATTTATAAATTGTCAGAAGCAGATATAAATATTTGCCTTTATCGTGAATATGGCCGGGGCCTCTGTGAACTTCTAGGGAAACCTTACTTACAAGCTCCTATTGGAATGGAGAGCACAACGTTATTTTTAAAGAAATTAGCATCAATATTAAAGTTAGATGCAAATGAATTTATAGAAGCCGAGAAACACACAACATTAAAGCCGATTTGGGATCTTTGGAGATCTGTAACTCAAGATTTTTTTGGAACTGCTACATTCGCTGTTGTTGCTAATGAGACATACACCAGAGGGATTAAGAATTATTTACAAAATGAACTTGGGTTTCAATGCAAATTTGCTCGGTCACGAAAAGCGGGGGGTAAAACTAATAACGAGGAGATACGGGCTTTAATACATAATGGTACGCCGTTAGTAACGTTCGGTAGTATCAACGAAAGAATGTACCTTGCAGAAATCAATTCTAAAAATGCGTTTATCCCTTCATCCTTTCCTGGTTCAATCGTAAGGAGACATACAGGAACGCCATTTGTAGGATATGCTGGCGCAACATATATCCTTCAGGAGTTTTGTAATTCGCTTTTCGATTCCTTGTTTCATGTTTTACCTTTAGGAACTGAGCTTGATCTAGCAGCACCAATTACAAAAACAAAAAGTCTAGAACGTAGTGAGGCCCATTCAAATGTGCGCTGGGAAAGAGATGCAGAAAATATTTTAAACAAATATCTTGAAAAAGAACCCATATTGGTTCAAATCTCTAGGGCCAAAAAATTGAGAGAACAAATAGAGACGGACTGTAAAGAACGTGGTTTGTCAGAAATTACAGAGTTTATGGTGATCGATTATTTGAATTTAAATGATGACAGATCTGAGATTCAAAACGCAGAGGCGAAAGTATGAAAATCAATTATCTTAGGGGATTTATAAGACATAAAGATCTGCGATCACTATGTAAGAAGAATGCCGCGACGTTGGGTCGCGACTGCCCATGCCGCGGGCTCCGGTGCGGCAACGGCCTATTGGCCATTTCAAGGAGGTGTAATCATGAGTGAGACTTCAGGTTCTATCTCAGGACTTACCGATGAAGAAGCCCAGGAATTCCATACGTTTTACATGCAGGGCTTAGTTGGCTTTACGGCTATTGCCGTTGTTGCCCACATACTCGTATGGGCTTGGCGCCCATGGTTCTATTAATAATATAGGTGAACTTTAATAATTTTGCTAAAGGAGGAATGAAATGGAAGCATTATCTAGTCAAAGCTCAATTGCCTCGGTTTCAGATAAACAGCTGAGCGGAGATACACTTAGATTTTCCATAATATTCGGGATAACATTTCTGGTATTTCTATTAATAGCAGTTTTGTCGACTTGTTTAAGGCTTCCCTGGCGTTCCTGGTTGCCTGGAGCA
The DNA here is from genome assembly GCA_004214155.1 of Burkholderiaceae bacterium. Lineage (GTDB taxonomy): Bacteria > Pseudomonadota > Gammaproteobacteria > Burkholderiales > Burkholderiaceae_A > UBA7377. Next base: position 63,974 of record SGYQ01000011.1, read on the forward strand.
GAAGGAAATTCATCGTTATTGAGCGACATTAGATCAGCAGTTTATACACTAATGTCTCACCTAACATAGAAGGAGTTAAATATGTGGAGAGTATGGAAATTATTTGACCCGTTAAGGGCAATGGTGATCCAGGGTGTTTTTTTGTTCGCTTTGGCGGCAATGATTCACTTTATTTTGTTAAGTACAGTTCGTTTTAATTGGTTAGATGGAAAAAGCCAGTCAGAAATTATGATGGGCGAAGCTGGGCTAAATCAGCCAGCGGCTGTTGCTCAAGCTTCTGAAAAACGATAATTATTGTGGAAAGG
>SGYQ01000012.1 GCA_004214155.1 Burkholderiaceae bacterium
GTCTAGTATCAACCAGTAATGGTCTTGCTGAAGAGTTTCACTTTCATACTTCTTTCGATGTAATTATGTTCTCGTACTCACTTTCCATGATTTCTGACCAGGAAGGAGCAATAAGAAATGCAATTAAGTTTTTAAACCCCGGGGGAGTAATACTTATTTTAGATTTTGGAGAATTGGAGGGTTTTCCTTTGATCGCAGGACAGTTGTTTAAAAAATTTCTTAAGCGTTTTTCTGTTTCGCCAAGAAAAAGAGAATTAAGCTTATTTCTCACCAGAGAGCATATACCGTTTGAAATTCGGAGTTTATCGTTTGGATATTCATACATAGCAGAGGTACGAAAGAATTAGTAGTTAGCTAATTCATTTCCCATTCGTAGAATTTTATTTAAGGTTATTGTCCTTTCAAAGTCGCAGGAGTTGTTCAAAAATACGAGAATAGTGGATCCGTGTTCGAACCATCCCAATTCCTCTCCTCTTGAGACTTTCTTATTTGGCCAGAATTGATAGCATTTGCGGTTAGTCGATTTGATCGTTCTATCGATACAGTGTAATCTAATGCTCCCTACTAATATCGCGCCAACAGCAACCAAAATTATTTCTTCTGACGTATCGTGTGTTCGCAACTGAATGACTACCCTTTCGTTTTTGCAAAACAAGTTATCCTTTCGTTTCAACGTTATGGGATTAACATTGAAAATCCCGCCTGGAATAACTTTTACGTATTCAATAGTGCTGTCTGAAGGACTGTGAAAACGGTGGTACATAGAGGAAGTTAGTCTAAGGGTAAGATATTTAAATTTACTACATTTTTCTGCAAAGTCAGAGTCATCAAACAAAGCTTTTATTGAGTAAGCTGAGTCCTTTATTTGGAGGGCTTTGCCGTTGCTAACATCGCCATAAGCACCAATGATTCCGTCACATGGACTGAGTATCACTCTTTGACGGACAGATATGGTTCGTGCACCCGGTTTTAGTTTTCGAATAAAACACTCGTTTAAGCTACCAAAAGTTTGTTTTTCCGAATCAGAGAAATCAAGATCAGTAAAACGTGACCAGATGAATATCAACAATTTGGTTAAAAATGGGGACTGGATTTTACTCAGCCAGCCTACAAATGCGGTTATTTGCAACCTAGGAATCATATTTGTTACAAAATAATTCACCCACTCGATTTGCAAAATCTTTTTCAACGACATGCTAGATTTCATATTATTGAAACACTCCTTTTGTATTCTTACTTTGTGGATTATGTATGGTAAATATTACAAATAATGCGTTTTTTATAATAATATCTGGGGTTATTGGGATAGTCTTTTGTTGGAAAGCCCAGAAGAGAATTCGTCTATCTTTGGCTAAACACCCATCGCTAACCGGTCACTTGCGCTTTCAGAAAGCCTTTACAGGTTTTGTACCGAGGTTTTCGTATTCAAAAGATAATTGGTTATCGCAAGACTCTGCTCCAGACCAGGTAATTTTTAGAAGACAAAAGGGATTTAACTCTTTGTCTAACTCTCTGAAAGAAATGGCCCCCAAAACAATAAATATGTCAAAGGAATTGAGTAGGTCTCTACCCGACCTGGATTTTATTTCGAAGTACAAAGTACCATTTCAGTTTTCCTCAGTATTAGATGACTTGCCATTGGGGGCAGTTTGGAAAAGTACTGACGGTAATAAACTAGTTGACTATGATGGCAACGAATTTATTGATATCTCTGGCTCTTACGGAGTTAACTTACTGGGTGCTGATTTTTATAAACAGTCTGTTGATAAGGGTGTAGCAAATGCTAAAGACTTCGGAACTCATCTTGGAGGTTATCATTCTGTAATTTTCGAAAATATAGAAAAACTAAAAAATATTACAAAAAAGGAGAATATTTCCTTTCACATGTCAGGTACGGAAGCCGTCATGCAGGCTGTAAGACTTGCAAGGTTTAAGACTGGAAAGAAAAAAATTGTTCGTTTTTCTGGTGCATATCATGGTTGGTGGGATGATGTTCAGCCAGGCCCAGGTAATCCTATGCCCCCTTCCAACTACACCTTGACATTGCGGGAAATGCATATCAATACCTTAAATTTACTTAGGAGACGAACAGATATTGCCTGTGTTTTGGTTAATCCGATACAGGTTATGCATCCGAACAAGAGCGCGCCTGGGGACTCAACCTTAATCGATAGTAGTCGTAGTTTTGCGGTAAATGTTGAAGAATACAAAAATTGGCTTACTAGTCTCAGGAGAGTTTGCTCGGAACAAAATATAATTTTGATTTTCGACGAGGTGTTTGTTGGATTTAGATTAGCATTAGGGGGAGCTCAGGAGTATTTTGGAGTATGTGCAGATTTAATTACCTATGGAAAAACGCTGGGAGGAGGACTCCCAATAGGAGTTTTAGCTGGCGATGAAAGGTTTATGAAACGGTATAAGGAGAAAAAACCAGGTGAAATAACTTTTGCACGTGGAACATTTAACGCACATCCTTATGTTCAATCTTCTATGAACGTATTTTTAAATAAAATATCCGTTATGGCTAAAAATGGCTTGTATGAAAAGCAAAATGAAATTTGGAAAAATAGATTAACAGAGATTAATTTAGTTTTGAAAGATAACGAGCTACCTCTACGTTTTTGTGGAATTCAAACAGTATGGGGTACAATTTTTACTAAACCATCAATGTTTAATTGGTTATTACAGTTTTATCTGCGTAAACACTTAATCAATATTGGATGGGTCGGAACTGGTAGATTTATTTTTAATTTTAGCTTTTCAGACCGAGATTTTACTATTTTTAAAAATAGGTTTGTAAATGCTGCCCTAAATATGAAACAGGACGGGTGGTGGGATTCTCGGGCACAATTAACTAATGGACAACTTAAAAAACATTTTTTATTAGGACTACTTCAGGCAAAAATCAAGGGAGACCGCGCAAACGTTTAAGTTGATTCTTTTTCCTGCAGAGTTTTAGTAACTTCAGCCATAGGATCGATAAGCTCGCGCCTTACAAATAAAAACCACGGGCTTTTATAATACAACTTTACATCGTGAAAGGGGTCCGTAATAATCTTCAAAACCCAAGCAATTGAAGTATAGAGATTCTCTTTTATCAGTAGTTGTCCAGCTCGAAAAAATAAGCCAAAAAAACCTAAAAATAACCATGCAATTCCAACAGTACTGATAAATGAATACTCATAGTCCTTTGGCACAAAAACATGAACGATTTCGGGAGAGACTAAGTAAATTAAAGGGATAAGTGCCCAAATCGATAATAGAACAATCTTTCTGTGTAAATTATATCCTACCTTTATTTCCTCTTTATGGTCATGGGTGGCAGAATTAACAGTATCGTAACTTTTTGGTTCGAAGAAGAAGTGGCCCGCTTGACGGGAGGTCATAGCAACTAGCCACGCTATTAATGACGAATAGATTGGATTGATAAATAGGAAAATGTAGCTCACTAAAAAAGAAAGGGCGCTTATTAAATGAAGGCTCTGATTAATTCTGCTATGGTGATAGAATCTATGATCGTCCCAACGTTGAATTTCGAGTGTTTTGAGAAGTTTTTTCATGATGGTTTAATTAATTTAGAATAAGTCATTGTCAGGTAGTTACATTTCGGTTTTGTTACAAGAATAAAAGCTTAATAAAATTGTAAAAAAATTAATGCAAACTTGACAAAAATAAGGGTTAATTTGAAAAATATTTGTTTTGTCACAGAAACGTATCCGCCAGATATCAACGGCGTTTCCCTAACGCTGGAAAGGATTGTTACTGGTTTCGCTCGGAAAAATTATCACGTGACTGTAGTTGTTCCAGATACAAAGCATTCAACGGGTACTAATGGTGTGGGACAGAATCTAAACTTCCTTTCTGTTAAAGGTATTCCAATACCTTTGTATAGCGAGTTAAAAATGGGACTTCCCTGTTATGGCTACTTACGTAAAATTTGGTCTAATAGAAAGCCAGATTTAGTTCATATTGCAACTGAGGGCCCATTAGGCTTATCTGCTCTCTATGCGTCAAAGAAATTGTCAATCCCGTTGGTTTCAGACTTCCGAACCAACTTTCACGAATATGGAAAATATTATGGGCTAGGGTTTTTCGGACAATTGATTTTTTCCTATTTGCGATATTTCCACAATAATACAAACAAAACCCTAGTACCAACCCAATCACTTTTCGAATTTTTAAGAGCTAAAAAAATCAATAATATTTCTGTGATTCCTCGAGGGGTTGATGTAAAAAAATTCCATCCGCACTTACGGTGCAAAAAAATAAGAAGTGAAATAGGAATTTCGGATTCATGCCCAACAATATTATCTGTAAGTCGATTGGCTCGTGAGAAAAATTTAGATTTAGTGGTAGATTGTTTCTATGAATTAAAAAAAAAGTATGGACAAATACAGGTAATTTTTGTGGGCTCTGGTCCGTACATGAATAACTTAAAAAAAAGCTGCCCAGATGCATTATTTGTTGGTTACAAAACAGGGGTGGAGTTATCGAAATACTATGCTAATGCGGATCTGATGGTTTTTCCTAGTTTAACAGAGACGTTTGGAAATGTAACACTCGAAGCGTTAGCAAGTGGGTTGCCGGTATTATGTTATGATACCGCTGCAGCGAAAGAACTGGTTATTGACGGTGAGAATGGTTTTACAGTGAGCCCATTTCAAAAAGAAGCTTTTTTGAGAAAAGCTATGCAGATTTTTGATCAAGTAAATCTAGGAAATGTAAGAATAAATGCTAGAAAAACTGCTGAAAAAAACTGCTGGGATAGCGTTATTAATAAAACAGAGAAAGAGTTTCTCAACGTTTTTGAAAATTCGAAGACAATTTACAAAAAATTCGCAACTTAAATTGAAAGCGACCCTAACAAAGGGACCAATAATTCCAATAAGAACCAGGATAGGTTAGTGACTGGAATTTTTAATAATATGGTTTTTGTAATATTTGGAATTTCTATTTTGTTACAAAAAGAGTTCGTTTTCTAGCGCTCTATCCATTAAACAATATTTGATAAAAGCCAATCATAAACAAAGGAATTTGAAGACCAAAGTTTGTGAGGATAGCTTTATCTTTAGATAGAAAACCAGCAATAGTCCATCCAACCACTCCGATACCATGAAAAATTATATTAACAGGATAAATATTTAGGTTAGTTAACAAGATACCGGTTAGCACTAAAACCGTACTCAGCCATTTGAGATATTCTTTTATAAAGATCATATGTGCTGAGAATAATGGAAGAGGCTACTAATTTATAGTCTTTTTTAGCTAAATATTCGTTGGATCAGTGTCAAAATTATAATAACCATTGTCTCGTGAGGAGTGAGCAAATAAATGCGCTAAGGTCATTTTTGTGTCCATAAATACAATAAGAGTTTCTCACTGCTTAAGTGTGAGTAACGGGAAAAAAAGTAATTCCGAATATTTAATAGAATCAATGAGTTAAGTGCTCAGTTCGAATCCCGTTCTCCCCGCCAGGCAAAATTACTGATTTCTCGATAAAAAAATCGGTAGATAACCAGATATAACTGTAGATATTTTTAAATCCTCGAAAATGCATCGTTGTAATAAAAATTTAATTTCAATTTGTTAGCCTTGTAACTTTTGGAATCGTCATGAAAGTCGGTGTAAATGGGGCTGGCCGTATCGGTCGTCTTTTTATCAAAGCTGCTTTAGGCCAGTTGAATCGGGTTAAAGAAGATTTAAACAGAAACAAGATATTAGACGTTGTTCATATTAACGAGGTAAATGGGAAAGTTTTTGATGTTGTACATCTCTTAAAGTACGACAGTACTCAGGGCCCGATAACCTATAATGTTAGCCTTCTCGGCGATGGTTCGATAAGTTTTGGCGGAAAGCATATGTCATTTTCACAATTTTCCAAGCCAGGTGAAATACCATGGGGTAAATACGGTGTCGACCTTGTCATTGAGTGCTCCGGCAATAATTTAACACCTGAGGCACTAGAGGGTCACCTGCAACAAGGTGCGAAGAAAGTACTTGTTTCTGCTCCGATTAAGTCTAAAAAGATTCTCAATCTAGTTTACGGGGTAAACCACACTAAATATGACAGGCGTCATCACAATATCGTGACTGCATCGTCTTGCACCACTAATTGCATAGCACCAGCTATTATGGTTCTACAGGAAAAATTTGGTATTCAAAGAGGGCAGATCACTACAATTCACAACCCTACAAATACAAATCTGGTCGTTGATGCAATCCATAAAGATCCTCGCAGAGCACGCAGCGCTCTTATGAATCTAATTCCCACCACTACAGGTAGCGCTAGAATTATTGGTAGTATTTTTCCCGAGTTAGCTGGCAAACTTGATGGTCATGCTGTCCGTGTACCTACGCTAAACTCCTCTTTAACAGACTGTGTTTTTTCCCTGAAGACAAAAGTATCTGTTGATGAAGTCAATAACGAATTGCTCCAGTACTCTAAAGGTTCTTTGAAAGGAATTCTAGGAGTTGAGAGTGCTCCGTTAGTTAGTTCTGATTTTCTCGGAGACTCAAGAAGTTGTATTGTTGATTTGCCGTCTACACTTGTTACCGACAATCGACTCTTAAAGCTTTATCTTTGGTACGATAACGAGGCAGGATATGCATGTAGACTTGCTGACCTTGCGTTTCATATGATGAAAAAAGTTCGTAGAAAATGACACCTTAAAGTTCGCAAGACATGAACTCTTCAATTAAAGATTACATTACAGTAACCCTTAATTACTGGGTATTCACTTTTACTGATGGGGCGTTACGCATAATTGTCTTATTGCATTTTTACAAAGAAGGATTCTCACCCTTTACTATCGCTCTGTTATTTCTTTCCTATGAATTCGCTGGGGTCTTTACCAACTTAATTGGTGGATGGTTGTCAACGAACTACGGTATAAAACGAATATTGGGCATAGGTTTAGTTATACAAAGCCTCGGGCTTTTATGTTTATCTGTCGTAAATACTGCCTGGGGAGCAGTTATTGCTACGGTATGGATATTGTGTTGTCAGGGTCTATGCGGAGTAGCTAAAGACTTTACGAAAACCGCAAGTAAATCAGCAATCAAGCTTACCTCAGACAAACTAGATGGTGCAGAATCAAACGATTCCAGACTTTTTCGTTGGGTTGCATGGTTTACTGGAAGTAAAAATGCGATGAAAGGCATCGGTTTTTTAGGTGGTGGTTTACTGCTTACAGTTTTTGGGTTTCAAAATTCACTATGGTTAATGGTTTTCCTGATAGTTCTAATTTTTATATACACCATGGGACAATTACCAGAAATGTTTGGAAAGAAAAAAGCATCAAGAACAATAAAAAATTTTTTTTCTAAAAACAAAGTAGTAAATAATTTGGCGCTCATAAGAATATTTTTGTTTGGGGCTAGAGACGTTTGGTTTGTAGTTGCACTACCTGTGTTTTTGTATTCTAGCGGTTGGACCTTCATTCAAGTAAGTGGGTTAATGGCTTTTTGGACAATATTTTATGGTTTTATTCAAGCGGTTGCTCCAAAAATTATTCCTGAAACTGAATCCCGAGTCATTGGAAAACGTTTACGTATTTGGATGTTTGGTTTGTGTGTAATTCCGGCAATTCTTTGTTTTATTGTAGTTAGTGAGATACCTTTATCTGACGCTTATGTAATTTTTGGATTATTTCTCTTTGCATTATTGTTTGCAATTAATTCGTCATTCCAAAGTTTTTTAATTGTTGAATATTCTTCTAAAGACAAAACTGCTGAAGACATTGGTTTTTATTATTCCGCAAACGCTATCGGTCGTTTTATAGGGACCTTACTATCTGGATATTTATTTCAATTGGGTGGGTTTTCTCACGCATTGTTTGGGTCTGCGCTAATGTTAATTATAGGCTGGATAGTTTCTCTAAGATTTAATTTGGAAGAATCCTTATCTTTTAAAAAACTGTGAGTAACTGTGTGAGTAACGCCAAAAAAGTAATTCAGAATATTAAATAGAATTAATAAGTTAAGTACTCAGTTCGAATCCCGCTCTCTTCGTCAAGAATGTGCATGGCAATCTGTCCCGATCTGTAGCCATCCATGGGTAAAAAGTACGTTTTCTTTTTGCACTTTTTTTAAAGGAAAACATTAATGTTGCCGATATTCTTCCAAAAAAGTCCTTAGAGTATGACCATAGAAGTCAATCTGGGTAATTAGGGACATAATTACAAAAAGGAGTCAAGCATAGTGAGAGGCAAAGAGTTTCCCTTAAAAGATAATTGGAAAAATTTTACTCTCAAACCATCACGGGTAAAATCATTAATGAAAAACGATCACTTGAAAAGAAGAGCGTATGTAGAAAGTACAATCAAAAAACAAAAAGCTAATGGTAAATATATCTCCAATTAATTTTGCATAAACAAAAAAGCATCCAGTGTGGTAAACTCGTAATATGGTTTCTATTGAAACAACCAGATATGACATACAATTTCCAAAAAAGTTTTCCTCTAAAACCAAACAAGACGAAGCTTTTTTCTTTCTGAGAGAAGGTTCTGAGAGAGTAAGACTCAGATTTCATGATTACAATGAAATTTATGCTCGGGCGGGGTTATACGAACAAATATTTTATGAACGTCTGAAATGTGCATCCCCAAAAAAAGTGTCGAAGATTTTAGAAACCTCTGTTGCCAACTATTCTGGAAATTTCAATGAGTTGAGAATTTTAGATTTAGGTGCAGGGAACGGTATGATGGGAGAGGAGTTAAAGTCTCGAGGTGTTGCTCGCTTAGTGGGAGTGGACATTTGTGATGAAGCGAAAGAGGCTGCGTATAGAGATCGTCCTGGAATTTACGATGCTTACTATATAAAAAATTTCACAAAACTCGATGATAGGACCGTCAAAGAAATTTGTGAGTGGCAATTTAATTGCATGGTTTCGGTTGCGGCTTTGGGGTTCGGTGATATTCCAACAAAAGCATTTATGAGTGCAGTAAAAATGGTGGAAAAAGGGGGTTGGATTGCCTTTAACATAAGGGATACATTTTTAGATCGCTCAGATACCTCTGGGTTTTCGAAAGCTATTAGAAGGTTAATTGCAACAAATTATTTTGAATTATTTCACATTGAAAAATATCGTCATCGACTATCAATAGACGGAAAGCCCCTTTATTATTTTGCTTTAGTTGTAAAAAAAACTACTGCGTAAGTTGGCTGAAGTGTGAGTAACGCCAAAAAAGTGATTCAGAATATTAAATAGAATTAATAAGTTAAGTGCTCAGTTCGAACCGCGTTCTCCCCGCCATTGTCAAATGTTGTATGGCTTAACTAACTATTCTTGTAAAGAGCACAGATTTTTGCCAACACGATTTTCTCATTAGAACCACCCCCATCATAAATTCCTGATACGAGACACTCACCCATGGGATACCTAGCTAAATGTGTTTAGGAGTCCCATTACCCATATACACTCGGAAATGCTCAAATGATTGGTTAAACTGGGTGTATATGGACTATAAGAAATTAAGCACTTCTGAACTGGCAAAACTTTTATCACCATCATCTGAGGCGTTTCTTGAATTGAAGCGCAGAGGTGTTTTGCGGACAAAAAACATTGTAGGGGGAATTGTGTGAGTATTTGGCGATAGAATTTTTCAATAAAAATCCAAAATTGCCTAAATTATCGTTTGCTCCAGCGGGCGTTAAAAATGTGAATGCATTGAGTAGAAACGGTGAAATTTTTAGTATAAAAACAGTAACCTCAAGAACAGGAGCAACTGGGTTATTTTGGGACCCCGAATCTATTAAAAATAATGAAAAAAAATTTGATTATTTGTTTATTATTATTTTGAATAGCGAACATCACTTGAATCAATTATTGAATTAACTTGGTAAGACTTTATAAGGTTCTTTCAATAGCAGGCAAACTCAATTATTGATTGGGTTATTGATATTTATCGTTGGAATTTTGGCGCTTTTTATGATCCACTTTTTGTTCGGCTGAGAGTTTTATTTGGCATCGGCCTAGTGAATGCGGGCTTAACTTGTTGGTGCGGATTAGGAAAGTTAATCGCTTTAATGCCATGGAATCGTTAGTGGAACAATATATAGCAAAGAGATTTATGGAAGAAAATGAGATACTTATTTTTAAAAAGAAACTCGTGGATGATAAAAACAAGCAACATTGCAAAATTTTCTCTGAATTTTTAAAAAGTGCTGAAGAGTATTTTGAAATAGACTACAAGGGAGAGGGAGTTTTCAAAAAGAAGTATTTAATTTGTGGAGCAGATTTTGGAAAAAAATGTTTTGGGAAGAACGAGATATTTGTGATTTTTGTATTCAATTGATTGAGAAAAAATCAATAAACTGCAAATAAAAACTGTAAGTCAGATTTAATAACAAAAAAAGGAAGGTTAAACCTTCCTTTTCTCGAGAAAAAAAGGATTAAGACACTTTTTTGCCTTTTGGTTTTTTAGAGCCGGTCACTACCGATTCACTAACTTTTGTAGCAGCTTCAATATTATTATCGACAATATCAAAAACCTGCTTTGCAGCCTTTGTCATTGATTCATAGGTAGAAGTGGAAGCAGCTAAAGATGATTTCGTCATAGCGACAACCCCCTCGGTGCCAGCAGGAGCGTTTTTGCTCATCTCTTCAACCTGACCAGTAATAATCTTGTTGATTTCTTCGCTTTCACTTTCAACATATCCAGAACCTGATTTTAAGAAATCGGAGTTTATTTTGTAGAGTGTCTTAAAGTAATCTGTTACCTTTGCAGAAAGTGGTCCAACAGAATTTTGAGCAAACTCTAGAAACTCTTTAGGATCCTTAACCTCAAGCATTGTTGCTACAACGCTATTAGTTCCATCAAGAGCATTTTTAGTGAACTTGATGTTGTGGTCGTTTACCTGTACAAACTTATCAAAAGCTACATCCGAAAACTCTGACATAGTTTTGGTAGATTTTTTTAAGAATGTGGAATAATACTCAATAGCCGGAAATGATGTCATTTTTACCTCCATTAGTAATATTGTTGCACTGCAGTACATTATATTGGTGCAGCGCACAAAATATCAAGAGTTTTTATAAAAAAATCTAAGTTTTTTTATATTTAATGAAAAGGAAGTTTAGCGAAATAACTGCTTTCACTTCCTATGTTACTAAATAGAAATATCTTCCTTTAAACTGTGAGTAACGGCAAGAAAGTGGTTTAGAATCCTAAATAGAATCAATAGGTTAAGTACTCAGTTTGAGTCCCGCTCTCTCCACCAGGAAGTCCATTGAGGGCAAGTTGTTACGATTGCTTAATAATTTCCGCTACTTTTTTGGGCTGCTCCAAAAATGAGAAATGCCCACATTTTTTGATAGTGTGATACGAAGCTAAATTTAATTTAGTTTGAGAGTCCAACCTTTCCTCAGATGTTGACCAGTCAGCTTCTCCGTAGACTAGGACTGTAGGATGAGTGACAGCCTCGTAAATATTTTTACAATTGATCCACGTTTGAAAGTTTGATAGAACGTTTATAAAATGATATGTATAGCCTTTTTTTTTGCTGGTTGAAGTTAGAAGATTTAGATAATCGCTAGGCAGTTTTGATTTATCGACGAATCCACCTGCAAGGATACTTTTTAAAATAAATTTATTTTCGAGCATAGAAAAAATCCTTCCTATAAATGGAAGTCCAACATGAAAAAGGATAAAATTTGCAAAAAGGTTACCACGGCGTATACCCTCTGCAAATTTAGTATCGTAATCGTAAGGATTAAAGCAAAGTAGTTTTTTTATCCTGTTAGGAATTTTAAGAGAAATTGTTATGGGCAAAATGCCACCTATAGATTCTCCAGCAATGGTCACGTCTGACAAATCCAATCTAGTAATGAATTCTGTAATAGCACTAGTGAAGTATTCCTGATCATAATTGGCTTCTATGTTTATTGGAGAGTCTCCAAAGCCTGGCAAATCAAGAGTATAAATTGAATAGTCGTTTATTAGTTCTTGAACTAAAAGATCAGAGTATTCCAACCTATTTCTGAAAGTGTGCAACAGTAAGAGAGGAGGACCATTTCCTATTACCTTATATCGGATATAGGTTCCATCTTTCAATTTAAAGTTTTCTATTTCTGCTTGGTCCATTTATTTTTACTTTGTGAGTTTTATTGGCGATGGATAAGAGTATGAGTAGTAAAACACGAAATAGCAAACGGTTACCAGGTAGTGACTAGAGAGTATTAATATTCATTTGCGCTATTCATAAATAGTTTAAAAAAATATAACGAAAGAAAAGTCGGGCGGACTAAATTTTGGAATGACAAGTTGTTTGCTAAGTCTAAACTTCTATAGACATCGCTTCCTTATAATGAAATTCACTAGTTAAATTGTGGTAACTTATATTAGAAGCGGTTGGTATTATACAATTTCAATGGTAAGGAAAAATTATTTTAAATAAGTTTTTTGATGATTTTGAAATAAAAACAACGTTGGATTATGAGTAAATTTCAAGCTCCCCTAGATGAGAATTTGAGAATAGAAACATTAAAATCTTATGAAGTTCTTGATACGGCACCAGAGGTTTGTTTCGATGACATTACAGAGTTAGCTGCGGAAATTTTGGGTTGCCCAGTTTCTTTTATTGAATTCATGGATGCAGACAGACAGTGGTTTAAATCAAAGTATGGACTTCCAGAGGATTTAATCGAGGTACCTAGAGATATAGCAATTTGTAATACGGTTGTATGTCAGGGTAATCTATTATGTGTGCCGGACCTTTCCCAAGATGATAGGTTTCGAAGCAACCCGTTAGTTCAAGCTGAACCTAATATTCGTTTTTACGCTGGAGCGCCTTTGATTACTCCTAATGGGCAGGCGGTGGGAACCATTTGTTCGGTAGATTTTAAAAAAAGGGAAATATCTGTTAATCAGCAAGAAGCACTTAAAAAATTGTCAAAACAAGTAATGACGCAGCTTGAATTACGCCGAACATTAATCGAAGTTAAAGATTCGCTCATTGCTCGGGAAAAATTGACTGAAGAGTTAGAAGAAGAAAAAAATAATATTAAAAATATTATGAAGAAGGTTTTGCCCGTGAACATTGCAGTCGAATTACAGGAAAAACAACGGGTAGAGCCGAAATACATAGATGAATGTAGTGTTTTGTTCACAGATTTTGTTGGGTTCACTAAACTAACTGAAAAGTCATCTCCTAAAAATCTTATAGAGTTATTGCATCAAATATTTTGCAAATTCGATGAAATATGCAGAAAGAATAAAATAGAAAAGATTAAAACTATAGGCGATTCTTACATGTGTGTCGCCGGAATTGTAGATGAAAAAAAAGATCATGCAAATCGTTTATGTAAGGCGGCTAAAGAAATGTTAGCTTATCTAAATAAAACAAATATTCAACGTTCTAAACTAAAAATGCCCATCTGGGAAGCCAGATTCGGGATTCATACAGGCCCTGTTATATGCGGTGTCGTGGGTGAGGACAAGTTTACCTTTGACATATGGGGAGATACTGTGAACACTGCTTCTTTAATGGAGCAAAATTCTGAGCCCGGAAAAATTAATATTTCAGAAACGACTCATTTGCGTACTCAAAAACATGTTGATTCGGTGGAAAGGGGGAAAATTCTTACGACAAAAAAAGGGGCTCTGAAAATGTATTTCGTTGAGTTTTGAAACTTTAATTTGAGAAAGTTTGATTTGCATGAAGACAGATAGGCTATTAGTCAAAGGCCCGCAAAAGAACTATTACGGTAAATGTGAGTTACAGTGTGTGTAACGGCAAAAAAGTGGTTCAGAATTCTAAATAGAATCAATGGTTTAAGTGCTCAGTTCGAATCCCGCTCTCTCCGTCAGTCCAAAAATTGTCAAATTTTCGACTTAAAATCGGCAACTTAAGAATGCGGCAAATTTGTGTTCTACCATATCTTAGTACAAAAATACCCTAACATTTAGCCCAACCTGCTATTAGAACAAAAATATATAAAGGGATTCAATTTTAAAGCATTATTTTTGATAAAGTACTTTATAGAGATCATACTTTACATACCCGGCTGACAAATCTGCTATGATTCCTTTGCCGATGAGTTGTATGTAATTCATATAATCATATTTCTGGCTAGATGTTCTTATTAGTGGGGCATTTATCCAATAATCAATACCGCTTTTAGGCTTCCATGGCTTTCTTTCATTCAAAAGTTGCATGGCTTTATCATCCATGATCATTTTTCCGCCATAGAAAATATATAAATGTGAGCCATCATCCATAGTAAAAGTGCATCTTACATCGAGATCAAACCATAATTCTTTTTGAGCATTTCCAAAATCAGCACACGGAGCTGAAACTTTTCCAATATCACCGTTAGCGAGAGTTAAAGTCCCACTTCCGAGATTGGCAACAAAATTTCGTGAAAAATTCTTCACTTTACCGATGTCTCGATATGTTAACGAACCAAAGTATTCTAATTTAGGAGCACTATTATTTTTCGAGTCAGCGGCAGAAATGTTACCCAAACATAAGATCATACAACTTACAAAAACTGATGTTACCCTAATTCTGAATACGTGAATTTTTTCCTCCATCAATTTTTCAAAAAGTATAAGTCTGTAACAGCAATAGTAACTCCAGAAAAATATTCCGACTCAATCAACCAAATTTATCTGTTTAAATTGCTCAGAACAATTCGGTATCCTAAAGACGATTATAATCAGCATCTAATGCATAGATTATGATAAAGGATGAAACCCAGTGGCACAAACAAAATTCCCCACTTTTTTGTAAAAAGATATTTTCTTAGATTCTTTTTCTGAAGGGACTGGCAACACATTTGGTGTGCTAACGATTCGACTTAATTTGTATGAAATTTTTGAGAATGTTTCAGTCTTAGCATTTTGTAGCATTATTTGAGCAACTTTCACTCCATCTGAGCTGACAAAATTACTCATATCCGTTCCCGCAAGTGTTGGATGCGCCACCATAATTCCTTTATTGTTAACACAAAATGGATATAAATCTTTGACGTGAAATCCTCCTTGACCAACGTTTATCATGGCAAAGGCAACTGTTGGGTTGGATTCTACTATTCTTATCGCACGCTCTAACATTTGCTTAGCCTCTTTCTCATTACCAAAGGTATTAGCTTTTTCTTTGGCAAATGAGCTAAAAAATGCAAGGCAAAAGAGAATTAATACCATAGATCTTGTTTTAATTATTTTTCTCATTATTTGCTCCTAAAAAAGATTTACTTGTTGTAATATCCACTCATACAATAATATTTTCCGGCTCGAGTATATAAAGCGGTTTTTTTCATTGAACTGTCCAAATAGTCCTCAGGTAATTTGTTATCTCCTGAGACATATCTACCAAAAGTGTAAGTAACCTCCGAAATTTCCCCTTCTCTTGCGTTTGCCATAATTATTTTGGTGACGCTGTCACCGTTTATATCTTTCAAATCCTTCATCGAGGCCCCAAGGTTATATGGGTGTGAGACTATGGTTAACTTGTCATCAAAACAAAAAGGGTATAAATCTTTCAAAATAAAGCCTCCAGTTTGCACTGTCATCATAGTCAGCCCGACAATTTCGTCAACTTTAAGTAAATTAGTTGCTCTGATAAGTAATTCCTTAGCTTCTTCTTTTGTTCCATAAGTCTTATTGCCATGGTCGTGAGCGAACACTAGGATTGGTAGTAACAAGAAAGATAGTAAAGCTAATATTTTTTTCTTCGACATCATACGATTGGATTCCCTAAAAAAATAAATGCGTGAATGCCCATAATACACATAAATCTAATTCTGTAGTTTGTATAATTTGTACTGTGCCATGCCGCCCTTAGGACTATTTGGTCCTCTCATTTCTATTCCTTTACCTAAATAAATCTGATCATTTATCCACGAGTATTTTTCACTAGATGTCTTAAATTCAAAATGTCCATACCAATGCGAGAGCCCGTTTCTTGGAGGGAATATGGACTTTCCTTCATCAAAGTTTTTTGTCAATTCTTCATTTCCAATGAGAATAGCTACATACTCCATAATTCCTGGAGCTTTATCATCCATTACGATATAACAGCGTAAATCAACTTTTATACTCTTTTTTCTAAATGAAAATTTTTCAATGCAGGATACTACTTTTGCTTTAGCGTCTCCTAGTTCAACAGAGCCCGAATCCATATAATTAATCGCTTGTGCCTCCTCCACCACAGTGATGGGGGTTTTCAACCCAACAATTACTGTACCTACCTTCTCTGATGTGGTTTTCGCAAAAACAGTTGGTAGAACAATTATAAAAATGCTAACGAATCCGATTAATAATTTAGAGAAGTGTATATACATAAATAGTCCCTGGTTAACGTACGATAGAGTAAAGATAATATACTGACGGAATGAGAGACAAGCAGATACCTTAATGTAACCTTTTCAAACGCTATTGATAACTATGAGTTATGTGAGTAACAGTGTGATTAACGCCAAAAAAGTGATTCAGAATATTAAATAGAACCAATGAGTTAAGCGTTCAGTTCGAATCCCGCTCTCCCTTCCGGTCAAATTCGTTTTTTTTCTAGTTTAAAATCAATAGCTTATAATTTAGCCAAATTTTATTCTGTATCAATATGCTTGCATTAAAATATACCGAAATTCAATCTAAAAGGTAGTAGTTAGGTTAATTTTTCTCCGAATTGTTATTTTTTCAAAAAAAATAATTTCGTTTTTGATTAGCATAGTACTGGCGGTTATTGTGTGTGATGATTGAAGAAATTTTAAAAAGCGTTGGAGGAAAAGATATCCCGATACATTTTTTTGGTGTGCATTTTTCCAAATGGGATAAAGATTGCTTGTGGTAAATATGCCCTCAGAATGAAATTGGTACAAATTTAGCTTATCACGACATAAATCGAAACAAATTTTTTTTAAAGCTGTCTATGTTCTTCAAAAGTGACTTTTGATTGGCAGCTTGCAAATGAATGTTTTATAAACGAAATGAGTGCTGATAAAAATACAGATTTATGTAATCAACCAGATTTGATAATCGATACAGATGAAAATCTATCATGGGCTAGCGAGGAATTGGTGATACTAAAAAATTCTTTTTTTGAATCGTTAGACACCCACGCTTTGGAGCTATTTAATGCTTGGAGTAATAAGTCAGAGCATTGTTCTTTAAAGGTAAGTACTTATTTTCAAGCCTATGCAGATCAATTGCACAGTTATCGGGGTAGGAACTGTACGCTAGTTGAAATAGGCGTTATGGAGGGAGGCTCATTACTGGCATGGAAGGAATGGTTAGGCCCAGGAGCAAGGGTTATAGGCATTGATATCAACCCTGAAGCGAAAGAATTAGAAAAAGAAGGAATAGAAATAATTATTGGCAATCAAGCAGACCCGACATTTTGGGAAGTGTTTTTGAAAGAAAACAATGACATTGACATTATCATTGACGATGGTGGGCATCAATATTTCCAACAGGCATTGACTTTTTTCTGTATTTTATGCCACGCAAAGAGAAAAATCCAGTTTATTGTAGAGGATACTTCGACGAGCTTTTTTAGTAACTTTTTGGAGCAAAACGAAGAGAGCTTTGTCAGTTTAATGAAGCAGGTTATAGATAATTTAAATTTAAAGCAAATTTTTTCAAAAAAAGGCCTTTCCAACTGGAGAAATGACATAGACCTTCAGATAGTAAAGGAGTATCAAAAAATCCAAAGCCTGTGTTTTTATTCTGGGCTGATTTCGATGAAAATTGACCCGTTAAAAGGATTAATACCCCTATATCTTTACAACGTCAATAGGCGAACAAAAAAGGAGGATCTAAGACACTCAGGATGTATTACTGGAGTAAAGTTTACCTGGCCTGACCCAATACAACCACGAGACGTATTGTTCAAGGGTCTAGTTGAATCAAAAAATAAGTTGCTTGTCGATGTTAGAAAAAAGACCAAATAAACTTTTATCTAATATAGTTAACTCTTGTAAGGATTCGAATTGGCCATGTTGGATATATTACTTCAACAAATTTATGTTTATTTCGTAGTCTAAACTATTAGTTAGAATTGTCGAAATAAATGTGATTGTTGTGAGCCTTGTCATTGACCTAATTTAGTTGTTATCTCTCAAGAAAGATTATCGTTACCATACAAGAAAAATCAATAAAGACAGTACAAAAATAGACTATCGTCGTGTGAATTAGTTAACAAATTCACGGTTTTTCCAAGGAAATAACTAATTCTACTTGTCTTAAAAAATAATTCAAAATATGTTTATTGGCACAATGATTGCTCTGATACCAAGAATAAAACATTTATCTTATGATTCGTTGTGATTAATCTTATGAATAAAAATATTTTAATTGCTGGAGGAGCTGGGTTCATCGGTTCGCATTTATGCGAAAGGTTTTTAAAAGGAGGAGAAAATGTAATTTGCGTAGATAATTTATCTACGAGTTCAGGAAAAAATGTTCTGAAGTTTTTGCGTCACAACAATTTTAAGTTTATTAAAGCGGACGTCACGAATAAAATAAACGATATCTCTGATTTAAACATAAAGTTCCATAAAATTTATAATTTAGCTTGTGCAGCTTCGCCAGATTTTTATCAAAAAGAACCTATTGTTACACTAAAAACAAGTATTGATGGAAGTCAAAATTTACTAGAGCTTGCGAGAAAGAATCGATCGAAGTATTTTTATTCCTCAACAAGTGAGGTCTACGGTGACCCTCAAGAATATCCACAGAAAGAAACATATTTTGGGAACGTTAATCCTATCGGTAAAAGAGCATGCTATGACGAGGGTAAGAGAGTAGGAGAGTGTCTAGCTGCTGATTATTCTAAGCTTTATAATATTGAAGTAAGAATAGCTAGAATTTTTAATACTTATGGTCCAAGAATGCTAGAAAGAGATGGTAGAGTAGTTTCCAATTTTATCTGTCAAGCATTAACTGGAAATCCAATTACAATATATGGAAAGGGAGACCAGACAAGATCATTTTGTTTTATTGACGATTTATTAGATGGTATTCAAAGTCTTATGGATGAAAATGTTCATTACAATAGCCCTGTTAACCTAGGTAATAACTATGAACTTTCTATAAACCAATTTGCAGAAAAAATAGTCACACTAACAAATTCAAATTCTAAGTTAATTTATAAGAGCCTTCCGGAAGACGACCCAAAGAGAAGATGTCCTGATTTAAGTTTAGCGCGAAAACTTCTTTCTTATGAGCCAAAAATATCTCTGCATTCTGGGCTTAGTACGACGATTAAGTATTTCAAAAAAGTAATTGCGAGTCCCTCAAATTATGAATTGTCAGAACAGGACAATGACATTCTTAATTCCAATAATATTAAATCCGATAGTTTGGAATCACGATCTTTTGAAGAGTATAGGAGTATATATTGAGAAAAATTCTTGTCACGGGATCTGGAGGTTTAATAGGATCCACAGTCGTAAGGTTCTTTTCTGATCTTGGGTTTTCTGTAATCGGGATTGATAACAATATGCGTCAAAATTTTTTTGGTTCTGAAGCTAGTATTCAAGAGAATCTAAATTGTATTATCAAAGAGGTGAAAAATTATGATCATCACGCAGTTGATATACGAAATGCTGAGGAGATACTAAAAGTTTTTAAAGATGTCAGACCGGAACTTGTGGTGCATTGTGCTGCACAGCCGTCCCATGATTTGGCGGCAAAGATACCGCTTGATGATTTTCATACGAATGCGAACGGTACATTAAATCTTCTAGAAGCAGCAAGAAATTATACTAAAGAATCACCTTTTGTTTTTTTATCGACGAATAAAGTTTATGGGGACAACCCGAATAAAATTTTGATTAAAGAAAGCAAAACACGGTGGCAAATAAATGAGAAAAAATGGAAACATGGGATAGATGAGACGATGAGCATTGATCACTGTGTACACTCTTTATTTGGCGTTTCGAAAACTAGTGCTGATCTATTAGTTCAAGAGTATGGACGGTACTTTTCAATGCCTACTGTTTGTTTGAGGGGAGGGTGTCTCACGGGAGAAAATCATATGGGTATAGGGTTACACGGGTTTTTGAGTTTTCTTGTAAAGACAAATGTTTTTGGTTTACCCTATACGATAATAGGATACAAGGGTAAACAGGTACGAGATAATATTCATGCAACAGATGTTTCTAGCTTAATATATGAGTATTATAAGTCCCCTAGAGTCGGGGAAGTTTATAACATCGGCGGAGGTTATTCAAACAGTATTTCTGTTTTGGAGGCAATTGGTCTTATAGAAAACATATCTGGTAATAAGCAGTCGTATGACTACGATAATACTCCTAGGGTTGGAGATCATATTTGTTACTATACAAATTTATCAAAAGTAAAAAAACATTACCCTACATGGAATATAAAAAAAAATATAACCCAGATTATAGAGGCTATGGTCCTGAAATGGGAAGAAAAGCTCCATTACACAGAGGGATAACGATGGATATAAACAAAGAACATACCTCATATAGTGAAGATTTTATAAGCTCATATAAAAATCTCGTATCTTCGTACATGAATATAACAAAGAAATGTGAGATTAACCCTGACTGCCTTTCAAGAGAAGATTTAGAAAAATTACTTAGCGACCGGATATGCTCATTCGAAAATTTTGTCAAAGTGGTTTTTGCGAACCAGAAAGAGTTGGTCTCTCCAAGAAAAGTTGATATTAGCCTAGCAAGGATACCCAAGTATTACAAAGAGGGACGCTTACCTGTCAAATTACTAATTGGTGGTGTGAAATCGATAAAATTTAACAATATAGAAATTCTAGGTGGTTCTAAAAATTCTAGAGGATTTGTGTTGAGAGATCCAGTAAGCGAGAGCATAGCATGGAAAACGATAAATTATTCGAATTCATCACTGGATCATTTTTTAACTTTCGATGTGATTTCGCATTTAATAAATAAAGATATTTTGTATGAAAAGCTACCAAAGAAGCATCATGCCGGAAGATTTGTTTTTTTTGGTGGGACTACTAACCATGCACACCTTATTTGGGAGTTCCTGATGAGGATGCCGATAATATACGATCTTTTTAAAGAAGAAGAATTTAAGTTAGCAGTAACTACAGATTCGAAAAACTTAGTTGAGAGATGGTTTGATCTTTTGGGCTATCCAAAAGATAATTTATATTTTTTTGATGGGGATAAAGTAAATTCTTTCGAAGAAATTACGGTAATAACATGTCCGTTTGGAAATTTCGAACCAGACTGGTACTCAGTTTATCCGGAATCCTTATTTGAGATTAGAAGAAGGGCATTAAGTCACGCTAAACTTTATTCTAGTAGTAGGAATAAAGTATACATTTCACGCATGGATGCAAGCCACAGAAAAATGACAAATGAGCCGGAGTTTGTCCATTATTTGACAGAACAAGGCTTTGATATTTTAAACTTATCTGACATGTCATTGATTGATCAGATTAAGAAATTATCAAATGCTTCAGTAGTAGTAAGTCCAGTTGGTGCTGGTTCTGCAATGGCTATGTTTGCTCCATCAGATGCGGTTATAGCAGAGATATCCGACCGTAGTCTTTTTGGCGGTTATAATGGACCGGTTTCCGCCGTTCTTTTAAATCAAAATTTCCACAGAATTGTTACGACTGATGAGGGGCAACATGGAAACGAATCACTAAAAGAGGATTTTTATGGTGATCTCGAACAATTAAAAAAATTACTTAATCTGTACCATATATAAAAAATGAAAAATCAAAAATTTTTACATATAGGTTGTGGTAATACAATTCTGCCAAAGCCTTTCCTTAATATTGATGGGAGAGATCTTGAGGGTGTTGATTTAGTCTGTGATTTCAAAGAACTTCCTTTTGATGACTGTGATTTTGACTTAATATACTGTTCCCATGTGCTTGAACATTTCAAAAGAAATCAGTGTGAAACTGTGTTAAGTGAATGGTTTAGGTGTCTAAAAAAAGGTGGGATATTTAGGATTTCTGTACCAGATTTTTCCTCTTTAACAAAAATTTATTCCATAGATAATGACCTTGAAAACATCATTGGTCCATTGTTAGGTGGTCAAGATTATGTTACAAACTTTCATTATTCTGCTTTTGATTATATAAGTCTTAAGGTCTTACTTGAAAAAATTGGACTTGAGTCTATTCATAAATGGAATCCTCGTCGCACATGTCATTCTCATTTTTGGGATTTTAGTCAGGCGCAGACAAATGAAATTCCAATATCATTAAATCTTCAGGGTTATAAGCCTGATAATATATTGAATTCAAAAACGCAAAGCATCATGAAGAAAATTGAAGAAAAATTAATACATTCGGGGGATCAAAGTGAAAAATTTTTACAGGAAGTGGAAAATTTTTTGGAGTCAATTCCTGAATATTAAATATCGAAAGGATGTTAGATTTCATTTTTTGCGTAACGCTAAAGAAGTGACTTAGAATCCTAAATAAAATAAATGGATTAAATTCCCAGGTGGAATCACCGTTTCTCCGCTAGTCTAAAAACCGATAATTTCTCGATTTAAAATTATCGGCTAATAAATTCAATTGCGTACCATATCTCTGTACAAAGACGAGTTGTAATTTCATACATTGACTATCAACAACTAAAAATTTCCCTTTAACCCTTCCAAAGTAGACGGACCCTTTCCTTCGCAGTCAGCTATTACTGTGGTTTCTTCTGCCAGGCGGATTATTGGTCCTTCAAAACTGAAGTCGGGATAACGACTGCTAGCTACGAGTTGCATTTTCTGTCCTTTAAGTGCTCTTATATTAACTTTACTTCCACCAAAGAAAGCTCGGGGACCCTCTGGAATAGATTGCATCATGAAGGAGTTATTCGATACCGCACAATAATTGACGAGATGAATTGTTGCTTGAATCATTTCTCCTGGTTTTGAAGACTCTTCGATCTTATTAAAAATAAACCATGAACCTGAAGAAAAAACTAAAATGGCAATAATAACTGTCAAAGCTTTTTTAAACTTTGTAAAATTGATTTGTAGATACATTACGTCGTTACACCCTCTTTCTCTGTTTTTGTTCTTCGTATTTCTCCCCATAAGAGTTAGCGAGTAAAGTTATTGCACATTGCAGTGTCATGGCACATTCAGTTCGAAAGAGCGCTTCAACTTCTTTTTTGTTTAGATGCGTGATATTCGGAAATATTATGCGAAGCAACTTCGACAGTGTTTAATTCGCTTTCTTTAGAGTCTTTTGCTAACTTCTGAACCCTATCTAAATCATAATTTGCTGGCTTCATTACTGTCTTGAATCATATAAAGTTCATATGATATAAATATAATATGAAAAATATTCAAATGCAAGGAAATTTAAACAAAGCTGTGGAATTTTTAAAAAATCTCTCTAGTGAGCACAGGTACAAAATATTGTGCCTTTTAGTTGAAGGGCCAAGAACAGTTGGCGAACTGTTGGAGGGGACTGGTTTGGAACAGACTTCGATATCCCAGCATTTGAAAAAGCTTAGAGAGGCCGACATTGTTTCGACTACTAGAGATCATCGAACGATTACGTATGAAATTCAAAGTCCATTAGCTAAGAAAATTCTTAACTTATTGCATGATGAATTTCGTAATGATTCATTTTAGGATGGGAAGATAATAAATATCTGTATACGCATGGTTTTAATTCAAATCTAGAATGTAAAAAGATAGACGTAGCGATTTATTTTTACATGTTTTTTTACCCAAAACATTGTTTTGCTCTTGATTTAAAGAATCTTTATGATGGAAAAAAGATCTTGGCGGGAACAAATTTTTTAATAATAGGGGAAGGGTTTATCCCGGTTTGTCTAAAGCTTGTCTAAAGCATTTGTATGGTTCATTTGTTGTGAGTAACGGCAAAAAAGTGAGCTGGAATTCCTTCATCGAATGAATATGTTAATACGGATTCCTTTCTAATATATTCTTCGTTGTTAAGTAAATATAGAACTAAAAAGTGTGTAGTTTTTGAGATTGAAGTACTTGATGGAAGGTCCTTGTTTATGTGGAGAAAATGGTTAGGCAATGAGGCTAGAATAATCGGTATTGACTTACATCCAGAGGCGAAAAATGTGAGTCAGCTGGCTTTGAAATCAAAATCGGAGACCAGACTGATCAAAATTTTTTAAACTTTATATTTTATAAAAATGAGAGGCAAAAAGCTTTTTCGAGTGAATGATGGGAACAATATTCGTAAAAAATTCTCTATTTATATTCTATTTTAATTTTTTTCGTTCTACCCGTATGACTACTAGTTTTTCAGCATATTTACTCATTAAGGAGTAGTCTCAAGTGAAGCTTCCAAGCTATCGAATTGTTAATCTAGCGCAGGCGTTCGGCAGTTTATTACTAATAATTATTGCCATAGCTTATTTTGAGCGTAGCCTCAATTTGGAGCCATGTTATTTGTGTATGATGCAGCGCGGGGTTATTGTTGCCATTGGAACCATATGTGCCCTTGCGGCCGTGCATAATCCTCAGCAATTCGGGCAGAAGGTTTATTCCTCCCTATCGCTAACCTTGGTACTTGCAGGTATTTACTTTTCTGGCAAACAGCTCTGGCTACAAAGTTTGCCTGGCAGTCACGTTCCTTCTTGCGGTTTTCCTGTCAGACATCTATTTGAAAATTTTTCGACAATTGAGGCTATTACAATGTTACTTCAAGGAGATGGCAATTGTGCAGATGTGCGATGGCAACTGATGGGTTTAAGTATGCCAGGCTGGGTCATGGTTTGCTTTGTCGGCTTTGGCACAATCGGAGTAATTCAATTTCTTCGTAAGTCATGAAATTTATTGAGTTTTTGCTTTATTGGCGTTCTTTTGGGGAATGGAGGCCTTTATCATTCCATTCAAATAAGGTTTTATTAGCAATTACACAAAAAACTCTTCTGCGTTAAAAGCCCCAACCTCCCCACACTCTACGTTGACCTCATCCGCATTAGTTTCTAACCAACCGATATTGTCATAACCTGCGTGATCTTTAAAATTTTTATCAAAGAACGTTTGAAAATCTAATTTTCCACTCTTAATATTATTGTAATCCTCATCTTCTAGCTCAACAGTTATTTCTGCAGATTGCTCGACGGTTCGTGTGACAAACATTCTTACTACTTTTATTCTGCCTTGACCTATAGTCGACATTGAAATTCCTTTCACAAAGGTTTTTGTTTTTTTCAGTTTAGTAGATTCGTATAAATAAATCCAAATGATCTTTACCGTATCAAGATATAATTTGGCAGGCTTTGCAGTCGAATTCAAGTCCTGGTACAAAATGAACACTTTTCATAAGAGCATTTTTAGAACTAAATAATTACTTTGGCGGATTAGCTTTTTGTAGCCTAGGAGGATCAAAGATGGTTCGTCAAGATCCGTTATTTTGTTAAGGATAATCTAAACCCTCATAACTACTTAAAGGTTAAAATAAAAATCCAGATAAATAATAAATATTGAATGTACTATTTTAAACAAGTAAGTTTTGGTCAAAGTCCAACTCTCCGTTTCCTTCTTAGGAAGGATAAAATTTTACCTTGAAGTTAATGACTTGCTAATTTACTGAGGGTATAGTTATAAGACTTCTGGTTTTTTGCTATAAAAATTCAAAAAAGAGAGAGTTATTTCATTAGCTGGTAGAGTAGAGAAAGATTTAAGTGAGACAAAGAGAAAAATGACCCATGGGTGATGCAAAATGATTTTTTCGTATGATACTAACAGAATATATTAGTTTGAGAAGAGGTTAGACTTGCGCCACACAAACGAGAAAACTTTCTGAGGAAATGGAGAGGCTATGTTATTTTTAAGTGAATTGAAGAAAAAAATTAATGAAATAGAAACATTAGGTGAAGATTTTAAAATTGTGACTCGGAACAGAGTCGGGAAAGAGGGTAGGATAAGCTTCGGCAAAGATCCGGTGACAGCCAAAGAGGACATCAAATATGTTGAGAGAGATGGCGTAGAGATTAGTTATGATAGAGAAAAAGCAATTTTGTTTATCGATAGCTAATCAAAAAAGTTTGGTAATGGAGATTACAGGATAAGTTTCTCCCTTAGTGTAATATTTTTGAAAAATAGGTATATACTTGTACAGATTTAGAATACAGTCGACTTTCGTATTCTAGCAATAATCAACTAGCTTAATAAAGTATGATCATTACTCTTGTCACTTTTGCTTTCTTTTTTGGACTATTAATCAGCCGTATCGGGCTCCCTCCAATGGTTGGGTTTCTTACTGCTGGATTCGCATATAATTTGGCTGGATTTGAGATTCCAGAAGGTTTGCAAACTATAGCAGACCTGGGGGTGACTCTTTTACTTTTTTCAATTGGATTAAAGCTTAAGATTAAAGATTTAGCTACTGCGGAAGTTTGGGGGACGTCTGTTGCCCATATAGCAGTGTCAACATTCTTATTTTCTATTGTTATATTTGTTGGCACGCTCTTATTCGAGGTACCGTTTTTTGACTTGTCTATACCAGCTATTATCGTACTAGCATTCGGTCTTTCTTTTTCTAGTACTGTCTACGCTGTAAAAGTTCTAGAAGACAAAGGTGACATGGGAGCTTTTTACGGAAAGATTGCAATAGGTATTTTAGTCATGCAAGATATTTTTGCTGTTATATTTTTAGCAGTTAGCGAAGGAAAGTATCCCAGTATTTATGCATTACTGGTCTTGTTATTATTTTTGCCTCCCGTGAAGAAGCTAATCTATAAGCTTATTGATCATGCTGGCTATGGTGAATTATTAGTTGTTAGCGGGCTTTTTTTTGCTTTGGTCGCAGGTTATGAATTTTTCTATTCAGTTGATCTAAAAGGAGATCTAGGTGCCCTTATCCTTGGAATTGTGATTTCAAATCATCCGAAGTCTAAAGCGCTAGCAAAATCCTTATTTAGCTTTAAAGAATTAATGCTGGTTGGTTTTTTCTTATCTGTTGGAATGCAGGGGTTGCCAACCATTCCAATCATTTTAACTGCAATAGGATTAGTGTTAATACTTCCTGCAAAAACGTGGTTGTATTTTTTTATTACATCACGTTTTGGTTTGAGGTCGAGAACAAGCTTGCTTAATGCAATAACACTAGGAAATTTTTCTGAATTTGGATTAATTGTAGCTGCACTTGGTGTTTCACAAGGATTCCTTTCCGTTGAATGGTTATTAGTTATTGCAATTGCAGTAAGTATCAGTTTTGCTACTGCTGCACCGTTTAGTAAAAATACGGAAGAAATTTATCAAAGGTATAAAGAGGCATTATATTCTTTTCAGAAAGATACTCTTCATCCCAAAGATAAGGTTTTGGATACGGGTGAAGCTACAATACTGATTATCGGTATGGGAAGAGTTGGAACTGGAGCTTATAGAGTCCTAGAGCAAGCCAGGCCGGGAAAAGTTCTTGGAATTGAGTTAAATGACGACCGCGCTGCAGATTTAAGGAATCAAGGTTTTAATGTAGAGGTAGCTGATGCTACGGATACGGACTTTTGGAACATGGTACATCAGGCGAAATCGATAGAAGAGATGATCATTCTTTCTATGCCAAATCATATGAGTAATGTCTATGCTGCAGAAAGGATTCAGGCGAGCGACGTAGATTGCAAAGTGGTTGCAATAGCGAAGCATGAAACTGAAGTTGATGGTTTATCTAAAATGGGCATTCCTTCGTTCAATCTGTACCGAGAGGCTGGAGAGGGGCTAGCAGACGAAGCTCTAAATCAATTGGGCTTGAAAAATCAGTAATTATCTATTTTTAATTTACCACTAGTATTGAGTAACAATAAATAGTCCATATGCGAGCAGACAATTACAGTTATCTCTGATAGAAAAATTATAATGTTTGAATTTGGGTAGACTTGATAAACTGTCATCTACATTAAAAAATCTTATCCCTGTTGCTAGGCTCATCCCAGTCAATGTTTGGCAAAATTGGTACTATGCGCGTTGGATTGATCGTCTCGTGACTTTCGTAATAGTGGTTACGTGCATGCTTCATGTTGACGGTTTTTATAATGCCAGGCCACTGGTACAGATCACGAGTGTATCCCCATAAGTTTGGATAATCTACTATACGCTTAATTGAGCATTTGAAATGACTGTGGTAGATACTATCAAAACGATAAAGCGTCGGGAACAACCTCCAGTCAGACTCATAAGGCGTATTCCCGTGCAAAAAGCGCGCGTTTCCTAGACGGTCCTCTAACCAATTTAGTGTTTCAAATAAAGGATAAACTGCTTCCTCATATGCTTTCCGAGTGGTAGAAAAGCCTGATTTGTAGACACCATTATTTACGGTGTGATAAATACGATAGTTAATTTTATCAATTTCATCCTGAAGATGTGCAGGGTAGTAATCGCCATAATTAGCTTCAATTTCATCAAAAGCAGAATTTAACATGCGGATGATTTCCGAGGACTCATTTGAAACGATTGTATTTTGATCTTTATCCCAAAGAATTGGAACGGTAACGCGCCCAGTATAATTTTTGTCTGCCATGGTATACAGTTGATGTGCAAATTCAAGATCAAATAAATGATCGCCTACTATTCCTTGCTCATCTTTATTAAACGTCCAGCCTTGCTCAGCCATGTACCAATGAACAAACGACACATCTATAGTTTTCTCCAATCCTTTAAGCTTTCGGTAAATTAAAACGCGATGTACCCAGGGGCAAGCGTAGCTCGCATAAAGATGGTAGCGTCCAGTTTCCGCTTTAAAGCCAGCCTTGCCTGTTGGACCAGCAGAACCGTCTTTCGTAATCCAGTTACGGAACTGTGCGATACTGCGTTCGAATTTACCACCAGTTGACATGGTGTCGTACCACTGATCAAGCCATTTACCTTCGATGAGAAGCCCCATTTTTATCCTCTATAGTAATGTATCCATGTTATATGTCCGTATGAATCAATATCGTATTAGTAATTTATTATCAATTACTGAACTACCGAACTTTTGCAGATTTCAATACTCTGATAACTAAGTGTAATGACTTTCTGTATTGTCGTTAGTTCGTAATTGCTTTGCATTTTAAACGGTCACCTCGGGGATTTAACTTTTATACGTATTGAAAAGAATTTAAAATTGTTGTGGAATTTCCCTTTTTTTAATGGCTTTCTTATGAAAACACAAATTGTGATTATTATCCTCTGCATGACACTTCCTGCGCTTTATGTCTTTTTTATATCATTGGCATAGGTTGTTGGGTTTACTTTACAAAAATTTATAATTCATGCTTACCTTCGTAAAAATAATACTCTACGGTGTTCTTGCTACTGTTTCAGCAAAGGTTGGAATATCCATTTTTTATATAATCTTTCCTCCAGAAAGTTACAGTTCCATAGATCATTTCCAGGCGATAACTGCGGCAATTGTTGGAGTTGTCTGCGCGTCAATTTTTTTAATACTAATGGTTAGGTCTGTAACTGCAGGTAAAAAGAAATAGTTGTCGATTAAAACACCTAGTATGGTGAAGTTAGAGATTTTTGAAGAAATGAAAATTTTATTGATAAACTAAAAAAGTTGAAACGATGTTACTGGGATATTGTGATTTGAGAAAGATAATTATGTGTTGACAAAAAAATTAACCGTACTACATCAAATGCACTGCGTCTAGATAAACAATCAGTATTATCTCGTATAATGGAATTTAGAAAAAATCAGAGTATATGACAAGGAGATGATTAAATTATGGAAAAATCAATTTTCGAAAAAATTCTTTCTAAAGAAATTCCCTCAGAAATAATATACGAGACGGAACATGTGTTTGCGATTAATGATATTAAGCCTGTTGCTCCTGTTCATATTCTTGTCATTCCGAAGATGAAAATAGCTACTATAAATGATTTAGAAGGCAAGGATATGGATCTGATCGGTGAAATTGTACTCACAGCGAAAAAACTAGCGTTTGAACGAGGAATTCAAGATAGTGGATACAGACTTATTTGGAACACTAACGGTCATGGCCAACAAACTGTCTACCATATTCATTTGCATTTAATTGGTGGGAAGCAACTTTCCTGGAGTTTTTAATTTAAATTAGTTTTTTATAAAAAAAAACTTATCAATATCCTCATTAAACAGGTGCTTATGAGTTCCAATATTAAAAAAAGAAAGAGAACTTTGTTTTTCTGGCTAACGTTTTGTTTTTTTTTCCTTCTTTATTTGATGTTCTACGGTAGTTTGGCTTATGAATTTGGCTTTCTGTACATCTGGGGCGTAGGGTTAGTAGCGTCATTCTTCTTCGCATGGTTTTTGTCAATTATTGCAATTGTTTTAAAGAATGGGAGTTCTAAGAGGGGCTAGGGCTACCCTGGAAATAATCAATTTGTTGTGAATCCAATTCCTAAGTCCCGTTAATCTGAATTTACGACAAAAAATTTGTTTATCGTAGAAATCGCTTAAAGCATATATACGTGATTTACGAAAACTAGAAGAAAGTCAAAAAAATAGGAAACTTTTTCCATATTTGTGAATCCGAATCACTATTTTGGGAGAGTTCTATGTCATATCACAGTTACAGCACACCGGTTAGTAGTATCAATCCTAGTGTTGACTACGAGGTATCAGTTTTTCACACCGAACAGGGACATAGATATCAATTTAATTCCTCGGGAGAGGCTGCTGAAACGATTGAACTTATTTCTGGCCAGACCTACACGTTTTCGTTGGCCAGTTCAGCATTAAGTCATCCATTCAAGTTCTCTGAAATTTCGGATGGAGTTCATGCCGGGGGTCTTTCATACGACACTGGGGTAACCTACACGCAGGGAACAGATGCATTTAGCTTTGTTCCAAAAAATGGTGCTTCGGATCTTTACTACTATTGTTCCGTTCACTCTGGAATGGGGGGTAAGATACGGATTCTCGATTACAATAATACAAGTGCGAATGAATCCTTTATTGCGGAAGGTTCTGGATATACTTTTGAAACCTCTGGAAATTATGAGTTATACAGTTTGAGGAATGAGGGTGGACCTTGGTATCTGACTTCATCATCCTATGGAACAGATACGTTAAATGGGTTTAAAAGAATCGAATTTAACAATGGTACTCTCGCTCTCGATATTGATGCTGGTGAAACCGCAGGCCAGGCATACAGACTTTATCAGGCTGCTTTCGCACGCACTCCGGATATGCCTGGCGTAGCCTATCATATGAATGATATGGAAAATAATGGTTTATCAATACAACAAATCGCATCCAATTTTATGGCATCCCCGGAATTTAAAACGCAATACGGAGAAAACTTAAGTGATGATGCTTATATAAATGCGTTATACCAAAATGTGTTAGGTAGAGGTGCTAGTGATGATGAAGTCGCGTATTATCAGGACCATTTTGATAGAGGAATATGGGATAGACCACAAGTTATGATTAACTTTGCAGAGTCACCAGAAAACCTGGCGTTAGTTGGGCCGGATATAACTAGTGGAATCTGGATGCCCTTTTGATTGTATCAAGTATATTTAACTTTACGCACTCTCTGAAACAACTTTTTTGTTAGCACCCTCCGTCATAGTACTCCTGGCAGTAAAATTAACGTTAGATTACCCTATTATTTGTTACCATGTACTGCATTGGTTTTAAAAGAGATTGCCTTTTACTAATTAATATAAAGAGATGATAGTTAAAATGAAGTACCTTTTTATCTTGCCTTTACTCGCTGTTGTGACTAGTTGTGCTCCACCATTAGAAGATGAGTGCTATAGCACTTTCATGGATCAATGGGACGCCGCTGTTATATCTGAAAAAGATGGTGAAAAGTTTAGATTTATTTCTAACGAAAATTCAGATGGTGTATTAGATCAGCAGTATTATCCAGATACTAAGGGCGGGAAAACTTTATTTGAGTCTCATGTCTGGTCCAAGTGTACAGGAAGGTAAAGTACAACTATTTTAAAAATGTTACATCACTAAATAATGCGGGAGATCGTTGGTAGAAATAAACTCTACAAAACCAGATAAAGTTACAACTGAATTATATCCATACAGTACGGGTTAAATTATTACGGAGTTTTCTCTTGCCGATATTATGTTAGTTTTCGTTACGCGGCCCAGCTCTATTTTATATATTAAGTAACAATTAGGTTACTCATCAATACATAAAAAATTAGTACCATGATCACTAATTACGTAGAAAAACTTAAGCAATATATTAATGAAAACGAAGAAATTTCTACCTTTGATTTGGTTGGAATTATGGGGGTGCATAATTCATTTCTAATATTGTTATTAATTCTATCAGTACTAAATATTATTCTTGCTCCATTGCCTATTAATTCATTTATTCTTGGTATTCCTCTAATTTTTTTCTCCATTTGTTACCTGTTCGGATTCAAGGAAGTTATATTTTTAAAAAAACTTTTTAAAAAATCTGTTAAGTGCATAGCATGGAGAAAACACATAGATAAAGTTTCTAATTATATTGAAAAAATTTTTGTAATATCAAAACCTCGTTGTTATTATTTGTCTCAATTGCATAGAAGGTTTATCTCTGGTTTTATTTTATTTATTATTTCTCTATTAATCTTCCTACCGATACCCTTCATAAATACTTCCGGTTCTGTGACTATGATTATGGTTTTGCTAGGCATTATACAAAAAGATGGTCTTTTTTTAACAATTGGGTATTTGCTGTTTGCGATGCATATAATATTCTCTAGTGTGCTTATCTACCTTGTTTTAGGCTAGAGAAAATGAAATTTCTTCTTCCATGTAATTGCTACCTAAGGCGAATAGTGGGAAAATTTTAGGTAATGAAATACTTAATTTTGGTATTATCAACACATGAAAAATTACCTGTTTTCGTTTTTGACTTC
Organism: Burkholderiaceae bacterium; assembly: GCA_004214155.1. Taxonomy (GTDB): domain Bacteria; phylum Pseudomonadota; class Gammaproteobacteria; order Burkholderiales; family Burkholderiaceae_A; genus UBA7377. The sequence continues at coordinate 32,748 of SGYQ01000012.1, forward strand.
AGTTACTTTAGTGTTATCAGGTGTTCTATATGCACAAGGTAGTCTGGAAGAAAACAAAAACAATCTTTTTATTATTGATGATCAGACTACAATATCTTTTTCAATCCCTGAAGATAGATACCTCTACTCAAAGTCTGTTAATGAAAATATAAGTCTTCTTGATCTAAATAATATTAATTTTTTTCAACATAAGGAGTTTTTTAATGTCGAATCTTATCAATTTTATGTTAAAAAAGTTCGAATTAAAAATAACGCCATTGAGCGCAAGAGGATTAGTGTAACTACTTCGGCAGAGAGAGTTCCTAATCATATTAAAAGTGAATTTTTCTTAATATCGGGTAATGACTATAAGAGCTTTGTGAATGATTCTGGTGGACGTAATGTAAATAGTTTAGCGTCAGTTAATCCTGGAAAAGTAAAAGAGCAAAGTTTCAAACTTCGACACTTTACTTTTAATATAGAGCCAGGACAGGCAGTAGACATATTTTATAAATATTAAGCTTCGAATAAGATAAACTCTTTTGCAAATAAGTTATTGTTCTATCATACCGAAAAATTTCAGGAAGCTAGGAGATTTGGGTTGTGGTTAGAGGGTATTATTTTTGGCTCTTTGATAGCCTTAGCAATTTTTTCGTTTTATTCCTACTCCCAGATTAAAGACAGGACCACTTTATACTACGGACTTTGGCTGATTACTGCGATGGGTGCAGTCATTGGGCAAGGTACTCATGATGGAACAAGATTGTTTGAGTTTATCATGCGCCCATTTGATGAAAATCCATTTTTTGACACTGCATTTCCTTCGACAGTAGCTGCGATTGTAGGTTACAGTCAGGCGATGATGTTTGTCGTTTTTGCTAGACAGTTTATAAACTTAAAACAATATTATCCATTTGCTTTTCAACTTACAAATCTTTACCTTATTTGGTACGCAACACATTTTATTGTTTTTAGATTGTTTGACATTGAAGTTGATTTACGCCTAATTTGGTATCCGTTAATTATCTCCACATTGCTTGTCTTGCTTTTGATTTACTACTATGCCTTTATGAGATATAAGTCTGGCATGGTACTAGCTAAAATTTTTATTATTGGGATGTTGCCCTATTTAGTATTCAGAATATTTGGTCTTTTAGGTCTTTTGGGAATTCAACAACCGTTTGCATACCTACCGGATAGTGGAATTGAGTTCTTTTTGAATCACAATACAATTACGCAGGCAGTAGGTTTATTGGTACAAGCGATTATAATGTCTTTGGTTCTAGCTAAGCGTACGAAGTTTTTGCAAGATGAGTTAAATGAGAATATTCAGAAGCAGGTAGATGAAGCTGAGAGGCAGAAAGTTGTATTGGAAGAGACTGTGCTAGAGAGAACAAGTGAGTTGAGAGAAAAGAGTACGATGATGGAGTGGATTTCTCATCAGCTTGCTAAGTATATTCCTCCTCAGATTCATGAAGCATTGTTTGCTGGCAAGGTGGATACGGAGATTACAACACGAAGAAGGAAGTTAACGGTGTTCTTTAGTGATATAAAGAACTTCACTGCAACTTCAGAGAATATGCAACCTGAGGATTTGACGAAGTATCTGAATGAGTATTTTTCCGAGATGACAAAGATTGCTGTGAAACATGGAGCCACGATTGATAAGTATATTGGAGATTCTATGATGGTATTTTTCGGGGATCCAGGGACAAGAGGAGAAAAGGAAGATGCCAGGACTTGTATAGAGATGGCATTGGTAGATGCAAACAAGAATGGTTGAGTTACGAGAGAAGTGGGCTCAAGAGGGTTTTGCAGAACCCTTTGAGATTAGGATGGGTGTGAATACGGGGTATTGTAACGTTGGCAATTTTGGAAGTGATCAGAGGCTGACTTACACCATTATCGGTGGAGAAGTGAATGTAGCAGCGAGGCTGGAGAGTGTAGCGGAGGTGAATGGATTGTATCTGAGTTATGAGACCTATGCCCATGTGCAGGATATGGTAGATGTTGAGCAAAAAGAAGCGATAAAGATGAAGGGGATTAATCGAGATATACGGATATATTCTGTGAAGGGGAGAAAGGAAGACGGAAAAGAAAAGACTACAGTCACCAAAGTTACGAAACCCACAAAGAAAGAACTTACAGAAATCGAAAAACTAAAAGAGGAACTATCACTTATTAAATTAGAAATAAAAAAACTTAAGAGTTAGATGGTTCTTATTCTGAATTTCTTTTCTGCAAAGGTGTAGCCTGGCACATTAAATTTGAGTTTAACTTGAGAGTCCGTATTTGATCTACCCTACATTAATTTTTGCAAATATATTTAAATATTTGTTCTGGCTGATTACTAATAAAAACTTCAAGTATTTCTAAATTATTGGTAAGCCTGTATGTAAAATGTTCAGATGTTCTTGAGACAAGACTATCTAAATTTCGAATAGATAATGCCCTTTTGAATACAATTGAATTCCCTAAAAACTGAACATCAAAAATTTTTCTATCATCCTTCATTTTTATTAATTTCTTCTTTTTATCTACAAACAGCACTTGCTCAGCTAAACCCGGTTTTTCCGGTTGACACACGATTTTCAACTCAGCGGCGTGTACGAAAGTCGATGAAAAATAAAGAAAGAGGATAAGTTGTATAACAGCCATGGTTTCAAAAATATACAATCTTAAAGGATTGTTAGCAAATGATTATTTAGCAAATCAATTGACGTGTCCACGAGATTTTATCTCTCAGAAAAAGAAAAAATGTGATTTTCTGATGCCATTTTAACCATCTAAGTTACTTTAGAGTTACTATAGAAACATAAGTCTCAGTAGTGTATCAAATAAGCAACTCTATTGGGTTAATTCGTTGATGTGTGAGGTTAATTATGGCAGGTAAGTTTAACACTGTGGTTGTTGGAGGAGGTTGCTTGGGAATTGCTACTGCGATATCTCTGGCGGCACGTTTGCGCAAACAAGGTAAGGATCCATCATCTATTTGTTTGATAGACAAGTTTGTTCTTGCTGGAGGATTAACTGCTCGACACTCGGGAATCGTTAGATCAGCGAATGCTGATGCAGGTGCAGCAAAACTTGCCAAGGCAGCTTCTGAAATGTGGCTGAATATTGAAAATATATGGGATGTCGAGTTAGAGCCAGAGAGATGCGGTGCGATATGGATCGCAAAAAAAGATGCGCAAGGGACAAACGAAAAATGGGATATTTTGGAGAAAAACCTTATAAAAGACAAAATCAGATTTTCGAAGATTACTATCGATGAAGCTAGAGATTTGACGCCCGATTTTGTGCAACTAAATGAAGATGAAGTGTTCTATTATGAGCCAGATGCTTTGCAGTATGATCCCGCCGATGTTCGAAGAGCATTATATGAAGGTGTTAGAAGATCAAATATTACTTTAATGGAAAAAACCGAGGTAATAGGGTTTAGGAAAAATACGAATGGCTTAATTTCGAATGTTATTACAAATAAGGAGGTTTTGAGTTGTGATCATGTAGTCAATGCTGCCGGTGCATGGGCTCCATCTATATTTGCCAAACTCAGCATTTCCGTTCCTGTTAGCGTTGAACCCGTTTATGTTGTTAATTGGTTAACCAGTCTTGCTGACAAAAAAGTAGATATGCCGATAATTGCTGATTATGTTAACCGTGCATATTTTCGTAGTTGGCGAGATGGAGAGATTCATATGCATCAACCGAGAAAACGGGCAATTCAACAAACCAGCTCAGCCTTTGCTGAAAATCCATTAGGGTTGTTAGGGGCAGATTTTTTAAACGATCCTTCCAACCAGGCGCTTGGGTATTCCCAAACACGAATTTACGAGGATATTTCAAAGAAAAGATTTTCTAATGTTCAGCAGACAGTTTTTTCGTCAGGCTTTCGTTCCTATTTTGATATTACGCCAGACCTAAAATTTATTTTAGGTCCTGATACTAAGGTTAAGAACCTTTTCCATTGCTTAGGGTCGGGGCAGGCATTTAAATTTGCACCTGCTTTTGGTGAGATGATGGCTGAGTTTGTTTTAGAACCTGGAAGGTTAAGCGAATTAGGGAAAAATTTTTCTATCTCACGATTTGAGGGAGGTTTTATGGAACAATTTTGGAATAGAGTAACTGGACAAAATTATACCCTTGAGACTGAAAATGCTAGTTTGTAAATTACTGAATGATAGCTACAAGGCACTGTATTTTTGCTTAACTAGTCGTCGCCAGTAAAACAGTTTCCATATTTGGCTGCTATTTCGTTACTCGATTGAATCGCCATTGTGATATCTTCTTTTTCACGGTCGATTACGATTGATTCCATATGGTCCGTTCTCACAATACTAGCAAAGACTTTATCACCATCTTCTTTTTTGATAGGTATCATTTGAATGAGACCATCATATTTGTCGTCATTCATTTGTATAATTCTGTAAATAAGCAGATCAACTTTTTTCTGAATCACAATAGTTTGCCCAACTACGCTTTTGTCAGAATCTTTGGTTTGATTATTGAAAGCATCGCTACTTTTTTGAACAACATTAATTGTTCTACAGATTAATTTGAAATCTTCTGAATAAACAGGCATTGACACAAACAATGTAATTAGAAGTAGCTGTAGTTTTAAAATCATATTACACATGCTTTCCTATGAGAGGAGCACTCAAATTTTAATTTAATTTTTTTCAATTGTATCCTCTAGCACTTTTCTAAATCCGTCAAAGTCCTCTATCTGAGGAGCATGCCCAATGGCCTTTAGTTCAATTACCTCAATTTCGCTGTTATAGCTTTTGATTTTATTTCCTAACTTGTTATAGCGACCCAGTTCATAAGTTACATTAGGTTTCATCCAATTGCGCCCTGGACCAGTACGGTCTCTAGTGCCTAAAAACAGAGTTACTGGCACTTGAAAGTATGGGAACTCTTCAATCACGGAGCCGGTGAAGATCATATCATATACAAGTGCACTAATTTTTGCCAATTCTTTCCAATCCGGACCATTAATTAAACCTATTAGGGGATTGGCGTATTTTACGAATTTTGTGTTCCACTTGCCATCATAATAGTATTTCTTTTGATATGAAATAATGTCTGCTGACGTTAGCTTTGATTCTTTTTGGTAAAAAAAATCAACGTCTTTGTATTCAGAGTAAAGTAGATAGTTTTCTAATCCTATTGGATTTACTAGGATGAGGTGGCTAGTAAGTTCAGGGTATAGTAGGGCAAATCGTGAGCCGAGCATTCCTCCCATAGAATGTCCAATGACATGGGTAGATTCAATATTTAAAAATTCTAATAAGCGCTTAGTGTTGTGCGCCAACACTTCAAAAGTGTATTGATAATCGGCTGGCTTAGAAGATTTTCCAAAACCAATTTGATCTGGTACGAGAATACCAAAGCCTTTTCCATGAAGAAATTTTGCTGTTTCTTCCCAATAAGATCCATTAAAATTTTTTCCATGTAGTAGCGTAATGAAACCCATTTGTGTTTTTTTTGGTTTGAGATACATGTAAGCCATCTTCATATCTTTTCCTTTGGAAGAAAATCTGTATGTGTAAACTTCAAACGGGTATGTGTAGTTAGTTAGAAACTTATCATATGATTGGATGCCGGTATTTTGACCTCTTTCTGAAAGTACACTTTTTGAGGAGGTCAGTAGTACGGTTGCAAGAAGTAAGATTTCTAAATATATTCCCTAATTTTTGCTCATAATTTTTTTCTAAATAAAAGAGGGATGTTTCTCCAAATCAAGACGTCGACTCTGCAACAAAACAGAGTTTTCCTAAACGGAAAACAATCGTTTTGTATAGTAACCACACATTCTTAGGCTGGAACTTAGATTAATCCGGTTAACCACACTCTAACTATCTGATTCCCCTGTAGGATCCGAGTCTTCAGCATCACTATTTTGACCATTGTACTCCTCAAGAGCTACCTGATATTCCTCTTCTGTCAAATTATGCCAACCTATGCACTCACCTGTTGGACTTCTTCCGCAGCCACAACTCATGACATTTCCTCCCTTACCTCATTTTTTCTCCGTTCTGATATTGTACCTGGAGAGACTATTAAATAAAAAGAAACCCCCAAAAGAAAAATTTGAACACTTTTAAATAATTTTGCATTAACTAGCCAATCTTGATGGGCAATAAAAATTGCAGCAATCATGAAGCAAAAAATTACTAATGCAGAAATTCGTGTCAGTAGTCTTTTAGATACTCCCTTAATGAAGATGGATCCAAGTATCCCAAGTCCTGACCCCACCTCAATTAAAGGAACAATTGTTGCCATGCCCGGAGTGAATCCCATAGATAAAAGCCCATCAGCTGGTAATGGAAATTTTTGAGAACCATACAAAATGAATGCTATTCCGAGTAAGGATTTCAATACTACTGGCCCAAGAAATTCAAAATTATCAAAACATTTATTTAATAACAAATCTAATCTATTCATGGTCGTACCCTCCTTGTGAAGATATATGGACAGTACTTGTTCACAATGATTGTTACAAGTACTATTAAATTTATGAGTACAATTATAAAACAAACTATATGAATCAAAACTTTTGTCCTATTCATGGAGTCACGCGGTTTTCAGGAGGTAATTGGAAAATGCCGCTAATATTTGTAATTCAAGGTGTCCTATGCGCTTTGGATAAATAAAAAAGGGCTCTTAAGCCTATTACGGAGCAAATGCTTACAAAACAATTAAGAAAGTCAGAAAAACATAACCCTAATGAACGAAAAGACTACAAAACAGTTCCTCCAAAAATTGAGTACTTTCTAACAGATTTTGGAAGATCTTTCACGCCAATTATCAGTCAATTTCAAGAACTAGGAAAAAACATAAAAAGAAGATCATCGCTGTTACTGCAATTGGGTGAATGTCTCAACTACAAGAGTATATATGCATACATTTTTTAGTCTAAATAAAGTAAAAAAAATCTTTCTCTTAACACTTGCTATTGTATTTTGTGACAGTGGGATTAGTGAGACTATTGAATACGTTTGCAGTTATAAAAAGACCATCCAAACAAATCCGTACGATAATAAAGTTCATGTAGAAAAAACCCCCAAGTTGGCAAATTACAAGCAAAATATAATCGTAAATTTAAAAACAGAAAGAGTAACTAGAGTATATTCTTACGATAGGTGGGATGGTGAGAAAAATATACGGGAAAAAAAAGAGATTACCTCTCTGGTTTCAAAAGCAAGCAGAGACCTGGAGGTTCCCAATAAGTTAATTTACTGGCATGAGGAGACTCTCGGGAAAAAAGGCATTTATGATGGTCAAGTTAGTGTTTTTGCGCTCGCAACCTGGACAAGAACAACTCTAACTCGTTCTTATATAAGTGTAATTAGTGCTTACGATACTCACTACGATTGTAAAATTAAAGATACTAAATGAAAAACCTTTTAATTTATTTTTTACGTATTAGAGAGATTAATAGGCAAAATTTAGTTTTCCCTAATCAGTTTTTCTATCGTAAAATGAAACACTGCGGGGTTGGCGGATTGCTTTTATGAATATGAAAGAAGGTCGTAGAACAAATACTAAAGTTCCTTTTATTTTCTCCTGGAGGTTCCAATGTTTGATGGATTATTGTTTGGCTTTATCGATAACGGAGTGCTTGCAATTTGTGCATTACTCGGAATCGATCTTGATAAGAAGTTTGCGGGACAGGGAATTAATGGAGCCTTGTACGGTGCGTTATTTGGAAACGCTTTGTCAGACGGAATAGGGGCAATTTTGGACTTCGGATGGTTGATTACTTTTAATATTGTTGTTGGATGTTTGGTAGTAATCCCCCTCGTTTACATCTATACACGGTTTTTTAGAAAGTAAAGATCGAAACTGTGGAGTTAGAGGAGTGGTTTGTTTGTTGCATGATCTGTTTAAAATAGAACTTAAAGCGAATTATTGTGAAATGGCTTTCTTTAGTTATCATCATAGCTTTGTTGGGGTCTTGTACTTTGCCCAATAAAAAGATAGAACGGTGCAAAGAATATTGTCTTCCATCTAAAGTTGGGTGTACGCCAGCGTGCTATTTAGCACCGGGATTGCATAGAAATAAGGTACGTTTTTAAAAAAAAAGCTCAAACTGATTATGATTATCTTTGAACTACTATAAAAGGTAAAGGAAAATCATTTTATTTTCAGATCAGGCGAAAAATTGTTATCTTGTTTTAACGGGGTTCAATTTAGGATTTGTTCAAGCTTATTTACGATAGTGCAAAAATTTAAAATTTAAGATTTGGTGTAAACAATGGTAGGAGGAAATAAATGTTGAAAGTTTTTGGCAGGGTTAAATCCAGAGCCTTTAGGGTAGTTTGGCTTTTAGAAGAACTAGAAATTCCTTACGACTTAACAGAGATAGCTCCGAGGTCTGAAGAAGCGAAAAAATTATATAAAAATGGAAAAATCCCTTTTATTTTGTATGATGATGTTCTCATAAGTGACTCTGTAGCTATCCTTACCCATTTATCTGATAAACATAAATCGTTTACGGAGGAGGCTGGTAGCATCGAAAGGGCCAAGCAAGATTCAATAACATTTAGAATTCTTGATGAGTTTGAGGCGCTTATATGGGTTGCTGCAAAACATTCTTACGTTTTTTCAGATGAAAAAAAGGTTCCAGACATAATCAATGTACTGAAATGGGAGTTTGCTAATAATCAAAAAAAGTTCATAACGGAATTTCCTTTAAGGAAAAATGTCTGTGGGGAAAAAATTTTAATCCCAGATATTTTATTAGGCCATTGTTTGGTTTGGGCTGAAAGTATGAATTTTTCAATATGCGAAGAATTGATAGAATATTCAAATAGATTAAAAGAGCGTCCTGCGTACCAAAAGGCGTATGCTCTGCGATAGTATTAGGAGAAATGACGCCGCATTTTTTAGTTCAATGTCTAAGAAAAATGTTGATTATCTGTTTGTCCCTATGAATATATACTCTCTAACTTCGTTTTTAATTCTGTTTTTTGCAAAACCTTGATTGGAAAAACTATACCTGTAGTTAACAGAAACCATGTCCACATGTCTTTTATATTGTTTTAACTTTTTTAAAAAAAATGATTTATCTGGCTTAGCATTCGAGGAATACGATATTATGATGTCACTTGCTGCATATTTTTTGATAAGTAAATCGAAAGCATCAGTTGCTGCACTAAGTTTTGTGAATTGACTCGGATAACTTTTAAACTTTTTAGTTTTGGTGTCTTCCTGAAATTGAATGCCTTTCCAGTTTCTTGATAACCCTTCCACAAAATGATACCTCCTTACATATTCGTTGTCGGATAATGGGGAGAAGTATGGAGGATCGATGTACACTAAATCAGGTATATATGAGACTTCTGCACAATTTTTTATGATTACTTTATTATTTTTTTTGTTATCAAATATGGCTTTATTAATAACGTCGATATTTTGTATAAAATGCTCGTTTATGGAAAGTCGTAAATCTTTTCTGCCGTCATCATGATTTAGGCCGGTGTATGCAAATATTCCTCTATGTCTTTTCTTTATACATGCTCTAATTAAAGCCGTCAGTGCAATAACCTTCTCGACTGAGTTATCTAATAATTGAATATTATTATTAATATTGTCTATCATTTCAGAATTAATTTTATCGAAATATAGTCCCTCAAATTTTTTTGAAATAAAATTCGAACTTCTATTTTGTCTAATCAATGTTTCTGCGAAAGATTTTTCTAGTCGGGTAGTGCTATTTTCAATTAAGCACTTTGCAGCTACATAATTCATATACATGTAGTCATTCGATATGGTTTCTTTTCCCATACATTTTAGGAGATAGGATATAGCACTTGTTCCCGACATCAGATCGAGAGCTGATTCAAAATTCAAACTAGCGAAGATATCATAAAGATAAGGGACTAGTTTTTCTTTTGAACCCATATACCTTGTTGGTGGGAAAAGATTGAATTGGTCAAAAACAGATTTTTTAGATATTGGCATATATGATTACATCACGGCTTTTTCTTCTATCACTTTTGATATTAATTAGCCTTTTTGATTCCACCGTAATAATTTTATGCCTTTTGTACAGCTTTCTTACAAAATGAGTATCAGAATTTGTCAAAATTAATCGTAGTTTATTTGTTGCCAGTTTTGTAAAAATTTCTGCAAGTTCAAGATGATCATCGTAGGTAAATTGTTTTCGTGTATATCTCTTAAAGTCTGCGTATCCTTCAGCAGGAACATATGGGGGATCAAAAAAAATAAAATCATCTTTAGAAAATTTCATTTTTTCTATTTCTCTGAAATCCATTAATTTTATTTTACGTGAGCTTAGGAGTTTACTAGCAATAAGAATCTTTTCTTTCTGAACTATGTTAGGGTTTTTGTATTTTCCATAAGGCACATTAAAATGTCCTTTTTTGTTTACTCTGTACAGACCGTTGAAGCATGTTCTATTTAAATAAATAGTCCTTGCCGCTGCATTAATTTTGTCTAGTTCAAAAAAACTCTTATTACGAATATTGTAAAAATATGACTCTTCATTTTTCATGGTCTCTAATTTACGAATGATCTCCCTTGGGTGATTCGCAACGCATTTATAAAGATTTATTAGTTCTGGGTTGTTATCAGATAAAAGATAGTTTTTAGGCCCGAGAAAAAAAAATAAAGCCCCGCCTCCTAAGAAAGGCTCATAGTATTTCCTTATGTTATTTGGGCATAATTTTGCTAGCTCATGTAGTAATTGAGCTTTACCTCCTGCCCATTTGAGAAAAGGTTTTACTGACGTGCCGTTGAGCATTGGAAAGAATATAGAGATTTGATGTTATTATCAATAGTACCGGATATAGAGAATTTTTCGATTTATAAAAGTTTATACTAATTGAATTCACCAACATAGTTTTCTATGGAATAGGCAGTTTCTTCTAATTTAAATATTAATTAACAATTTGAACTATCAAAATGATTAACTTGTTTTTAATTTCTGTCAGTCAGTTGCCTGATCCAGCGTTTCGGCGTGTCATTATTAAGGCTATTTTGCTATCGATTTTCGTTTTTGTATTTCTTGCAATAGTCGTCTGGTTTGTACTCTCTGAGACTAATTTTTTCACTTTTTGGGCATTTGAAGCTTTCGCTGATACGCTTGGAGGAATCACTGCTATTGTTATTGCATGGCTTTTATTTCCAACGCTCGCAAGCTTTTTTATAACTTTATTCCTTGAAGATATTGCTGAGGCTGTTGAAAGTCGTTATTACCCTGATACTTTATTGGAAAAAATCAATAACCCATCAGCGATGTTTGTAATCTCCTTACGATTTACAGCAATCGCACTCTTTTTAAATGTTTTGGCAATTCCATTTTATTTTTTTACCATTTGGTTTCCCCCGCTAGGAATTTTTGTTTTTTATTGTTTAAACGGTTATCTTTTAGGCCGTGAGTATTTTGAGCTTGTCGCCTTGCGACATATAAAAATGGAAGATATCCCATCGGTACGACAGGCTAACAGGTTGAAATTATTTCTTTTTGGGTCAGTAACAACTTTTCTTTTTACTATCCCAATCATAAACTTCTTAGCACCTATTTTAGGTGTGACAGGGATGACCCATTTTTTAAGAAAACTTCCAATAATTAAATCAATCCAGTAGATTATATTTACTACTGTCTAATTCGCATGGCTTCGTGAGGGCCGTAAGAATAACGAAATTAACCGATAACTATTACCTTAACGTGGTTATGGATAATTCAGGAGGATTTAATACAGTAATTTGTCTAAACAAAATTAAAAATTAATAGGTATTTCCTGCTTATCTTCCTTGTTAGAAGGAGCAAACTTCGTTAAATCAATATCTCTAACTGCAGTTTTATACTCATCAATATTTGGTGTTCTTCCAAGAATTGAAGACAAAACAACAACAGGAGTTGATGCTAGTAACGATTCCCCTTTTTTTTCATCGGAATCCTCCACTACTCTTCCCTTAAATAGTCGTGTAGATGTCGCCATAACCGTATCTCCCCGAGATGCTTTTTCCTGATTTCCCATACACAAGTTACACCCCGGTCGTTCAAGATACATAATATTTTCATAATCCGTTCGAGCAATACTTTTTGGGTTTTCATCGTCAAACTCAAATCCAGCGTATTTTTGCAATACTGTCCAGTCACCCTCCTTCTTTAACTCATCAATGATATTGTAGGTGGGTGGGGCGATAACTAGTGGGGCTTTAAATTCTACTGTGCCCGATTCTTTTTCGATATTTTTTAACATTTGGGCGATTATTTTCATATCCCCCTTGTGAACCATGCACGAACCCACAAAACCTAGATCCACCTTTTTCTTTGCATTGTAATGAGAGATGGGACGAATAGTATCGTGAGTGTATCGTTTAGAAATATCTTCGTTATCCACGTCTGGATCAGCAATCATGGGTTCATCGATTTGATCTAAGTCAACGATAAGTTCCGCAAAATATTTTGCATTTGTGTCAGGAACTAAGGCTGGCTTCGTTCCTGTTTTAATTTCAGAGATTCTTCTTTCTGCAATAGAGATCAGACCTTTTAGCATTTCATCTGTGTTATCCATTCCTTTTTCAATCATCACTTGAATTCTATTTTTTGCAATCTCTAAGGACTTGATTAGAGTGGCGTCATTGGAAATACAAATGGAAGCCTTTGCCTTCATTTCAGCAGTCCAGTCAGTAAATGTAAATGCTTGGTCAGCGAGTAAAGTCCCTATATGAACTTCAATAACTCTTCCTTGAAAAATATTTTCCCCAAATTTTTTGAGCATTTGTGCTTGTGTTGAGTGGACTACATCTCGGAAATCCATGTGCTCCTTCATGGTTCCTTTGAACGTTACTTTCACAGATTCCGGGATAACCATAGTAGCCTCTCCCGTGGCCAGCGCTAAAGCAACTGTGCCAGAATCTGCGCCAAATGCTACTCCTTTGGACATCCGAGTATGAGAATCACCCCCAATAATTATTGAATAGTCATCAACAGTAAGGTCGTTGAGAACTTTATGGATTACGTCAGTCATTGCACGGTATTTTTCGTTTGGATCCCGTGCTGTAATTAAACCGAATTTATTCATAAAATCCATAAGCTTAGGAGTGTTCGCCTTTGCTTTTGCATCCCAAACAGATGCAGTGTGACAACCAGATTGGTAAGCTCCATCAACTGTTGGTGACAATACAGTTGCAGCCATAGATTCAAGTTCCTGCGAAGTCATTAAACCAGTAGTATCCTGAGAGCCAACAATATTTATTTTCACCCGAATATCAGAACCTGCATGTAACGGATCTTTAGATACTATTCCGAGTCCATTTTTATTAAAAATTTTCTCCACAGCTGTAAGTCCTTGATCACTGTTTGAAATTTCCTTTGAAGGAGCAAAGGCAGAGTGTACATCTCTGCCTAAGGTAACTGATGCAAAACTCTGGAGTTTTTTTCCAAAAACAATTGCATAAGAACTTCCAGCTTTCATAAATTCTATTTTTTGTGGAGTAAAGGATGATGAAATATCAACTAATTCTTTTAGTCCTTTTTCATCGAATAATTTTTTCAATCTAGTATTAATAACGAATATTTTGCCGGTCTCCACAGAAAATACGC
>SGYQ01000013.1 GCA_004214155.1 Burkholderiaceae bacterium
TGTCAGGGATTTGCTTCAAAAAGAAAGGCGATTGGATTCTCATACCTGATAGAAAAAAAGCAATTGAAGCTGCGATAAAAAAGGCAGACAAAAATGACATTGTGCTAATTGCAGGAAAGGGGCACGAAAAGACCCAGCAGATTAAAGGCATCTTGTTTGAATTTTGTGACAAAAGAGTTGTAGAAGATCTGATCCAGAAGGGTGTTAATTGATGCCAACGTCTTTAAAACGCAGCTCCTTTAAAATAAATTTAGAGACTTCTTTAGGAGAAATAAATCGGGAGTTTTCAACGAAATGTATGGTGACTAACCAATCACAATATTCAAATCCTAGAATATCAAATATTACTACTGACAGCAGGTTAGCAGGTGGAAACAGCTTGTTTTTTGCCCTCAAAGGAGACAAATTTGATGGTCACGATTTTGTTAAACAAGCAAAGTGTCAAAATGCAATAGGTGCTGTTGTTGATTTAAATAAAGTTGATGCGGAATTAAGTTCGTTGGTTGATGAACACTTCTGTCTTGTATGTGTAGATGACACCAGTTCTTTCCTCCTTGATTTTGCATATTGGCACAGAGATAAATTCAATCCTATTGTGACTAGCATTGTTGGCTCTAATGGCAAGACAACGTCAAAGGAAATGATAGCTCATATCTTAGGTTCTGCGTTTCGCAGTAGTGAGTTAGTCATTACACGTGCAAATCAAAACAATCAAATTGGTGTCCCGTTAAATCTCTTAAGAATTAACGAAAAAACCAAACACGTTGTTTTGGAAATAGGTATGAATACATTAGGTGAGATTGATCGAATCGCGAAGAAAGTTAAACCAAATCTTGTACTCATAACAAATGCTCAAAGGGACCATCAAGAATTTCTAGAGTCTGTATCTATCACTGCAAACGAAAATGGGATGGCTATTAAAGCTCTTCATTCAAGTGGAACTACGGTCATTCCTGCAGATTCTGATTACGAGGAAATTTGGTTAGATCAAGCTCAAAGTGTCGGATCTGATGTTGTTCATTTTGGCATTCAAGACGAGAGTAATAATGTATTTGCTAAAAATAATAAATATGTCATGGGAAAAATTATCCAAAGTTATCCTTTGATTATGGAAGTGCAAGAGAAGAGCTGGTCAGAATCATTAATGATTAATTTGAAGGGAATTGGAAAGCATTTTGCTTTGAATGCACTCAGTGCTTTAGCTGTAACGGATAGCTTGAAAATACCTCACGAAAAAATAGTAAAGTCTTTAGAAGATTTTCTGCCCATTGATGGGCGCGGAGTAATCTATCCTTTCAGGCGTGGAGTTTTTTTCGTCGACGATACCTATAATGCAAATCCCGATTCAATGCTAGCCGCTATTGACGCCTTAAGCGATTTACAAGTTATAAAGTGTATGGTACTTGCTGATATGGGAGAGTTAGGAGAAAAGTCTAGTCATTCCCACGCAGAGGTACTCGCAAAAGCATCACAAAAAATGGAAAAAGTTTTCCTTATTGGTCATGAGTTCGCTAAAGCGTCACAAAAGCTAAGGGTTGGGTTTCACTGCGGGAACGACAGTTTACTAATTAATGAAATTAATAAGTGGATTGATAGACAGATCGAATCTCATCCTAAGAAAGAGGTTGCAGTGTGGTTTAAAGGGTCTCGGTTCAATGGCTTAGAAAAAGTAGTGAAGAGTTTGCTCAAGAAAGGGTTGAATTAATGTTGCTTATGTTCACAACGTGGTTAAGTGAATACATTTCTTTTTTTTCCGTATTCAACTACATAACGCTACGAGCGGTATTAGCAACTCTAACTTCTTTATGTGTAGGATTGATTTTAGGTCCTTTTATGATTAGATATTTGTCAGTAATAAAGTTTGGTCAATCCATACGAGATGATGGACCACAATCACACTTACAAAAAACAGGGACGCCTACTATGGGAGGGGCCCTTGTTCTTACAGGAATAACTTGTACCACACTTTTATGGGCAGATTTATCAAACCGTTATGTTTGGGTGGCTCTACTTGTAACGTTAAGTTTAGGCTTTGTCGGATTTTATGATGATTTGAAAAAGATCAGAGAAGATTCATCGGCAGGAATTTCAGCACGTCTAAAATTTTTTTTACAAAGTTTAGTTGGCTTCTTTGCTTCCTTATATCTTGTATTCTCAATACCAACTGAAAACAATTCTCAAGCGTTACTTCTTTTTCAAAGTTGGTTAATGGATCCGCTAATGGACTTCCCGGAGGAAATAAGTCTGACCGTACCATTTTTTAAAGATTTTTATATCCCATTTGGGTTATTGGGTTTTGTTATCCTATCTTATTTTGTGATTGTAGGAACTAGTAATGCAGTAAATTTAACCGATGGACTAGATGGCCTTGCAATTTTACCAAGTGTGCTCGTAGCTAGTGGCCTAGGAATTTTTGCTTACGTAGCTGGAAATATTCTCTTTTCTAAATATCTGTTTTTACCATACATTCCTGGTGCGGGAGAACTGACAATATTTTGTGCTGCAATAGTGGGCTCTGGCTTAGCATTTCTCTGGTTCAATGCATATCCTGCCCAGGTGTTTATGGGGGATGTTGGAGCCTTGGCTCTTGGTGGGGCATTAGGGGTAGTGGCTGTTATTGTAAGGCAAGAGGTAGTGCTGTTTATTATGGGAGGTGTATTTGTGATAGAAACCCTGTCTGTAATGTTACAAGTTACATACTATAAATACACAAAAAGAAGATTTGGTAAAGGTAAACGAATTTTAAAAATGGCTCCTCTTCATCACCATTTCGAGGAGACCGGTTGGAAGGAAAATCAGGTAGTAGTGCGTTTTTGGATTATAACTATGATTCTCGTCTTAATTGGATTGGCGACATTGAAAATAAGATAAGAAATTTATGACACTTAACACATTACTTTTAGAACAAAAATGTCCAAAAATTCTCGTGCTTGGAGCTGGTATATCTGGAAAAGCTTGTGCAACATGGTTGAGCACTTTTGACTGTGACATAGATTTAGTAGATTCAAGGAAAATAGAATTAAAAAAAAATCTTCCCAGTAATATAACCTTCTTTCCCAGTTGTATTTTCGCAAAAATAAATTTAAGAAAATATCACGCAGTCGTTGTTAGCCCTGGGCTCAGTCCTCACGAAAAATCAGTGAATAACTTTTTTATAATCAATAAACTTGCTAGTGAGCATCGAATTCCTATTTGGACAGAAGTGGACTTATTTTTTTCCGCTCTTGAGATATCGGCAAACAAAACAGCATTAAAAAGTAAGATTATTGCGGTGACCGGGACCAATGGGAAAACAACAGTTGTATGTATGGTTAAAGATCTCTTAAAAAATCTTGGGTATGATGTTCAATTAGCAGGGAATATTGGTACTTCCCTTTTAGATGCGTTAATGGAGAGGATGCAGCGCGGCAAGTTCCCAGCTTTCTGGATTCTGGAGCTCTCTAGTTTTCAGCTCTTCTTATCCAGTGATTTTAAATCCGATGTCTCGGTAATTTTAAACTTTTCAAGCGATCACTTAGATTGGCATTCCTCAGAAGAGGAATATCTAAATTCGAAATTAAAGATCTTTGGTTTTCCGCATTTGAGCGGGACACCAATTATCAATGCCGACGATGTTGATCTTAGCATGCGGGTTGAGCAGCACATTTCTTCATTGATTTCAGAAAAAAAAATACCAAAACCAGTTTATTTTGGCCTCACTAACAATAAAAAAAAATTAGATGTTCTGATAGAGAAGCATGATAACGAAGAATGGTTTTGTGCATACGATGAAAAAAGCAAAATTTTACCTATCATGAAAGTTAGCGACACTAGGCCCTTAGGCAAACAAAACAAGATCAATTTACTGGCTTGTTTCTCAATTTGTAGCATCATGATTGAAAATATTTTTGAAATGAAAGGCATTTCAAATTTTTTCAAATTACCAGGGCATCGTTTGGAGGAAGTTTTTTTTAACAATAAGCTTCGTTTTTTAAATGACAGCAAAGCAACAAATATAAGTGCAACAATATTTGCATTACAGAACCTTTCAGACCCCTTGTTTCTTATACTCGGTGGAGATTTAAAAAATCAAAGATTAGCTCCTTTGACAAATGTTTTGAAAAACCGAAATATTGTCGCTTACGTTTATGGTAAGGATAAAAATCAGTTTAGGGAGTATTTTAAGGAATGCAACATAACCCACTTTACTATCGAAAATGTGCGAGAGGCAGTTATTTTAATTAAAAAACATTTATCTAAGAAAAATGAAACATCGTATGAGGAAATCAATATCCTCTTATCGCCTGCTTGCTCCAGTAAAGATTTATATAAGGATTATGCTGAACGTGGGAATGAGTATCATGAAGCGGTCCTCAGTTGCTTCGCGGAGTGCGGGCATGGCTAATAATATCAATATAGATCGATCCCTATATTTCACTATTTTGTCCCTGTTGGTAATGGGTACAGTGATGGTTTACTCCGCAAGACTTCCCTTGCCTAGTGATAGTGAACTGTCTTTTGATCTCTACAATCTCGGCATGCATCCTGTCCATGTTTTGTTGGGCTTATTAGTTATGTTTATATTTCTGCACATACCAATAAGTATTATAGAAAAAGGCTCAGGATTTTTTCTGTTATTCGGTATTTTACTTTTGTTGATTGTTTTTTTTAAGAAAGTTTTTGGAGGTTCTGATGTCTTGGTCGACGGGGCAGTAAGATCATTGAATATAAGCAGGTTTACATTTCAACCAGCTGAGTTAATGAAGCTGCTCATAGTAATATTCTCAGCAGGGTACGCTGTTCGTCATAAAGATCGGATTACCGAAGATTTAGTTCGTGGAATGGGTCCAATTGGCTTAGTGTTGTTATTGATAGTAACGTTATTAATGTATCAACCTGATCTTGGCTCAGTAATTATTGTTTGCAGCTCCACAATCGTCGTTCTTTTTTTGGGAGGTATGACAATACGTGCGATTGCAGGAGTGACCTGCTTTCTGATATCAGGTGTGCTTTTAATTATCCTGTTTACTCAATTTAGATTAAACCGTTTGCTTGCATATTTAGATCCATGTTCACTTGAACACAGTCAAAATGCCGGCTGGCAACTATGCCAAGCATTAGTTGCCTTCGGAAATGGAGGCATGTTTGGAACTGGAATTGGCTTAGGATCAGCGAAACTTGGTCACCTTCCTCTTCCGCACACAGACTTTATTTTTTCTGTTATCGGTGAAGAGTTAGGTTTTGTAGGAGTTTTTACCGTTGTGATTATCTTTGCTTTTCTTATAATAAAATCGATCAAGATTGGTCGTGAGGCAATGGCTCAGGATAGGCTATTTTCCGGATTGCTTGCGCAAGGAATAGGTGCCTCGTTGTGTATACAGGCGCTGATTCATGTAGGTGTAAATACAGGACTACTTCCGACTAAGGGACTAACTTTACCATTCATTAGTTATGGAGGAAGTTCCATGCTAATTGTTTGTTTAAGTATGGGTATTTTGTTTCGGATAGATATAGAAAATAAATCTTCTCCGCGTAAAAAAAATCGAATAAATGGAAAAGTATGGTGAAGTTGGAAAAAACAAAAGTTTTGGTCTGTGCAGGAGGAACTGGTGGTCATATTTTCCCAGGTCTGGCAGTTGCTGAAAAATTGCTAGATCAAAGAATTAAAATTTTGTGGATGGGGACAAAAAGAGGACTTGAGAAACAAACATTATGTAATAAATCAATAAGTTTATTTTTTTCCGAGTTTAAAGGAGTCAGAGGATTGGGTCTGTCGCGCCTGATAACTTTTCCATTTAGACTTTTCGTAGAAGTTCTAAAGGCTTTTTTGTTTCTTTTAAAACAACGTCCGTCTTATGCTATATGCTGTGGAGGGTATTTGACAGTGCCTTTTGGATTGGCCGCGAAGATTCTTTTTATTCCGTTTTGTATTATTGAACAGAATGCTGTTATGGGTACAGCAAATAGAGTTTTACAGCCATTTGCCAAAACAATTTTTTTGAATTTTGATGCAACCGTTTATTCTAGCCATAGAGCCACATCGGTTGGAAATCCTCTTCGAAAAGAGTTTGAGAGATTAGCAACAATCCCACCCGTGTTTTCAAGAAATGGAGAACAATTAAACATTCTTGTTCTCGGGGGAAGCTTGGGGGCTCTTTTTCTGAATACACGATTACCAGAATGCTTTTCGCTTCTGCAAAATGAAAATAAAAAGTTTTTTTCTATAGTACATCAGGTTGGTAATGATAATCAAAATGAAGTGTGCGAATTATATAGAAAACTAAACGTGAGAGCTGTTGTTGAGCCATTTTTTGAAAGTATAGTGGATCAATATCAATGGGCTGACTTAGTTATTTCAAGATCTGGGGCAGGAATCATTAGTGAGCTAATGGCAGTTGGTGTGGCCTCAGTTTTAGTTCCTCTACCAAACGCTATTGACGATCATCAAAAACGAAATGCGAGTATTTTAGAAAAGTCGTCTGCAGCAAAGATTATCGAACAAAACACTTTGTTTCAAACTAAGTTAACCTCTTTTTTATGTTCGATAAATCGAGAAAAGTTAATAGATATGGCTTACAAAGCTAAAGAGTTAGCTCGTTTCAACTCTGCCAAAATTATTTCCGATGAAGTTATAAAGGCCCTCAATGCAAAATAAAATAAGAAAAATCCATTTCATCGGTGTTGGTGGTTCAGGGATGTCAGGGATTGCTGAGGTACTTCTTAATCAAGGCTTTACTATACAAGGAACGGACATCGAAGAGTCGATTGCAACACAAAGACTAATCAATCAAGGAGCAAAAATTTTTACCGATCATCATGCTGATAATGTAATTGGAGCTGATGTCTGTGTTGTTTCCAGCGCAATAAAAATTGATAATCCGGAAATCATCAATGCGAAAAAGTTAAAAATTCCAATTGTCCCTCGTGCTTCTATGTTGGGAGAATTGATGCGCTTTAAACAAGGTGTTGCTGTAGCAGGATCCCACGGAAAGACAACAACCACTAGTATGATTTCGAGTGTTTTGGCTAGTGCCGGCCTCGACCCGACGTATGTGTTGGGAGGCAGATTGATGGGTGCCGAAACTGGTGCTCGATTAGGTAAAGGTGAATATCTTGTAGTGGAGGCCGATGAGTCTGACGGATCCTTTTTAGACTTGACACCAGTCCTAGGAGTGATTACCAACATTGATAATGATCATCTTGGTTTTTACGATAACGATATTGATAAACTTAGATCAGCATTTATTTCTTTTGCACACAAATTGCCGTTTTATGGAACTGTTTTCTCGTCATCTGGTGATGATATGGTACGAGCGTTGGTACCTGAGTTCGGTAGAAAAACTATTCTTGTTGGGGAAAAAGAAGAATCGGACATTCAGGTAATTAATATCAAGAGTGAGTCTCTTAGAACAAAGTTTTCCGTTAGGCAGAACAACTATAATGATCTTGAAATAATTTTGCCAATGCCTGGTAAGCACAATGTAATTAATAGTCTTTTTGCGGTGGCAGTAGCAAGGGAGTTAGGCGTAGTAGACGAGAGTATTAAAAAAGGTTTGCTAAAATACAAAGGAGTTGAAAGAAGGTTTCAGTACCACGGTAATTTTTTAACAAACTCTGGTAAAGAATTTAAACTCATAGATGATTATGGTCACCACCCGACAGAGATCAAGGTAACACTGGAGGCATGTAAAGAGGCTTTTCCCAATCAGAAGATTCTTCTGGTTTTCCAACCCCACCGATATTCACGAACACGGGATTTATTTGAGGAATTTATAAAAGTATTGAGTGAGGTGAATGCTTTAATACTCATGCCAGTCTATGCAGCTGGGGAAGATGAGATAGTTGGAACAGATTCAAAAACTCTAGCTAGATCAATTCGTATACTAAAAAAAGTAAATCCATTTGTTGTATCGAATGAGATTGAGGCTTTAGACATGATTTTCTCTATTCTCGATTCTGGAGATATTTTGTTGCTGATGGGAGCTGGCTCTGTAAGCGAGTTAACAAACCTAATAAAGAATGAAGTGGAACGAGGTGGCTATGAGCAATGAACATAAAGTAGCCGTTTTAATGGGTGGTTTTTCAAGCGAACGTGATATCTCTTTAAAGTCGGGTCAGGCAATTTGGAAAGCGTTAAAGAGAAAGAATATCAATGCCGTACTATTTGATCCAAAATTTAGGCCACTGACACAACTTATCGATGAAAAGATCACAAGAGTTTTCGTCGCCCTTCATGGGACCTTTGGGGAGGACGGTCACGTACAAGGAATTTTAGAATATCTTAGAATTCCTTTTACAGGTTCAGGGTTGGCTTCTTCGGCGCTTGCAATGGACAAAATACAGGCTAAACGTATTTTTAAATCGGTTGGATTGAGAACACCAGGATTTTTAACTTTGAAAGGAAATGAACGAATTGACATCACTAGGAACATAAATATTTTTCCAGCAATCTTGAAACCGAATTCTGAAGGCTCTTCTTTGGGAGTTGAAAAAGTAGAGAAACCAGAGGACCTTGAGCAAGCCAGAAGAAAGGTCATAGAATTTGGAGAAAAAATGTTATTAGAAAAATTTGTTTCTGGGAGAGAATTTACTTGTGCAGTTTTACAGTTAGGACTCTCGGAAGCTCCGGTTCCGTTACCAATTGTGGAAGTTATTGCTCCCGACGGGAACTATAATTTTCATAATAAATACGAAGGAGACAAAACTAAATACATTTGCCCGCCAAAAATTCCGCTAGATGTAATTAGAAGTATCGAAGAATCATCTGTTAAAGCATTTAAGACACTAGGATGTAGACACTGGGCAAGAGTAGATTTTATTTGGGATGAAAATGGAGAGCCCGAAATTCTCGAATTAAATACTGTACCAGGCATGACAGAAAAATCTTTAGTTCCTATGGCTGCTTCAAAAGACGGGATCTTATTTGATGATTTAGTACTTAAAATTTTAAATAATGCTTCGCTCGAAACGAGGTTTTACAATGCACACTAAATATTTGAAGGAACTGATATTGCACGTGTGGAATACACCGAGAGTTTTGAATTTATTTTCTTTAATTATTGGTAGTTTAATTTTTCTATATGTCTTATTTCTCTGTTATTCATGGATTATTTCCCATAGCCACTTTAACTTGAAAAACGTCGTTCTAGAGGTTGTGAATAACGATAATCCAAATATAGACACGCAAGAAATTCAGCAGGTAATTAACACTACTTTGAATGGAACTACCTTAAGCACAGATTTGAAAATAATGGTTGAGCCAATTCTGGATAATCCATGGGTTGAACAAGTTGTTATCAGGAGAGTTTGGCCAAACACTATAGTTCTTAGGCTGCACGAGCGCCGCATTATCGCGTTGTGGAATAATAAATACCTGATATCAGAGTTTGGAGAGTTAACTGATATTCCAGTAAGTGATTATGAGAAAGTAGAGAAGAAATTAGGTTGCTATTTAATGAGAATTGAGGGCCCAAAGGATTTTTTAAGTAAGATTGTTAGTAGGGCTGAGGAAACTAATAATCTTTTAGCAAATATAAACAAAAAACTGTTGCATTTGAGATTAACAGAACAATTTTCATGGGAAGCGCAAACCACCGGGGGAATGACTTTTCGTTTTGGTGGAGATGATTTGCAAGGGCCAATGTATTACAGGCTTAAGAATTTCACAAATTCCTACTCGAGCTTAGCAAATAAGCTTACAGAAAAAGGTATAAGATCGCATGAAATCAATTATGTTGATCTCCGGTATGCGAAGGGGTTTGCAATAAAGACCACAAATAAAAAAAATAAATCCATGGCAGATGACAGTAGCAAGCCATGTCTAATGAAATTCAAGGAGTTGGCCTTAGGATGATTGTAAAAGAGAAAGAAAGTATTTTCGCGGGATTAGATATTGGCACCTCGAAAATTGTAACTGTAATAGCAAGAACGGATGAAGCGGGCAATATCGAGATTGTTGGATTAGGTGAGTCCGAGTCAATAGGTCTTAAGCGCGGTGTGATAAATAACATTGATGCGACAGTTGAATCCATCAAGAAATCAATAGAAGAAGCGGAGTTGATGGCAGGCTACAAAATTAAAACTGTGTGGACAGGCATTGCGGGGAATCATATAAGAAGTTTCAACTCCACTGGAATGGTGGCAATTAGAGATAAAGAAGTTTCCCAGTCCGATATAAATAGGGTAGTTGAAACCGCAACAGCAATCAATATTCCCTCGGACCAACAAATTCTTCATGTTTTGCCGCAAGAGTTTATCGTTGATGGTCAGGACGATATTAAGCAGCCAATTGGAATGAGTGGGGTGAGATTAGAGGTTCGTGTGCACATAGTCACCGGTGCAACCAGTGCTGCGCAGAATATAGTTAAGTGCATAAAACGTTGTGGAGTAGATGTTAGTCAACTCATACTGCAGTCTTTAGCTTCGTCAAATTCCATCTTATCCGAGGATGAAAAACAACTTGGTACCGTTGTGGTTGACATGGGAGGAGGGACCACTGACGTTATTGTTTTTTCCGGAGGCTCTATTAGGCATACGGGTGTTGTTCCGATAGCAGGTGATCAAGTTACAAATGATATTGCTATGGCCTTAAGGACACCTACATTTGAAGCCGAGAAAATAAAAGTTGAACATGGGATATGTAAGCAAGGTTTGATTGAAACTAATGAAAATATTAATGTTCCGGGTATCGGTGATAGACCTAACAGATCACTTTCCAGGGCATCTCTAGCGCAGATAATTGAACCTAGAATTGAAGAGCTCTATTCCTTGATCGCCGAGATCGTGAGGGACAGTGGTTTTGAAGAGCTTGTTTCGTCAGGGATAGTTATGACAGGAGGAACGTCAATGCTTCAAGGAGCTGCTGAATTGGGTGAAGATATTTTTTACCGACAAGTAAGAATAGCCAATCCAAAGTATGAGGGTAATCTGAGGGATTTAATTTCGAGTCCGCGCTATTCCACGGCTATTGGTTTGATCATTGAAGCAAAGAGCCAGACTTCTGAAAGTTACGAAAAAAGAGACAAAGTTTATAAGGCAGATAGTATTTTTAATCGGGTTCGATCATGGATAGAGGGATATTTTTAATTAACTATAAGGAGACATCAAGATGACATTCGAAATGTTAGAGTCAAAAAACTCTGGAACTATAATAAAGGTTATAGGAGTCGGTGGTGCGGGAAGTAACGCCGTTAATCATATGATTAGCAAGGAGCTTACAGGAGTAGAGTTTCAGTGTGCCAACACCGATGCTCAGGCTTTAAATAAGTCTCCTGCGGAAAAAAAATTGCAATTAGGAAATTCTGGGCTAGGAGCGGGAGCAAAGCCGGAGGTAGGTAAGGAAGCGGCAGAAAATGAAATTGAAAAAATTAAAGAATTTTTAGAAGGCGCACACATGGTTTTTATTACAGCCGGTATGGGGGGTGGCACAGGTACTGGAGCGGCTCCTATAATCGCTCAGGCAGCTAAGGAAATAGGTGCTTTGACAGTTGCAGTAGTGACGAAACCTTTTAGCTTCGAGGGGCCAAAGAGAAATAAAGTTGCAGAGGCTGGACTGGTTTGTTTGGAAGAGCAGGTGGACTCGCTCATAGTGATATTAAACGAAAAGCTCGAACAGGTGTTTGGCGAGGACATTGATCAGGTGGAGGCTTTCGCAAAAGCAGATGATGTTCTTTATAATGCTGTTGCTGGAATTGCTGAAATAATCAATGTTGCGGGTAATGTGAACGTTGATTTTGAGGATGTGAGGACAGTTATGAGTTCTCAGGGTAAAGCTATGATGGGAACTGCTATTGCACAGGGTGCCGACAGAGCCAAGGTTGCTGCTGAGCAAGCTACCAGAAGCCCACTATTGGAAGGCGTTAATTTACATGGGGCAAGGGGTATTTTGGTTAATATTTCTGCAAGTAAAAATTTGAAATTGCACGAAACAAAAATGGCTATGAATTATATAAATTCATTTGCGGATGATGGTGCAGAGGTAATTTGGGGAACAGCAATTGATGAGTCACTGGGAGATGATTTAAGAGTCACATTAGTTGCGACAGGTATCGATCACAGAAGTGCGCCGAGGTTAGAGTCTGTTCCTAGAACTGGGACGAACGACGGTTCTCCGTTAAATGCAAATAGCCTGTTACACGGAAATGAACGGGATGATAGTGTCGAAGAATTAGAGTATGCTAATCTGAACAACGAAGGGGAAAGTAGTGTTTTCGGAGAAGGAACTAGACCTAGAAATGCTGCTGCTGAAGAGATTCGAAGGCTAAGAGCTGGGGGGATGGATCCGTTGGATATACCCGCATTCCTTCGAAAACAAGCTGATTGATAGGAAACGATTTGTTAAGGCAAAGAACCATCCTGCGAAAGGTAAGTTTTGAAGGAATTGGATTACATTCGGGAGAGTTAATTCGAACAGAAATTTGTCCGGCAGAACCTGATAAGGGAGTAATATTTCGTCGTATCGATATAGTACCCAATCGAGACATAAGTCTCAGTAACTGCAAAGTCACGGGAACCCAACTTGCCTCTACAATATCAGAAAATAATATAGAAATTTCAACGGTTGAACATCTAGTTGCCGCACTTTCGGGGCTTGGAATTGATAATGTTTTGGTCAAGGTATCGGGAAAAGAAATACCTATTTTAGATGGAAGCGCCGCCATTTTTGTTTACCTTTTAAAATCTGCGGGATGTCGTGAACAGAATAGCGCTAAAAAATTTATTACAATCAACCGAACCGTGAGAGTTTCAGACGGTGAAAAATGGGCAATGTTAGAGCCTTACTTTGGTTTTAAACTGAACTTTGTTGTTGATTTTACTCATCCAATAATCAATAAAAATAATAGAATGGTAAATGTAGATTTTGAAAGAATGAGCTTTGTCAAAGACATCGCAAGGGCTAGAACATTTGGATTTTTAACTGATATCGGTAGTTTGTTAAAAAATAATTTAGCCCGAGGAGGAGGTTTGGATAACGCTGTAGTATTAAGTAAAACAGGGATCCTTAATCGTGAAGGTTTAAGGTCGGAAAATGAGTTGGCCATGCATAAGGCTTTGGATGCAATCGGTGACTTGTATTTAACCGGGTATCCAATGCTAGGTTCTTATTCGGCATTTAAATCTGGCCATGCTTTAAACAATAAGTTGATAAGGAAACTGGTAAAGGAAGGTGACACCTGGTCTTTCAGGAGTTTCGATAATCTACGAGGAGCTCCTCTTGCCTGGGCAAAACAATGGTCGTGGATATAGTCGTTAATATTTTTACTCAAGAAGAAACGGACGGTTGTAACTCGGATACTTTGAGTCCTAATCGATTTAAATGCCGGAGGATATGTGGGCCGTAAACTTTCATTTTATATGCGGCAGTGGGAGATTTAAGCCGAATAAGTAGTCGTAATTCTCCTTGTGTGTTTGTGTTATTATCGTGCTGTAGGACTCCAATTCGCACTATTGAGGCCAATAGTTTTTGTGAATCTTCGTTTGCTACATCTTCGAGAACTTTTTCGAATATACTTGTCCAATAAGCGTTTTCAGTTGCCACGGATTTTATACGATTAAGTGCAGGTGAAATTTCCCCGCAAAAAATTTCGTCTAAAGATAGGAAGTTTGTTTTTTTCATCTATTGCTATGTTATCAAAAATTATTAAGAGTGTTTTCGGAAGTAGGAACGATAGGTTAATTAGAAGCTATACGGCCAGAGCGAATGAAATATCGAAAATGGAACAATCCTTAATGAGGCTTTCCGACGCTGAACTGAAGGCCAAAACATCATATTTCAAGTCTAAGTTAAACGAGGGGGTCTCGTTGGATTCGTTGTTGGTTGAAGCATTTGCCGTTTGTAGGGAAGCTTCAAAAAGAGTTTTGGAAATGCGCCATTTTGATGTCCAGCTCATCGGAGGAATGGCGTTGTTTGACGGAAAAATATCTGAAATGCGCACAGGGGAGGGAAAAACACTTGTGGCAACTCTACCAGCTTATTTGGTAGCTTTAACAGGAAAGGGTGTCCATATTGTAACTGTCAACGATTACCTAGCTAACCGTGATGCAGAATGGATGGGTAGAATTTATGAATTTCTCGGCTTGTCTGTTGGGGTTACAGTTTCGGGCATGACTCAGCAGGAAAAAGCTATAGCTTATGCGGCAGATGTTACTTATGGAACTAACAATGAGTATGGCTTCGATTATTTGCGGGATAATATGGTCACGGAACAAGAACAGAAAGTTCAGAAAGAACTCAACTTTGCAATTGTAGATGAGGTTGATTCTATCTTAATTGACGAGGCCAGAACACCATTAATCATATCTGGGCAAGCAGATGACCAGATTGACCTTTATAAAAAATTGGATGATATTCCAGAAAAATTAGATAAGCAATATCAAGAAGGAGAGGAAGGAGATTATTTTGTTGATGAAAAAGGAAGGCAGATCAATCTCTCCGATTCCGGTTTTGAAAAAGCTGAAAAGCTTTTAGAAGAAAAGAATTTATTAACAAAAGGGGAGAGTTTATACGATGCGAAAAATATCGCTTTATTACATCATTTAATTGCATCTTTAAAAGCGCATAATCTATTCGAAAAAGATCAGCATTACGTGGTTCAGAATAATAATGTAATCATCGTTGATGAGTTTACCGGAAGACTGATGCCAGGAAGGAGGTGGTCAGAAGGAATTCATCAGGCAATAGAAGCAAAAGAAGATGTTCAAATAGAACCTGAAAATCAGACTCTTGCATCTATAACCTTTCAAAACTATTTTAGAATGTACAAAAAACTGGCCGGAATGACAGGAACTGCTGATACTGAAGCATTTGAATTTAAGCAAATTTATGACTTGGAGACCTTAATAGTTCCCACTCACAAAGAGATGGTTCGAAAAGATCATCAAGATCAGATTTATCGCACTGTAGAGGAAAAATTCGAAGCTGTTGTCTCGGACATTCAAGCGAGACATAAAGGTGGTCAGCCTGTTTTAGTTGGTACAACATCCATTGAGAATTCCGAAAAATTGTCGGAATTCCTTAGAGCAAAAAATATCGAACATCAAGTTTTAAACGCTAAACACCATGAAAAAGAAGCCGAAATAATTGCTCAAGCAGGTAGTCCGGGTGTGGTCACTATTGCTACCAACATGGCGGGAAGAGGAACTGATATAGTTCTCGGGGGGAATATTAAACACATCATAAATAAAATCAAAGAAGAGAATTTAAGTGATATTGATCGCGAGAAACAAATTGACATTGTTTTATCAGACTGGAGAAAGCGAAATAACAGAGTAATTAAGGCTGGGGGGCTTCATATTGTCGGGACAGAGAGACATGAGTCTCGAAGAATAGACAATCAATTGAGAGGGCGTTCCGGGCGTCAAGGCGATCCTGGTTCATCAAGGTTTTATTTGGCCATGGATGACTCATTATTACGAATATTCGCCGGTGAAAAAATGAAGGCAATTATGGACAAGCTAGGAGTGCCACGAGGAGAGGCTATTGAAGCGGGTATGGTCTCCAGATCAATAGAAAGCGCTCAAAGGAAAGTGGAGAGTAGGAACTTTGACATAAGAAAACAATTGCTTGAATTTGATAATGTTGCCAATGAGCAACGGAAAATTTTATACCAACAGAGAAACGAAGTTTTGGAATCCAGCTCTTTATCCGACTTAGTTGGTAGCCTTAGAAGAGGAACAATTCAGGCTATTGTAAGAGATTATGTTCCTCAAGAAAGTATTGAGGAGCAGTGGAATCTTCCCTCACTGGAGCAGGAATTAAAAAAATACTCCCTAGAGATGAATTTAAAAGACATGGTGGACAACAAGGAGGAACTGGGAGAAGAAGATCTTTTGGAGGAAGTTTGTAAGAAGGCTGACGAGAAGTACGGCGAAAAATTAAAAATAGTGGGAGATTCGATTTTCCATTCTTTTGAAAAAGCTGTTGTTCTACAAACCATCGATATCGGATGGAGAGAACATCTTGCCGCGCTAGATCATTTGAGGCAGGGAATACACCTTAGAGGTTACGCTCAGAAAGATCCTAAACAGGAGTACAAAAGAGAAGCCTTTCAATTGTTTGAGAGTTTTCTGGAAAATGTTAGAAATGAAGTCACCTCAATCCTTATGAACGTAGAGGTAGAGCAGGCTGAGCAGATAGCAGGAGAAATGCAGAATAATTTTGAAAATAACAAAAATGCAAACCTGCAGTTTGATCATCCAAGCCAAGAGAACGAATCTTCGAAACAAAAAAGTAATCTAAGGGAAACCGTCGGTTTTCAAGAAAATTGCCCTTTTAAAGCAGAAGATCGAAAAGTAGGGCGCAACGAGTTATGCGACTTGTCTGGAAAAAAATACAAGCATTGTTGTGGAAGATTGACTTGATGGAAATTTGTTCAGATGACGAATCTGGTTAATAGTCTCGGACTAAATATTAGCATAACGGAAGCTGGTATAGGAATTACAAGGCGACCTGACTTAGCTGTTCTTAGTTTTAAAAAACCAGTTCACATCGTTGGGTTGTTTACTAAAAATAAAATAGTTGCATCTCCAGTTAAGTGCTGCAAAGATAATTTAAGGATTCATAAACAACCTAGGAGGATAGCTATTGTTGTAAACAGTGGCTGTGCTAATTCGTGTACAGGTCAGCAGGGAGATGAAACTTGTAAAAATGTGGTAAAGCATTTAGCGGGAAAGTTGGAACTTGAATTTGAACAAGTTTTTCCTTTTTCGACGGGAGAAATTTTAAAACAACTTCCGGAAAAAAAAATGTTGTATGGAATTGATAGAGCTTTAGAAAGTCCTCATCATACTTTTGAGGAGTTTGCAGAGTCAATAATGACTACCGACACGGTAAAAAAAATTGCCTCACAAAATCTTCAGATTAACGGAAAGCTTCACACTGTGATCGGTGTTGCAAAAGGATCTGGAATGATATCCCCAAATATGGCAACTATGCTGGCTTACGTCTTTACGGATATTCCAATTGAATTAGATGATTTTAAGGACCTGCACAGGGAGGTTTGCAATCACACATTCAATTCAATTACTGTCGATGGAGAAATGTCTACAAATGATTCTTTTATTGGGGTATGTCCAGCTTTTGGAGAAAGCAATGACAAGTCCGAGATGATATCTACATCAAATAACCATTGGCCAATTATTTGTCAAGCATATGAAAAAGTTTGTAATGAGCTCGCAGTTAAGATTGTAGAAGACGGAGAAGGCGCCACTAGGATCGTAGAGCTTAAAGTTGAACACGCATTTTCATTTCAGGATGCAGATCGTGTTGCTAGAGGAGTGGCAAATTCACCATTGGTAAAAACTGCTATTTTTGCTGCGGATCCGAACCTCGGTAGAATCTTGTCAGCGATTGGAGCATGTGCTATTTCTCGGTTCGATGAGAATAAAATTTCCGTACAAATAAATGAGTATGAAGTAATTCAAAATGGATCTCTTGTCAAAGGATATGAAGAAAAAATTGCTAGACAACATATGACTATGAAAAAAATTGACTTGCTTATTTCTTTAGGAGTAGGTTCAGCTAGTCGCAAGGTAATGTTCTGTGATCTATCCTATGATTATGTAAAAATAAACTCCGAGTACCGAACCTAAAAATTACAGAGTGACAGTTTGAAGCCTATGTTTTCTTCAATAGCTTGAAGCTTTAGTTTCTCATCCAATTTTCTAAATCTCACCGCTATAAGGTGCTTGTTTGCACTGATCTCCGCGACTAACTCCTCAGTTGTTTCAACTTCGATCCTTACAAGTAAAACATTTCTACCTTCTAACGGGAATTCATATTGTCCTTTTTCTGCTATAAGTTCCAGAGCTTCTGTGCCCTCTCGAAGCAAGCGCAGGGCTAAATCAATTCCCTCCAAAAGAGGTATAAGCGGTAACAGCCATGCGGTAATATTTGCAACCTTGATATGACTAGGTCTTTTTTGCCAGGCGTAAAAAGAAGGGATATCAAATTGACATGTCCCACCCGGGACTCCCGCGCGACCCCTAACGGAACATAGCCATTCAAACTCCGGAACGTGTGCGCCGAGTCTGATTGGAACAGCAGATAAAGAGTTGTGGGCCCTAGCGATCTCTTTAACAAGTACAGAAAGCTGTTCCTCTGAAACACCTGGCTGACCCGAGTACTTCACAAGCTGTAATCTCTGTCTATCTAATTCTTGTAATAATTCATTTTTAATATCTGCCCTGTTGCCTAGTAAATCGTAAAGTTCAAAAAGCGTTCGTAATGCAGGTTGAAATCCAGCAGGAAAATCTGGATTTGAAAGTTCCTGCATTCGATTTCCTAGGTTCTCAATTCTTAACATCGAACGCATTCTTTCAGTACAAGGAAACTCATAAATAAGTAGGTTTTTTTTCACGGCGATTGGATAATATTATTTGATGTTTTTAATTATAGCTACTTGACCAAATATTACTATGTCTTCTTTAAGCAATTTATGTATCTTTCATGGATAGAGTTTACCTGGAGTCGAAGTTCCCCAATACTTCCTTGATTAAATATAATATCGTCCGCTATTTTTCTTCGCTCAGAATCAGTAGCCTGATTGCTTAGAATTAAATCGAACGTATCCATATCTGTTTTACTTCTTCGCAAAGTCCTTTCTTTCCGACATTCTGTCGAAGTTTCCACTACAATTATTTTCCATATATCCGCTGGTCTTTCTTCCCCGTAGACCTCAAACCAAAGAGGTATTACTTGTAAAATATACCGTCCCGTGGCTTTTTTGACCTCATGATTCATGACAGAGCGTATTTGTGGATGAAGAATACCTTCTAACTTCTTTTTAGCTACTTTATCCCTGAATATAATTTTCCTCATTCTGGGACGGTTAATTTCCTCATGATTGGTTAGGATAGATTGACCAAATATTTCAACAATCTTTTTATAAGCTCTTGTGTTTTTATCCAATAAGTTACTTGTTATTTGGTCCGCATCTAATGTTTCCACACCTAACGAAGAAAAAATTTCTTCTACTGTTGTTTTGCCTGCACCAATTCCTCCCGTTAGAATTACAATTTTTGTCATCAGACTATCCTAAGTTCAGGGTATGAAGCCCAGGAAAATTCAACGATAATACCAAAAAAAGATAAAGCTGGCCCAAAAGGAAGTATTGTTTTTTGTGTCCATCTGAATTGTTTTTTGAATATGATAAAGATAATTACCATCGTAACGGACGAAAAAAAAACTGTCATTGCTAAAGCAAGTGTATTGAGCCAAAAGCTCAAGGCTAAAATAAAGACAATATCACCAAACCCGAAATCCCTATTAATAATTTTCGAGACTTTACGACTGAAAAGAATAAATACCAATATAAACATTAGAAAAAGAGTGTCAAAGTAATCCGCGCTTACCAAACTTCCTTTTACAATTCCGGCTAGAGTTAGCGGGAGTGTAAGGCAGTAAGGCAATAATCTCAATGAAAGATCAAAAGTACCAATAGAACCCAGACACGAAAGCCAAAATGCCGCAAGTATAAATAGAAGGAAAAATTTCGAAAATTCAAGCTCCCAGAAAAAGTTTAATTCTTCAAAATGAACTAACCCGTGAAGTATACTGAATGCAATTAAAAATATAGGGGTTACAAAAAAATTATTTCTTAGTTCAACCCTCTTTTTGGGGCCAAACCAGTAGCCAGCTTCTACTGTTCCGACTTTAAGTAAAGAAAAATACATAGCCTGCACTAAGCATACCAAAAAGAAAATATTTGTGGCTAGGATAGACAACTCTATGATACTTGCTTATTAATAGCATGTTTTTTAATGCGAATTTTTTTTATAAGCCTTCCCTGAACGCTTAATATTTCAGCGGTCACGTCCCCAATTTTCACACTAAGATTAGTTTGTGGGAGATCTTGCAAAGTTTCAAGCAAAA
Source organism: Burkholderiaceae bacterium (assembly GCA_004214155.1). GTDB lineage: Bacteria > Pseudomonadota > Gammaproteobacteria > Burkholderiales > Burkholderiaceae_A > UBA7377. The sequence goes on from SGYQ01000013.1 coordinate 19,850, forward strand.
GTCCGTTAATCGTTCTTGGTCCATCCAAAGGCAAGTTTATTCCTAATTGTTTATTTAGGTCCCGAATCGGAGTTAAACCGTCAACTACAATTTCTCCAGAATTGTCCCACAAAAATTTCTGGTTCATTGATGTGGGATCAGTCGTTTTAAACTCCCCAACTAACTCTTCGATGATATCTTGCGGCGTAACAATTCCCTGGATTTCGCCGTATTCGTCTACAATTACCGAGATACTTTCGGCCCTATTTTGAAAACTTTTCAGTTCCGTGAATAGTTTTGCTCCGAGGGGAATAAAATGGATTGGTTGTAAAATCTCTAGAATGTTTTCCTTTGAAAATTCGTTTTTTAAAATTAGGCTAATTGCTCTCTTCACATGCAATATCCCAATAGGACTATTTAAATCTTTGTCGCACACAAGAAGTCTACTATGGAAAGACGTTGCTATTTGCTGAGTTAACACTTCATCATCCTCTTCCAAATCTAAATACTCGATTTTTCCGTGAGGTATCATGACATCATCGACAGTGAGCTCTTCGAGGTCCAACAGATTGAGTAAAATTTTTCTGTCGTGAAGGGGAATAAAACCGGCTGATTCTAGAACAGCTGATCTAAGTTCCTCTCTCGTTAGTCCTTCATCCTTTGACGTTTTTAATTCTAATTTCGCTAATGCCATCATCCATGAAACAATCTGGTTTATTGCAAACACAAAAGGTCTAAGTAGCCAAACAAATATTAATAGGATATAACTTGCAAACATCGCAATCCCATCAGGCTTATTTGCTCCTGTAACTTTTGGTATTAGTTCTGCAAAGACTATTAATAAAAGTGCGGCAGTCGTTGTAGCCAAAGCCAATACCTGATCGTTATTACCAAAAGCTTTTATTGCTAAAGCTGTAACTAATGCTGTTAGTGCTGCATTGACGACGTTGTTACCTAGGAGAATCGTACCTAAGAGTTTATCTGTTTGTTTTAGCAAGGCTAGAACTTGCTTAGCGCCTCGATTTCCACTTTCTGCAAGGTGTCGCATTCTATAACGGTTGACCGCCATTAGGCTAGTTTCGGATATGGAAAAAAAGGCTGACAAAACTAACAAGAACATTAGTATTAAAATTTGAGACCAAAAGGGTAACTCACTCACGTTTATTCTCCACCAAGATTACAGTTTTGTTTTGCTTTTTTTTCAACATCTTGGAGTCGTTTAATTCCATCACGAACACCTTTCGGATCTCTCCATAGGGCAGATCTTTCACCCGTTGTTTGAATCCCATGAGATGATGCATCCATTTTGTCGAATTCTTGGTAAGTCAAATTCTTAGTGAAATAATCCATAACGCATGAACATTTGTACAAACTATCTAGTCCTCCGCCATGTTTTCTGACACATTCATTTACATACAGTACCCTATCGATAGTGGGAAACTCATCTGCCTTAACAGGTGTAATGAAATAAACCAGAAAAAAGAAGAAAAGAAAAAATTGTTTTAGGTTTGATTTAAGCATTTATAACTCCAAAAATTTGAGTGTTTCCAATTTGCGTGGAATGTAATATAAGGGTAAACCACTAAATTGACAATATTAAGGATTTTCTTATGACAATGATTTTATGTTTAGTTATCTTTATATTACAATTGAATTGACTTTTTTTTTTGGGTTAGGAGAAAATCATGAAAAAAGTAATAATGAGTACGTTGGTTTTTGGAATGGTCTTGGCTTCAACAGCTTTCGCCTATAATAAAATTGATTGGGCTAAAATGGACAGTAATAATGATGGATATGTCTCTCCGAAGGAGATGAAGGATCATTATAAGAAAGCAGGCGTTTATAAATAAAAGCTTAAACCGCGAATATTTTAAGGGCGCAAAGCGCCCTTTATTTTTACTTATCCAAAAGTCTATATGTCTAATAGAATTAAAACTAAATTCCTTTTGTTCGCATTAATGCCGATGTCATCACTCTTTGGAATAGTGGGGAGCTTAGATCTATTTCACCAAAGTGACGTCGTTTCTATGTATTTTCAGCCTGAATCAGTAAAAGGAAGTGGAATTAAGTCTGTTATTGTGGTGTTAGATTTTGAAAATATGCAAACTAGTCAGGATGGAAAAGAAGTTCGCTCAATACGGATGGTCCAAAATTATGATTGCGCCGGAAAAAGAATTAGGCTGGAGAGCGCTATAAATTACGCCGACAACATGTTGCGCGGCAACGAGGTTTCAAGGGGCAACCAAACAACATCTTGGCAAAGAATACCAAAAGGTACACCTTATGAAAAACTGTTGAAAAAAGTTTGTGGAAAATAGGAAACATTGGTTAAAGTCTTCGTTATTTATCTGGGCAGCATTGCCTCTTATTTACCTGGGATTTTTGATTTCAACGGAAAACCTCGGGACAAATCCACAGGAATTCATTGAGCGCTATCTAGGGACGTGTACCTTAGTCCTGATACTGGTGACGTACGCCATTTCTAACAGGTTTAATAAAGCGATCCCCCATTTAATCAGCTGCAGAAGGATGCTAGGTCTTTTTTCTTTTCTGTATATGACCTGTCACTTCTTCGCCTACATTATCTTTGAGCATTCCTTCATGGTGGCTGACTTTTTTCAAGATTTTTTGAACAGACCTTTTGTATTTTTTGGAACGCTTGCCTTTCTCATGACGATTCCATTAGCTGTCACCTCTAACAGTATAAGCATGAAGGTTTTAGGGAAATGGTGGAAAAAACTTCACTCCATAATCACGATAATAATTCTGTTGTCGCTGGCCCACTACTTTTTTCACAAGGCAGGGAAAAATGATTTTTTCTGGCCATTTGTTGCTACTGTAGTATTTAGCATCTTGTATGTTACAAAAAAGTGGGGTAATTCAGCAGTGAGAAAAAGCTAAATCATAGTTTTGCTTGTGGTCGGGGTGAAAGGATTCGAACCTCCGACTTCTGCGTCCCGAACACAGCACTCTACCTGACTGAGCTACACCCCGCGAATCATCAACCTTTCCTCATGTAAATAAGGGATATTAATTCCATTAACTCCTTCTTTGCATCACTTTCTTCAAATTTTTCAAGGTATGCTTTTGCAGAATTGCACTCGTAGAGCGCCTTTTCTTTGGTGTAATCAATCGCATCAGAACCTTTGATCAGACAAACTATTTGGTCAAAAGGAGCCCCCTCAGGCTCTAAAATAGTATCTTTCAAAAGACTTGTGGTATTTTTATCACCGGTTGACATGAGCCTAATAAGAGGCAACGTAGCTTTGCCTTCCCTTAAATCATCACCTAATCTTTTCCCTATTTCATTCTCGGTTCCGCTGTAATCAAGCAAATCATCAGTAAGTTGAAACGCTGTTCCGATATGTCCTCCAAAGTTTTTACAAGTATCTATTATTTCAGGAGTTTGATTCGAAAGAATCGCAGGAATAGCGCATGAAGCTCTAAAAAGCATAGCTGTTTTATAATAAACGACCTTCAAATACTCCTCTTCGCTGACTTCAGGATTATTGCAGTGCATCAGTTGTAATACCTCACCCTCAGCAATTTTATTCGTAGTGTTAGCCATGATACTCATAATTTCCGTTGAGCCAACATCGGTCATAATTTGAAAAGCCCGAGAGTATAAGAAATCTCCGGCAAGAACACTTGCTGCATTTCCGAAAAGTGAATTTGCCGTTGGCTGATTCCGCCGCATTGCGGATTCATCAACCACATCATCATGTAACAGAGTTGCCGTGTGAATGAATTCTATAGCTACTGTCATCTTATGCACGTTAATTTCCGCCTCTTTGCTTAAGTTACTAAACAAATTTTTACAGTAAAACATCAATATAGGTCTTAGCTTTTTTCCGCCACTATTTACAATATGATTAGCAATCTGATTAATTAGCTCTACGTCGCTGTCTAAGTAATTTTTGGTAAGTTCATCAAAGATAGCCATTTCGGATACAAATGAATTACTTAAAGCGGTAAAATTTTCCATTTTCATTCAAAAAAAACTAAAAGTTAATGATTACATAAATCTTGACCTTTATGTAGTATTAGATATATCATCAAATGTTGTTCAATTCTTACACGAGTCACAATGTACGCTATTGTTAAATCGGGCGGGAAGCAATATAAAGTGCACCCGGGCGACAAAATAAAGATAGAAAAAGTCCCAGGTGGAGTTGGGGAAGAGGTTGTTTTTGATAAAGTACTTCTCAAAGCCGAAGATAGTTCTGACGGAAAAGACTCGATGCTTGTGGTTGGAAATCCTTTTATAGAAGGGTCAGTAGTTAAGGGGAAGGTTCTCGAACAGACGAGGGGAAAGAAAGTTAAAATCCTTAAATTTAGAAGGCGAAAGCATTCGATGAAAAGCATGGGACACCGTCAGCCTTACTCGGAAATAGAAATAGAGTCAATTTCTTAAAGCAGATCAATAGAGGACAAAAATGGCACACAAAAAGGGTGGTGGTTCTACTAGGAACGGTCGGGATTCAGAGTCAAAGAGACTCGGGGTGAAAAGATACGGTGGTGAAAAAGTCTTGCCGGGGAACATTATTGTTCGTCAGAGGGGAACGCGTTTTCATCCTGGGAAAAATGTCTCCATGGGGAAAGACCATACAATTTTCTCCTTGATTGATGGGTTTGTTAAGTTTTCAAAACGTGGCCCACTCAGCAAGAAGGTAATTGATGTTGTGTCAGATAGCGCATAGGGATTAGTCCACTTAGAGCGTTTATCAAAAATTAGGGTTCCTTGAAGAAGGCCTCTAAATTATTCTGATGAAATTCATCGATGAAGCATTAATTCGCGTTAGAGCTGGAAATGGTGGAAATGGTGTAGCTGCGTTTCGCCGGGAAAAATACATTCCAAAGGGAGGGCCATCCGGAGGCGATGGCGGTGAGGGAGGTTCTGTTTATGCCGCTGTTGATAAGAGACTGAACACATTACATTCATATAGGTTCGCCAAAGTTTACCAGGCAAATGCCGGAGGCCATGGAAGTGGAAAGGACCAATATGGTAAAAATGGGGGCGATTTAGTTTTATTGTTTCCGCAAGGCACGCTCATTTTTGATCGAAAATCGGGAGATTTGATCGCTGATTTAAAAGATGAGTCTGATAAGGTCTTATTGGCCTCAGGAGGCAAGGGAGGTCTTGGAAATCTCAGATTTAAATCTAGCGTAAATCGCACTCCGCGACAATATACGTTGGGGGAAGAAGGGCAGGTTATAGATTTACGGTTAGAGTTAAAACTTTTAGCTGACGTTGGTCTCATTGGTTTTCCAAATGCGGGTAAATCAACGTATATTGGTGAAGTGACAGCTGCAAAACCCAAAATAGCGGACTATCCTTTTACTACCCTTGTACCTAATTTGGGGGTAATGAGTTTAGAGGACTTCCACAACACAATCGTTGTTGCAGATATTCCAGGGTTAGTTAAAAATGCCTCTGTTGGGGCAGGTATGGGGACACAATTTTTACGTCATATACAGAGGACTAAATTACTTTTACATTTTGTTGACATCTCAATAGATATCAAAACAGGGAAAATTGATTTTGAAAGGTATCCACAAGATGGTGTAGATAAACTATTAGCACATGTAGAAATTCTTGAAAAAGAGCTTTATTCTTTTAATAAGCAACTTATGGATAAGCCGAGGTGGATTGTTTTTAACAAGATTGATTTTCTATCCTCATCGGCGAAAAAGAACATAAATAAAATTGTAAGTACTCAAACTCATCTTCCTTTTTTTTTAATATCTTGCTACACAGGGGAAGGATTGGATTTACTGAAAGCTGAATTACGAAAATCGTTTTATAAAAACGGCGAAAAACTTACGGATCCATGGATTGAGCCAAATGAGGTCTAATTTGAAAGTCAATATCGATACAGGTGGACTCAAGCGAGGCGCCAGGCTTGTTGTAAAAATTGGGACTGCAGTCATAACAAATAATAAAAACGCTGTATGCGACAAGGTGATAAATTCATTAGCATCCCAAATCTCAACTCTACAAAAGGAAGGATTCAAAGTTATAATTGTCTCCAGCGGAGCTATTGCTGCAGGAGTTCATAGGATGGGTTGGCAACAAAAACCAAAAAAAATCTCTCATTTACAAGCAGCAGCGGCAGTTGGACAGGTGTCTTTAGTTGAGACATATGAAAAGGAATTCAAAAAAAATGGTCTTACGACCGCTCAAGTGTTAATAACTGGGGAAGATTTTAGTTCGAGGAAAAGATATCTAAACTCTCGGGCAACTTTCGAGACACTTCTCAATGAAAATATTCTTGTGATTGTTAATGAAAATGATACTGTATCAACAGATGAGATTAAAGTTGGAGACAATGATACTCTTGCAGCTTCAATTGCTAATGCGATTCAAGCAGATTTATTTGTGATCTTAACCGATCAAAAAGGCTTGTTCACTGAAAACCCAACTTCTTCTTCGCATGCGGAGCTGATTCAGTCTGTTCATGTAGATGATGAAATGCTTAACCGGGTAGCATTCAGATCCCATTCAGAATTTGGTACAGGAGGGATGGAGACCAAAATCAAGGCAGCAAGAATCGTTGCGAGATTAGGAATTGATACAATTATTGCAAGCGGGTTTGAAGCCGATATTTTATTGAAAATAAAAAGTAGAAATTTTGTAGGCACAACAATACTCTCTGGCAAAAAAAGCAAAGCTATCAGCGCAAGGAAACAATGGATGCTTAATCACATTAAAGCTAAAGGAAGGCTATACTTAGATGCTGGTGCAATTGCCGCGCTTGTTCAATATGATAAATCTTTACTACCAGTTGGTATCGTTAAAATCGATGGGAGGTTTGATAGAGGAGATTTAGTTGTTTGCATGACTGAAACGGGTGTCGAAGTAGCTCGTGGTCTAATTAACTATTCTTCGTTTGAGGCTGAAAAAATTTCAGGGTTGCTTTCGGAGCAGATCGAAAAAGTACTTGGATATATAGAAGAGCCCGAAATTATTCATAAAGATAATCTAATTTTAATATCTTCTAGTTTTGAGGATTCAAAAACTACCGGAGCTAACTCCAGTAAAGCTGAGCAATAAACTTGTTTTTTAAAGTGAATTACCATGTTGGGAGCTTCGAAAAATTCGATCCATTTCCATGCATCAAATTCAGACTCTTTTGATTGCGGAAAAGTTATATTTGTGTCGAGACCATTAAACCTTAAGAGGAACCAAATTTGTCGTTGGCCTTTGTAAAAAGAACGATTTTCTTTTTTAATTAAATTCTTTGGAACGTCGTAGTAATGCCAGGTCTTTGTTCTGCCCAAAATTTCAACATCGGCATTTCCAATGCCAGTTTCCTCTTTTAATTCTCTATACATTGCAAGTTCGACGGACTCGCCTTTTTTTATTCCTCCTTGCGGAAACTGCCATGCATCCTTACCGTTCCTTTTTGCCCAGAAAACTTGCTTTCTGTCATTTATAATAATAATACCGACGTTGTATCGGTACCCATTTTCGTCGAGCATAATGATAATAGCTTGCAAGTATAAAATTACAGGTTAATTGATTTAAAAAAAAAAGGTTAGGAAATTGTGAATGAAAGCTACAGATTTTCATTTTAGAACTGTAAAAGAAAGTCCCGCCGAAGCGGAAATTTCAAGTCATAAGCTGTTGATACGGGCTGGAATGATAAGAAAGATCGGCTCAGGTATATATGTGCTGCTACCCTTGGGTTTTTTGGTTTTACAAAAAATCGAAAAAATTATCCGAGAGGAAATGTCATCGGTCGGAGCACTCGAAATGTTAACCCCAATGGTACAACCTGCAGAGTATTGGAAAGAATCCGGAAGGTTTGAAGTTATGGGCGAAGAGTTAATGAGGATAGAGGATAGGCATGGAAGACCCTTTGTATTACAACCAACTTCGGAAGAGATATTCGTTGAAATAGCAAAACATGAATTAAAAAGTTGGAAAAGTTTACCTAAAATATGGTTCCAAATTCAGACTAAGTTTCGAGATGAAAGACGACCCCGTTTTGGATTGTTGCGAGCAAGAGAGTTTATCATGAAAGATGCATACTCTTTTGATGTGGACGAGATAAGCGCACAGAAGACTTATGAAAAGATGTTTAATGCTTATGAGAATATATTTTCTCGAATCGGGTTAAATTATAAAATAGTTTTAGCGGACTCTGGCAATATTGGCGGCAAGCTCAGTCACGAATTTCATGTTTTAGCAGACGCTGGAGAAGATGAGTTAGGCTTCGCAGAGGATTCTGATTTTGCGGCAAATTTAGAACTTATACCAGTAAACAAAAATTTATCTCCAAAGACCAGTGCAGCTCTTAAAGATTTTTCTCTTCGCGATACGCCTGGGGTAAAAACATGTGCAGATGTCGCAAAATTTCTTGGGGAAGATGTTTCTAATATTCTTAAATCCCTGTTACTTTCTGTGGTTTTCGAGGGGGAACAAAAGTTTGTGATGGTGCTATTAAGAGCCGATAGGCGGCTCAATGAACTTAAGTTAAAAAAACTTGAAGTATTCACTGGCAACTGGAGGTTCGCTTCGGAGGATGAGATTAAAGCTTGTTGTGGAGCTTCCTCAGGATTTATTGGCCCGAAATTTAGCGCGGGTAATTTAATAACAATTGCAGACTATGAGGTATTAGAAATGTCTGATTTTGTGATTGGTGCTAATATAGATGGGAAGCATTTTGTTGGCTCGAATTGGGGGCGTGATATTAAAAATCCTGATATTGAGGCTGACCTGAGGTATGCAGAAAACGGTGATTACTCCCCTGATGGCGCTGGGAAAATTTCTATCAAAAGAGGAATAGAAGTTGGTCATACGTTCTTTTTAGGTAAGAAGTACTCTGATGCAATGGATGCACGTTTTTCAACGCAAGATGGTACTAATAAACCATTCGAAATGGGATGTTTTGGAATTGGGGTTAGTAGGATTTTAGCTGCAGCCGTGGAACAGACGAATGACGAAAAGGGTATTGTGTGGCCTTTCTCGATAGCTCCATTTTCAGTCGTCATATGTCCCATCAATTATCATAAAAGTTCAGTCGTCAAAGAGGAAAGTGATAGGTTGTATGCCAAAATAATGGCTCACGATTACTCGGTTTTATTGGACGACAGGGGTGAAAGAGTGGGTGTGATGTTGGCTGAATGGGAGCTAGTCGGCATACCCATCCGTATATTGATCAGTACGAAACTCGTTGAAGCTAATTCAGTAGAAGTTTTTTGTAGGCGAACTTTAGAAACTCACACTGTGTACACAAATAAGTGTATGGAACATCTTAGATCAATGTCTAGGTAAAAATAGTTATCTTTTTCGCCTTTTTTTTAGACGGTTTTTTTGTTTACGGTTTTTTCTTTTATCATGGGTATTAGCTGATTTGAAATTCGGGACACCACCCATAATATTTTTGCCGATACTACCACCTTGTCTGAGCATCGATTGCATGGTATTAAATTGATTTAATAGTTGATTGACTTCAGGAATAGTGGTCCCGGATCCTAGGGCAATCCTTTTTTTTCTATGGGCTTTTATTATTCCTGGGGCTAGACGTTCTTTTTTTGTCATTGAAGAGATAATTGCATCTTGTTTTTTTACATTTTTTTCAAGATTTGTTGTGTTGAGGTTTTGAGCTTTGTCTTTGATGGCAGACGGCAAATAATTTAGAATCGACGCAATGCCTCCTAATTTATTTACTTGAGATAATTGCTTACGGTAGTCGTTTAAGTTGAATTTCTTTCCTGATTTGAGTTTCAACGCCAGTTTTTCAGAGTCCTCAGTCTCAATTGATTCTTGAGCCTTTTCTACCAGGCTTAGAATATCACCCATCCCTAAAATTCGATTGGCAAACCTTGTCGCATCAAACAATTCAAGTCCATCAAGTTTCTCTGAGTTGCCTACGAATCGGACTGGGCATCCTGTGACTGATCGAACTGACAGCAAGGTTCCCCCTCTGCTATCTCCGTCAACTTTAGTCAAAATTACACCGCTTAGTTTGACTGATTTATTAAATTCTGCTGCTACTGACAGGGCGTTCTGGCCCTGCATTGAATCAACTACGAATAATGTCTCCGATGGTTCGAGAGTAGTTTGCAGATCCTGTAACTCTCTCATCATTACCTCATCCAAAGAAAGTCTTCCAGCGGTATCAATTAAGAGATAGTCGTAAAGATATTTTTTTGCATAGTTGAGAGCATTTTTTCCAATTTGAATTGGTTCACTTATTGTTTTCTCGTGTTCAAAAAAATCAATATTCACTGAATCGGCTAAGATCTTTAATTGCTCAGCAGCAGCTGGTCTGTATGTATCACAGGATGTAAGAAGAACTTTTGCTTTTCTTTTTTTTGCAATCCAAAGTCCAATTTTGCCTGTAGTTGTTGTTTTGCCTACCCCTTGGAGTCCTGCCATAAGAATAATTTGAGGTTCATTCGAGTTTTGATGCTGCAAAAAAGGTTTCTCATCATTATCCCTACTTAATAGGGTTATCAACTCTTGATTTACTATTTGAACAATACTTTGACCAGGGGTAAGGCTATGGATTACTTCCTTCCCGAAGGATCTCTCTCTGATATTTGCTATAAAGTTTTTAACAACTGGTAATGCTACGTCAGCTTCTAAAAGTGCATATCTAATCTCAGCAAGTATTTCAGCCGAATTCTCTTCTGTTATCTTGGTTTCCCCCCGAATTCCCTTGATTATGGAACTGAATTTTTTTGTAAGGTTCTCTAACATATTTCATTTCCTTGATAAACTAAGTCTTATGACAATAATCGAAAACAACCTATCTATTTTGCATTCAGTCGGCTACATTTTACTTGCTATTCTTCTGTGGAAAACGAGAGGGAAGGTTGTACTATCCATAATGTTATCAGGAAGCCTGGTTGCATTGCACGGAATGGGTTTGTTATTACCATGGTTTACTTCTATCAATTTTGAGTTTGGTTTATTAAAAGCATTTGTCTGGATTATGTGGCTAGCGGCTATCCTTGTATGTTGCGAAGCCTTTTTCCGGAAAATTATTCCAAAAATAATGCCTCCTATGTTTTTATTGACGGGATTGGTAATAATTTTGGATTCAATGTTCCCTTCTCCAAATCTAGCTAATGATCTTAGTATCACCTTTCGGTTTCACATTTTGATTGCCATGTTGTCCTACTCATGCCTAGTTTTTACTTCTGTAAGGGCGTTGACGATTCACTTTCAGGAAAATTCATTACGAAATCCAAAAATAAGAACGCCTGACTTGGGTCTTCCTTCACTTATTGAATTGGACGCTTCTTTGCACAGGCTGCTTCTAATAACTTTCGCTTTGTTGAGTGGAACAGTTCTAAGCGGTGTCGTTGTTAATCTAGAGAACGGGAGGATACCACTAGTTTTTGATCATAAGACTTTTTTCTCTCTATTGGCATGGTTGTTAATCAGTTGCATAGTCGTCGGCAAACTTTTTTTTGGATGGAGGGGAAGAATGGTCGCAAAAATGACAATGATTGGCTGTTTTTTGGTCATTTTGTCTTACCTAGGAACTCAATTTGTCGTTGATTTTGTTTTGACCTAATTGATCGTAATGAGTTTTGGAAAATATAGCAAAAGGTTTGATTTTTCTGATAACGGGTGGTGCGAGGGGGAATCAAACTGTCGGATACTAAAATCTCCCAATTTTGACCCCAGGCCAAAGAACACAACAATTGATTTACTTGTGTTGCACAGTATTAGCCTCCCCGAGGGAGTCTTTGGGGGTAATGAAATTGAAAATTTATTTTTGAACCAATTGGATACCTCAAAAAAAATATTTAAACCGTTACTCAATTTAAAAGTGTCGTCCCATTTTTTTATAAGAAGAACGGGTAGTCTTGTCCAGTTTGTTTCTATGCAGGATCGCGCCTGGCATGCAGGGGAGTCATCGTTTTTGGGGAGAGTTAGATGTAATGATTTTTCGATCGGGATAGAACTTGAGGGCACAGACTTTGAGAAATTTAATGATGCTCAATATGACACACTTGAAAACTTAATCCTATCAATAAAGAATTTTGTGCCTGGTGTAAGTTTTATAGCAAGCCACTCTTTTATTGCGCCAGGAAGGAAAACAGATCCGGGGCCATATTTTGATTGGAAAAGGGTTAGGGAAGCTATTGAAACTGCTAAAAAAAATATTTTTTTATTCCCTTAATGTAAATAAAGATTGCAACGTATTTTTTTCGGGATTACAATTTGTACTAGTTTTAGTATATTAATTAAAAAAAATACTAAATTTAGTAATCTTTAGCAATAATTTCACAGTAATCCAGGGAAGCAACAATGCAGCGAGACTCAGCAGAACAGCATAAAAATCACAGTCCAAATTTAATGAGTAATGATTTGGAAGAGTTAGAACATAGAAAGAACCAACCAATATTAAGGGGTAATTCTTTAGGTTTTAGGGCAAATAGCTCTGATATTAAAGTGATGAGAAGAAATGGCGCTGTTGTTCCATTTGAGGCGTCGAAAATTTCCATAGCTATGACAAAGGCATTTCTTGCGGTGCAAGGAGGAACTAGCGCTGCCAGCGCGAAAGTTAGACAGATGACCGAAGAATTTACTGCGCGAGTAGAAAAAGCTTTACTTAGAAGGTTACCATCTGGTGGAACTATTCACATAGAAGAAATTCAAGATCAAGTCGAATTGGCATTAATGAGAGCCGGAGAGCATGAGGTTGCTAGGTCATATGTTCTTTATCGAGAGGAGCGAGCAAAAGAAAGGCGTGAAAAATCAGAAGAAAACTCAAAGTCTGAAGAACTTTTAAGAATAAGTGTTGACGAAGAGTTAAAGGCTCTGGACAAAAATTGGCTCAGTCAGATTATTGAAGAAGCGTGCAAAGGTTATACAGATCACGTAGAACCGAAAAGTATTTATAACTCGGTATTTAAAAATTTATATGATGGTATTAAGGTTGACGATTTGATCAAGACTTTAATAATGACAAGTAAAACATTTATTGAAAAGGATCCCCTGTATGCAAAAGTCACAGCACAGCTGCTCCTGTACTCGATTCGCAAGGAAGTGCTCGGGCGTCATGTACAAGCGAGCGAAGCAAAGGAGACGTATAAAAGTTATTTCCCACGATTTATTGAGAAGGGGATACAAGTTGGGGTTTTAAGCTCAGAGCTAAAAAGCTTCGACCTTGAATTTCTTGGAGAGACAATCAGTCCTGAAAGAGACTACCAGTTCGGATACTTAGGTTTGCAGACGCTTTACGATCGATATTTCCTTATCGATAGAAATGATAGCTTTAGTACGGAAGGAAAAAGAATAGAGCTGCCGCAAATATTCTTTATGAGAGTAGCAATGGGGCTAGCAATCAGGGAAAAAAATAAGAGCGAGAGGGCGGCAGAGTTTTATAACTTACTGTCAAGTTTTAACTTTATGAGCTCTACCCCAACGTTATTTAACAGCGGGACGAATTTTTCTCAGTTATCGTCCTGCTACTTGTCTACAGTAGAGGACGATTTAGATAGCATTTATGAAGCCATAAAAGAAAATGCATTGTTAGCAAAGTATGCAGGTGGTCTCGGTAACGATTGGACGCCCGTACGTGCGTTAGGAAGTTTTATTAAAGGTACGAATGGACATAGTCAAGGAGTAGTGCCTTTTTTAAAGGTAGTTAACGATACCGCAGTTGCCGTGAATCAGGGAGGAAAGAGGAAAGGAGCAGTTTGTACTTACTTAGAATCCTGGCATCTTGATATCGAAGAATTTTTAGAATTAAGAAAAAATACAGGGGACGACCGTCGTCGGACTCACGATATGAATACCGCAAACTGGATTCCTGATTTATTTATGAAAAGAGTTATGAACGACGAAAATTGGACTTTGTTTTCTCCCGACACTGTTCCGGACCTTCACGATAAATATGGTGAGGAATTTGAGAGAGCTTACGTTTCATACGAAACAAAGGCAAAGAACGGAGATTTAAAGCCAACTAAAGAAGTGTCCGCCGTCGCGCTATGGAGGAAAATGCTATCAATGTTATATGAGACCGGGCATCCGTGGATTACTTTTAAGGACCCTTGCAACATTAGAAGTCCACAAAAACACGTTGGTGTGGTGCACAGTTCAAATCTTTGTACTGAGATCACTCTTAATACGGGCCCATCGGAAATTGCAGTTTGTAACCTCGGTTCCGTAAATCTCCTTAATCACCTTGTGAGGGACGGGAATGGGAAGTTTGTAATTGACCAGGAACGCCTAAATTGTACTGTTAAAACAGCAATGAGAATGCTGGATAACGTTATAGATATCAATTTTTATGCTGTAGGCAAGGCAAGGAACTCAAATTTGTCTCACAGGCCTGTTGGATTAGGACTTATGGGTTTTCAAGACACACTTCATGCTTTAAAAATCCCTTACTGTTCAGATGAAGCGGTTGAGTTTGCTGACAGATCAATGGAAATGATATCGTATTATGCATATTCAGCCTCAAGCGAATTAGCAGAAGAGAGGGGCCCATATGAGACTTTCAAGGGCTCATTATGGGATCAGGGTATTCTCCCGTTGGATTCGATAAGAATCCTTGAACAGGAGCGGGCAAGAAAGATAGATGTAGATAAAAGTTCTCGGCTCGACTGGGAAGCTCTAAAAAGCAAAATAAAGAAAAACGGCATTAGAAATTCAAATTGTGTAGCCTTAGCTCCTACAGCAACAATTTCTAACATAGTGGGTGTCTCCGCTTCGATTGAACCAACATTTCAGAATTTATACGTAAAATCAAATTTGTCAGGTGAATTTACGATGGTTAGCGAGATGATGGTTAGGGATCTTAAGAGAGTTGGTCTTTGGGATGAAGTAATGGTAGCTGATTTGAAATACTTTGATGGAAGTTTGGCCAAAATTGACAGAGTTCCCTCCGAGATAAAAAAACTTTATGCAACAGCATTTGAAATTGATCCTATGTGGATTATAGATTGCGCTGCAAGAAGACAAAAATGGATTGACCAGGCGCAGTCACTAAACATTTATTTATCTGGTGTATCAGGAAAAAAAATTGATGAAATTTACAAAGCAGCATGGTTAAAGGGTTTAAAAACAACATATTATTTAAGAACCATGGGTGCAACGCATGTTGAAAAATCAACAACAAACTCTCGTGAATTAAATGCTGTTAAAGATGGGTCAATTCAAAGTAGCGATTCGAAAAATGTATGTAGCATTACAGACCCTGATTGTGAAGCTTGTCAATAATAATAAATAACTAAGAAAAGGTAACTGGAAATGATAAATTGGGAAGATAATGCCGTCAATCAAAGCGAAAAAGATAATTTTTTAATTGATTCAATGGCTAATAAAATTGAACAAAACCCAGATGAAATTAAGGATGGATTAGTTAGAAGGGTCAAGGTTGAAGACAAAAGAATCATTAATGGAGGAACAGATGTCAACCAACTTGTTCCTTTTAAATATAAGTGGGCTTGGGAGAAATACTTATCAGGGTGTGCTAACCACTGGATGCCGCAAGAAATAAATATGTCGAGAGACATTGCGTTGTGGAAGAGCTCAGACGGACTTTCTGAAGATGAAAGACGTTTAGTTAAACGGAATTTGGGTTTCTTTGTTACCGCTGATAGTTTAGCGGCGAATAATATCGTCTTAGGAACTTATAGACACATAACTGCGCCAGAGTGTCGGCAATATTTGCTTAGACAGGCTTTTGAGGAAGCAATTCATACTCACGCATATCAGTATATAGTAGAGTCTCTCGGACTTGATGAATCAGAAATATTCAATGCATATCATGAGATTCCATCTATACGTGATAAAGACGAGTTCCTGATACCATTTATTGATACATTAACTAATCCAAACTTTAAAACCGGTACTCTAGATGGAGATCAGCAGTTACTTCGCTCATTAATTGTTTTCTCCTGTTTGATGGAAGGCTTATTTTTTTACGTTGGTTTTGTGCAAATTTTAGCCTTAGGACGCCAAAATAAGATGACAGGTTCAGCAGAGCAGTATCAATATATATTACGTGATGAGTCTATGCACTGTAACTTTGGTATTGATCTTGTAAACACCATCAAATTAGAAAATCCTGATTTATGGACAAAACAATTTAAGGAAGAAGTCGTAAGCATATTTCATGAAGCAGTTAGTTTAGAGTACAGATATGCAGAAGATACAATGCCGAGAGGGATATTAGGATTAAATTCCTCTATGTTTAAAACATATCTTCGGTTTATTGCCAACCGCAGGGCTCAACAAATTGGTTTGCCAGAACTGTTTGATACTGAAGAAAATCCATTTCCATGGATGGCAGAGATGGTTGACTTAAAAAAAGAAAAGAATTTTTTTGAAACAAGAGTTATCGATTATCAAGTGGGTGGAGCTTTACAGTGGGATTAAATTACTTTTAATTTTTTTGTAAATAATTCTTTGTGTACCTTGAAGAAATTAATTACAATATACATGTAATTTTCATATAATTAATGAAACTAATATCATGGTTTGAAGGAGACAAAAATGGCGACTAAGAAAAAGAAAAAACCAGCAGTTAAGAAAAAAGCGGTTGTAAAGAAGAAAAAAGCGGTTGTAAAGAAGAAAAAAGCGGTTGTAAAGAAGAAAAAAGCCTTAGTTAAAAAGAAAAAACCTGCAGCTAAGAAGAAAAAAGTAGCGGCTAAGAAGAAAAAAGTAGCGGCTAAGAAGAAAAAACCTGCAGCTAAGAAGAAAAAACCTGTAGCTAAGAAGAAAAAACCTGCAGCTAAGAAGAAAAAAGTAGCGGCTAAGAAGAAAAAACCTGTAGCCAAGAAGAAAAAACCTGTAGCTAAGAAGAAAAAACCTGTAGCTAAGAAGAAAAAACCTGTAGCTAAGAAGAAAAAACCTGTAGCTAAGAAGAAAAAACCTGTAGCTAAGAAGAAAAAAGCAGGTAGTTCTGGTTCCGTAAAGAAAAATGTTCCATCTTCGACTTCGGTATTTAGCTCGTCTTCGTTGAGTAGCACATGGCCTTTCCCGTCAGGAAGTAGGCCTTGAGCTGAGAGATTGGTAAATAGAAGCAACCCCCCTAAATTTAGCGGGGGTTTTTTTTTAAAACTTTAACTTAAAAAGTAATTGCTGTTTGAAGACAAAATCGATGTGATCTTGCGCAAATCAGTCTTATGGTTTTGTGCTCCACTGCTTTGGACTTTTATGGAGCCCATAGCATTACCGAATTTTACTGAATCTTGAATGCTTCTTCCGCGATTTAACCCATAAAGTAGACCTGCTCTGAATGCATCACCACAACCTGTGGGGTCAACTTCGTTAGTTGTTTTTAACGCAGGGAGAGAAAATTTCTCTTTCCCAATAAATACATTGACACCTTTACATCCTAAAGTTTGTATCAATGAACTCGTCTCGTGTCCGGTCAATCGCTGAGCGATTGAAATTAAACTTTCACCTAAAATTTCACACAACATATCACTCTCATGTTCATTTACTGCCACCCAGGATGATAAATCAATAAACTGATTAATATCTTCTTTGGAAAACATTGGCAAAGCCTGGCCGGGATCAAAAATAAACGGTATATTTTTTTCTTTAAATTCCTTTGCATGGCGAATCATAGCATTATAACTGTTCGGAGAGACAATTCCAAAACTTGTAATAGCGTCAGAAATACCAATTCGTCCAGCGGATCCCATAGCTCCAGGATGAAAACTAGTTAATTGATTACCCTTTGCATCGGTTGTAATAATTGCTTGAGCAGTAAAAAGCCCATCATTAATTTCACAAAAATCAGTATTGACGCCGGATTCATTCATTTTCTTTAAATATTCTTTTCCATCAGAACCAACTGAGCCTAAAAGAATACATTCTTGATCGAGAAGTCTCAAATTATATGCAATATTAGCCGCACATCCACCAAATTCTCTTTTCATCTCAGGGCAAAAAAAAGATAAACTTAAAGCGCTATCTGAATCAAAAACAAGGTTTTCTTTAAAATTCCCTTGAAATTGCAAGATCGTATCAAAGGCTATTGAACCACTAACTTGAATCGATTTCCCCATAAATTTTCCTACCTGAAGGTAATTTGCACACACGCCCATTGTTTCATGTGTAACTCAACTATTTTAACTAACTTTTTCTCGGCATGTTCCTCGTATGATCTCAGCAGATTTTCAACTTGATCAATTAAGATTCCGCTAAGAAAAACCTGTCCTTTACTCTTAACCTTTGACTTGATTGTTTTAGCCATGTTCTTGAGTGGATTTAGTAATATATTAGCAAAAATATAATCTGCTTTTTTTGAATTTTTGGTCAAAGTGGATAATATTTTATGGTTGACCCCTTGGCAACTATTTTTTATTATATTTTCTCTCGTTATACCTAGAGCAACATAATCATTATCAATGAAAGTTATACTTTTTGCTCCTCTTTTCGCACACGCAATCCCTAAAATTCCACTACCGCAGCCAAGGTCTATCACATTTTTATTTGACAATGGCAAGCTAGATATCAATTGAAGGCACATTTGTGTCGTTGGATGTAATCCAGTACCGAAGGCCATACCCGGATTAATACGAATAACAGAGAGTTTCTTGTTATTTTTAGGTACTTTAATCCAGTCTGGCGCGATGAAAAAACTATTACCTATAACAATCGGTGTAACCGAATCTTTATATGACTCTACCCAGTTTGTAGAATTTATAAGTCTTAGTTCATCTAAATTCGTGATTTTTGCGAGTGAATCAAAACATTTCCTCACCTGGTTATTGTGTATTTTTTCATCTACAATGACCTCTAAATTTTGTATTGGCTGACGTAACTCTTCGTCTCCAGTGATGTTCGACACAGACAGGCATCCAATCGCAATTAATTTGTCAGAGATTAACGAAAAAAGTATTTCTTGTTCTATTCGATTTATTCCTTGATATTCAACTTGAAAAATAAGCTTTTTTAACATTGGAGAAGCAGATCACATAAATTTATTTTCAAGATAATTGATACTAAAATCACCCGAAATGAAATTTTCATCATTCAGCAATTCCTTGTGCAAAGATATATTTGTATTAATACCTTCCACGATTGTTTCCGACAGAGCTATTTGCATCTTAGATATTGCCTGCTCTCTGTTATTTCCGTATACAATAATTTTCCCTATCAGGGAATCATAGTTAGGGGGAACTGTATAATTTACATAAACGTGAGAATCGACCCTGACTCCAAAGCCACCCGGAGCATGCCAGTTAGTGATTTTTCCAGGGGAAGGGATAAAAGATTTGGGATCCTCGGCGTTAATCCTGCATTGGATGGCATGTCCACTCAATAAAACGTCACCCTGCAAAATTCCTAACTCTTTTCCTGATGCAATTAAAATTTGTTCTCTGACTAGATCTATGCCTGTCACAGCTTCTGTAACTCCGTGCTCTACCTGAATTCTTGTGTTCATTTCGATAAAATAAAATTTCTCTTTCTCAAAAAGAAACTCAATCGTTCCTGCTCCTACATACCCTAGTTGCTTACATGCTTTGGTACAAATCTTTCCTATTTTTTCCCTTTCTTCCGGTCCTATTACACTTGAAGGAGTTTCTTCAATAACTTTTTGATGCCTCCGTTGCAAAGAACAGTCTCTTTCCCCTAGGTGGATGCAATTACCATGCATGTCAGCCAAAATTTGAATTTCGATATGTCTTGGATCTTGTAAAAATTTTTCTAGATAAACTTCGGCATTACCGAATGCCAACTTTGCTTCACTTCTCGTTATTTGAATGTCCTTTAATAAATCCTCTTCCTTACTAACAACTTTCATTCCCCTTCCTCCGCCACCCGCAGCTGCTTTCAGCATAACTGGAAAACCAACATCTCTAGCAATATTTAATAACTCCCGTTCGTCATTAGGAAGATTTTTCGAATACCCGGGTACACAAGGAACGCCCTTATTAAGCATTTCCGCTTTTGCTGTTATTTTATCTCCCATCAGTCTGATGACTCCGGGAGGAGGGCCAATAAATACAAAACCGCTTTTCAAAACCTGCTCGGCAAAATCAGCATTTTCCGAAAGAAATCCATAACCGGGATGAATTGCCTCAGCTCCTGTAACTTCTGCAGCGGCAATTATAGCTGGAATATTCAAATAACTTTCTCTAGGAGAGGGAGGGCCGACACAAACAGCTTCATCAGCCAGTTTCACATATTTGGCATCAACATCTGCGGTGGAGTACACCGCGACGGTCTTAATTCCTAACTCTCTGCATGCTCGTTGGACCCTTAAAGCGATCTCGCCCCGGTTTGCAATTAAAATTTTGTTAAAACAAGGCATCGTTAGCCTATTCGGAAAAGTATTTGTCCATATTCGACAGGCTGTCCATTCTCCACTAGAACTTCACGAATTACCCCGGTTTTGTCAGAGGGAATTTCATTCATCAATTTCATAGCCTCTACGACACAAAGACTTTGACCTTCTTTGATTTCATCCCCAACGGAGACAAAAGGCTTGGAGTTAGGGGATGGTGCCCTATAGAACGTCCCAACCATTGGTGAGAGAATTGTAGAGCTTCCATCATTAGCGTGCTCATCTTCTCTTGGCATAACGTCTTTTTTATCTTCATCTGTTTGCCGATCCACGATGTAGTGATCTCTGCTTTTCCCAATATGAGTCTCATGTATTACTTTTGAAGATTTTACAATTTTGACTTTGTCAGGTCCTTCAGATATTTCTAGTTCAGAAATATCTGATTCTGAAACCAAATCAATTAAACTTTTAACTTTTCTCAGGTCCATTTATCTTTTGTAGTAAGAATTGAAATCCATAGATATAACCATAATGGCCGCATCCACTAATAATTGAATCAGCAACGCCAGCGATAAACGATGTGTGTCTGATCTTTTCTCTTTTGAAAATATTACTCAAGTGTACTTCAACTATAGGTACATTTTCCTTTGTCAATAATGCATCTCTAAGAGCAATACTCGTGTGAGTGTAACCACCGGCGTTAATAATGATTCCCTTGAGGTTGCCTTTTTCAGAACTTGCATGTATTTTGTCAATTAATTCTCCTTCGTGGTTTGACTGGAAACACTCCAAACCAACTTGATTTTTATTGGCAATGTCTTGTAGCATCTCATCAATTTCTTCTAGGGTGGTCGATCCGTAGATATGAGGTTCCCGGAAGCCCAGTTTATTTAAATTCGGACCATGAAGAACAAGAAAAGAATTTTCTATTGCCACCAAAATCTATCTTTCTGCAGTATTGACCCAATATAATAGCTCATTTAACGTTAATTTCCCTAATTTTATTTTTATTACATCATAGTTTTTATCAAACATTATCGTGAATGGTAAGGAATTTGATGGATTTAGTCCAATGTTTTCCATGATATTAGTACCCTTAGATCCTGCGATGAGGAGGTTATGATCAACTTTAATTTTCTGCAAAAATTCCTTAACATTCTTCTCATTATCAATAGCTAGCCCGATCACCGAGATTCCCTCCGTCTTTGTATTGTTGTAAAGCTCAGAAAGTATTGGCATTTCCTCAACACATGGCGCACACCAAGTCGCCCAAAAGTTCAAAATAGTATATTTCTTCCCGAAAAAGTCGTTTATTTCAAGCATTTTTCCATCAATGTCGGATAGTCTCTCAGAGGCAATCCAAGAGATATTCGTAGTTTTCTTAGTTGTTACAAGAAGATTCATGGACAATCCGATAAAAAAAATAAAAATTAAGACCAAAATAAGATTTCTTTTTCTCATTTTTCCTCCCTACCTTCATTCCCAATTATTTGTTGAAGGGTCTTTATCGACAAACCTTTAGAACACAGGTTTTTATCGCTATGGTTGAGACAGTAGACTATCACCTCGTGGCCCTCCCATTCGCAACCAAGCGCTTCAACACTACTTCTATGAAAAGGGTGTTTGAGTTGCAAAACTTCAGTTTTGACATCATTTTCTAAAAAGTGCATCAGTACCTCCTTTGAGGAATCGGAAAAAACACATATTCGTAGTATGGTGTACTCTGTTGCGATATCCCTACTTAGTTCACCAATGAGAATAGGTCCAAAGGTTTTCAATTCTCTCATTAGATTTATTGCTATTTTGCGCAGTAAGTTAACCCTGTTGTTCAAATCTTCCCAATAAAATATCTGAAGATACTCCCTGACAGATTTTTCAATCTCCAGGTTTGTTGGAAAATTATTCAATTTAGTCTTGTGTCGTTTGTTAGGCTTCAGCATGCTTCCAGCCTTTTGTTTAGCCTCTGAGTAATCAAACCCTTCTTCAACTATCAATCTGGTGGTAATTTGCAATATGTCTTCTTTAAAATTAGTCATCACAGCCCTTACTTATAAGTAAAATACTAGTATGCATATACATATTATCGGAATTTGTGGAACTTTTATGGCTGGGCTTGCAGTTTTGGCTAAAGAATTAGGGTTTAAGGTTTCTGGTTGTGACGCGAAATACTATCCACCAATGAGTTATCAATTACAAACAAATAAAATAGAATGTTTTCAAGGTTTTGATTTAGCCAATATGAAAACGAACCCAGATTTATGGATAATAGGAAATGTTGCCACTCGGGGAATGCCTGTAATAGAAAAAATAATCTCGGATAAAAAAAATTATATGTCCGGCCCAGAGTTTCTATCAAAAAAAGTTTTAAACGATAGACCTGTTATCGCAGTAGCAGGCACCCATGGAAAAACCACGGTGTCGTCGATAATAACATGGCTTCTTGAATGTGCCGACATTAAACCAGGTTTCTTGATTGGCGGGATTCCCATGAATTTCGGAATATCAGCTAGACTTGGCAAATCAAATTCTCCCTTTGTGATTGAGGCGGATGAATACGATACCTCTTTTTTCGATAAACGTTCAAAGTTTTTACATTATGTAGCTGATTATGTTGTTTTAAATAATCTTGAATTCGATCACGCTGATATATTTGATGATTTAGACGCGATTAAGATGCAGTTTCATCACTGGATAAGAACTCTTGGCCAAAATACGGTAATCTACTCTAACTGTAAAAGCAATGCTCTTGATGATGTTTTGTCTTTTGGAGTTTGGAGTAAGGTTAAACGCTTTAACGATAAGCAACAGTTGTGTCTGGACTGGCCTCATAAAAATGGAGAAAGTAGTTTTCAGGTTTTCAATGGAATAAACAAACTAGGATTTGTCGATAGCCCAATCTCTGGTGAACATAATGCAAGTAATTTTTTAGTTGCGTACGGTATAGCGTCTGAATTTGGAATAAATTTTAACCAAACCGTAAGGTATTTTAAAGAATTCAAAGGCGTAAAACGGAGATTAGAACTTATAGCAATCATTTCTGACATAAAAATTTATGATGATTTTGCCCATCACCCTACTGCAATTAAAAAAACTATCGAAGCTCTCAGAAATACGTCAAGGAAAAAAGCGGGTACTGTTGAATTAAACAGGCTGATCGTAGTTTTCGAACCAAGATCAAACAGCTTAAAACTCGGATATGGTAAGCAGCAACTCCCGGATTCATTTGAGGCTGCAGACATTATTCATGTTTATGATGGGTCTGTAAAATGGGATGTAAAGTCGGCGTTAAGTAACCTTGGACAGAAATTGTATGTTGACAATAATGTCCAAAATATTCTTCAAAGATTGTTATCTCAAGTATGTAGAGGGGATACTGTTGTGTTTATGTCTAATGGAGATTTTCAAGGAATTTTGCAAGCATTTGTCGAAGCGCTTGGTTTAAAGAAATTTCATCGATAAGGCTTATTAAATATGCAATCAAGCGAAAAATTTGCCGTTATTGGAGACCCTATTTCTCACTCAAAGTCACCCCAACTACATAACGAATTTGGAAAAGAGTTCAAATTTAAGCTATCGTACGAAAAGGTCCATACGCACTCATCTGAATTAGCGGCTCGTGTAGATAACCTTATTGAATTAGGGTATCGAGGATTCAATGTTACATTACCCCTTAAAGAAGCGATGTACAAAATTGGTGTTTTGAGAGGTTATGATCTTTCTGAAAGATCCATACGCGCACAAAGTGTAAATACGGTGTCAATTAGAAAAGAAAAAATTTTTCTTGATA
This sequence comes from Burkholderiaceae bacterium, assembly GCA_004214155.1. Taxonomy (GTDB): domain Bacteria; phylum Pseudomonadota; class Gammaproteobacteria; order Burkholderiales; family Burkholderiaceae_A; genus UBA7377. The sequence continues at coordinate 43,835 of SGYQ01000013.1, forward strand.
ATACTGATGGTGCTGGCTTCATTAAATCCATGAATTATCCTAATGGTTTTAACTTGCATAAAAAAAACTTGCTCATTATAGGCGCGGGCGGTGCTGCTAAGGGTATCATAGGACCAATTTTAGATGTTCATCCTGCAAGAATTGTAATTTCAAATAGGTCTTTAGAAAATATTAAAATACTGAGAGAGCGATTTAATAGCCCACTTTTGTCGTTTAATCTATTGAATGATTTAAATAGCGATAGTAATTTGAATGATTATGAAAATACTGGTTTATTCGATGTCATAGTAAATGCGACCTCTTCAAGCGTCTCGATGGAGGATCCTTTAATCAATCCAAAATATTTTAGAAATGCACAGCTTATAGTTGATTTATTCTATGCCAAAAAACTGACGAGCTTCTTAAGGGTTGCTAAGGAATATGGATGTATTAATGTAATGGACGGTTTTCCTATGCTAGTTGAACAGGCAGCTGAGAGTTTTTATGTATGGACCGGGCTAAAGCCGGACACGAATAGGATAATTTCTCAAAGAGATATTTTTTTTGAATAATCACTTGTAGAAAGTGCCCCTAAAATTATTTTTAGATTTTCGTGCTGGCTAACCTTGAAGATGGTTAAATGCTTCGCATCGAGACGAGGCGCCGTGAGGTAAATTGACGCGTTTCGAATAGTGTAAAATGTGACGCAGTCACTACTCAAAATAGACTACGAATTTAGTGCCTAAGCTGTTACAACAAAAAGTTCTTTGATTACATATTTATTAAAAGTGTGGCCTCTCCCACCTACCTGATTTACCCCCGTCTTTTAGGAGAAGGCAAATTTCTCCGATACGCATGTTTTTATCGATTGATTTTCCCATGTCATATATGGTGAGTAAGCCAATAGATGCAGCTGTGAGTGCTTCCATTTCAACTCCAGTCTTGCTTTCAGATAAGCATGTGACGATTAATTCTATCGAAAAGGAGGATGGACAATTTTTGAACTCAATATCTATGTGGGAGATTGCAATAGGATGACAAAGAGGAATTAAGAAACTAGTTTGTTTTGAGCCTTGAATTGCAGCAAGCCTCGCCACAGATAGCACGTCGCCTTTCTCTATTTTTCCTGTTAAGATAGTTTCAAACGTTTGTTTATTCATAAATATTTTGCCCGAGGCTATCGCCTTTCTATTGGTTACAGCCTTTGAACCAACATCCACCATGTGCGCTTCCCCGTGCTTGTTAAAATGACTCAATTTTTTACTGTCCATTTTTATGTTCATCCCATTAATTAGCCGTTTTCATAGAGTAAAAGGTATATTCGTATCCCTTGCAATAAGTATTTTGATAGCGTTGCCTTATTTAAACCTTACGTATGCAGATACTTTACCTTCTCTGGGAAGTGGACCTGGTGACATATCTCTTTACGATGAATACGCCATCGGCAAGAAAGTTTTCGTGCGAATAAAATCGTCTCAATCTTACCTTGATCACCCAGAGTTAGAAGATTTTATCATGAATAGAATAAGTCCGATTCTGACTAATCAAGATTTTATTGAGGAGCAGAAGTATTCTGATTTTCAGGAAGCCAATAAAATCAGACTATTTTTTTTAGATGATCCAAGTTTAAATGCTTTCGCTTTACCTGGAAATTTCATCGGTATTAATAAAGGCCTTATACTAAGAATAAATGACCACCGTGAACTTTTGGCTGTGTTTTGTCACGAATTAGCTCACCTAACTCAGCGTCATCTTTCTCGTCTGTATCAAAGCCAAAAGGATTCGTCGGATATTATGTTGTTGACATTATTGTCAGCCATAGTTCTTGGAGTTACTGAGCCTGATGCTGCTGCTGGAACCTTATCATTAGGACAGACACTTGCTTTGAGAAAACAGATGAGTTTTTCTAGACACG
>SGYQ01000014.1 GCA_004214155.1 Burkholderiaceae bacterium
AGGGAAGTCATACCATCGTAAGTCATCTGTATTTCCTTGAGACTTGTACCACAGTATCTTGCTAATTTATATGTATTTACATTTTGCAATAAACGTATAGTGATAAAGAAATGCCTGAGGCAATAAAATGTCTTTGTTACGTCAAATTCAGCACTGGTTTTCTTTTGTGATATTCTCTCAATCAGTCTTTGATAACAACGATATAAGTTTGATTTGTCGCAGATTGTATCTTTTCTATAACTTGAAAATATATAACTCGTTCTTGATGTGAACTTTGATATTTTCCTAACCCTTTTTAAATACTCAGCACATTTTTCGTTCGCTAATATTACTCTTTCTCTTCTTACTTTTGTCTTTTCTTTTCTAATTGTAATTTGCACGATATTCTTAATAAATTTAATATCTTCATATTGCAGATTATGTAATTCCCCAAAGCGCATTCCCAGATTGGACATTAACAATATGAACAGATGCATTAACTTACAATAATATTCATCTTCCTCGTTTTTTGCATACTTGTGAAAATGTTTCGAGTAACTAATCAGAATTTCGTACTCGGGGATTTCAAAAGCATCCCTACTCTCTGCTTTCTTATCAATTTTAAATTTTTCATATTTAATAAAATAATCAGGGGGTACATATTTTTCTTCTCTAGCAAACTCGTACATCTTCTTGATTGTTGTTAATTCATTATTTATGGTTGTTAAACGAACATCTTTTTTAATTTTCTTTCTATGCCCTAAATAATCATTGAAAAATTTCGGATCTATATTAGCAATGGATGTTGTAGTGTGAACAAATCTCAAATAGTGCTTTAAATGTGCTTCGATATTTCTAAAACGACCAATACTAATTAAATCGTTATCTAATCGTTTTTGTTCATGCTCTATGTACTTTTCTGCTAACTCCCTAGCAGTTAATGAGAAGATTCTTCTACCGCTGTTACTTTGTGATTGAACTTCAAAATACATAGTTTCCGCACGTTTCTCTGCTTCTTTTAAATCTGTTGTTTGCAACGATCTGCGGAATGTCTTTTTCTCGTTCCTTAGGTAGGTATGAAAGTGATATACCTGATTAGAAATAGCAGTCCTGAATATTTTGTACCTGCCATCAAAGTAAGTGTAACTCTCTGTTACCTTTTGGTTTCTTGGTTTTCTCTTCTCTGGTTTTCTATTGTTCTTTCTAAAATCTTTCAATCTCGATTGAGTTCTGCTTATAACCATATTTTTCTATAAAAGACTCTTGTGCAACCACGAAAACACAATAATGGTTCGAGTTTGCAAGTATGTTTGCAAAACGAATTACTAAGTCCTTATTATAAAACAGAAAAATAAATTGTTTGCATGTGGTTTGCAAAAATAAAATATAATTAAATCAATCAGTTAACTACTGTTATTCACTCCCACTCAATGGTTGCCGGTGGTTTATTTGAAATATCCAGCACTACCCTGCTCACATCGTTCACCTTGTTAATTATTTCGGACGAAATTAGTTCTATCAACTCAAATGGAAGTCTCGCCGCATTTGCTGTCATAAAATCTGTTGAATTTACAATACGAATTGCAATGACCCAATCATAACTTCTGTCATCACCCTTAACGCCAACTGTTTTCAGGGGTAAAAATACACAAAATGCCTGTGCAGTTGCTTCGTACCAACTTTTTCCAATATTATCCTCCATAGCCAAACCCTTACTAACATCCTCTTTCCCAATAATTTGAGTCTTTAATAACTCTAAAAGAATTTCGTCTGCCTTTTGAAGAATGGCTACTTTCGCACTAGTTACCTCCCCTATTACCCGTATTCCTAATCCAGGTCCGGGAAAAGGATGCCGATTGACAAGATCTTTTCTTAAACCCAGTTCAAGACCTAACTGTCTTACCTCGTCTTTGAACAATGCCTTGATTGGCTCGAGTAATTTTAATGCTAACTTATCAGGTAAACCACCGACATTATGATGACTTTTTATTTTTTTTGCAGCGCCAGCACTTTCTGTACCTGCTGACTCAATAATATCCGGATATATTGTCCCTTGTGCAAGCCATGTTACATCAGTAAACTTTTCTGACTCTCTTTCAAAAATTTCGACAAATAAAGCACCAATTATTTTCCTTTTTTCTTCCGGATCAATTACACCTTTTAATTTTCTAAAAAAAACTTCCCTAGCATCTACCTTTCTCACAATCCCGCTGAAACTATTTTCAAAAGTTTTCATAACTTGGTTAGCTTCATTCTTTCTAAGCATACCAGTATCCACAAAGATACACATTAATTGTTGCCCAATCGCCATATCCAATAATTTTGCGACGACCGATGAATCTACCCCACCTGATAAACCCAACAATACTTTATCTTCACCAACAAGTTTTTTTATTTCTGCTATTTTGTTTCGAGAAAACTCTTTCATAGTCCAGGACGATGGACACTTACAAATGCTTTTACAAAACCTCTCTAAGATTTTTTTCCCTTGTGTAGTATGACTTGCCTCTGGATGAAACTGAAGCCCATAAACATGTTTCTTTTCATCAGCAATCCCTGCAATAGCACAATCTGCTGAAGACGCAATTACCTTGAATTGTGGTGGCAATTTTGTCACTGAATCACCATGACTCATCCAAACATTAAGGAGGCCGTGCCCAGCATCATTCTTAAAATCTTGTATTTCACCTAAAAGCATTGATTTGCCATGTGCTCTCACTATAGATCTACCAAATTCTCTGTTTGTACCAAATTCAACCTTACCCCCATGCACCTCTGCAATGATCTGCATGCCAAAACATATCCCAAGGATCGGGACATCAAGGTCAAACAACTGTTCGTCAAAGGAATGACTATTTTGACCACCAACAGACTCAGGGCCTCCAGATAGCACAACTCCCTTTAACAAGTCATCCTTTTGACCTACAAATGTAGTGCCCTGTCCCTTCAATAAGTTACAACTTATTACACGAGAAAAAACACCTTGCTCCCTGATTCTTCTGGCAATTAATTGTGTCAATTGGGAGCCATAGTCTACTATCAAGATATAGGAAACTTTTTCCATTACTCGATCTGATAGTTTGGAGCTTCTTTGATAATTTGGACATCATGAACATGCGACTCCTTTACACCAGAGGCAGTAACTTGAACGAAATTTGCCTTTTTATGAAGATCATTAATATCTACGGAACCTGTGTAGCCCAACCCTGCCCTTACGCCACCCAAAAGCTGAAAAATAATTTGCTTAATTGAACCTTTGCAAGGAACTCGACCTTCAATACCCTCTGGTACAAACTTATCGTTCGATGGGCTTTCGTCTTGAAAGTACCGGTCAGCAGAACCATCTTGCATCGCACCAACCGAACCCATCCCCCTGTAACTCTTGTAAGAACGGCCTTGATAAAAAATTATTTCCCCTGGAGCTTCATCTGTTCCCGCAAGCATACTTCCTAACATTACACTATTTGCTCCCGCAGCCAGCGCTTTAGTAATATCCCCAGAGTATCTTATACCACCATCCGCAATGACAGGTACGTTATGCTTGCGAGCCACTGATGCTACGTCCTGTATGGCGGTTATTTGAGGAACCCCAACCCCCGCTATGACTCTAGTTGTACAAATTGAACCAGGGCCAATACCCACTTTCACAGAATCGACCCCTGCCTCTATCAAAGCCTCAGCACCTTCTGCAGTGGCTATATTTCCTCCTATCAACTGAATATTAGAATAATGCTGTTTAATCCACCTAATTTTCTCCAACACTCCTGTTGAATGCCCGTGTGCTGTATCGAGTACTAAAACATCAACCCCTGCGACAACTAGTTTCTCGATCCTGTTCTCCGTTCCGGCCGATACCCCCACAGCAGCACCGGCTAAAAGCTTTCCCTGATCATCTTTCGCTGCAAAAGGATGCTCTATCCCCTTAAGAATATCCTTAACTGTAATCAACCCCTTAAGCTCAAATTTTTTGTTCGTAACAAGAACTCGTTCTAGCCTGTGTTTATGCATTAGGGATTTCGCTTCCTCAATATCAGCTCCTTCTTTAACAGTGACTAGTTGTTGCTTTGGGGTCATTATATTTTTAACTGGTTGATCTAATTGAGTTTCAAATCTCAGATCCCGGTTTGTTACGATACCAGCAATAACTCGATCTTTTTCTATAACCGGAACACCCGAAATTTGTTTTTCCTTAGTCATTCTCAAGACATCGCGAACAGACATATCTGGCTCTACTGTTATAGGGTCCTTAACGATACCTGATTCAAATCGCTTGACTTTAGAAACCTCAGCAGCTTGTTTTTCAGGCGAAAGATTTTTATGAATTACTCCAAGTCCTCCTTCCTCCGCAATAGATATAGCTAATCGTGACTCCGTAACTGTATCCATTGCTGCAGATAATAGTGGGATGTTTAAACTTATTTTTTTTGTAAGATCAGCTTTAAGCACGGCATCTTTCGGGAGTATCCTGGACAAACCTGGTTTTAACAAGACATCATCAAATGTGAGTGCGTACCGAACATCTTTCATTTCTTTACCTTTTTAATTGGTGCTAACTTTGCGCGTTGCCTTCTTAGGTCCTTAGGGTCATTAATCAATTTTTTTAATATTACGATTCTAGTGTCTACATCGAGAATTTGCTCTTCACTCACACGCTGACCATTGATAGATATAGCACCTGTCTCTTTCACTGCCATCATCAGGTCCTTGTTTAGTAATGGTATAACATCTGCTATTTTCTGTCCTGGCGGGACTAAAATGCCCTGTTTGGCGACGGAATCACACCCGGCAAGTAAAAAATCGATATTAATATTTTTTGGTCTCATATGCCTTCCGAATAAATGAATCAAAGATCTTTTGAGAAAGTTGACCGAAAACCAATCCAGTAGTCTTTTCAAGAAAAAAGTTTGCCATTTTCCAACTAATTCTAAACTCAACGTTACACATATTCTCACCTAGTGACTCAAACTTCCATGTACCGTTTAAGGTCTTGAATGGGCCTTTAACTAACGAAATCTCAATACATTCTGGATAAATATTTTTGTTTCTAGTCGTAAATTCTATTGGGATTCCACGCAAATCGCAATCTAATTCAGCGATAATACAAGTAGAAGTGCGTTCGATTATTGCAACTGAATTGCACCATGATAAAAATTTTGGGTAATTTTCAACATCAGCAACTAATTGATACAAGTCTTTTTGCGACATTGCTACTTCTTGAGAACGGTAGATTTCTGGCATAAATTTAATGATAATCGTAAAAAATAAAAAAGCTTACTTTAATTACTTTATAGAAGACAAGTATGAAGCAGGCTTAGTTCTAAAAGGTTGGGAGGCGAAAGCTGTACGCGCTGGTCGTGCACAGCTGGCTGAGTCTTATATTGTAATCCGCAAAGCTGAAGTTTTTTTAATTGGAGCGCATTTTTCCGCATTACAATCTGCCTCAACACATGTGCAACCCGATCCAACAAGGACTAGGAAATTACTTTTAAAGACGCTTGAAATAAGTAAACTGATTGGAAAAGTAGAGCGATCCGGATATTCTATAGTGCCATTAGACCTACATTTTCTTAACGGCTACGTTAAAATTAACGTAGGTCTAGGTAAGGGTAAAAAACAACATGATAAAAGAGCATCAATAAAAGAAAAAGAATGGAAAAAAGAAGAGCAACGAATACTGAAACAGAAATCACTAAATAAATGAGGGGTATTTTGATGAAATTTTATAAACTTTTTTGCCTGGTATCCATACTTTTTGTCGTCGTTTCTTGTACACAAAGTAAAAATGAAAACTCAATTTTGATAGGGCATGTATCTCCTCTTACCGGAAATCAAGCACATTTAGGAAAAGATAACGAATTAGGGTTTTTAATGGCTATCCGTGACTTGAATAAGCAGGGAATTATAATTGATAACAAGCCGGTGCTATTCGAAGGACTCTCAGAGGATGACGCAGCCGACCCTAAACAAGGAACAGCTGCGGCGCAAAAACTAATTGATTATCAGGTTGTTGGAGTCATAGGGCACCTAAACTCGGGTACTACTGTTCCAGCCTCGGCAATGTATAATAGGGCTAACATACCCCAAATATCCCCTTCAGCAACACTCCCCAAATATACAAAACAAGGTTTTGACAATGCTTTCAGAGTTGTGGCAAACGATGTGCAACTCGGAGGAACGTTAGGTAAGTATAGCTTCAAAACATTGCAGCTAAGGACAGTTGCGGTAATTGATGATAGAACAGCTTATGGTTCAGGGGTAGCTAAGGAATTCAAAAAAGGTTTCGAGGCTGTTGGAGGAAAAGTTATTGCAAACGAATTTACGCACGATAAAGCTACAGATTTTTTTGCAATATTAACATCAATAAAAGACAAGAACCCAGATTTTATTTTTTTCGGAGGCATGGATGCTGTCGCTGGACCAATGCTGAGACAATTAAAACAGCTTGATATGAATATATCATTTTTCGGAGGAGATGGTATTTGTACCGCAGAACTACCACGATTAGCCGGAGATGCACTCGGTTCAAAACAAGTTTTTTGTGCAGAAGCCGGAGGACTTCTAGATGATGCAACTAAGCAAAGAAATTTAGCATTTAGACAGCGGTTTCAAGAAGAAAATAATATTGATGTAAAGCTATATGCACCGTACGTTTACGATGCAACAATGATTTTAGTTGAAGCAATGAAAAAGGCAGATTCTACTGACCCTAAAATTTTCTCTAGTCAAATATCAAAAGTAAACTATATGGGAATTACAGGTCCAATTTCTTTTGATAAGTTTGGCGATGTCAAAAACGCTGCTTTGACAATTTTTAGCTTTCAAGATGGGAATAAGTTTCCTATTGAAGTTGTAAAATCAAGTGGCAGTTGAAAGCAACCCCTTTTGTCTCCTAGATTCAACAATGCACAAGGAGGCCGCAACAGATAAATTAAGCGAATCAACAGTGCCTATTTGCGGTATTACCAGAACATTATTTAGAGTAGCATTATCTTTTAGATATTGAGGAAATCCTTTGCCCTCGCTTCCGAAAATAAAAAGATTTCTCATTCTAAGATCTTGTTGAAACAATGACACACCTCCCTTTCCAGGAGAGAGGAGGAACGTTCTTAACATTAATTTTGTGGATGCTTCCATTACGGTCGAGAATGAACTAAAAACTATAAGCCTGACCATGCTATGGTATCCCGCCGAAGATCGTATTACCTTTGGAGACCATGGATCTACGGAATTTGGTGATAACCAAATTTCTCTTACATTCATCGCAGCACAGCTTCTTATTATTGTGCCAAGATTACCGGGATCCTGAACATCGCTCAAATAAATAATATCTGTATGATCATTACTTATCAAAGGCTGTTTTGTTCGCTCAAATGTTACTAAAAGACCGACTCTAAACCTGGTATTAATCAAGGAAAATTCCTTAAACAACTTATCATCCAAAACAATAACGTCAAATCTACTCAAGTCCAATTGGAAATCCTCCCGAAGGACACTACAGAATTTTTCGGTCGTTACAATTTTAGAGATAAATTTTTTGTTTTCAAAACTTAAAAATGTCCTTACGTTTTTCTCCCCCTCCAACCAATATAACTTAGCTAGACTTCTTTTTTTTCTAGATTTAATTATTTGTTGAATAAACTTCAAATTTTGATTGTTTTCTGATTTGATGTAAGTAAAACCCAATTTTCATGTCCTTCTTATTGGTTTAAATGATAATCTGTGAATTTCGCTTGCTCCATTCTTCTTTAAAGCAAGCATATGCTTTTTTGTCCCATATCCTTTGTTGCGAATTAAGTCGTAACTGGGAAACTGATCATGCAGCTCTATCATTTCCCTATCCCTCAATACTTTCGCAATAATAGAAGCACAAGAAATCTCTGGTATACTTGCATCGCCCGACTTTATAGTCCTGTAATAGTAATTGCTAGAGCATGGGACACCAAAGTTTTTTGGATTACTAACGCCATCAACGGCAATATCATAACGAACCTGGTTATCTGCGTTATTTCTTAACAAGCAGAGTTTTGCGATTAAAACACACTGATTAATGGCTCGAGCCATAGCTATCATTGTTGCATTTAAAACATTGAACTGGTCAACTTCCTTGACAGTTGCAACGCCAACACCAAAAATAAGTCCGTATTCTAATGACGTTGTATAAATGGACAATCTCTTTTTTGGAGATAATCTTTTTGAATCCTTCAATTTGTTTAAAAAATAGGTTGGAATAGCACTTAGATCTTTGTTGCGAAGAATTACAGCTGCGGCATAAACCTGCCCAGCGAGAGCTCCCCTACCCACTTCATCAACTCCAATTAAAAAACTTCGCATTTTTACTATAAACTATAAAAAAACCTTAAATATTATGAATAAAAAAATCCGTGTTGGTGTAATAGGCGTTGGCCATCTTGGAAAATTTCACGCCGAGAAGTACCATAAAAATGAAGATTGTTTCCTGCATAGTGTTTCAGACACATCTCCGGAAAGAGGCAATAATGTAGCCGCCTCTTACAATTGTATCTACCATGCGGACTATAAATCAATGGTTGGAATGGTTGATGCAGTTAGTGTGGCTGTACCTACAACGTTACATTTCAAAATCACCGATTTCTTCTTAAGCCATGGTATTCATGTTTTAGTCGAAAAGCCAATAACTGACAATATTAAAACAGCACAAAAACTCTTTGAAAAAGCCAAAAATAATAATTTGATTTTATTGATTGGCCATCTAGAGCGCTTTAATCCGTGTATTCAATCCATAATGAATATTTTAGGCAATCGATTAGATAACTTTAAAATAAAGCATATTGTGGCGATGAGACTAACACCATTTAATACTCGTGCAAACGACGTCAGCGTTGTCACGGATTTGATGATACACGACATAGATCTAGCCAATTTCTTTCTTAAAACCTCAATGAAATCAATACAATCACAAAACAGTAGCGTGGTGCAGAAAAGTAATGATATCTCCAGTGCGCTATTAACTTTCGCTGGTGGCTCGACAGCCTCCTTATATGCAAATCGCGTAGCAAAAGAGCCAATGAGACAATTTGAATTATATGGTGATAATGAAGTATTTACCCTCGACTTGAACAGAAAAACAATTCATCACACCAAATTTATTTCTAATAACAATCTAGTAAGACCCACAACTGAACTAGTGGACATCAAGGAAGAGGATGCATTAGAAAATGAAATAAAAGCTTTTATCGATAATATTATTACCGGAAAAATGCATTCGTGTTCAACAGATGCTAAGGAGGGAATCGAGGCTCTTCGAATAGCAGAGTTGATTGATAGCAAAGTCATAGAAAAGGAATAAATATGATACCCATGGTTGACTTAAAGACTCAATATGAACTCTTAAAGAGTGATATAAATGAAGCGATAAATGAAGTACTAGTTAGTACGAGGTTCATTCAAGGGCCTAATGTAAAACAATTTGAAAAAGAAATAGCGGATTATTTCTCTGTTGATTCAAAAAGCATATTTTCTGTTGGCTCTGGAACGGATGCTTTGCATCTTTCACTTTTTGCTTTAAGTCCCTGCCCTGATGAAGAAATAATAACAACTCCATTCAGTTTTATCTCATCAGCTTGGCCAGCGTCTTATACAAATTGTAAATTAGTATTTGTTGATATCGATCCAAATACCTTTAATATTGATTTACAACTACTAGAAAAGGCTATCTCAAAAAAAACTAGAGCAATTATTCCTGTGCACTTGTTCGGCCAAACTGTAGATATTCCCCAAATCAAGGAAATGATAGCCGGGAAACAAATCGCGATAATTGAAGATTGTGCCCAGGCTTTCGGGGCTGAGATAAAGGATAAAAAAGTAGGAACTTTTGGCGATTTTGGATGTTTTAGCTTCTTCCCGAGTAAAAACCTGGGTGCTTATGGTGATGGAGGTTTGATAATATCTAACAACAGTGAATATTCTGAAAAAATTTCTATGTTAAGAAACCACGGAAGTATTCGCCGTTATCACCATGATATTATTGGATTTAATAGCCGTCTAGATGAGATACAAGCCGCCATACTGCGAGTAAAATTACAACATATTGATAGATTTAACCATTTACGAAAGAATGTTGCGGCCCAATATAATTTACAAATCAAAAACTCAAATGTAACACTCCCTGTTAATGGTGATCATTGTGATCACGTGTTTCATCAATACACGATTCTCAACAACAATAGAGATGAATTACAATCTTATCTGCATGAAAATGGTGTAAGTTCGGCGATTTATTATCCAATACCCATCCACAAACAGAGTGTCTACAAGTCGTCGCAAGCGAATACTACTCTACGATACGCAGAAGAAATAGCAACAAAATGTCTGTCACTTCCGATATATCCGGAGCTGGGAGTTGATGAGATCAAGTATATAGCAAACCTTATTAACAAATTCTAGAAGAAATCCGTTGAAAAGGATTCTGATACTAACTGGAGAGAAATCTGGTGAAATAATTGCAAAACCGCTTGTATTAGAAATAAAAAACCAGGTCAAGGAATCCGTTCATATCGCTGGAATGACCGGAGACATTCTTTCCCCTCATATTGATGAAACTATTATAAATTCAAGTAATTTTGGAGTAATTGGATTTGTTGAAGCTCTATCTAAATATCGAGTTCTTAAAAAAGCACAAAATAATATTTTCAGAAAACTAAAAAGTTCAAATTTTGATTTAGTGATTTTGGTAGACTACATTGGCTTTAACTTAACGATAGGAAAATTCGCAAAAAAGATCGGAGTCCCCGTGATACTGTATGTTGGTCCACAAGTATGGGCATGGAAGAAAAATAGAATAAAAAAACTGAAAAGGTGCGTTGATTTTATCGGTTTGATATTACCATTTGAGAAAAAATTATATGAAGAAGAATCCTTTCGTACCTCGTATGTTGGGAATCCTCTTATAGAGTTATTACCTAGAAATATTTCTAAGAATGAAATTGTGGAAAAATTTCCTTTTATAAAAAAAGGAAACATTGTAATTTCATTTCTCCCAGGTAGCAGGGACTCTGAGATCAAACATCATTTTTTAATTATTTGTGAAGCGATTGTTAAATTATATAGCCAGTATCCGAACGCAAAATTTATAATATCACTTGCAAAAAAATCTGATATTTCTTTGCCAGAGATAAAAAAAATTGACTCTCTCAAAAAAGATAGAATACCTATTTATATCCGATTTGGAATGACATATGATGTAATATTGAGCTCCGATGTGGTGGGTACAGCTTCAGGGACGGCAAGCCTCGAGACAGCATTACTCAAAGTTCCATGTGTGATATTTTATAAATCATCTTTTACTTCTTACCTAATTTTTAAAGTATTTTCACTTATAAAGTACATAGGTCTTCCAAATATAATAATGGAGAAGGAAATTGTAACCGAACTTATACAAAATAACTTTAATTCCAAGAAGCTTTCCAGAGAAATAATAAAAATCATAGAGATTAAAGATGTAGCTAAGAACCAAATTACGAATTTTAATAAATTAGAAAAAAAATTGGGGACAAATAACGCATCAAAAACTATGGCCTCAATTATAACGAGCATTTTGTCAAACTCGAGCCCTTAAATGAGTACGCAAAATACCTCGCTTCGATTCTTTTATAAAATCAATGAATTCTCTCACTTCAGAAAACTGTTCCCCGAGAAAATCTAATTCCTCCAAATTAGGACTGTTCCTTCTCTGAACTAATATCCGAAATGTTCTTGCTAGGGCGTCAATTAACTTTCTTTCCATTCCTATTCTTCTTAAACCAACTCGGTTTAACCCAATTGCTCTCGCATAATTTCCTGATGCTAAACAAAAAGGAGGGAGATCTTTGTTAACAGCTGATCCCATGCTAGTAAAGGAGTATCGTCCAATTCTTACAAATTGATGGATAAGGCTAAAGCCTCCTAATGTAGCATTATCATCAATAAACACATGACCGGCTAATTGAGCTCCGTTTGCCATTAAGATATGATTGCCTAATTTACAATCATGGGCGACATGGCTATATGCCATTATCAAATTATGACTACCCACCTCAGTGATGCTTCTTCCTTTAACAGTACCAGTGCTTAAGGTGCAATTTTCTCTAATAACATTATAGTCACCAATTAGTAATTTTGTTTTTTCATTTCTATAAGAAACGTCCTGGGGAGGTCCACCAATAACTGAAAAAGGATAAATTAAATTGCCTTTTCCGATGTGGGTATGCCCCATGACTGAGATATGGCTCAGTAGCTGAGTACCGTCATCTATCTTTACCTGGTCACCTATTACCGTATAAGGCCCAATGGTAGCACTGGACGATATTTCAGCGTTCTTGCCAACAGTTGCAGTCGGATGAATATTCAATTTCTTTTAATTTTCTATTTTACGAAGAGCACACATTAAATCAGCTTGAGCACAAGTGTTGTCCTCAACAGTGGCTATCGCGTTATATTTCCACACTCCACCTCTGACTTTCTCAATAGATACATTTAGATTCAAAACATCACCAGGGACAACTGGCTTCTTGAATCTACAATTGTCAATACCTACAAAAAAATAAAGCGTGTTATCGTCAGCGGTTTCATTCATTGATTTAAATGATAGAATTCCGGCAGTCTGGGCAAGGGCTTCTATGATTAGCACTCCAGGCATTACAGGATAGTTAGGAAAGTGTCCCACAAAAAATTCCTCATTAATCGTCACATTTTTTATGGCTGTGATCGTCTCGTTTGGCACCAAAGAAATTACCTTATCAACCAAAATGAAGGGGTAACGGTGAGGTAGCGTATCTAAAATTTTTCTAATATCAAGGGTGTCTTTGCTCATTATTTTTACAACCTAAATTTTTTAAAAATACTGCAGACTTTTTCCACCTCATTTTTTCCTGCATGGGATATACGCCAACATAACTACCGGATGTCTTTATGCTCGACATAACGAGAGTCATTGGACCAATAATGCTATTATCAGGAATTTTTACGTGGTCTAAAATTCCAGCCGCACCACCAATTTGACAAGCCTCACCAATGTGAGCACTGCCAGCAATCCCGACACAACCAGCAATTATTGTGTTTTCACAAACTGTTACGTTATGCGCAATATGAACCAAATTGTCAATTTTCACCCCTTTTCCAATCATAGTTGGATTAAATGTTCCTGAATCAATGGTTGTATTTGCCCCAATCTCAACATTCTCAGAAATTACTACTCCACCACATTGGGGAATTTTATGCCACACTTTTTTACTGTCTTGAGAGAAACCAAAACCTCCTCCACCGATAACTGAACCAGAATTAATTATTGAATAATCACCCACCACAACATCCTTGTTAATCGTTACATTAGGATGTATGACACAATCACTACCGATCTTAACTCCATTTCCGATGAACGTACCTGCACTTATTTCAGTTTTTGAGCCAATAATTGATTCCTTCTCTATAACGACATTAGGGCCTATTTTTACTCCTTTTCCCAAAATAACAGAGCTGTGTATAGTTGCTTTAGGGTGAATATTATTTTCCTCTGTTTGACAGATTGTTGTTAATAATAACGAGCACTTCGCAAAAACCAGTTTTGGATTCGAATGAACTAGAGTTGCAAATTCTTGAGTATCACGCACTTTTATTAATTTTTCTAAATCCTGCAATGATGGAGAAACTATTAAAAGAGATGATTTACATTTGTTTACATCATTATTTAGACGTCCACTGGTAAAAAAAGAGGCAGAACTTTTAGAACCATTAAGTACATCTTTAAACCCATTAATACGCAGAGCATCGTTTCCATATAACTCGCCTCCGAATAAAGCTACCAAATCCTTAACAGAAATCTCATTTTTGGTCATTGAGAGCTTTAATGACCTTTTGAGTTATATCAATATTAGGAGAAGCATATACAGAATTTTCCAAAATCAAATCAAACTTTTCTTCGACGGCAATTTTCTTTATCGCAGCCCGTGCTTTTTCAACAACAGCAGCAAGTTCTTCATTCTTTCTTTGCGTTAAATCTTCCCTAGCCTGCCTCTGCTTTCGCTGAATTTCCTTTTCTAGGTTACTAATTTCTCTTTGTGCTTTTTGTTTATCGGAATTTGTCATCACAGACTGCTCTTTATCAAACTTACCAGCAAGATTTTTTAATTTTGCTCCCATCTTTTTTAACTCATTATCTCTAGGGGCAAATTCTTTTTTTAACCTATCCTCAGCTTGCTTTGCAATATTAGCTTTTCTAATCACTTCATCAACTTTTACATAACCCAACTTAGTTTGAGCAAATAAATTTGGACTAATTATTAAAATTTGGAGCAATACAAATAGTTTCAAACTAATACTCACAAAACTGGGCCTCATATTTTTGCCTTTTATTTTTCTAAAAGGATGTTCCAAGTTGGAACTGAACTGTTTGAACCTCATCACCATCCCTTTTTCTTATTGGTTTACCAAAACTGAGCTTTAATGGGCCAACTGGAGAAAACCAATTGAGACCTATTCCTACTGATGCTCTGACTTCCTCAAAACTTAATTCTTGCGCCTCTCCCCAAATTGATCCCGCATCAAAGTATCCAAATATACGTATGGTGCGATCACCTGTGTTACCCGGTAAAGGAAAGAGTAATTCGTTGTTTATAACAACTTTCTTTGTCCCTCCAAGAGAGGATCCATCAACTTCATCTTTTTCACCGATTGACCTGTTAGCAAAACCACGAAGAGAACCAATACCCCCCGCATAAAAATTCTTGAAAATTGGATACTTAGCCCCTCCAAGTGGGAACCCGTAACCTGTTTCTAGATTCGTGGCATACGTAATGTTTTTAGTTACTGGCAGGAACCATTGAACCTCATACGTAAGTCTAGCATATTCTACCTCACCTATCGGTGTCGCATAGTCAAAATTGGCTCTTTGTAATGTACCCTTATTGGGTGCTAAGCCATTGTCTCTGCTATCTCTCATCCAGCCCAAAGACAATACTAACGAATTTGTAGAACAATCTGGTAAATATGGAATACAATAAATTTCAAATCGTCGTGGAGGTGAAAACCCTAAATTTATATCAGTAGCTTCATATTTCGTTCCAAAAAAGATTTTATCAAACTCCGTAAAAGGAATACCAAACCGAATTCCAACACCCTTAGAATCAATTTTATAGTCTCCTAACGACGAGATTTGATTGGCATCAAATTTTCTTGTGTAAATATCAAAAGTTCGGCTCACGCCGTCATCAGTCCAATATGGATTTGTGTAGCTAAAGGCATATGTTTGAGATATGTCACTTGTATTTACTTGAAAAGATAAATTTGTTCCTGACCCTAAAAAATTTCCCTGTGAGATTCCGGCTGTTAAAACTATATTTTCTGAACTTGAAAAACCTAGCCCTGCAGAGATGCTACCCAGTGGTCTTTCCTCAACCTCAACACCAATATCCACTTGATCTTGAACTCCGTTTATTGGTAGGGTTTTAATATCTACAGATTGAAAGTAACCCAACCGATCTATTCTTGACCTAGATAATTTGATAGCCTCTGCATCGTACCAGGCACTTTCTAACTGTCTAAGTTCTCGCCGTATAACCTCGTCCCTGGTTTTTGCGTTTCCACTAATATTGATTCTTCTGACGTACACCCTGTTCCCAGAATTAACATTTATTTCAAAATTTACCGTGTTCGACTCATCCTTAAATTTGGTTACCGGAAAAGCTCGTGCAAATGCATAACCAAAATCACCAAGTCTTTCCTGAATTATCACCAAGCTATTTTGTAAATTTATATTTGAAAATACATCCCCAGTTTTTAGTAACAAATTTTCATTAAAATACTCCGACTGGCCTAGTAGATCTCCAATAATCTTAACCGTACCGACTTTAAACACCTTTCCTTCATTAATCAATATAGAAACAAAAACCTTTGTTCTATCTGGAGAAAGAGATACTTGTTTAGAAATAATTTCAAATTTTACATACCCTCTATCAAGATAAAACGAACGTAGTTTCTCTAAATCTCCATCTAATTTTTCTCTGGAGTACTGATTTGATTTTGTGTACCAGGATAACCAATTTTTCGTTCTTTGAGAAAAAAGGTTCAGCAAGTCCTTCTCTTCGAATTCGTTTGCTCCATAAATTTTGATTTCCTCAATTCTAGCGTCATCTCCTTCTTCAATAACTATACCGATTGCTACCCTGTTTCGAAGCAACGGACTGATCGTTGACTCTATCTTAACATTGTATTTTCCCCTCGATAGATACTGATTTTTAAGCGCCTGTTCAGCTTTTTCAAGAAGATTTCTATTAAAGATTTCTGATTGAAATAAACCTATTTTTTTTAAAGCCTCAAGAAGCGCTTCTTCTTTGAATTCTTTGGATCCAGAGATATCTATTGAACCTATAGAGGGCCTCTCTTTAAGCTCTACAATTAATGAATTTCCTTCGAGAAACACCTTGACGTCCTCAAAAAAACCACTGTTAAAAAGTACTTTGATCGCTTCTGAGACTTTTTTTCTATCAACTACCTCTTTTAACTCTATGTCTATCAAAGAAAATACTGTTCCCGGCTCTATTCGCTGCAATCCCTCCACTCTGATATCATCAACCACCACGGAAAACTCGCCGGCTAGTTCTTCTTGTTCTGTAGTTTGCGCAATAGTTGGAGAAATTAATACCAAACAGTTAATACTCAAAATAGCAAGAAAACTAAGTAATGTAAATTTCATGATCAACTTCAAACTATTAAATTACTACGTATCAGGATATATATAGTACTCTTTTTCCCATTCAAAATAAATTTTTTAAATCAATTAGCAGCACAACCATCACTACAAAAAAAATAAAGGAAACACCAATTTTTTGAAGGATCGAGAGGAAAGCCGTATTAAATGGTTTGCCGCGAATGTACTCAACCAAATAAATTAGAAAATTACCACCGTCTAACGCTGGTAAGGGCATTAGATTCAATAAACCTATGCTCAGGCTGAGAATGGCTACAGTCAAAATATAGTCAGGATAGCTTCCACTTATTCCTTTACTGAGAAAAGACCCTGCTTCTAAAGGACTTGAAAAATCAACCGAAGTGCCAGTTAAGAAATTGCCAATTGCTGTAAAAACATATACTACAAAGGAAATTATTATTCCCCCTGTTTTTTCTAAAGACTCAAATACAGAAAAGGGTTCCTGGTTTGTATAATTAGGGCTGATTTCTAATCCAAGGAGTTCGTTTTCATTCTGCTGTACAAAAAAATCTATGTTCTTGGTTTTTTCAATGCCTTCTATCTTTTCTCGTGATACAGAAAAAACTTGCCCTGATGATTTGTTAATTATTTTTTCCCTAGACTCAACTGTATTTAACTGCTCCCCATTGATTGACAAAATTAAATCGTTCTTTTTAAAACCGATCTTTTCTCCCATTGAGTCAGCTTTGACATTTTTGACCCTAAATCCATTAACACCAGGCAATAAACCAACCCTGGCGACTCCTTCATCAATAATTTTTTTTCGTACTTCCTCATTAAATACTAAATCAATTTCAATTAAGTCGTCATCTCTTATTATTTTTACAGAGATTTTATGAGCCAGGATAAGTTCGCTTCTCAATAAACTATCAATTTCATTAAAAGAATTCACATTTGAACCATTAATTGCCACAAACTCATCGTTTTCTTTTAGCCCACTTAATGTGGTACTTAAATTATTTCCCATGTTTCCTAAAATAGGTGATACTTTGTATTCGGTTAAAAATGACACGGAAAAAATTAATAAAAAAGCGAAGATAATATTTGCAAAAGGACCAGCTAGTGCAACAAATGATTTTTCAACAAATGAACATGAGTTAAAAAACTTTGTTGACAATTGATTGCCAAAATTAAGATTAGTTCTATTGTCCTCGTGTAATTGAACATACCCCCCCAAAGGGAAAATAGATAGCTTCCATAGTGTGCCTGTTCTATCGTGATAGCTGTACAAACTACCCCCAAAACCTATAGAGATCGTCCGAACTCGTACTCCAATTAGTCTGGCCGCTACTAAGTGACCTATCTCATGAACAAAGATTAACGCCGTGAGAGTTATAAGTAGCATAAAAAAAGACATAATCATTAAATCTTTAAAAGAGAAAACTGTTGATGAATATCTTTGTGCAATTCGTGTAACTCAGCTAATGACTTTATCTCGAAAGTAAAATTTTTCGCCATCTTTTCGAGTATCTTCTCTACCGTCTGAGTAATTTCTAAAAAATGAATCTTTCTTAACAAAAAAGCTTCTACAGCAATTTCATTAGCAGTATTTAATATCATTCCTGCGGTGGAACCCTCTTCTAAAACATTTCTTGCTATCTCAATAGCAGGAAACTTGTTAATATCAACAGGATAAAAAGAAAGTTGCTTGATTTTGTTCCAATTTATCGTCTCTATTTGATTTGATCTTCTACCAGGCCATGAAAGCCCAAATGCTATGGGAACACTCATATCCGGATTTGATAATTGAGCAAGTGTTGACTTATCTTCAAATTCAACCATAGAGTGTATTATGCTTTCAGGATGAACTATCACGTCTATTTCTTTGTTGTGTAACTTGAATAGCCAGTGAGCTTCTAAAATCTCTAATCCTTTGTTCATCATAGTAGCAGAGTCTACTGAAATCTTCTTTCCCATTTTCCAATTCGGATGCTTTAATGCACTTTCAATCGAAGCGGTTTTCATTTGTTCATCAGACCAATTTCTAAAAGGACCCCCCGAAGCGGTAAGAATAATTTTATTTATATTTTGAGGTTTTTTAAAACATTCATAATCTTTTCCCAAGCACTGAAAAATTGCGTTATGCTCGCTATCAATTGGAATAATTTTACTTTTTGAGGTTTTTGTTTTCTCTAAAATTAATGCTCCTGCACAAATAATTGCTTCTTTATTTGCCAATAGAATTTGTTTCCCATGCTCGATTGCTAGCAATATGGATGGTAACCCTGCATAACCAACTATACCTGCAATAACTATATCTATGCGTTCGTCTGTTACAGCGGCATATATCCCATCGAACCCCTCCATTACTTCAATATTAAGTTTTTCTCTTAACTGCTTCGCAGCTGACGGCTCATGCATTACAGCCACATTAGGAGAGAATTCATGGATTAAAGGTTCCATGTCAGTGACGTTCGAATTAGCCACCAAAGAAAAAACATTAAATCTCTCTGGGTCATTCCTCACCAAGTTTAGTGTGCTTCTTCCAATGGAACCTGTAGCACCTAATACAGCAAGATTTTTCATAACCTGGTCCCTATGATATTAAAAAAAACAATTAACGGTCCCACAGCAAGCGTAGCATCGAATCTATCGAACAAACCTCCATGGCCAGGAAGTATGTTCCCAGAATCTTTTTTCCCTGCGATTCTTTTCAGCTTTGACTCAAAGAGGTCAGCAAAGATTGCTACAAAAAATAACACGAAACTCAAAACGATTAACCACCATGTCCCAAGATTATACAAAGCAAATTCTTGCCACGTTCCGTCAATTTTAACCATAAATAAACTGTATATCGAATACATAAAGAAAGCGCCATAAACACCTTCCCAGGTTTTATTTGGGCTAACCGTTGGGAACAGTTTTCTATAACCAAAAATTCTTCCAATAAAGTAAGCGCCGGTATCGATTATCCAAACAAGGGCTAATATTGAGAGCAAGAACATAATACTTTCAATAAATGCATAATAGAGGGCTATCATACTGGCAAGACACATAGTAAACGCAAAAATCACACTCATCCCTTTTGAAGCTCGATATTTATTAAGAACAACCGCCGGGGAGACTAAAAACCAAAACAAGAAACTGAAAAATAACAAAACCAAGAGTAAATGTTGTGAGACCTTTCCATTGATCACCAATACAAAAATGAATATTAAAGCCAAGAGCCCTGATATTTTCGGAGCTCTACTTATATTAAGCAACGAGACCCATTCCATGTAAATTCCAGAATGACAAGCAAGTAATAATAGTGGAAATAAAAAGCCGTCTTCATAAAATGCCAAAAATGTGGCAAAAGAGATCAGCAAGACTGCAGTGATTATTCTGTATAAAAACAATTTTCTTTCCGGTTATATCGAAAAGCAGGAGAAATTTTTGAATTATAAAATATTTGATAGCTGATCATTGTTTTCGTCTTCAGAAGCACCAACCCGAAAATCGACTGTTCCTCCAAATTTACGCTTTCTTCCGACATAAAAATCAATCGCTTCCCTTAAATCACCCTTATCAAAATCGGGCCATAAAATATCGGTAAAATAGAGTTCTGTATATGCTAAGTTCCAAAGCAGAAAATTGCTAAGTCTCTGTTCCCCACCTGTTCGAATAAAAAGGTCTGGTTCCGGAATATCAGCTAATGCAAGGTATTGCGAAAATGACTGTTCCGTTAATTTCGTATAATCTTTAATCACATCAGGATTATTTTCTAAAAGTTTTTTAATTCCCTGAACAATATCCCACTTTCCCCCGTAGTTAAAACAAATATTAAGGCCTAAAAGATTATTTGACTCTGTTGTTTGTTCAGCCTCGCGCATGGCTCCGACTAAGGAATCTGGTAAGCTATCATTGTTACCGACAAATTTTAACCTAATACCTTGCTTTGCAAGCCCTTGTAATTCAGCTCTTATGGTCCGCTCAAACAACGTCATCAGGAAGACGATCTCGGACTCAGTTCTCGTCCAATTTTCAGAACTAAAAGCAAAAACGGTAAGGTATTGGATCCTTTCATTAATGCAGTTTTTCACCAATTGCTTTAAAGAACTTACCCCGATTTTATGCCCTTGATTTCTCACATAACCCCTGCGCTCTGCCCAGCGACCGTTCCCGTCCATTACCACCGCAATATGAGTTAGAGTCTGATTTGAATTGATAAATTTATTGGCTACGATCGTGTTCATGTTCACAAAATTCAACGGTATCTTTCTACACTGTCAAAATATCTTTCTCTTTAACTGCCAGAAAGCTATCTACATTCTTTATGTTAACATCAGTTAATTTTTGAATTTCCTCTTGAAACCTCTTATCCTCATCAGAAGAAATTTCCTTTTCTTTCAGCTTTTTCTTAGAAGCATCGTTTGCTTCTCTTCTAATGTTCCTTATAGATACTTTGCAGTCCTCAGCAAAACCTTTGACAACTTTTATTAACTCTCTCCTTCTCTCCTGAGACAAGGGAGGCATTGGAACCTTTATTAGATCTCCAACCGAGGATGGATTCAATCCAATGTTCGACTCAAGAATAGCTCTCTCAATAGATGGAATTAAATTTTTTTCCCAAGGAACGACACTTAATGTTTGACTATCTGAGACCGTTACTGAGGCTACCTGATTTATGGGCGTCATTGTTCCGTAATAATCAACGCTGACTTGGTCTAAGATGCTCGGGTGCACCCTACCCGTTCTAATCTTATCAAAATCGCTTTTTAAAATATTTATTGCCTTACTCATCTTTTGCTCTGCTGCCTGCTTTAAATTTTGTTCCATTTTTCTTACCTAATCACTGTAAACAAACGTTCCTTCATTCCTGCCCATTACTGCTTCTTTGAGTGCTCCGTGTTTCGTGATTTTTATTACATGGACTGGTAGTTTCTGGTCTCTACACAAAGCAAAAGCGGTAGCGTCCATAATACGAAGTTTTTTGTTGATTACTTCGTCAAAAGAAATTGAGTCATACATCTTAGCGTTCGGATTTTCTTCCGGATCAGATTCATAAATACCATCAACTCTTGTAGCCTTGATCAAAAGTTCAGCACCGATTTCTGCTCCTCGAAGGGCAGCTGCAGTGTCCGTGGTAAAAAATGGATTTCCTGTACCTGCCGCAAATATTACAACTTTTTTTTCGTTTAAATATTTCATAGCTTTTTGTCGCATGTAAGGTTCTACGATTTGATCGATGCGAATTGCGGATTGTACCTTAGCTTCAACTTTTGCTTGTCGCATAGCATCTTGCAATGCTATGGCATTCATTATTGTAGCTATCATTCCCATGTAGTCGGCTGTAGCGCGCTCAAGCCCTGTAGCACCCAAAGCAACTCCACGAAAAATGTTTCCTCCGCCAATGACTATTGCTAACCCCACTCCTAAATCATAAACCTGCTTTATCTCTTCTACTATAGAATCTATAGTTTTTTTATCGATACCAAACTGACTTGTACCCATCAAAGCCTCACCTGAAAGTTTCAACAGTACTCTTTTGTAGGGTTTTTTGTATGAGTCCAACTAGTTCTATCCAATACTATTAAGTGAGTACCTCAAGCTTTGGAGGCAGCCTGAGTAGCAGCAACCTCTTCTGCAAAATTTTCAGATTTTTTTTCTAATCCCTCCCCTACTACAAATAACTCAAATGCCCTCACCGTTGCTCTTTTACTCTTAAGATATTCAGCAACCGTTTGTTTTCCGTCATCAGCCTTTACGAAAACCTGACCCAACAACGAAATTTCCTTGACATATTTATTTACCGCCCCGGAAACCATTTTCTCTATGATTTCAACCGGTTTTCCGGATTTAACCGCCTTCTCACGGGCCACTCTCTGCTCTTTATCTAACAAACTCTGATCAATACCTGAAATATCTAGCGCCTTGGGTTTCATGGCAGCAATATGCATTGCAATATCTTTGCCAATTTCGGCTGTACCACCCTCTAGATCAAGCAAAACCCCAATCTTCGTTCCATGAAGGTACTTGTGCAAGGTACCTTTGGCACTCATATTTCTAAATCTTCTAATGGAGATATTTTCCCCAATTTTTCCAATAAGTCGTGCCCTAACTTCCTCAACCGAGTCATTATTGATTAATTTAATTTCTTTTAAATTATCGACTGTTAAACACGGTTCAGAGTGACTCGACAACAATTTTGACAAATCCCTAACAAAGCCAAGAAAGTCATCGTTCTTTGCAACAAAATCAGTCTCACAGTTAACCTCAACAATTGTACCAACCGCACCAGTTATTTGGATGGCTATAGCACCTTCTGCCGTAATCCTAGCTGCTGTCTTACCAGCTTTAGAACCTAATTTGACACGTAAAATTTCCTCAGCCTTTTCGAATTCTCCCCCAGCCTCAATTAGAGCTTTTTTACATTCCATCATAGGGGCATCCGTTTTATCCCTTAACGCCTTTACCTCAGCAGCTTTAATTTGACTCATCAGATTCCACCTCTACAAACTCTTCTTCACCTGTCTCCGCTACACCAGCATCCAAAACTTCTTCAACAGCCTTCTTCTGTCCGGCAATAATCGCATCCGCCATTTCCCTTGCATAAAGCTTTACTGCCCGGCTTGAGTCATCATTGCCAGGAATAACATAATCAACCCCAGCCGGTGAGTTATTCGTATCAACCACTCCCACAACAGGAATATTTAAAGCATTGGCTTCCTGAACTGCAATCTTGTGATAACCAACATCAATTATAAAAATAGCATCTGGAAGCGCTGACAGGTCCTTTATACCACCTAAACCTTTGTTCAGTTTATCCAGATTTCTGTTAAAGTTCAGAGCATCCTTTTTTGTCAGATTCTCAAGACCGCCTTCCAGAACAACAGCTTCCATCTCTTTCAGCCGATTTATAGAAGCTTTGACTGTTTTAAAATTTGTCATCATCCCGCCGAGCCAACGTTGATCAACATATGGCATTTTACATCTAGCTGCCTCCTGAGCAATTATCTCTCTAGATGCTCGTTTTGTACTTACAAACATAATTACCCCCTTATTCGCGGCAAGGGTTTTTACAAATTGAACCGCCTCAAAAATTTTTTTAACGGTAGACTCTAGATTAATTATATGAATTTTATTACGATGACCAAAAATATGAGGCGCCATGCCGGGATTCCAGAATCGCGTCTGGTGACCAAAATGAACTCCTGCCTCAAGCATCTCTCTCATTGATACTGACATTTAACGCTCCAGTTTATTAGTTTTAAAAAACATATTATTCTACTAGTTATGGCGATTTCAATCAAATCTGAAGAAGAAATAGAATTAATGCGCGATTCTGGACGGCTTGCATCTGAGGTGCTAGATTTCATCACACCCTATGTTACCCCGGGAACCACAACCGAAGAATTGGATAGACTTTGCCATAATTACATGGTGGATGTGCAAAAAGTTATTCCAGCACCTCTTAATTATGCTCCCCCCGGTTATAAACCTTTCCCAAAATCTATTTGCACCTCCGTCAATCATCAAATTTGTCACGGCATCCCAGGGGGGAAAAAACTTAAAGACGGGGATATCCTCAATATAGACGTTACGGTAATAAAAAACGGTTATCACGGTGACACGAGCCGCATGTTTTGCGTAGGCAAACCTTCGATTGCTGCAAAGAGACTGGTAAATGTGGCATATGAGGCAATGTGGGAAGGGATTCGAGTGGTAAAGCCTGGCGCATTTTTAGGTGACGTAGGGCATACAATTCAACGTTTTGCAGAAAAGCATAATTACTCTGTAGTTAGAGAATTTTGCGGCCACGGAATAGGAAAGAAATTTCATGAACCACCTCAGGTTCTACATTATGGCAGTACTGGAACCGGCACAGTGCTTAAAAAGGGAATGACTTTTACCATAGAGCCGATGATAAATTTAGGTAAAAGAGATGTCAAAGAGATGCCTGACGGGTGGACAATAGTTACTAAAGATAGGAGTCTTTCAGCGCAATGGGAACATACGATTCTTGTTACCGAGAATGGCTACGAAGTAATGACAATCTCTGACCATAGCCCTGACAAAGAAAAAGTCTTCCCAATAAAGTGATGAGTGTTGAATTAAATACCTTCAAATCAGAATTGACACAGGCTAGGAGTCAATTTTGCGGTTCATGGAAAAAAGAGACGCGTGCGCTGTCCAATATGCTCCGATACACAAAAAAAATCGATGAATTAATAAGAAATATTTGGAAAAGTTTTAATATCAATGAGGCATGCCTTATTGCTGTTGGAGGATATGGAAGAGGCGAATTAGCGCCTTTTTCCGATATAGATTTGTTAATCCTAACCTCTGATAATGCATCAAATTGTTATTCTGACGCCATTAGCACGTTCGTATCAAACCTCTGGGATATTGGATTAGAGGCAGGACAAAGCGTTCGAACTATAAAGGAATCTATAAAGCTCGCCCAAACTGACTCGACAGTATCAACAAATCTACTAGAAATCAGATATTTAGCAGGAGAAAAAGATCTATTTTATCAATTGCAAAAGGAAAGACGAAATAAAATCGATTCAGAAGCTTTTACTAGAGCAAAATTACTAGAACTACAAAAACGACATGCCAGGTACAGAAATACTCCTTATAATCTAGAACCCAATATTAAAGAATCACCAGGTGGGTTAAGAGATATTCAAACCATCAAATGGATTTGTGCTCAATTTTGTACAAGTTTAAATTGGCAAAAAACTTTAGCTAGTGAGCTTCTTACTGTGGAGGAAACAAATCAACTTAAAAGACATGAGGCGAAACTAAAAACTTTAAGGGGACATCTTCATATTTCCGCTGGGAGGTGTGAAGATCGGCTAATCTTTGACTTACAAGCAAAGGTTGCGGCAACTTTTGGATTTAAAACTGAGGGAAACAGAAGAGCAAGCGAGCGTTTGATGCAAAGTTATTTCAATTCAGCAAAAGTTGTATATCAAATACTCGAAATGTTTCTGGCAAGTATTGAACTCAAACTACTGGCTAGAACTAATGATTTAAAATTCGAAAAATTTAAAAAGAAACTGTGGATTCACAGAGTGAACGTAAACTTCCTGGAATTTAGAGGCTTGCTAGATTTTGAGAACAAAGAAAAACTTCAAAAAGATCCGTCTTTAATTCTTCAGTGCTTTAGTGTATTTCAAGAAACTCCTGGAGTCTCTGGCTTTAGTCCAGAGACAACTAGGGTTATTTGGAATAGTAGAAAGCTAATGTCAGACGACTTTATCAAAAAAGAAAACATAAAAAAAGAATTTTTAAATATCTTCAAAAGAGAGCAAAAAGTTATTCAGACTCTGACATTAATGCATAGACTCGGAATTTTAGGAAGGATGCTGCCGGTTTTCCAAAAGATTGTCGGTCAGATGCAGCATGACTTATTTCATGTTTACACAGTCGATCAACACACTCTTCAAGTTATGGCAAATCTTGAACGTTTTACAAAAATAGAACATGCCCACGAATTTCCTCTATGTAGCGAATTAATTACTTTAGTTAGACCCTATCAACTTTATTTAGGTGCTTTGTTCCATGATATCGCCAAAGGTAGAGGAGGAGATCACTCAATTCTCGGAGAACTAGAGGTAAAAAAATTTGCCGCGTTATATGACCTTGAGGCAAGAGAAACGGAACTCATTTGCTTTTTAGTTAGAGAGCATCTGGCAATGTCTTCCGTAGCACAGAAACAAGACCTGGATGACCCTAGCACAATAAGCCGATTTGCTGAGAAAGTCTTATCCCGTGAGAATCTTATTAATCTTTACCTTTTGACGGTTGCTGATATAAGAGGAACGTCTCCAAAAGTTTGGAATAATTGGAAAGCCAAACTTCTCGCAAGTCTATTCTATAAAACCAATAGTTATTTACTAAAGAAAGAAGAGGGAGGAGAGGTTCTATCGGGGCATGCTCAGGCAGAAAAAAACAGGAAGTTAAACAATGTCAACGGTCACGCCGGAGAAGAAATAAAAAAATATTTGAATCTTTCATATTTTCTGCGACATGATATGACAGAAATTATATGGCATTCGAGGCTACTTTATGAAAAATACCTTACAGAAAAATATATTGTTTTCTTTAAGGCTACTGATGATAGCATTGGTTTGAAGGTTGTTGTTTACGGAAAAGATAGAGAGGATCTATTTGTTGATATTTTGGGCTACTTTCAATACAGGGGATTTGGGATTTTAGACGCAAAATTGAATACAACTAATCATGGCTATGTTCTTGACACGTTTTTAATTGATCAATCAGTCATGCTTAATGAAGATATACTCAGAGTTCAGAAAGCTTGCGAGTCCGAACTCGTTCAAGTTCTAAATAATGAGAGAGAAATATCTGTCCCAGGACACGCTAATAAACTATCAAGGCGACAAAGAAACTTCCCAATAACTCCCCGGATAGAATTAACCCCCGATGAGAAGGAAGAATTTTATATTTTATCTATTACCTCTACAGATACCCCAGGGCTGCTTTACAAAGTAGCGAGGATTTTAGCTTCTTACAAAATATCGATACATTCTGCAAAAATCTCAACTCTTGGTGAAAAAGTTGAAGATGTTTTTTTAGTGAAAAAAGAGAATTTATTAACCGAAAACGAAACCATCAAGATAGAAACCGATCTCATGAGAAAATTATCAACTTAAGAATCATTTATGATCATCGGATAACTTTATACCCCGTAATGAAAGTTGCCTATCAAAGAGTGACCTACCCGCATATGCTCTTGTGAACTGTTGAGAGGTAACAACGCTAACCATGGCTAATACCGACCACTCATAACTTCCAGTAAGTTCAAAAACAATCACAACCGCTGCCAAGGGGGCCCCTATAACTGCTCCAATACAGCTGGCTGCTCCTAATATACCAAAATTCGATGACCCGTAATCTAAGCTAACGAGTGTTAGGTCCACTACCCCACCAACTAAGACTCCAAGAAACAAAGCAGGGGCAAAAACGCCTCCAAAAAAGCCAAACCCGATACAAAAAGACGTAGAAAATATTTTGAGCAAAATTAGTAGGATTAAAAACGTCAGACTAAACTGGCCAGCTAGTGCCAAATCAACTGTCCACAAACCGTGACCCAATAAAGCAGGGAATATTGGCGAAATTAAGAAAAGAAAAAATGCAGGAATTAACGGTTTAAAAGACAAAGGTACGTTAATCTTCTTTGCGAGCTTTGGCATATAAGTTACTGAATTTATATAAATTATTGAAATTATAGCAGATAAGAAACCTACGCCCATTGCAATAAACAAAGTTCTTATATTAATCTCAGGAGACGTTGTAATACTGAATAATGTTGCTTCGCCCATTAAAAGTAAAGCAACCCAATGCGCACTGAATGCCGCGGCGATTACCGGGCCCGCTCCAAACGAACCGAATCTACGAATAATAGCTTCATGAGCAAAAATAGCTGCCCCAATAGGAGCCGAAAAAACTGCCGCAATAGCAGCGGCCGCGCCACTTCCTAGTATCACTTCGAGTGGCAGTTTTGTAACAAGTTTGATATTTTTTTTTACAAAGTAACTGAAGCATCCTCCGAAATGCATAAGGGGACCAAACATGCCAACGGAGCTGCCCCCGGAAAGTGAAATCATTGCTACGGTAGCTGATAGAAAACCATTTTTAATCTCTGGAGGCTCGTTTCGTTGAGCGCTAAGGATTAAATCAGCCGGGCCCCTAGGACGACCATCAGAAATTAGTTTTAAAAGTTGGCCGGCAATCAAGGCCGAAACTAATAAACTGATTCCCAAATATATATTCCAAGAAAACTCTACTTGAGCAAAATCAGTAACGATTTTTGGTTTCCAAAAGCTATTAAAAAACTCAACAAGTGATAGCAAAGATAAAGCGACAAGACCTACTATCGCGCCAACCGCTAAGGTTAGAAAAACTGCGGTTACTCTAACTCGTAAACCCCAGTTTTTCTCTTCACGCACCTCTTCTTTAAAGGCTTTAAACCTTTTAGAATAATCGACACCTCTCTTAAAGGCATCTGCTAAGTTTTCGTTATCGGGTTCGATTTTTTCTTTCATTGACTTTTTTGCCATCTAAATTATTTATTAAGTTACTCTTTGCTTTTTTCGAGCTGTGCCTTTTCTTCTTTTTCTTGATTCTCAACCCTTACCTGCTCTGCAATCATTTCTACTTGCTCATCACTCATCCCAAATTTTTGTTTTAACATGTCAAGCTCTTTCTGTTCCTCCTCATCAACAACTCCATCAGCTAAGACTTCCCTCACAAGTGCCTCGTACTTCGCCTCACGCCGAGTAACTTGAGCATTATATGCGGTAGCAACAACTCCCGTAAGAATTGCAGCCAACATAATAGCTATAAGCTGAGTCACTATGATTAAAATTGAACCTAGTACAGTAGTCGGATCGACATTTCCCCACCCCCCCACTATAGTCATTATGAACCATTTCATTGCCAGTGGAATAGAACCTAAAACATCAGGTTGTTGCAACCCTTCAACTATGTAAAGGAGTGACGAAAAAAGAAGACATGCAATTAATAACAAGAAAAAGGCTGAGTAAAATGACTCTCGCTCTGCAACCACAGCCTCTCCAAGATCTTGTAGGGCACTATTGTATCGAGACAACTTAAAAATTCTTAGTAATCTAAAAACACGCAAAAATCTGAGATCTGAACCGGGAAATAATAATTGTAAGTAAAATGGAGCTGTCGCAAAAAAATCTATCAACCCATAGAATGAAAAAATATACTCCTTTCTTCCTTTCCATGCGCCTCCTTCGCTTTTTTTATATTTTACTCCGTAGGTCCAAACTCGCAATATATACTCCACAGTAAAAACAACCACGCTAAACACTTCGAAATAAAAAAAAGCTCTTCCATACCTTTGATTGATCGTATGGACTGATTCCAGAATGATTACCAATACGTTAAGAACAACTATCGCAACAATAAAAAACTCTATAAATCGACTAACTTTTGAGTATTCCGAACCATCCAGTAATTTAAAAATTTTGACTTGTAATTTATTAGCGGAATTCATAATTTTGTAATCTCTCCATTGGTAAGATTACTCAACATCTCTTCAACTTCCTCGTCACTAATTCTATATTTCTGTTGTAGCATTCTTAAAAGTCTTTTTTCAGACTCGTCTACTACCTCATCTACTAAAACAAGTTTTAGCTGTCCTTCAAAGGCGGCACGTTTTCGAGCGGACTGATTTGAAAAGGACGATGCAACAATACCAGTCAAAATTGCTGCCATGCACACGCCAGTGAATCCAGTAAGTGCAGCGATTATCCAACCAATGTTTGTAACAGGCTCAACGTTACCGTAACCTGTACTAATGGTGATAACAGCCCAATAAATACTTTTAGGAATTGATGCGAAATGTTCGGGTTGCAAGGACCCTTCAGCAAAATACATCAAGGAGGCAGAAACAATCGTCGCAATAGTTACTAAGAAAACAGCAGAACCAAACGCTCGTTTTTCGGCAATTATAGCCATAAATAAATCTTGAAGTGCGGAATTATAATGGGTCAGCTTAAGAATTCTTAACATACGCAGAACTCGTAAGACCCTCAAATCCATTCCGGGGAATATAAACTGGAGGTAGTATGGCATAGTTGCCACAAAGTCTATGAATCCGTAAAAGGAAAAAATGTATTCTTTACGCCCTCTCCACGCACCACCCTTGTTTTCGTCGTATTTAGCTCCGTATGACCAAACTCTTAGAGAATATTCCAGTGTAAAGAAAATCACGCTGAGAAGTTCAAACAGTGCAAAGAAATTTTTATATTCTTGATGTATTTCAGGGACCGAGTCAAGGAGCACAGCAAAAACATTTAAAACAACAACCGAAATTATAACTAGCTCACAGATTCTGCTGGCAGAATCTTTCGATGAGCCATCTAATATTTCAAATACTCTCTGCTTTGAGATCATCTTCCTAATAGAAATACGAGCAATCCCGCGCAACTTGCGCAGAACTGACAAGTTGCTACTAACACCATTTGGTAAAAGTCAATTTGTTATGAAACTTTAACACGCCCACACAACTAAAGGAATACACCCTTTGTAAAGGAGGTTCTCCTTACGAATTTGTCATGACTAGCGCATTACGCTCCAATAACCTTTTACAACTCAATAATTTTATCAGCGACCCTTCTTTGGTTGGCTGATATCTTTTCTCTTAAAGTAACAATTTCTTCTCTAAGCTCGGCACTTTTCTCTGCCTCACTCATTATCGTTCCCCTGTTTTGAGTCGCCCTTTCATACAACGAGTTTATGGTATCTCTGTTGTTTTGTGCCAATTCTGCAACTTTTTCAGCGCGGGATGTATTCTCTGACACTCTTGCATCATTATCGGAACCAGTGGATGCTTTCATGCCACTTTCCAAATCCCCATCCAACCATTTTGCATTTAATGTTGAAAGATCATCCAAATATTCTACAAGAGACTCATTAGTTTGCCTCGTCTTGAGGTTTATCTCAATAAGCAGCTTATTCGCATCAACCATCAACTGGTTAATCTCTAACATAGCCTTATTGAATTCTGCCTGTTTCTCCAATTCCTCTATTTTTACTTTATTTTTCATAGAGTTTTGGAAACGCTCTTCCTCAGGAGTAGCCGGGCTAAGTTGTTCTACCATAACCTCTCGGTTACGTAACACATCGTCAACAGTCCTCAATAAGAGTTCCCTATTTCCTTGTGCGTCTGAGGCGAAGCTTTTCAGAGCAAGGGCCCTATTTTCTTCGATAACTGAACGCCCAACAAAAACCTGTCCTTGATTATATTGCACAAAAGATTCCGCATCAAAAATGCGTCTCCTATTCTTTTTTATTTTTACATCTGCGGACTCTTCGTTCATCTATTTCTCCTTAATTCTGCATTTCTTGAGTGTAATTAATCAATAGCAAATTTACGCTGCATCTTCTTGTTGAAAACCCATCTCCGAGAGGTCAGTATCTTCTGGAAGAATATTAGGCGATGACCTCGTAAGCTTTTTCACAAAAATAATCCCCTTTTGAGGCTGATCGAGCTTAGCAAACTCATATATCATCTGGAAAATATAGTCTGCCTGATCCGCAGCAGCAACGACATGCAGGATTTCCGTCTGAGGAATCTCTGGCAAACCCTGGACGGTTGAAGATCTTCCTAATGGAGCGCCTCTTACCGATACAAAATAACCCTCTTTTATTCCTCGTTTATACAACTCCTCAAGCACATCAGCCGCACCACCCTCATACAAAATGCAGGTTAACAACCTTGTGTAGTCAATGTTTGGTATCTTGGCTTCACTCATACTATACTCCTAATGAAGAGAGGGAATCCTTATCCTCAAGAAGGTGTGCGGGGATATAGGTAGCGGCTTGAACTAGTGGAGCAGCATAAATATAGCCCATTCCAGGAGTATCAAGTCTTCCAGCCAAATACATTCTTTCGAATATTCTGTCGACCTGGTCCTTAGATACTAGAACCTGCACTATCTCTCTTTCAACTTCCACGGCAACCCCGAGAAGACCCATCCGTTCCCGGATTCCCGTTCCGACTCCTGAGTGAACTGTGGCGCCCTGAATTCCAGCATCGAGAAGAGATTGAACAATTTCATCTGCCATTCCTTTTTGAACGACACATGTTATCTCTGAAACATCGGTCAAATTTGTTACTTTACGCTTTGCCATTTGAGTATCTCTCCTATATTAAATACAGATTATGCTTTCGCAGTATCATCCGCTGCCTCTAACGCGGCACGCTCATTGTCTTTTTTAACGCGCCACTGAACATAAACACCGAGCGCCAGAACTGCCACAATTGGGCTGATAGATGCAGCAGCGAGAATTCCAAACCCTTCCACTGCACCGACTGCCTTTCCAAAGCCCAGTCCCATCGCGAGTACAAGAGGAACCGTTATTGGCCCAGTTGTAACTCCAGCGCTATCCCAGCCTACATTTACAAACTCTTCAGTAGATAAATAAGTAAGCACAATTCCGAGAATGTAACCTGGAACAAGAATATATAAAATGCTAAAGCCAAAGATAAGCTTCATTATCCCGAGTGTTATTCCGACAGCAACTCCCGTGGAAACTGAATACATAAGCATCGATTTTTTGAAAGAACCGTTAGTAAGATCTTGAACCGTTAATCCTAAGGCATTTAAAGCTGGCTCAGCTAATGTCGCACCAAATCCAAGTAAAAAGCAGAACAATGCTGTTATTGCAATACCAATACCAGCGTTGTATAAAGGTGCTGCTGGCATCAAACTATCATCCATATCTACAAAGAGACCAGGAACCAATCCTCCTGTGCCTGATCCGAGTTGAGCTAACCCGTATGTTAACCCGATGCTAAAGATACACATTCCAACAACTGAGAGGAAAAGACCCCAAACTACGATGCCTGCATTTGGAAGCTTCTCGCGCAACACTATGAATAAAACAATCATTAAGAATATAACCAAAGGAACAATGGCTCGAACCCCGCCGACAACTTCGGCATAAGGAGATTGTGTGTGCCATGCGGCCTCCGCACTCGCTGCAGCTGCTGCCATATTGAGTTCCGCTTCGGCCAAAATGGTTTCTACTGGAACTGTAAACTTCCAGAATATTGCCAATAACAAGACCGCCAAAATTGGATTAAGAGAGGCAAGTGTTACAATTCCGAATCCCTGTAGTTTACTCTCCTTACCCGTTTGACCTCCTGCATTAGCAACTCCAATTCCGAGGGCTAGAACAAGTGGCACAGTAACTGGGCCCGTTGTTACGGCTCCACAATCCCACGCCAAACCGATCATTGTCACCAGATCAGGATCAAAGAAGCAATACCCAGTCAATATGACAACAGGTATGAGGTGTATATAAATCAAAGGCTTTAAGCTCCAGTCATAGAGGAACCTAAGAGTACCAACAACCGCAGCTACTCCTACTCCAGCGCCGACAAATAATACGGTGTATGTAACCCTTTGAGGACTAAGCAATGTATACAAATATGGAGCGTCATTTGGATCAACTATTGAGCCAACTGCTTGTAAAGCCCCGATCGCAGGCTCTGCAAAAGTTACACCGATTCCGAGAAGGAATGCAATAACCAAAACGCCAATTAATGGCAACTTCAGCGGCAATTTCGATCCTATCGTTTCACCAAAGGGCATTAAACCAAGTTTGAGGCCCTCCATAAATAGCATCAGTCCAAACATTACAGCTAAAAGTCCAACTCCAAGTAGAGCCGCTTCAGGAATAGGCACACCTAAAACAAGTATCTGAAAAAGAGCTAAATATGCGGCAAGAGGAACTACTGCATTCACTTGATCCATGAACCTAACGCTCACATAAGGCTTTATCACGTTATAAACATCCATACCACTCATGCGAAGCTTGTCAGGTTTTTGAGGAATCTCGTTACCATTCGAGTCGAGTTGAACAGTTGGCATGAGTTTCGAATAACTTATCTTTTCTTCATCAACAGTTACAGCTTGAACATAATCTCCATATCTAACATGCCGGGGCATAACTCCTCCTCAAAGCCTAATTTCATAATTTCATTACATTCTATACGTTTTAAGAGACTATTCAACCAAAACCGACAATTTTCACAAATTTATCAAAAAATTTGACTTTTTAGCCATCTGCGAAAGTTTTCACCCTCTTTGTCGTGCCTCACCCCTAATTCCACAGTTGCTTGAAGGTACCCCCCTTTTGAACCACAATCAAAACGGCGCCCATCAAAGGCATACCCATGAAATTTTTTTTTCTCTTTTAAAAGCACTGCAATTGCATCTGTAAGTTGGATTTCCCCGCCTTTACCAGGACCAATCTCCTCTAACGTGTTGAAAATTTCGTCAGAAAATATATAACGTCCCACGACAGCAAGATTTGACGGTGCCTCACTTGCTTTTGGTTTTTCGCAAATCTGCTCAATTCTAGTGAATTTTTTTGAAAGAGATGTGCCTCCAATAACCCCATAATTTTCAATTTCCGTACCTTCAATTTGCTCAACGGCTAACATCCCAGAGATATGACTAGAGAAATTGTTCACCATTTGCGCTAAAACCCCTTCTCCTCCGTCGGCAGGAACCATTAAATCGTCGGCTAAGATTACTGCGAAATTTTCTCGGCCTATGACAGGTTTAGCACAGAGCACCGCATGTCCGAGTCCGAGTGGCTCAGCTTGTCTAATAAAGATGCATGAGACCCCTTTGGGGGGGATATTACGGACAATCTCATAAAGGTCCTCTTTGGATTTGTCTCTTAACGTTCTCTCGAGCTCTGGAACCCTATCGAAATGATCTTCAATTGCCCTCTTTGACATGCCGGTGACAAATATCATTTCGGTTATTCCTGCATCAACCGCCTCCTCTACCGCGTATTGAATAAGTGGCTTATCCACGACCGGCAACATCTCTTTCGGGCAAGCTTTCGTTGCAGGCAAAAAACGAGTCCCTAATCCTGCTACGGGAAAAACAGCTTTTTTTATCATCTTCTTCCTCTCACCGAATATTTTTATCTATCATGGCTAGAAACTCATCCTCAGTTATAACCTTAACCTGCATTCTAAGGGCTGCTTTAGCTTTAGTGCCTGCTTTTTCACCAACTACACAAAAGTCTG
The DNA here is from genome assembly GCA_004214155.1 of Burkholderiaceae bacterium. Lineage (GTDB taxonomy): Bacteria > Pseudomonadota > Gammaproteobacteria > Burkholderiales > Burkholderiaceae_A > UBA7377. The sequence goes on from SGYQ01000014.1 coordinate 35,232, forward strand.
TCTTTTTGTTAACAGTCTCAGAGAACGTACCCCCGTTTTTTCGAACTAATTCTTGAGCCGATGCCCTTTTCAACGTTTTGAGGGTTCCCGTAAAAACGACATCTTTCCCCGCAAAAACTCCTCCTTGAATCGAAACCTCCTTCTTGAAAGTTATCTCATTTAATAACCGTTCAGTAAGCTCCAAATTTTCTCTTGTTTTAAAAAAATTTGAGACAGAAGAAATTACAACTGGACCTATGTCATGTATAAGAGCTAACTTTTCTAATGGCAATGAAAATAATTCTTCAAAACGATTTAACGTATCACAAATAGATTTTGCCGTTTGCAAACCAACGTGCCTGATACCCAAAGCATAAAGAAACTTAGCCTGAGTAGTCACTCTTGACTTCTCTATACTATCGATTAAATTTTGAGCAGATTTTGCCCCGAATTTATCTAATTTTTCCAATTGAATAGAATTAAGCTTGTATATATCATCAAATGAATTTACGAGGTTTTCCCTTATTAATTGTTGTATTAATTTTGTACCTAAACCATCAATATTCATAGCCTTTTTGCTTACAAAATGAATAAATGCCTGCTCCAATTGAGCGGGACATTTTTTTCCGTTAATACATCTGCGAGCAACCTCTCCCTCTAACCTCTCGGTTTTTCCCCCACATGACGGACAAAATTTTGGCATCTTAAAAGACAAGTTTTTATCCCTCTTTTTATTCGACGTATTTACTGTTCGAACGACCTCCGGGATAACATCACCGGCTCTTCGAACTTCCACTCTGTCCCCAATTTTCACTCCTTTTTTTCTGAGTTCGTCTTCATTGTGTAATGTCGCATTTGCAATATTTACTCCCCCTATGCTTACCGTCTTTAGCCTCGCAACAGGTGTCAATGTTCCAAATCGACCCACCTGAACATCAATACCGAGAACCTCGGTAATTGCAGTTTCAGATGGTAATTTATAAGCTATGGCAAACCGTGGAGCCCGCACTGTAGACCCTAGTTTGTTCTGTAGCTCATAGTTTTCTATTTTCACTACAACTCCATCGATTTCAACAGGTAGCGATTCTCTAATATTTAAAATTTGATTTACAAAAGTCTTAATATTACTCGGCTGTCCGTCTTTAACTCGTGGCCGGATTATTTTGAAACCAACACTTTCCAAAAATTCTAAAAATGATGAATGAGTTTTAAAAGTATCATCTAAAACCCCATTCATTTCCCCAGCTCCGTGAGCAATGAAAGTTAACGGGCGGGACATAGTGACAGATGCATCTAACTGTCGCAAACTGCCGGCAGCAGCATTTCTAGGATTAGCAAAAAGTTTTTCTGAAGACTTTTCCTGGTGCTTATTAAACCTTTCAAAATCCTTTTTAAGAAAAACAACCTCACCCCTTATTTCCAAAATACTATTATGGAAAATGTTAACGTTATGCCTATGATTATCTTTCAAATGCAAAACATGTGGTACCCCACTCATAGACATTACGTTGTCAGTTATATCCTCTCCTACCAATCCGTCACCCCTTGTTGCAGCCTTTTTTAACTCACAGTCTATATAGGTCAGCGACACCGCAACACCATCCAACTTTGTTTCGGCAGAATACTCCGGAGAAAAATCAAGTCTATTTTTTTTTATGGAATCTGTAACTCTTTTAAAAAACAAATCGAGGTCATCAAAACTGAAAGCATTGTCAAGAGATAGCATGGGAGTCGCATGTTCGACTGAGAGGAATTCATCACGTTTTTTGTGGCCCACTCCTAGAGTTTTTTCTGTGGAGGACCGCGGAATATTTAACTCATGGTCTAAAGAAAATAGTTCTGCTACTAATTTATCATAGGTATGGTCGCTTATTTCGGGTTGATCTTTTAAATAATAAGCCTCCTGATGTCTCTTGATAATACTTACGAGATCTTTTCTTTTTTTTTTTAACGCGCTGCTCATCTCAATTTAAACACTTCTCTGGATAATCTACCACCCGGGAACAAGCCTCCCATTTTTAATTGACCAACTCTAATTTCAACTTGGTTTAAGATGTTTTCAAAAGATTGCCCATCAACCTCATTATGATTTTTATCCAAAATCTGACATTGAAAATATTCCGCAATCCATCGCAAACCGTCAAACATATCCTTTAACACCTGAGTAGGATTATTGGAAACAGCTATGTTAAACACAAATTTAAAAACATTTTTCGAATCACTAAATTCGGCAACAGACAATTTAGTTTCGTTGGCATCAAACAGAACGAACTTCGATGGGAAGGTCTCCATATAACCCAGTTTCTCCATATAATCTCGAAATAAATTCAAATCAATGATATCAGAAGACTTAAGGGAAAATTCAAGTATCGAATCAAGGTGGGATACTTTGCGATAAACCTCTTTGGACGATTTAAGAATCTCTGTATAATCTGGGATTGGATCTTTTAGCACTGCTTTGCTTCCCAGTTGAGTTCTTACTCCCTCAACATAATCAACGAAACCACGATATTCACTCTCTGCAATATGTCCAAACCGGTCAGCTAAAACAATAGAAACTGACACCTCTAAATTAGTGGTTTGGGTATCATTCAAACGAGACGAAACGAAAATCCGTTTAGAGCCTACTTCTTTCTTTTGGTTTTTTGAATTTAGAAGTGCGTTGAGTGCTTTCTTACCCAAAACAAAAAAAATCACAATGCATTCATACCTCCCATCCGGTTCAAACTCGTATGAGTCAAACGTTGAGGTCTGCTTCTCTTCTCCGGTTTTTGCAAGCAAAAACCGGGGAGCAAATTTACTTTCACGTTTTTTTTGGCGCAAATAATCAAATATGATTGCAACACTCAATATTACCAAAACACCCAACGCAAAGGCTGCAGCCTCGCTAAAAAACCCCCATAACGAATCCAACCAAATCAAACCAGCTGCACTGAGTCTTTCTCTGTAAGTGAGAGAGCTGACTCAATATCTACCGAGACAATCCGAGAGACACCAGGCTCTCTCATAGTAACCCCAATCAATTGATCGGCGATTTCCATTGAAATTTTATTGTGTGTTATAAAAATAAATTGTGTTTTTTTTGAAAGTTCGACAACCAAAGTGCTTAATTTAGTTGCATTAGAATCATCCAATGCGGCATCTACTTCGTCAAGTAAACAAAAAGGCGCAGGGTTGAGTAAGAAAAAAGCAAAAATTAATGTCGCAGCAGCCATTGACTTCTCTCCTCCAGAAAGCGACTGTATAGACATAGTTTTCTTTCCAGGCAAACGAGCCTCTATGGCCATGCCAGCGGTTAGGATGTCTTCTTCAAGAAGAACAAGGGCCGCCTGCCCGCCTCCGAACATTTTAGGAAACAAAAATTTCAAATTTTGATTAATCTGTTCCATTGTTTTATCAAGTAAATCTTTTGTCTCGCCGTCAATTTTTTTTATAGCTTGGCTCAGTTCTGACTCGGCCCTTCTGATATCATCCACCTGAGAAATTAATCCTTCTCTTCTCTGATTAATGGAGGTAATTTCTGTCTCCGCAGCCAAATTTACCGGTCCGATTTCTTCCAATTCTTTAGTAAGGTTATTAAATTCTTTTTCAAGTTGTCGCAAACCCTTTCCCCTACTTTCATTCTCATACTGAGTGGGACTGTATCTAGTATATTCTGCATATTTTAATTCTTTGTTATTTTTTATTTGCTCAAACGAGCTATTTTTTTCTGTGAGAACAATTTCTTTGCTATGAACTTCGTCTTTTTTCTTCTCAATCAAATCTTGTAATGTTGAAATTTCTCCTTCGACAATTTGCTCCTGACTTTTAGTTGTCTCCGCATCACTCCTTAACCTTATAAGCTCTTTTTCAACTTTTGCCTTAGCTTGGAGAGATTCTGCTATAACCGATTCATTTAATACATTTTCTTTTTCCAGTTTTGTGCGTGAATATTCTTTCTTGCGCTCTAGCAACTCTACTTTACGTCTTTGTAGGTCATTTAATTTCTCATTTTTAGCAGCAATATATTCTTGTCGACCAATTTGCTCAAACTGTTTTTCATTTTTTTCAACAGTCTTTCTATCGAATTTCTCTTTGTGGCCTTTTAATTCTTCAAAGATTTTTTGTCTGTCCTGCACGTTTTTTTCTTTCAAAGAATTAAGCTCTTTAATTTCTTCTTCATTCCTTCGTAAATCTTTTTTTTGCAACAAGGAACGATCAAAGATACGCTGTTTATCAAATTCAAGTTTTTTTATATTATCCGCTAGCGATTTCTCTCTAGAAATGAGATTCTCATTCTTTTCCATTAGAACAGCCAATGAAAGCTCCTTTTGATGCAGTGTATCTTGATTCTTTTCGCACAAATCTGAAAGTTCTTGCACAAGCTCTTTTTTCTCATCAAATTTTCTCTTAAATTTATCTACTTGTATCCGAAATTGATTACAACTCTCATTGGATTCTTCAACTTTTTCAGCTAGCCTATGTATATCTTTTTCTCTTGATAAAATACTTGCTTGCTGATTGTTAGAATTTAAAAAGACCAAGTCTTGTCCGTAAATATTTCCTGTTCTTGTTACGTAGTAAGAGCCGCTAGGTAAAAAATTTACATTGGCTCTTGCAAAATCATCAGTATCCGCAAGTAAAAAACTTGTTAACCAATTTTTTACTGCGCGGGAAGAGTCACAATCAGAGATTACAACTGACGCTAAGTCTTGGTTATCTTGATTGATTTTGTTTTGCCTCTCTAAACCCTTGGGAATAAAATATGTGCCAAACGGAGCGTTTAATCCATGTACAGCAGTATTTTGCCGTTCAGACTCCAAAACAACGGCCGCCAACTTTCTATCCAAGACTGTTTCAACAGCTAGATTCCATTTTTCATCTACGATCAATCTTGAAATAAGCTTTTCACATTCGCCCAGACCCACTTCAGAAAGCCACTCGTTAATCTTTTCTGACCCCAACTCTTTTTCTTGTACGTGAGACAAGGCTTCAAGAGACGCTTTTGCTGAGAGCAGTATGCTCTCTTCTTTCGCAAGCTCACTGTTTTTCTTCAAAAGAGCATCTTCAATTCTAACAAGGCTCTCTCTCTCATCCCTGAGGTGCTCGGAGTCACGGTCAGCAGCGATCTTCAATTTCTCAAGCTCCTGCTTTAAAGACTCTATTTTCAGAGTTTCCTGATTGCTCACACCCGTCAATTCATTTTTTGAAACCAATAGTCGTTCCTCGAAATCTTTCATAAGATCGAGATCTTGACGTGATTTTTGTTCAATATTTTCTTTTTCCGCCTTTAGCAAAGCTAACTGGGTGTTACCCTCGCTTAAGGCAATATCTATGACTTCCAACTCTTTTTCAAGAGGTTTAATCGTTTGTCCCAGCAGTGTCATCTCCGCACTTAACTTAGAAACCACCGAATCAATTTCTGCTAAATGATTTTCTGCATTCGTTAATTCGATCGCCTCGTCGTTATAAGCGGAGTCTAGCTTTCCTAGCTCAGTAGAAATTTCAGAAATTTGCTTAGTAAGTTGCTCGATGCTTTGGAGAATCAGCTTGCTTTCACTTTCTTTTTTA
>SGYQ01000015.1 GCA_004214155.1 Burkholderiaceae bacterium
TAAGACTGTTAAATTTACTGCCGGAAAAGCCTTCAAGGACGCCGTAAATAAGCGTTAGTTTTGCAAAAATTTACCTCAGTGACTGCAAATCTCAAATGTAAGTCACTGAGGCCTTACCGGCGTTATTTAAATTTTTTCACCTGCATACATTGGTTAGGACGGACCGTTAATGATTCGAGTCATGTTACCGATTCTTTAAACTATAGCTTGCCATAGTTGTGTGAATGGCGTATCATTCTAATACTTTAGTATACCTAGTGTACACGGATATAAATATGGATACGTTGAGAATTTTGGTTGTTAGTCAGAAAGGAGGGGTGGGAAAAAGCACTCTATCGGCCAACCTTTCTGTATGGTTTTCTGAAAAAGCGTTTAAAACCACCGTATTGCTTGATTTGGATCCACACGGGTCCTCCAGCACATGGGTGAGGGAAGCTCGTTCTTCAGATGTAGTTGCCGAGCATTGTGTCTTAGATGACTTTGATGCAAGGCGGTGGTTAATTAATTGCAGGAATAGAGTGAGGCGACACGTGAGTAAAGTCGAGATTTTAATCTGTGATTTAACCTGGACCTCCGCAATGGACCCTGAAGTTTTGTATGAATTTGATTTAGTTGTTGTTCCAACCAGTGTATCAAGCATCGAGTTGAGTGCTACAACTAGATTTATTGAAACAATTGGTTGGGTTTTCAAATCTAAGAGTGGCATACCGCCAACTTTACTCCTGTGTCCATCAAGGGTTTCGGAAGAGGAACTTGCTACTGACCCTTTCAGCGCACGTGATTTTTCTGTACCGTTTATGCTTTTACCTCCAATTTATAATGATGACTCGGTCAGGCAATTGTTTAAAAAGCAATTTGTATTTGATGTGAATGAATCGATGGCAGGTCAATCATACGGTCGCTGTGCGCAGTCAATTCAACAGGCAGGGAATATACATAAACAGGCGGCAAGGGCTGTAAAAGTAACATTTTCCGACAGGAGATTTCTCGATACTCATAATACAAAACTTAGTAGATATATGGCTGAAAAGTCTAGAACACAACATCCAGGAAATGATAAAGTTATCGGGAAACCCGAATATTCGAAGGGCAATACTGCGAATAAAGGACGAAAAAACCTATCAGGTCTATCGAAAATCCTGGAATCTGTTATCGGTCCCAAATAAGTGAGTTTGTAAGCCTGTTGGGGAACCATGTGCAAAAATTAGACCCAGAATTGAGTCATTCCCCGGAAAGCTCTAGAGATATAAAAGGAGAAGAGTTACTAGTTTTTCTGGAGGAAGAAAAAGGAAATACTATTGTTTGCTGTAATAATTTGCACTCATTAAACTTACTGGCTTTAAGCTTAAAAAAGGCGTTGGTCAAAAAGAACCCTAATGCAGTTTTTTACGGCAACAACGAGTTAGAAAAGTTTATTGCAGATTCCGTGGTTGATAAGTATGGTGAGGCTTTTTCGGACTTAACTGGTAACGATGGAGTACATAATGAATTCCGCGGAAATGCAAAAACTATTTTAATGTTGGAAAATGGAGAAAAGCTAGACGAAAACGAGATATCCATTTTACGATCTCTTTCGAAGAAGGCTGAGCCCGAGAAGAACAAGATGATAGTATTTTTCAACATTGGAATATCTTCTGAGAAAGTAAAACGGAAGATAGATACATTTGGCAATACATTCGTTTTTTATGATGCTCAAGATATAAAGATCCAGGAAGATGAGACTGATGTATTTTTGTCTCACAATGGAGAAATAAAAAAACCAAATGACCAGGCTTTAGAAGATATTCAAACAGATGAGAAAGAATCAGGAGTGTCGATAGGAACTCCCAAATATAGGTCAAAAAAAGTCAAGATTATCTTTGTACTATTATTAGTAGGTGGATTCCTATTAAGTTTAGAAGAACAGGTGCAAACAAAAATTCTCGAAATGATTCATACCAGCTCCTCAAGACAAAGCTCTGTTTCCCTAACCAATCATTATTCAAAACGAGGCTTTTATTCTGCTACACAAAATAAATTATCCGTAAGTTATTTCAGTGGTGATAGAAGTACTAGAAACAGTTATGCATCTCGATAAATTTTCTCTTATCTCTTTTTTTTTAGCGTGTAGCGTTTTTTTTATTATTCAGGGATTGCAACTTACATATGAGAGACTCTCGAAGGAAATGATTTTTGTTAAAGCTTTAATTGGCATATCTTTGTTGATTCACCCGTTAGGCATTTTTTTTTTCGGAGAAAACAAACTCGAAGTTACCGCCATTATACCTTTACAAGATCTAGATGACTCATTAATTTTTTTCGATATTTTTGCGTTGATGTTGTTATGTGCAATCTTGTCGTATCCAGATAGAAAGAATTTGTGGAAAAGAGTGTCGATTGTTTTAATTCCGCTACCTTTGTTTTTTTTAATCGCCCATATCTCATTTTCCGAAGGGATTGCCATACGCGAACTGAATATCCTAGTATCTTTATCGTTTGTTATTATTTTGGGATGTATTTTTTATCAATGTACCTCCTCTTCTCAAAAAAGTTTGGTTAGTCGTAAGTTTTTTATAAATTTAAATTTGTTGCTAGTGGCTGCTATTACTTTATGGTCAATATGGGTAGTTTTACAAATACAGGATAAGTTTAATTTTGTAGCACATAGCGAGCTTTTTTTTGTCTGGCTAGTCATAAAGACTGTTTTATTAGCTCTCGTTTTCCAATTCAATTATGTTGTTGATGAATCGAGAAGAATAGCTTCTCGGGACAGTGTTATCAGGGAACTGAAAACTACTCTAGCAGAGACCGCAGTTATGAAGACTGTCTTGTACGATTTTCCCGCTTTTCTTTTCCTAACTAACAAGGATGGTAGAGTTATTTTTGCTAATAAAGTAGCCCTCAGTAATTTTGGAACGTCTTTTATGGAAAAAAAGAATTTTGATTCAGTGTTTATGGATAGTATCGAGGAGGCAATTACTTTTTCTAGGCTTACATACAAAGATCCGAACAATTCACTCCATATGTTTGCCGTGCGGACAGAAAAAATATTAGATGACAAGCAGAGTCAATGTATGCTTTGGATGTTGAGGCATATCGATTTTGATTTTGAGCTTTTTTGTAGATCAGTTATTAACAATAGAGAGAGTTTTAAAGTAACTGGTCTTTTAGATCACAATTTTGCTATTTACAGGATGTCTAGTACATGGAGAAAGCTTATTAGTCCAGTTGATAAATTTTTTCATTCTGGCGTTATTTGGGACAAGCTTAGAATTATCTCTGAGAGCTATTCAGAGATAACACATATCGAGAATACAATAAGTACAAGTAAGAGGGCAACAGGCTGGTTGCTTATTCGAACCGGCAATGCACTAGTCGTTACATTGGAAAAAATTTACTCCCCGGACAAGAGACTCTTTTACCATTTGTACGCTAGACTAATACTTCAATAAATAAGGTGACTTGTGACTAATAAGTTAAATAAACCAGTTAATTTCAGGAGACTAATAGAGGCAAGATATGAACATGGGCTTTCAGTATCTGAGCTCGGCATACTTACTGGATTAACAGATATACAAATAAATGAATTAGAAAATGGCCAAGAGGGAAAAGCTTTCGTGGAGCATGAACATCGTATTGATTGTGTAAAAAGAGTTGCAGAGGCTTTAGGGATAAACTATGATCAATTTTTATCAGGTTCTGAGTATTTTTTTCCGAGTCCGAATGTTTCTAGTTTAAGAAAAAATGAGGAAGATTTTCACGAAAAAGATCTGGCAAATGAGTTTAGCGAATTAAAAGTTGAGATAGCTAAGTTTAGAATAAATGAATTGAGTAGTTCGAAGTATCATGAGGATGATCGAATAGAAGAATTAAAAAAAGTCAGCGTTGATTTGCGACCTGCAGAGTCATTCGGGCCCATTTTACTGATACTTTTAAACATATTTTTTTACTTACTTTATTTTGTATAAGGACGGAGGCTGCAATTATTAAATTTGTTGTCATAGATGATCATCCTCTCGTTCGGCAGTCAATGGAAACTGCTCTTAACGAGACTTTCCCGGATTCCATCGTAAAGGCATATTCGTCTTTGGAAGGGTCCCTCAGTTGTTTTAATGGTTCGAATGTAAACAATGAGCCCGAGGGAGTATGGTGGGTTTTAATGGATCTTGGTTTAAAGGGAATAACGGGTTTGGCTGCAATCAGGGTAATACTCTCCGTGGAGGCGAAAATAAAACTTATTACAGTATCTGGGAATGATGATGAGCTCCAAGTTGGAGCTTGCTTTGGATCCGGGGCGACTGCTTTTATAAGTAAAGGGGCTCCAGTTGCTGAGAGTATGACTTTAATCAAAACGTTAGTTAACAATCAGCAACCAAAGAGCCGTTGGCTTTCTGCAAGTGGTTACTGTAATGTTAAAGATATACGACAGATTCAACTGACTGACAGACAAATTCAGGTTTTATCAATGATATGTGAGGGAAAGACGAATAAAGATATAGCTCAAGCATTAGGAATAACTGAAATTACTGCAAAATCGCACGTTGGCGGTATTTTTAAAGAATTAAGGGTTGTTAATAGGACCCAATCTGTTCTCGTTGCTCAGAAACTGGGTATTGTATCGGCAAAGTACTGAGTTAGTTTTTGAGTTCCAGTAGTTTTGAAATCATATTTTGTATTTCATTTATCGAAACAGGTTTTTGAATAAACTCGGAGTATTTTATACCTCTGTATAACATTCTTTCCCGTTCTACGTCAGATGATAAGAATATTACAGGGAAATCTTCGTTGAATTCAACTCTGAGTCCATCGATTGAATCCAGCGGTTTTTCCTTTTTATTACTGCAATTCACAATTATTAGCCTGGGAGGGGTGATTATATCCTTATATGACTCTAGAATATTTCGAGAATTCGACCCAGAAACAATACGTAAGCTGAGTTCAGGTTCCAGAGTATTAAACGCGTCTCGAGATGCGCGATCTTCGTCGACCAACAAGACAATGGTTGTTAGAGGATCAGTAAGTGTGATTTGTGGAATTATAGTTTGCTCAAGCGCCTCTTCTAGTTCAGTAGTTTTAGATTGGTGTGGCTGTGCATAGTCCGCAGGAAACCTTATACTAAATATGGATCCTAGGTTTTCTGTGCTGCGTATTATTAACTCCCCGCCAATTTTGCTAGTTAACCGTTTTGCGATCGACAAGCCTAGTCCTGCTCCGCTATTCTCTACGATTTCGTTTTTTGAAGGTATCTGGGAAAATTCCTCGAAAATTATTTCTTGAAGTTTGTTTGGTATACCTTTTCCGGTGTCAACTACTGAAAGAATTATTGAGTTAGTAGTCCTTTTTAGTCTTAATCGAACTCCTCCTTTATCAGTAAATTTGAGTGCATTTGATATAAGGTTTCTTAAAACTCTTTCTAATAGTCTTGGGTCTGTACTTATATATAAGTCATTTGAAATTTTTGATTTAAAATTCAATTTTAATCCTAATTCAGCAGCATCCTCACTGTATTGATTGATAATTTTTTTAGAAAAATTGGTTAGATTTATAGTTTGAATTTTTGGGTTAGTGATTCCCTGGTCTAATTTGGTAGCTTCGAGTAACCCATCTAAAATATTGTTCATATATTTAATACTCATTTTTAATCTCCGGAGAGAATAGCCGAGCCGGCTTGAATGCATAATTTCTAATTCTTGTTTTATTAAAATTCTTTCCATTGAAGAGATATAAAGATTAATAGCATGAATTGGTTGTCTTAGATCATGAACAAACGATGCTAGGAAGTTAGATGCTATTTTTTTTTCGATTAGAACTTCTTTTTTTTCCTCATGAATTTTTTTCAATAAATTTCGTATACGAATAGTTGCCAGTTCTGTATTTTTTAACTTTATTTGTTTTTTTCTTTGGTTTAAGAAAAATATGAAAGCTGCCACTAGTCCGACAAAAATAAAAATACCAGGTTTAGTGTTGTAATTTTGTTGAAAGGCTAACACCAGTTGGCCGATTAACCCTAATAGGAATAAACGGGTAAGGGCGAGCGTGAATTTATTTTCTGTATCAAAAAAAGCTATGAGTGACATCACGCATGGTAGGTAGACGTAAAACGCTAAAGAATTGTTGTATAGATCTAATATGAGGAAGCTGCCGTAAAATAACCAATATAGAATAGTTATCGAGGATAAAAATAAAGAAGTTGAGGCAAAGAGAATGGCAATTGTGCTAGTTAATACCGCCACTCCAGTCCAAATTTGCATGAAATCTATAGCCTGAGAATTGAAAGTAATCGTGAAAAATCCGCAAAATAAACATAAAAATATGTTGAGTAGGTGCAGGTTAGGATGTGTTGCTGTCTTATAAAACAGCCAGTCAAAGTTATGCTTATTAAACATGAGGCACTAATTAACAATACTTAAGTGTTGACAAAAATACATGCTTAATTATACTAAAGTATGTAAAACATTACTATTTATAAAATTATTCTTTAGTATCACTATGGCTGAAAAAACTTCGACAGCAAGCGAGTCATCTCTGGGGATGATGGAGGGCTTACGCAGTTATATCCCAAATAAGGGTTGGGAAGAGCTTAGTCCGGAAAAAAAAGAAAATTCACTAAATGGACCACAAGAGGATGATTTTTTTGCAGATGAGTATGAGCCTATTCCAAACACTCAAATTGAAGGTATAGAAAAAAAACCGGTTTTAGAGGAAGACTTTTTAGAGCAAGATCTAGCTGATATTGCTGACAACACTAGCATAGATTCTCTGGCCAGGAGGGTGGCCCAAACTAATTCACTTGTTGATTCAGCTCTGGGTAATAAGGATGGTAATTCTAAAAAGGACACTGATGCAGTAAAGCAATTGGATCAGCTCGGTACGAGCTTATCTGATTTGTTTTCTGACTTGTACAAAGAGCCTTCTCAGACTACGGGGTCTCCATGGGAAAGCGTTTCAGATGCATTTGACCAATTATCTTCTGAGGTAAAAAAGAGGGAAAATTTACGTAAGCAGCTCACTTCAACTCAGGAAAAAATAAATTTATGCAGAAAGGATTTGATTAAAACTATAGAGCGTTTGGCTCATGACGAGCAGGAGCGTCTTACAGTTGTAAAAATGAGGAGCAGATTAGCAACTGTAATGGCTGATAAGTTGTTGAAAAAATTAAAGTAAAAAAAACCTTGAAATTAAACTAAAGTATGATAATAATATATACTAAAGTATTAAAAAAATAAATGGAGGGTCTGAATGGCTGATAGTCTGCAAAAATGGGTAGGTAGAAACCGGCCACCAAGGGTGCAAATTACGTACGATGTAGAAATCGGCGATGCGATAGAGAAAAAAGAACTGCCCTTTGTGGTAGGACTATTAGCAGATCTGTCGGGAGACCAGGTGGATTCACAGCCGAAGCTGCGGGATAGACGATTTGTTGAGATCGACCGGGATAATTTTAATGAAGTCATGGCGAAGATATCCCCTAAGGTGGGTGTCAAGATACCAGATGTGTTAAAGGGGGATGGCGAGTTAAAAATTGACTTGGAGTTTCAAAAATTTGACGATTTTCATCCGGAAAGTCTTGTTAAACAAGTCCCTAGATTGGAAAAGCTTCTTCTTGCAAGGCAATACCTAAGGGATTTGGTTGCCAAGTTAGATGGAAATGACGAACTTAACACCGTTCTTTCTGAAATTGCAGCTAATCAGGATGAGGTTAAAAAGCTTAAAACAGAGGCACTACCCGAAACCGGTAGTCCTTCCGGAGAAAACGACACTGGGAGCAAAAAGTCATCGGATGCCGGGAAGAAGTAAACATTAATTGAAATATTAGGGGTAAAAAAATGGCTGACAGTAAAAAAGGAGAAGATGTAAAGACTGACTTGTCTTTAGTTGAGCGAATAATTGAAGAAGGGGGCATGGTAAATAGTCCCTCACAAGAGTCTTACGCCAAACTAATGTTGGGACAGTTCGCTACAGAACTTCTTGATGAGGGAATGAAATTCAGTCCTGATAAGGATGTCGTAGCAATGATAAACGACAGGATAGCAGCTATTGATTCTCTTCTAACGGACCATTTGAATGGCATTATGCACAATCCGAATTTTCAGAGTCTTGAAGCTGCCTGGACAGGACTGAGAGATATGGTCTTTGGAACGGAGACTGGTCCGAAATTAAAGCTCCGATTGTTAAATGTTTCAAAGAAAGAGTTGCTCAAGGATTTAGAAACAGCAGTTGATTATGATATGAGTAACTTGTTTAAAAAAGTTTACGAAGATGAATATGGTACTTTCGGTGGCAGCCCGTATTCTATGCTACTGTCAGATTTTTATTTTAGTCGACATCCACAAGATATTTCTCTTTTAGAGAGAATTTCAAAAGTCGCTGCAGCTGCTCACGCTCCCTTCGTTGCAGCGGCTGACCCAGCATTATTTGATATGAAAGCCTTTACTGAGTTAGGTACACCTAGAGATATGTCTAAAATTTTCGAAAGTGCTGAATTAGTTACATGGAAGGCATTCCGGGATTCAGAAGATTCAAGGTATGTGTCATTAGTTCTACCTAGGTATGCAGCTAGATTACCGTATGGGGTAAAATTTGTTCCTGTTGAATCATTTTCATTTGAAGAAGATGTTGATGGTAAAGACCACTCAAAATATCTGTGGGCAAACTCATCATATCAACTGGGTTTAAGAATCACAGATGCTTTTGCAAAATATGGTTGGACAAGTGCGATTAGAGGTGTTGAAGGTGGTGGTAAGGTTGAGGGAATGACCGCTCATACATATAAAACAAATGAAGGAGATATTGTTTTGAAATGTCCGACCGAGGTTACTATTACTGACAGACGGGAAAAAGAGCTAAATGATTTAGGTTTTATAGCTATCGTAAATTCAAAAGGTTCTAATTTTGCTGCGTTTTTTGGAGGACAAACTGTTAATAAGCCCAAGCTTTATAGTTTAGATAATGCAAATGCAAACGCTCAGCTATCTTCCAGGTTGCCATACATGTTGGCTTCGTCACGCTTTGCACATTACATTAAGGTCATCATGAGAGATAAAGTCGGAAGTTTTCAAACTAGGCAAAGCGTTGAAACCTACCTTAATACATGGATTTCTGACTACGTTTGTTTGAATGATAGTGCGCCGCAGGAAACGAAAGCGCGCTTACCACTCGGAAATGCTAGGATCGATGTTTCTGAGATCCCTGGTAAACCTGGCTCCTACAAAGCGGTAGTTTTTATTAGACCTCATTTTCAGATGGAAGAACTTACAGCATCTATAAGGTTGGTTGCTGAGTTACCTCCTCCTGCTAGTTAGAATGCATCATCAAAACATAAAAACTTTTAAAACAACTTACATTAGTGGAGTATAAGCCATGAGCTCGAATGATATTTACCATCTTGTTTTGTCCGACGTTAAGGGTAATGACACAATTCTTTTAGATGATGAGGCAGGTATTCTATGCAAAACATGGCAAATACAGGCTACGATGCCAATGCAAATGGACATTGCAAACACTGAGAGGACTGCCGGGAGAGTTACATTTTCAGATATGATACTTACAAAAATGTCTGACCTATCGACACCAGCGCTCTTTTCATCGTGTGCAAATGCTACTGTACATTCTGCGACTCTTAGGGTTGGACGTACAGCCTCCGGCGCCTTTATGCCCATATTTGTAATTACTATGCAAAACGCTATGGTTTCAGATATTAAAACTCAAGCGGGTGGCGAAGGGCAGTTTCCGACTGACATTTTTAAGCTTAATTTTCAGAAGATTCAAGTTGAATACAAACAGCAAGGCGTTGACGTTGTCAGCCCAGGAAATGATTCTTTTGGATGGGATTTAAGTTTAAATCTGCCAGCCTAAAGATTAGCTTAATGCTGGGGATAGAAAATGTCTCGTTTAAAAACCGGTGGATACGCTCCTCTTTTTGATCGATTGGCGCAAGTAGAAGATAAAAAGAGGGAAGTAGCTCATTGGTTAGATGTAAAACAACTTGAAAGATCCGTATTTAAAGAGCTTATCAGGATTACACAAACGAGGTCTAGGCTCACTTCCTTAGAATTTCTGAACAAAAAAACTCTTACAGTTTTAGATTACGGTTTACCGGATTTTTATGGGAAATCTGTTCAAAATTCTGAAAATAGGAGTGAAATTCATCAGATCTTGACCAAGGCGTTTCTTTTTTTCGAACCAAGGTTAAAAAATATAAATATCGAGCACCTTGTCGATAGTCAAAATAAAGCAGAACTGAAATTTCAGATATCAGGAGACTTGCAGACTGATCAGTCTACAGAACCGGTTTCTTTTTTAATATCATCAGAAAGTGATTTTAAAGATTACCCTTTAGAGGAGCAAAGCCTTGTCGGTTAATCGAGAATTAGATTTAATGGATTATTTTACTCGAGAGCTCGAATATTTACGTAGAGAGGGAAAAGATTTTGGGAAGAAATACCCACAGGTTGCCTCGAGATTAGATCTAAGAGAAAGTGAGTCATTAGATCCTCATGTTGAGCGACTTATCGAATCATTTGCCTTCTTGTCGGCTAGAGTACGCAGAGATATAGATAGGGATTATTCACAAATTGCAAATCATGTTTTAGATAAGTTCTGTCCGTCACTATTACAACCTATTCCATCGTTGACTATTGTCAATCTTAAATCAAATGAAAAATTAGGCAAATTAACGAAACCTTTACAAATTCCTAGGCATTCAAAGTTACTAGCATGTTCAGATACTAATCAGGTATGTACATTTAGAACGGTCTGGGACTTGTTCTTTGTTCCGCTGGAGATTGACAACGTCTCATTCGATGATGATGAGAATTTATTCGTACATATGCAAACAATACAGGGTTCCGACTTGTCTGAGTTAGTCATTCCATCTTTGAATTTTCACATTAATGCTGATTGGAAAATGATTTCTTTATTTCAAGAAAATTTGACAAATAAACTGCAAGAAGTAACTCTTCTTGACCAAAAAGGCAACATTAGAGAATATTCCAAAAAGAACATTGAGTATAAAGGTTTTGATGAGGAAGAATTAGCTCTTCCCTTGCCAAAAGGAGGCCAGTCAGCATACTGTCTGCTGCAAGAATACTTCGCATTTGAAAAAAAATTTAATTTCGTAACATTAAATAATATTGATTTGAGAAATTTTTCGGGTAGAAAATTAACACTAAAGCTTAATTTCTCCATTCTTCCCAAAAAGCTTAGAGCAATGAACCGCCATAATTTAATGCTGAATTGTGTACCAATAATAAATCTCTTTACAAAGATAAGCGAACCAATAAAGTTATCAGATAAGAAAGTGGATCAATTATTAATTGCAGACAAAAAAAAAGATTCATACACAGAAATACATTCGATAGATAGTATTACTGTCTCTGAGCCTGGAGGCAGTAAATCTAAGAAAATTAGGGATTTTTCCACTGCCACAGAAAATCAGGAGTCAGATGAAGAAGAAAATAGCAATTTATATTGGGTAGCTAGAAGAGAAAAAAGTTTAAGGAAAGATATTACAGGTTCGGATATTTTTTTTAGTATTGTTGAAAGAAATCTCTCAGGAGAGATCATCAAAAACGCTACCGCATACGCAAATTTGCTATGTACAAACCGAAGACTTTGTGAACAAATTCCTACGAACTCCCGATTTGATGCCGAAAATATCTCGGATGGAATTCAAATAAAATCACTTTATGAGCCAACACCACAGAGAGATCCTTCCTTTGATGGAAGCTCTATCTGGCAGCTAACGTCTCTCTTAACATTAAATCATTACTCGTTAGTAGCAGGTGATACTGGAATTCAACAAATTCGGGAAATGCTTTCTTTGTTTTCCACAGGCAACCTTAAAGATTTTGAGCAAATTAGAGGTATTAAGAAACTTGTCGCAAAGGAGTCTGTTAGAAGATTACAAAAAGCTTCGTGGAGAACTTTCTGTACAGGCGTGTCCGTAACTATTGAGGTTGAAAGAGATGCATTTGTTGGTTCTTCCCTAGTTTTATTTACACTAGTCTTGGCAAAATTCTTTTCGTTATATACAACAATTAATTCATTTGTTTGTCTTTCTGTGATTTGCGAAAATGAAAAGCTTATAGAATGGCCACCCATGTCTGGTACGCAGGAGTATATATAAAATGACTGAGTTGATAGCTAATGCGCGAAAAACAATCGAGAATAAACAGTTAAAGTTAAGATTAGCGGAAATGATGACTGATTCTCAAAAGTATGATCTCTTGCGTGCTATTTATCTACTTGAAAGAATAGCTAGTTACAAAACGAAAAATTTAGAAGAAAAAGAGGTTAGAAAGCGTATTCGTATCAAAGGTGTTACCACGTTAAACTTCGAGTCTAGTGATGTTTACTCAATTCAATATGACAAGAAGGAAAAAAACCTTATTACTTTAGCAACACCTTTTTTTTCGTTTACTTCAAATTCAGGTCCTTTACCTCAATCCTTTTGTGAATTAATTCTTGATAGAGAGAGAAATAAAGATTGTGCAACATCTGATTTCCTAGATATTTTTTTACATCGTTTAGTTACGCTTTTTTACCTAGGAAAAAAGAAGCGTGATCCATCATTGACATGGAGGAAAGATTCTCAGACAAGTATTGAGAAGATTGTTGATAGCCTAGCATCTCTAGGAAGGTCTTCGACGGAGTTCAAAACATTTTCTGATGTTCAATGGTTGCGGCATGCAGGTATTTTTGGAGGCGCTCCGCGATCTTCATCTAATCTCCTAACCTTGATTAAAAACAGGCTGAATTTGAATAATATATCTTGCTGTGAGTTTAATGGCTCTTGGTCGGACATTGCTTTACAGCGAAGTAGTTTAAGCACGGGATATGAAAATGCCGTATTAGGAAAAAATGCCGTATTAGGAAAAAAGTCCTGGAACATTTCCTCCGGTCTTTTAATTGAAATAAAAAAGTTAGACACGAGAACTTTTTTATCTCTACTTCCCACTGGAAAGAAATATGCAGAACTAATCAAGCTAATTTACAGATTTTTACCAAGAAATATTTCCGTATTACTAAAGTTATATCTTGGTCAGCAAGATGTAAAAAATTGTAAATTATCGAGACAATCAACGATGAGATTGGGCTGGAATTCATGGCTTGGAGATTTAACGAAGACCAATCCGGATAGTGTAATGTTGGAGTTTAGGTTAGATGAGAACAGGTTATAGTCAAACAAACTTATTAATTCGTCTAGAGACAGTCTTGGGCAAAGATGAATTACTATTATACGAATTTTTAGGCGAAGAATTTATTTCAGATACGTTTGAATTTAACCTGAAGCTACGATCTTCCAAGATGTCCATTGAAACTGAAAAGTTACTAGGTACGGATGCATCAATTACCATTTTTGACGATGGCCAAACGAAAAAAGAATTTCATGGAATTGTTTCATATATAAATCAAATGGGTTTAGATACTGAGTTTTCTTATTATGAAATAAAAGTGATCCCTAGGGTTTCCCTTTTAAAATATACGGAAAACAGGAGAATCTTTCAAAATTTAAACGCAGTGGAAATAATCGTTGGGTTACTTAATGCAAACAAGGTAGAGTTTGAAACACGCTTAACAAATACTTATAAAAAAAGGGAATACTGTGTCCAATATGATGAGTCTGATTTTGATTTTATCTCCCGATTATTGGAGGATGAAGGAATATTTTATTTTTTTACGTTCAAAAATGGTAAACACATATTCGTTTTAGGAGACTCTGTAGAGTGTCATGATCTGTGCGACCAAAAACAACTTTTTTATCGTTCTAATCAGAGTGAAAGAGTAGGTTCTGATACGGTAACAAAGTTTGAATCCATTGCAGAAATTGCTCCAAGATCTGTTTCCCTAAGAGGTTATGATTATCTTAATGCAGGAGTTTTCTCAACTGAATCGTATTCTTCTGAAAAAGACTTTGGGGAAATTTATAAATACTTTGGAGGTTTTGTTGACGGAATCCTTTCTGAAGGAAAGAGTAAAAAAGAGATGGAGCAACTTAGACTCGAATCGCAAGTTAACAGAGGCGAAAGCTTATGTTTTTCCTTGCAGGCTGGTTCTTTTGTTTCGATCCGGGAGTACAAGAATGAGGATGTTAATCAGGACTACATTATAAAATCAGTCACTCACTCTTTTAAAAACGAGAAGTATGGAAATTCATTCGAGTCAATACCTATACACCACCCTGTCAGGCCAATAAAGAAAACAAGGATACCTAGAGTTGCTGGAACACATTCTGCCTTTGTAGTTGGTCCCCCAGGAGAGGAGATTTGGACTGATTATCTCGGTAGGATAAAAGTGAAATTTCATTGGGACAGATCTGATATAAATAATGAGAATAGTTCTTCCTGGTTACGAGTTTCCCAAACATGGGCAGATACAGGTTGGGGTCATTTGTTCATTCCTAGAGTTGGCCAGGAGGTTTTGGTTACATATGTTGATGGAAATCCAGACAAACCAGTTGTTACTGGATGTGTTTATAACTCTGAACGAGATCGTCCGGTAGATCTTCCTTCAAAACAGACACAAAGCGTTATTCGAAGTAAGCCTTTCACAAAAAGCACAAGAGAGGATACTGCTGATAATTTTGTTACCGATTTATCAAACCTGAAAAATACGGCTCAAGATTTTAGTAACGATCCATTTGGGTTTGTTAATTCCATAATTTCAGAAAATAATGACGGAAGGGGTATTGGAAATGAGATTAGATTTGAAGACAAAATGAATGAGGAAGAGTTTTACTTACATGCCCATAAGGATATGAAAATCGAAATTGAGAATAACTTATCCACCACTATATTCAAGGGTGATGAAATACATAAAGTAGAGAAGGGTAACAGGACAGTTAAGATTTTAGAAGGTAGCGAAGATCATCTTGTTGAAAAAGATAGAGTTGTTACGATAAATGGAGATGAGATTAAAAATAATTCTCAGAATTTTACGCAAAATATTGACGGGAATTTTGAGTGTAATGTTAAAGGAGACTATACCCTTAATATTGAAGGTGACTTATCGATAAAAGTAAAAGGGAAAGTATTACTCGAAGCAGAGGATTCAATTAGCGTTCTCACAAAAAAAGAATTATTACAGCAGTCAGAAAAGACTTTTAAAATAAATTCTGAGGATAAGTGCGAAATCAAAGCGGCTCAATCTTTGAAGATTGAAGCTATGAGTCTGGAACTACAAGGAAGTACCACTTCAAAATTAAAGGGAGGGACTTCGGTGGAAATAAATGGTGGAGCTAATGTTTCAGTGTCTTCCCCGCAGATCGGGCTGGGTTAGTATGGAGATTAGAGTAATAGAAGAGTTTTACATTAACAAGCAGATAAAACAAAGGTCCCATATGAAAGGATCTAAACTTGATGGTATTTGTGAATTTTATGACATGGATGGGAATCTTGAACAAAGAGTTAATTTTAAAGAAGGCAATCTAGATGGGTTTTTAGAGACTTATATTAAGGGAGAGCTCAGTTCTAAAAGAAGTTTTAAAGAGGGATATTTAGATGGGCCGACAGAGCTATTTGATGAAACTGGGACGTTATCCGCGACTATTAATTTCAAGAGAGATTTACGTAACGGGGTTTCGAGATTCTGGAACAAGGGTCAGTGCGTCAGAGAAGCGAATTACAAGGATGGATTATTAGAGGGGCTTACTGAAGATTTTACAGCCGATGGGATTCTTATACAAAGGGCTACTTATTTGCGAGGTCAACTGGACGGAGTAATTTTTCGGTTTTGGTTAAACGGAAATATCATGGAGGAAACGGATTACAGTAATGGAGAAGTTGTTGGAGAATCGAGATTGTATGATGAGCGAGGAAAAAGAATCTCAGATAAAAAAGAAAAAAATATGGTTGGTACGTTAACTAAAGTCTTTCGGGGGGAATGATGCCTAAAGCTATCTGTGCACTCAGTCTTTTAAAATGTTCATGTGGTACAGTACCGACTCCGTTTATAGTGCTTCCTATAAATGGTGTGACCACGACAGGTTTGCCTGCTGGAAATGCGCAAGACAATATTCCTTTTCTAAATATAATTCCCTTTGGAATGTGTACAACCTCAGCTAACCCCACGGTAGCAGCTGCCGGAGGATCGCCTATGCCATGTATTCCAGTCACTCTTTTTCCCTGGAGTGATACTGCTACAAAAGTAAAAACAAAGGGCATGCCCTCTGTTACTCAGGAATCTAAACTTCAATGTTTATGGACTGGTTCAATAAGTGTTGAAGCTCCTAGCCAATTTATCGTCGACAAGGAGTAACAGGTAATAAAATGAATATAACTTTTTCCTTTACCACTCGATTAACAATAATAGCTCTTTTGAGCTTTTTAATTTTTTTTATAGTTTCATTGATAGTTGTCTATGAGTTAGGAAAAGAACATGCCATCGAAATCATGAAGGAAGAAAATCAAAGAATATCTCTGGATGAGAAAAAAAATACACAGCTTGATCAAGCGACTGAGGGTAAGAAATGATTACCTTAAAAAAAATTTTCCGGAATTTATCTTTTTTGTTCTTAGTCACTTTTTTAACAAGTTGTGGCGTTCTAGATGCGCCTATAAAAGCCTATAAATCGGCGAAAAACTATGTTTTTCCACCAGGTGAAAAACTGTATTGGAAATCTCTAGATATTTTGGTAAGAGAAAATGCAAATATGGATTATCCTATCGTGATTGATATTACATTGATTAAAAATGATGCGCTTTTGAAAAAAATTTTAGAACTAGATTCCAATAAATGGTTTGAACAGAAAAATACATTATTGAAGACATTCTCTGAGGACATCGTTGTGAGAAGTTGGGAATTAGCTCCAGGAGATGGGGTGGCAGTACCCAATAAATTTTTCAAAGATGAAAGAGTTTTTGGGGCATTGGTCTTTGCAAAATATTTTAATGATGGAGATTACAAAGCGAGAATTGATAATCTTGAAGGAATAGTGGTTATTGATTTTGGTATTGATGACTTTAACGCATATGCAATTAAACCCAATTGATAGGAAATTTTGATGAATATTTTAGACAGAATCCAATGGCATGAAGGAATGTTGTTGTCGCCACAACATTTTCAGACAGAATCATCAAGGGTAGATCAATTAATAGCGTTTCATTCTATGGGTAGGCATTGTGATGCATGGGGCATAAAGGCTTTTGAAATCGATATTGCAATGTTAGCTGGCGGTAAGTTTCGAATATTGATGTTAGAGGCATTTATGCCTGATGGAACTGCTCTGAAGTGGAATGGAAAATTAGAATCGTCATCTCTGGAAATTAATCTAGAGGATCTACCTGATAAGGTTAAAAATTCTGAGACCATTGATATTTATATTGGCCTTCCCCTGGGAACAAGGAAAAATAAGGAAGGAAATTTTCGTTTTGAAGAAAAAGTGAGCGATCCTGTTGTAGATGATTTTCAAGATGGAGAGCCTATCGATATACCTAGATTAACCTTTAACCTTAAGATATTTGTAAACGAGAGACCTCCTGGGTCATACTCCTCATTCAAATTATGTGTCTTAAACAATGTAGATGGAGTTATCAAGGTTGGTAATTATATTCCCCCATTGATCGATATTGGTGTCTCTAAATTTATAAAAGAAGAGCTTAAGCATTTGTCTGAGGAGTTAAGATCAAAAGCTACTTTTTGTGCGAGACAAGTTGATTCCCAAAAGGGTGATTTCTCTGATCCAGATCAAGTCTCCACAATTCAAAGATTAGGTCTTATGGCATTATCTTTACCAAAACTAGAAAGCTTGATACAAATGAATGAGGTTTCACCTCGTCAACTATATTTTGTACTGTGTGAAATTTTGGGACCTCTAAGCCAGTTGAAATTTGGAGGGATTCCTAATCCACCTCCTAAGTATCTCCACGAAGACTTGCATAGTACTTTCTCACCACTATTTACAAGTTTATTAAAATTCCTAGAAGGTGTAAGTCAAAGCTACCATGAGGTTCCGTTTGCAAGAGTAGGGGACAGTTTTGAAATAGTATTAAGACCAGAATGGGTAGACACATCATTAGTTTTTGGCGTTAAGGGAATACCTAAAGAAGCTGTGGATGCATGGATCAAGTCCATAATAATTGAAAAATCAAATGAGGTTATAAAGTGTAAAGAAAAAAGAATTCTCGGAATGAAAAGAAGATGGATTCAGACTGATTCTAAACTGAAACTAAAGGCTATGCCGGGTATAGAATTATTTGAAGTAATTTGTCCGAAAGATCTAGAAAATTCGGAATATCGCATAAGAGTGGTCCCATCCTCTAGTAATCCTGTTCTTGTGGTTCCTAAAGGAATGATTCTTTTTGTTCAAGGAGAAAAGTCATATAAGTGACGAAGGAAATGAAAGACCTAAACGATACATATTCGGAACCTAGAATGACTGGTCCTTTCACAATTCACGAATCGGTCAAAAGCCTACGTGAGGATAACAGCCAATCCAGTTTTGCTGTAACGCAACTTAGAGAATTTGTTAAACAAATTTTTTCTATAATCAGCAAGATTGAATTATCCATTCACGATAATAATTTCAATAAAAAAAGTATTCCCTCACAATCTGATGAAAGTAAAGTGGAAGAAAATCCGCAGATGTTATTAGCATTACAGGTTCGAGATAGAGTTTGTAGAATCCTGGAGTTAAAACAAATCGAATTTTTAAAAATTGCTAATCCATCTGAGAAAGAAAGATACGAGGAAGTTCAGTATATATACGCAGCATTGGCAGATGAGGTATTTTTAAGTGAACCATGGTCTGGGCAAAAAGAATTTATTAACTATCTGGTTGAAGAAAAAGTATTTTTGACGAGTGAGGCTGGCGAAAAAATATTTGATCGGATTGACGAAGTATTAAGGTCAAAACCTGAACAGATGATCGAACTGGCAGAATTGTATTTACAAATTTTAATTATCGGATTTGAAGGTCAATACCGAGGTAGGGATTCGGAAAATAAAATTGAGGAATACATACGTTCACTTTATGTTTATATCACTAGAAAAGAACCAGGATTAGGTAATAAAAAATCGGAAGTAAATGGAGAGCAGAAAATTGATAACGTTCATTATGAGAGAATAGTGTCCAACTTAAAACCCGTAAAATTTTTTCGAATTAATAAGCCAGTAATAATTTCATTGGCAGTAACTGTTTTGCTCTTAATTATCTCCCAGATTACGTATGTAGTAATGACAAAGCCACTGCGCGACATTTTAAATTCCCAGAAAACTGTTGTGCTTAAAAAACCAAAACATAAGCAATTAGCAAAAATTATCTCCATAAAAAATACCAAAAGAAAATTGAAAGAATTGTAATGGGCAACTTATCTTTTTTTTGGTTATTTTTAATTATCTTTATATCTTTGATTATTTTTTCTCTATCGATCATTTTTAGCTTAAAAAAACAAGAAAAGAAGATAGATTTTACCCTTAGCAAAAAAAAGATCAGGGAGATATTTAAAAAAGGCGTTAGAACATCAGAAAGAACGTTACTTTCCGGACCGAAGAAATATGATTACCCATGGATTATATTATTAAATGAGGGGAAAGAGGATGATCGTATTCCGATTGAATCAATTAATCTGATGCGATCTAGGGCTTCAAAGAATCTTGATGGTAGTAAGAGTTTTTTTTGGCATTATTTTAGTAAGGGATTAGTGCTGGAATTTTCATCAAGTGCATTAAGAGAGGAAGATGAATCAGTAAAAGAGGACATTAAATGGACAGAATTTCTAAAGCTTTGTAATCAGTATAGACCTAGAAGACCTATCGATTCTATTGTTGTAAGTGTTCCCGCTAAATTACTTTCTAAGTCTGCCAGCGACAAATCAGCCAAAGTACAATTACTGAATCTTGCGAAAGCCGCTAGCCAGAGAATATGGATGGTGCAAAACAGTTTTTCAGTCAGGGTTCCGGTTTATCTAATTATCTCCGGATGCGAGGATATTCCGGGCTTTGAGTCTTTCTCGAAGAGCCTGCCCGAATCTATGCGAGATAGTATTCTAGGGTGGTCGAATCCGAATGATCTCTCTTCCACATTTTTGAAAGAGTGGGCTGTTCAGGCAATAAATGGGATTAGTCAAACAGTTGCTAGTTTAGTGGTAGATATAGCAACCTCCACCAAAAAGAAAAAAAACAGGGTAAGTGAGTTTCTTTTACCCATAGAAATTAAATATTTACAAGAAGGACTGATGGACTATACGGAAGCGCTCGTAGAGTCTAGTGGATTCTATGAACCATTCTTCTTTCGAGGAATATACATGGTGACAAACCATGAAAAACCGAGCTTTTGTAAAGATCTATTTGAGAAAAAAATTATTGGCGAGTTGGGACTACTTCGGCCATCAAACAATCAAAGATTTAAAAACTCAGCCCCTAACAAATTCTTGAAGTGGATATTTCTCTCGTTTATCTCTATCTGGTCGATTGGGCTGGTTTTTTCCGCAATAAAGGGGCATCAAATCGTTACACGTCTCACGGAGGGAATTGCAGGATTAAATGAGGATGCTAAGCAGAGGTATGAGGCGAGTAAGTTAGGTAATACTCTAGACTTCGATTGGTATAGGAATACGGCTGTAGCTTTGATTATCGGACTAGAGGAGTTAGATAGGATACGATTCAAAGGAAAGTTAAATGAATATGGTACGGTTTTTATGCCAGGATCATTGCCCATTTTCGATGATGTATTTTTAAGAGCTAATGTTAGAGTAAAGGAAGGATTTGGGGAATTGGTTGTCAATACTTTTAGGAGGTCGCTTGAGCTCAAGACAGCTAACCTAACAGGCTTGCCCTATGATACTGTAACCGGCAATTTGGTATACAGGGATAATGCTTGCAAGGCTCCAGCAACTACTAACGGTAAGTTGTCTCCCGCTGAAGGTCGATCACTAACACTTTCTGATTCACCAAATTTTATATCATTAGAAAATTTTTTAGTTAGAGCAAAAGAAATAGAAAGAGCGGTTCTAGCAATGAATCGTTTGCGATATGCTGGTAGAACTAGTAATGATGACTTCCGATACTTAGCAAGCTTTGCGTTACAAGCGGATTTATACGGAGATTTATCGGGTGTAACCACATTATTCAGTAAGACTGTTAATAGAAATGCAGAGGTTATAGATCCGAATATTTTTTCTAAAGCTTTAATATGTTCTCTTACCGAAGGAATTATTAGTTTAACCGATGAGTTATTTGCCTATAATTCGTTACTCGAGGATGAAAGAAAAATAGTTGAGGCACAGGAAAAGTTCTTAAGGGCAGATTACATAAAACTTAGCGGCGAGGAAATCATTAATCTTCTTAACGATATTCTTCTCAATATTAAAGACCAGGAAATCCTTTTGGCAAAGGGTGGAGGCTTATGGATGGTTCAGGAGCAGCTAGATTTAGGAGATAGATATAAAGAGTTTTTACAGGAAGTGGAAAACAATTCTCTTCTAGGTCCTGATTTATCATCTAATATCAAGCGTAAGGTAACTAAAGATTTCGCAAAATTAAGGGTGAACTATGAATCCTTAGTTTCTGAAAGAGGAACAGAGGAGGGTATTGAGATAGATCGTAATGAAGATGGAAAAAAAATACTTACCACTTCTGAAAAGAGAAAAAATTTACAGAAAGCTATTGAGGTCTTGTTATCTGATCCAATCATGTCAATCTCTACTGATTCTCAACTCAAGATTGATGGGGATAGGCCTTTTGTTAAATGGAATCTTGATTCATTGGACAATGCATTAACTCTACGAGAATCTAGAGAGAAATATTTGGACAAGGACTTAATGCTTTTTCCCCAAGAGTATAGAAAACGTGTTTTAGAGAGTATCGATAGTCAAACTGAGAAAAAGCTATTATCTTTAGTGGAAAGATCGTTTAATAGTATGGGTGAAGATTCCTATGTTATAGATTTTGATTCTGCAAACAAAAACCTCTATCAGTACATCAATTCCCTATCTAAGTTAAAAGAGATAATTGTCTTTATGCAGGAAATGGGTCAGATTAATGATATAAAAAGATTAAAAAATCTCATATTGAATGATGCTTTTGCAAGAAAAAATATGCTACAGAGTAGCATAAATGAGGTTAAAGCTGCTTTCATACTGAACGATTCAGTAAATTTCTGGGACGCAAATATAATCAAGCAGATTGAATCTTTAAAAGAAATTAAGAATCCAGGGCTTGTGTCAAGCATACCATCCTTTGAGATATACGAAAGAAAAGAAATTGAAAATCTAATAAATAAAAATATTGTATTTCAGACCTTATTTTTATTAGAGAAAGCATACTCAGAAACAAAAGTTGAGGAATATATACCCTTGTTTGATATACAGAATGAGGACCCTAAAAAATATCTAGAAACAGTCAACCTTGTAAAGGAAGCTAGAGATATAGTAGAAGATATGAATCATAATGATGAGGCTATTTTACTTGATAATATTCTAGTTTCTGATGCGGCCAGTAGACTAGGAATATTAACTGACTACTTTAATAAAAAGGATTTCTTCTCTCCGTCTTTTGAAAAGGTAAAAAATTGGGATGGGGGGATAGACTTGATTGAATCATCTTATTCTGTAAAGTCTTTTATGGGTCTTAAGGAATCATTCGCTTTTCAAATGGTCGAGTTAGAAAAAATTAGTGACTTAGCAAAGGCTTACTTGTACGTGCTCCCTACACAGTTTTATAAGAAGGAAAAAAATTTCTGGGGATTATTGAAGTCTGGGGTTGTTGATTATACGAATAATAAACCTGGGAGTCCTATTATACGACTGCAGGATTTTCTGGAGATTCTTTATAAAAATATTTCGATTGAAAATTGTAGAGATATACTAGATAAAGAAAGAATAGATAAGTCAGCTAATAACTTCATTAGTGTTAGGCACCATTCAATTTTCTCTGAAATTTCTAACCGCTGTGATCACTTAAGGCGTTATAGTATTCAGGAGAGATGGGCCTCTGCATCAACCGACCTTGAAAGATTGCTGCTGAGGAAAAAACCGTTTGCAAATAAAGTCTATAACAATATCTCGGTAGTGGACTATCAAGCATTGGAAGACGCTAGCTTATTTGAAGTAATAAATACGTTCTCAAAATTTCCACGAAAAGAGAGGGTCCTTCCTTTAATTAAAAAAAAGCCGTTAGCGGAGAGAATTAATATTTTCTATTCCGATTTAAATCGATTAGAGTCGTTGTTCTCTCCGTATTTGATGAAAAGCAAAGAAGAAGAAACAGGTTATGATATCGAGGTACAGTTCCGTGGAAATAAGGATAAAGAGCTATACGGGAGTAGGATCATATCTTGGGTTTTTTATTCTGGGGAGAGTTCAATAAGTCTTTTTGAAGAAAATAAAAAATTAACATGGAATTATGGTGATCCTGTTAAATTTGAGATGAGGTTTGCTGCGGATACTAATGTTTCTCCATATCAAGAAAAACAAAATCCTTTTTATCGAGCTTTCGGAAAGACCTCGGTTTTTAGTTTTTCTGGCAATTGGAGTTTGTTTGATATGATTAATATGCATAAAATCAAAAAATATCCAGAAACGATTGGCGAAGTATTAAAATTTGAATTTCCTGTACAAATTTCTGAGGAGATTAATTCAAAAAGCAACACTCTATCTAATGCAAAGGTTTTCCTGAAGATCATTTTAAAAAGAAAAAGTGACGGGAAGACCTTAGCGATACCATCTTCGTACCCTGAGAAGATTCCGCAACTATGAGTCCTAACGGTGAGCAGTTTTCAATTTCGACAGAAAATCTATTGGATCTATTAGAGCCGATTGAAAAAGAATCCCCTTCTGGAAGATGGGTCAGATACGAAAATAAATATCTGTCAATAGTGGCTGAAAAGAATGCAGACGACCCAAATCTTCCGATGGGAGAGTGGGAAAGACCATTGAAGCAAACAAATTGGAAACGGGTGGCTGACATTGCTGGAGATTTACTAGAAAAGGAAACCAAGGACTTAGAAATTTGTATATTCTTAATACAGGGATGGGCATCCCTTTACGGTATGCGCGGATTACGATGTGGGTTATTACTGATGTATAAACTTACCATAAAATACTGGGACACATTATGGCCAAAATTTGAAAGTTCCGATTCTGATGCAAGAATATCTCCTTACAAATGGTTGGCAACAAAAGGGCCTGATTTTTTTCAAGACAAAATAATTTTTTTTCCGAGAAATGAACAAAGGGAACGGAGTCTTACATATCTGGATAATCTCGTCGAAAAGAATAGTGGTTCTAAATCAATTACTCTTTCTAATGATCAGGAGAATAAAATAATCAAAAAAGGCCTGTCGGAAATTCATCTTAGCAAAGAAGATACAAATTATTTAAAGGAACTAGAGTCCAATGCGTTGGAGGCAAAAACTATTATAGAAAAGCTAGATGTATACCTAGAAAAAAAACTTGGGAATGAGTCAATTTCATTTTCCAAAATAACCCTATTCATTGAAGAGATTATA
This sequence comes from Burkholderiaceae bacterium, assembly GCA_004214155.1. Lineage (GTDB taxonomy): Bacteria > Pseudomonadota > Gammaproteobacteria > Burkholderiales > Burkholderiaceae_A > UBA7377. The sequence goes on from SGYQ01000015.1 coordinate 24,425, forward strand.
ACCTTTACAAAGGGGGTGCTTCGCGCCAAAGATATAAAAAATAATGAGATGAAAAAAGATAATCGAAAAGTATCTAGAACTTCATCTAATACAGATAACCAAGAAGACACTAACAAGATAGAAAATGAGAAGTTAGAAGAAAGCACTCGATTAGAAACAGAAGAAAATAAATTGTCATCAGGTCACAAGGAAGATTTGCGGAATCAGATTTATGAGAGTATTGGAGTTCTATCAGAGAGACTAAGAGCAATAGAACCGCATAGCCCCTCATCCTATGTTTTGAGACGCGTTTCGATGTGGGGAAATATGACACTTGAAGAACTTATTGACGACATCGGAAAATTTGATGGGACCTTAAAGGGAATTGTTTCCAAGCTAGAGAAAAGATAATTCTTATGAATGCTGCTTATTTTGTAGAACGAATACGATTAGTTTCCCCAGAACGGTAAGGACCATCTTTGTTAGTTCCTATTACTTCATATTTCTTTTTTAACTCCTTACTATTGCCCTTAGAAAGATATTCTCCCGGTAATTTTTCTTCTTGTTCTGGTTTCTTAATATTATTTTCCTTAGGAGGGTTATCTATGGATTTAAGAGAACTTCCTTTATTAGTCAATGTTGATTCATTATTTTTTATTTCGCTTATTTTCCCCATAGATCTATCTACAATTTGATCGCATCCAATTAACACAAGTGATGATATAGTAAATATTATAAAAATAAAAATGTTAGAATTCATTTCTCTGGCTTATCTATGCGAAGCTTCTTAAATATAAAAAATATAAATACAATTTTTCTTTTATCACTGATTTTAGTTATTATTTATTTAGCAAATACTGACTTTACAGGAAATGAGAGCCGTTTTGATCTCTTAGGCACAGCATACCAGAAAACAGCCATTCAACAAAAATATAATTATCTTAACGAAAATAAATTTAACGAATCAAAGGACATATCTGATAGCGAGATTTTATGCTCTTCGTTTCTACAAGTCGAAACAGAACAAATTAATTGTCTCACAGGAGAACTTATAAGTAGAGATTTTCAAGATTTTGGTTTTGGAAAGTACAAAAATTATTTAACAAGTATATTCTCGAATCAGGATGAGAAGAATTATTCTGGGGATCCTTATAATATTGTCTGGGAGCAGATTTACAAAAAAAAGAAAGAAAAAATAGAATTTTTGATTTCTCTCAAAAATAATTTGATAGAAAATGCAGATCAAAACAATCATTATCACTTTCTTGCAGTAATACTTACAAAACGCACAAACGCCTTAACAGAGAAGTTTCAGAAAATTAGAGAGAATCTTTTAGATAATCCAAAAGAAAGGAAACAGCAGTATCAAAGTTTATTCTTAGTCTCGCTAGAGCTAGACGGAAATATATACTCAAAAGTCACTGGTGAGTTTAAGAAGGTTTCATGGGGTGTCGGAAGGATACTTGACCAAGGAGATAGTTTTGCAAGCACTCACGAAAGAGTTACGATATTCAAAAAATATCTCCCGTTGATTGTTATATTTCCTCTGATGTTCATTGTTTACTTTTTTATAGAGTACCAATCAAAAACAATGCTTATTTATCTTGTATCATTAGGCTCCTCAATATATATATCACTATATATTGGCCTCGATGCAAGTATTAATTTTGGACTTACCTCCTCCAAATTTATAATTAGTCCGTTTGTCGATATATTTGAGAGGCAAATTATCATTAGTATGGTTGGATATTCATTATTCTTTATTTCAATATTTTATTTTGATTATTTCAGATCATTTATCGAACGACTGCATCTGTATCAGAAAAAGCTAGTTTTTAGTGGGATTATTTTTGTAGTTGCTGGTTATGTAAGTTCTTCGGCGGCGATGGGTTCTGAAATCATGAAAATATTTGTAATTTTATTTTCTTCTTTTATGACTTGTCGTTATTCGAGAGAGATATTTTTAATACAAAAATATTGTAGTTATGCATTTAATAAAATTAATTTAAAAAAAATTTTTTTTAAGGAAAATAGTACAAATAAAAAAATTATCGTATCTGAATATCTAAACTCATATGTTATTAGGGGATTCTTATATTTTGTACTAATGACATCCATCTTTATTTTTTTGAGTTTGTTCATCTTCAATGATATTGGAGGGGTATTTATTACCTTAGTTTTAGTGATAATTTTAGTTTCAATTGTGTTTGGTCTTCAGTTTTTTTTCTTTTGGATTTTAGTCATGGTTATACTTGGCTTGATTGGTTCCTTTACTAACAAAGTTGAGCAACGAATAGAGTTAATGATGGAGCCAATGAATGCATCGGTTAGTGATTTTGCAAGATTGATCAATTTCACGAAATCAGAGTCAAAGGACATTTTGGTTGGATATTCCTGGTGTAATGATCATGAGGTTTGCCTTCCTTTGCAAGTTTTGAGCGATTATATGCCTCTGCTAATTGAGAAGATCCTGGGGTTTGGAGGCGCTCTATTTATACTTGTCGCATTGGCAGGGTTTTTTGGGTATATTGCGGTTAAGTCATTTTATATATTTCTAACAGGAGAAAAAGAAAATAGATTACTTTCAATACTTATTTTTTATATGTCTTGCAGTAGTATTATTCAAATAATATTAAGCACTTTTGGAAATTGGAGATTAATTCCTTTGTCAGGTATAAGTCTTCCATTTATGAGTATTGGATTCACCGCAATGATATTGCCCTGCCTTACATACGGCCTTTTCGTTGGATTGAACATGAAGATAAAAAAATAGGCTATCCCAAATGAGTTATAGCAAAGTATTAGTCAATAGGTTTCTTATTGTGCTCGTCCTATGCACGTTTATAGTGCTTAGCACCATTTTTATTTCAAGGTCTCTGCAAACTGAACAGTTTGTGTCTGTCTTGTATAATCCGAAAGAGAAAGTAGAACGAGTTTCCATGCTAATAAAAGAGTGGAGTTTAAGTAAGTCTTCTCTTGATCAAAAGATTAATGATCAGGATAAGAACAATACAAATTCAAAAAATCTTATTCATTTCATAGATCAATTCTCATGTAATCAACGAGTAAAAAATATTATTTATACCTCTTCAATAAAAACGTTACAAAAGTATTCATCAATAACGGGAGAAAAATTTATTGAGTCTATCCGCAGATATTATTATCCATTTGCTGGAAATAACTGCATAAAAATAATACAAGATCTTGATGTTATTAATCGAATCAACCTTAGAGTTACAGAAAAGGAATTAGACACAAGAAAGATTGTCAAAACATTTTTAACTGAAAATATAGGTTGGCATGAGAAGGGACTGTGTATTTATCACAAACTATTGTCTGAAGACTTAGTTTATTTGGCAGGTCCCGTAAAAAGGTGCATTATCGAAAGGGATAATATTTATTTGACGTATAACTTTCCAGACTTAGACAGTTTGATTGATAGTGCGAGTCGTTTAAGAGAAACTATCAGAATTAAGAACGTACACAAGGATATATCGAAGAAGGTGGGGTACGAAGGTTTCGATTATATTTTAACATTAGATCCCGAGATTCAAACATCTTTGAATTTCCTTGCAGAATGCTTTGAGGGAAGTGAACTTTGCAAGTCGGCAAATTTTAGCTTTGATAGGCTAGAGGGAATATCTGTTGTACTTATAGATCCGTTAACAAGTGGCATATTAGGAATTAAATGTTTGGGTAACTTTTGTTCAGAAAATGGCATGGATCATTTAGGGGATCTGGCGACGTTAACTGTTAGGTCCCCGCCAGCATCAATTTCTAAAATATTCTTTGGTTTGGGTATTGCCTCTGAGGGAAAAGTCGATTCTTTTGAGTTGACTAATCAATTGAAAACTTCTGGTAGTAATGAGAACTTATCAGGAAAAAGAAATGAGTGGTGGGAAAGAGCGGCAATTTGTGATGATTCAGCCGAAAAAAAAACATGTGTGACGTTGGTACGTACCAGTTATTTTGCTAACATGCTGGGATTCTCGACTACTTGCACAAATAATTTAGTTTTTGGAACAACTGAGAAATTTCATAAAGCATTTGATCCTAGCTGCGGAAGTGTTTCGATTATTGCGGATGGGCATGAAGTAGATACATATATTTCCCCATTTCTAGGATATTTGCCAACCCAAGATAGCCTTTATCTTAATGAACGAGGTATTGCGGAATTTCTTTCATGGGATAAATACAATAAGTATCGGGGTGATTCTAGTGAGTCGGTTGTTGGCAACGATCGCAGATTAGGGAATACCTCTCAAATAATACAGACTTCCATAGGAGGAGGAAACTCTAGGGTTAGTGCCTTAGGCGTTGCGTCAACGATTGCAAATTTGTCTCAAATAAAAAACAATATGTACCCTAAATTACCGTTTTTATTAAAAAAGAATAATAATCAGCCATTAATATATAAAGTAGAGAAGTTTATCTCTGAGGAAGATTCTAAAGCTGCTCAAATAGTTCTAAATGGGTTAGAAAAAACACTTTTGCCCGAAACAGCTGATTGGAAGGGGGTCGGGACTGCTAGTAGCGCATTCGCTAGAACATTTGATAAAATATGTGAACGTAGCTGTCCAGTTAAAGGTAAGACAGGCACAGTGAGTTTTCAAGACAAAAATCATAAGGGGAAAACGCTGTTTGGGGGACTTACAAATATTAAGCAATTGGCAGACCTGATCGACAGTAATATTAAAATAACCGACTATAAGAGTGTTGCGATAGGTGTAATTGTATCTGAAAAAGGAATCTCCGATGTCACAAATAGAGCGGCTGATATACACATGAAATTACTCAAATACATTTTTTTTGATTAAGAAGAACGGCGTTTTTAGTTTAGGATGTTGACACTATACGAATATTCGGATCAAAACATGAATGCAAAAGCATGTTTATTAGCGTTTGTTATTGAATTAAAAAAAAGACTTGAAAATAAAGAATCATTGAAGGTAAATATTTCTGAAAGTATTTACAGTAAGATCTCAAATGTAGAGTTCAAGGAGATTTTTTATGATCAAATAAATGAAATAGAAGATTTTAATAAATATTTATTAGAGGTTTCAATCGTCAAAATGAAAAATTACGAATCAGAAGAAAAGAAAGAGTTTTTTGAAATAATCAGAGTCACAGCTAACGAGGTTGGATATGTTTGATTGGTTCAAAAAGATATTTGTAGGTTATGAAAACATATTATCCTCAAATAATACAGATAACTTTGCAGACACACTTTTAGTGGAGTTAAAGGCTTCCTCAACTAGCGCCATAACCGATGCTGTAAAAAAGGTAGAAGGTAAATACATGAAAAGTGTGCTTGAGGAATCTTATTTCCCGTTACAGTCCCTTACATTTGTTCCAAATGATGTTGAAGTGGCACGAACCCTTGAAGAATTCTTTAGGGTTCATGAAGATATAAACCCAGATTTCCGTAAAGTATTTTGTAAATCATTTCTACAAAAAGAATATTTTTCTGATCGCGGGGCGAAAGTTATTATAGATAATGAGTTTGTTCCAATTTTTAAAGTCGACGTTAGTAGTTTAGAGGAAAGATCAGAAGATGAGAAATATTTGATCTCTATCAAGGGAAGGAAGATTCTTTTTTCAAGTCATGCTAATTTGGGCAATCCAAAAAAGAATTTTATGAAAGGTGATAGTCGTGTAAATGTCAGTGGTAATTCCGAGCTTAAAGAAATGAAAAATAAAGTTGTAGTGAAGTTATTAATCAGCGATAAGGATGGGCATAGGTCTGAAAACGTAACATTACCAACTCTTATTGGAAAAAACCCAGATGATGCATGTATTGATTTTGGGATAACCCCCATATATATCAAGGCAAAGTATGTGTCGAGGCATCAGATTTTTATTTATTCGATTTTAGATAAAATGTTCTACTTTGTCCCTGATGAGGCAACTTTAACCTGTAGGAGCGGAGAAGGTGATATTTTAGAGCATGGTAGAAATTATTCCATAAAAGTCAGTGGAGAGCGTCTTTATTTAGGTGTCCCTCCTGAGAATGCTAGGCCGCTAACCGCAAATGTGGATCCCGCCGAATTTCCGGTTTTGGAAATACAGCCATTTTCTCATGAAGGAAACGCCAGTTTAGATAAAACACCACGTCCAACAGTAGTTTAATGAAAGCGACCTACGAATATGCGGCCGCGATTAATTGGGGGAAACGTAAATATGAGTGTTTCGATGCCTTTGCTAAGGTGGCAGATATTTTTACCTTATGTGATGGGGCTAATTCATGTAAAAGTAGCGGAAAACTAGCGACAGAGTTAGCCCATTTATTCTCAGAAAAGGCAAGTTTTCTGGACTCGGAAACTATTGACAGAGAACATGCTATATCGAGAATAGTTATGGATATACATGAGACTTATACATTAAAAAAAAATCCGGGAGCATCAACACTACTAAGTTTGAGCATATTAGAGGACTCATACGAGATGGTTAGTATCGGAGATAGCTATGGCAAGGTATTTATGCATAAATTAGATGGGGGCTGGGAAGAAACTTGCAGCATACCCAGGGATATAGATTACAAAGGGTATCCTTGGCAGCTCATCGGATCCGATGTGTTTGAGTTAGTACATTATCATAGATTTAACAGAGACCAAATGGCCTGTGTTTTTCTTATGTCAGACGGAGTTGGGGATTTTATAAAAAATAGCGATATAACACGTTTATTGAATAAAAACATTCTAGAAAAATTTGATCAAACTAATTTACAAGATATTGTTTACTCGCTACTAAACATATCGGAAGATAGAGGAAGTAAAGACGATAAGTCCATATGCCTTGTGTTCATCGAAAAAAATGAATGAAACCTAATTTCGAGAAAAGGTTTGATAACTCATATTCGTATTTTAGAGAAATACAAATACTTACTTATCTAAACCAACGCAGTGCTCCTGTTCCAGTGTTATTGGAGGGATCCTCAAAAGAGAAAATAATCACGATGGAATTTGTTGGGGAAAATCTCTATGATCAGAGGAATGTTTTATCATTTAAAAATAAATTAGTTATATCACTGGACTTAATTCAGGCAGTTTACTTTATTTATGACATGGGAATTTTACATTATGACATAGCTCTTCGTAATCTTACATCCAAGAATGAAACAGGAAAAGGTTTTCGCTTATATGTCATAGATTTTAGTGTATCGACAAGTTCTATTTTTAAGCTTCAAAAACCACTCTGGATCTTACCAAGATTGGATAAACAACATAAGGTTTTTGTTGATGCTATTAGCGCGGACTGGAATAATTTTTTTAATTTTTACGATAAGAAGTATCCAAAGGATTTCAACGAGATTGTAGAAGTGTCTAAGCAAAACTATGAAAATTACTGGGTTGATAATTTGTATGTTGAAAGGATTAAGTCGCCATTATCTGTCATATTTCATAATGTTTCGTTCGCTTTGGAAGAATTATTTGCTTCAAATACTTTAGAAATAAAAAAACATAAGTTGGGAGAGTCAATTTATGGACTGAGAAATATTTATGACGATACTATTGTTAAAAGGAAGATCGAAAAGATTAACGCCCATATTCGGGAAATTAGTGACAACATTGGTGGGTCTTTACCTACACCCGTTCCCTTAATTTCAACAGATAATGATCCTATTAAGAAGTTTATTTGTGAAAATAACTATATTGCACTAAAGAAATATGAACGTTATGTCCACATTATACTTTTAGCAGCAGTGTTTTATTCCGTAGACAGAGGATATTCCTACAATCAGATATCTATTAATGATCTCGATTACTATATTGGTCTTTTTGCAGTTCTTACATGGATTATTTTCTTGATATTATTTGCTACCCGTAACGGGGTTGGATTGAGAGTAATCAATGTAATACTATGCGTACAACTGGGTTATTTCTTTTTCCGTATTTTTCTTGAAACTGACAAATTCTTATTTCCTCTGATTGGTTCAATTATAGCCTTCATAATAACAGTAAGAAGTTTTCTTATTAAACCTTAGCAGGGCGACAAGCAAAAATCTTTTTATTACGAAATTCTTCCTGTTTTTTAAAAGAAAAAGTATTGCACTCTATCTTTTTCTCGAAACAATAGCTTATGTGTGTATGACTCGATTCTTTTGCACACCACATTAGTCGAGGGGAGAATTCCAGAGGTGTAATGAACAACGTAGCCAGTAGGCTGGAGAACATGAATGTTTTTCCCAAGAAAAATGTTATAGTAACTTAACTTGTTAATCGGCTAGCGTGATCATAACTTAAATGGATTCCTTAAGACGAAAGGTGATAATCGTATTATTGAGTTTAGTTGCTTTTGCTGTAGCTGGTATTTCAGCTGTTTATGTTTTTGAAAAACGTAAAGCTTATGTAGAGAAGAAAAAGTATGAGCGTAAGAAAGCCTATCGTGGATCAAGTACCATGAGAAAAGACGCTGGTAAACGTGCGGGAAAAGCTGTAGATGCCTGGAAGGATCAGTTTAAGAAGTAGATGAGTGTTTTAATCTTCTCCAGGCAGGAAGATTATTAATATTCCAGTTAGCCTGCGAACACTGTTTGACAATAGCAGATAGTATCTGATGGATACTTTGGCGGTCCGTCTTAATTTCAAAGGAGTTTTCTTCTCCTGCGCAAAAAAACTGCAATTTCCACACTTTGCCAAAACTGATTTTTACAGAGCTGCATAATTTGACTGGAGTGCTGAACTGGGTTTTTATAGAAGCAGGTACAGATTCTACTTTGTTTTTTGAAATTTCGTTAATTGCAACTTGGTGTTCAGTTGCAAGCAATTTACAGGTGTCCTCAGCTGACTTTGATTCTCTATTAATATTCCCAACCACTGTTTTCTCTAGACTAGAGGCTAAACTGTGGCAAATTTTCTCACAAAGATTTCGAGTAAGCCACATTTTCTTATCGGAACCATCATCATTGAGGCAGCGTATCCAAAGCCTATCTTCTGTATCCGAATAACCAAAAGTAATGGTTGAGGAACTAATAATTATACTTCCAAAAGGGTGGGTTGAAGAATGGTAGGCCGGGCGGGGTTCGAACCCACGACCAACGGATTAAAAGTCCGCTGCTCTACCAGCTGAGCTACCGACCCACGTACATCCAATCACTAACTTTAATCTGTAAATAGTGCTCAGGTCAATGGGTTAAGCCACTTTATTTTCCATATAACGTATGCCTAGAACAGCGCCAATAGCTATTGAACTCACTACAATAATAGAATCAAGCGACCCGAGTGAAAGGCCGCTAAGCCCATGCCCTAGAGTGCAGCCAGAGGCAGTTACCCCCCCAAATCCCATAAAAGTGGAGCCGAATACACAATAGATAATATCATTTTTGGTCGTAAAAAATACTATTTTAAACCTTTTTTGTAAACGGGCTGATAGATAGGAACCAATTAATAGTCCGAAAAGAACAATAATTCCAAATGAAATAAATTTACTACTATCACTTTGGTATAGAAAGAATTCAAGTGAATATGCCAGTGGACCAATAAAACTAAATGACTCTGGTTTTCCGGAATTAGTAAGTATATATTTACTTTCTAGAGTATCAGGGTGTTCAGCCAAAAAACCAATATTACCAGATACAAACCAAGCCCCAACTATGCATACGCCGATAATTAGGCCCCAAATTGCATTTTTTCCAATTTCTAAATTTTTTACTTGTTTTAATAACAGAAATGCTAGGCAGGTTAGCAATAAAATGGGCCAAAGCCATTCTATATAAATACCAAGTGAAATTTTATATTCAAAAAAATTATTGATTTTTCTTGCCAGGAAATTATCCTCAAAAAGATGTATTCTGATGCTACCAAGAGAGCCTCTCATTGTTGATATAGCAGCTATTCCGGATAGGGTTAGGATAATTAGGGATTTTATGTTTCCCTCTCCAAACTTAATAAGAGTACTGGTAGTGCAGCCAGAACAAAAAGTCATTCCGATCCCGAATAAAAGACCTCCAAACACGGAAGATATCGTTTTGTCACTAATATTCATGTAAGTGGAATCAGCCGGATTGATAAAACCAGGCTCCGCTAAAACCTGGATACCTATAACCGCAGTTACTAAAGTAAACAAATATAAGGATAATCTGTTTAAATTTCTATAAACGTATACATCAGATATAATTCCTAAAAAGCAAAACCTTGAACGCTGACAAGCGAAGCCGAAAACAACTCCTAATAAAAATCCACAAAATAGTATTGTTAGCTCAATCGATGTTGTATCCACAGATCATTTTCTCGATAGTGCTTTTAACCTCTCCTTTGCCGTTAAGGCTGCATCGGTCGATGGTGTATTTTCAACGATTTCTTTTAATATTTTTGTGGCTTCATTATTTTTTTTTGTTTCTACAAGCGCAGCCGACAAAGTCAACATTGCTTCAGGTAATTTGGGGTATTTTGAGTAATTTTTTTTTAGTAGCTTAAGGGATTTTATGGCCGCACCATGGTTTTTTAAAACATAATAACCCACACCTTCTGAATGTAATGCAAATGCAACAAGTGGAGACGATGGATAATTTTCTCGAAGTTGGGAAAAGAGACTAACTCCCTTTTTAAAATTACCGTCGGAAATAGACTTAGTGGCCTTTTCATACAGGAGTTTTTCTTCGTCTCTCACCAGTAATTTCTGGCCCATTAGTGAGACAGTTTTTGGTTCAAGCTGAATTATTCGATCGATGATTTCAACAAGTCTTCCTTCAAATTCTGATATTCGTTCTTCTGCACGGATCGCTTTCTCCGTAAATTCTTCCGAAAACCCACGGAACCTAGCTAATTCCTTACTGAGTTCTTCTATTCGATTTAATAATACTATTTGCCCGCCTTTATACCCATCAATGATACTGTTAGACTCCTTAAGCGACTGTTCTAAGTCTTTTATTTGCATTCTCATTTTGAGGATTTCTCTTCTTGCCTCAGAATCCTCAATGAAAGCAAAAGCCGTGGTTTGAAGAACTACAAGGATAGGCACCATACATGTTCTGATTAACCTCTGGTAAGCTTTATTCACTTAACGTATTCCCCCTTTTTTAAGATTAGGTCACACCTTCTATTTTTTGCCCAGCCCTTTTCATTTGGACTATTATCTGCTGGATCCTCTTCACCGAAACTTACTGTTTCCATACGTTGGCGGTTTATTCCCTCTGCTTCAAGTGCCTTCGCAACAGATTCTGCTCTTTTGTGACCCAAAGCTACGTTATATTCCCTGGTGCCCCTCTCATCTGAATGCCCTTCAAGCAAGATCTTAGATGTTCGGTTTTCTCTCATTATCTGGGCTATTTTCTTTATTACTTCGACATATAGAGGCTTAACATCGAATCGATCATAATCAAAGTACACGGAAGGTTCAAAACCGTCATATTCCCCTAAAGAAATTTCAGATACAGCTTTTGGCGAGAGATCTTGCGACAAGATTTCTGCAGAATTTTTTATTCTATCACTTCCTACTCCATTTGCTTTTTGTCTATTCTGCGACTTATTGATCGGTGCAGAGAAGAGATCATCTTCACTCTCTTCTAAATTAACTGATGAGCAACTGACAAAAAAGAATGCTG
>SGYQ01000016.1 GCA_004214155.1 Burkholderiaceae bacterium
AGGGAGAGAATAAAGCAAAACGGGAGAACGCAGTGATGTTAGGTATTGCATCTGGTTTATCGAGTGATGATATTGATAATCTTTCGGCTTACTACAGTCAGCAGAAAATTAAGCCGTCTTATGCCTCAAACATTGAACTTGCAAAGGCAGGGGAAGTTGTTTATAAAGCTGGAGATGACATTAGAGGGATACCGTCCTGCTCATCATGCCATGGTCCACGAGGGTTGGGAGTACCAGGACAATTCCCTAGGATTAGTGGGCAGCACGCCACGTACACAGCTAGCACACTAAAATCTTATAAAAATGGCTCTCGTGCAAATAATAATCAAATGATGGAGATTTCATCTCGGTTAACAGAAGGGCAGATTAACGCGCTAGCTGAATATTTGGCTGGACTGGAGTGAGCATTAGATCATTTGAAAGTAAAAAGCTCTTATTTGGAGATAAGTTAACTAGTCAGATAACTCCCGAATCCACTTTTATACGTCGGAAGTTCATCACTAAATCTTTGGCACATCTTGGTCTAATCGGAGTTCCATTTTCCGCTAATGTTTTTGGGGCGGCAGGAGACAACAATACTGACTACCATGGCAATCTGGATTACACCGGGACAAAGCAATTCAAGCAATTCGAAGAACTCACAAGTTACAAAGATGTCACGACTTACAATAATTTTTATGAATTTGGTACTGGAAAAGGGGACCCCAGCAAACTAGCACCATCAATGTTGCGGGTTTCACCGTGGACCGTTGAAATAGATGGCTTAGTTAAAAGAAAAAGAGTTTTCGGATTGGAGGACTTATTGTCGCTTGCCCCTCTGGAAGAGAGAGTATACAGAATGCGATGTGTGGAGGGGTGGTCAATGGTAATACCATGGGTCGGTTACTCCTTAAGTAAGCTGATTGATCATGTTCAGCCGTTGGGTTCCGCAAAATTTATTTCTTTTACAACGCTAGCAGATACCGGAATGATGCCAGCAGTAGGTGCTCTAAGGCCGGTTCTTCCATGGCCTTACATCGAAGGATTGCGAATAGATGAGGCTATGAACTCATTAACGTTTTTGACTTTTGGTTTTTATGGGAAGAAGCTTTTGGAGCAAAATGGGGCCCCACTTAGATTAGTAATTCCATGGAAATACGGTTTTAAAGGCGCCAAATCTATCGTCAAGATAAGTTTTCTGGAAAAGCAGCCCCAAACAACTTGGGTCAAAGTTAGCCCGAGGGAGTATGGCTTTTATTCTAATGTCAATCCATCGGTTCCTCACCCTAGATGGTCTCAGGCCAAGGAGCGTAGGATTGGTATGGGCGGTTTATTCGCCAGTAAAATTCCTACCCTTCTATTTAACGGTTATGAAAATTTAGTAGGAAATCTTTACACAGGAATGAATTTGAGGAAGTTTTTCTAACCCTTCTTTAAGTAATTTCTCTATTCAAAAGTTCGTCGTAGCTCTCTCGTCTAACAATCTCCCTAACGGAGCTGTCACAATCCACAATCACTTCGGCTGGTTTACGTCTACTGTTATAGTTTGATGCCATAGAGCTACAATACGCTCCCGCAGAGAAAAAACAAATCAAATCACCTTCCGAAAGACTCAATTCTCTATCCTTTGCAAGCCAATCCCCCGACTCACAGATTGGACCAACAATTTCCCATATATTAGGGCAAGTTTTTTCATTAGATGTCACAGGAACGACCTCATGATGAGCGTTGTATAGCGTAGGCCTAATAAGATCATTCATTGCTGCATCAACAACTGCAAAGTTTTTTCCATTACTTTCCATCGTATTTTTTAGGTATAAAACTTTAGCTACCAAAATTCCGGAGTTGCCTACAATAGATCTACCTAGCTCAAAAAGTAAGTGCGGTGGGTTTAACCCTTTTTTTCTATACCAATTAATGACAACATTCGATGTACGAATTAAGAAGTTTTCCAAACTAGGGGGGTTTTCGTTATCCGAATAGGAAATACCTAATCCTCCACCAAGATTAATATGGGATAGGATAACACCAGTTTCTTTCATGAGTTGATCTATGAAACTTAAAACTTTCTCAGTAGCCTGCTCAAACGGTTCAAGGGATAAAATTTGTGAACCGATATGACAGTCAATACCCTTTATGTCTATAAAAGGTAAGGATTGCGCTGTCTTATACGCATTCATCCCGTCTTCCATTGACAGTCCAAATTTGTTTTCACGTAATCCTGTTGCAATGTAGGGATGAGTATCTGGATTAACATCTGGATTAATTCGAATTGACACCGGAGCTTTGATATTTAAACCCTTAGCAACCACATTCACGCGATGTAATTCGGGTAGACTTTCTACATTTAAAGAAAAAACTGCATTTTCCAGGGCGAATCTTATTTCCTCGTCAGTTTTGCCAACTCCTGAGAAGACAATTTTTTTTGGTCCGGGAGAGCTTGCCAAAACCCTTCTCATTTCTCCCTCTGACACCACATCAAAACCAAGGTTTTCCGTCCCAGCTAGTTTGAGAATGCTCAATGCCGGATTTGCTTTTACTGCATAGCAAACCGTTATCTGTTTTCCATTTATAGCTTTGTTGATTCGGTTTAGGTTTTCTTTTACATGTAGTTCGGAATAGATAAAAACGGGTGTGGAATATTTTTGAACTATATTTTTAATCTTTATGCCATCGCATAAAAGGTCTTCTTCGTGATAATAAAAGTTTTCACCGAGCATAATTTTATTCGTTATTATCTTTAAAGTCTTCGTTTGAGGATGGGTATTTTTTTTCAGGCATAATCAAAGGCCCTTTTTGTCCGCAGGAATGAGTTAACAGCAAGATTGAAAAAAAAAACACAAATATCTTAATTTTCTTCACTATAATGAGGATCCCCTATAACTTTTTGCCACTTTGATTTTGTGCGATTTTAATGGACGATAAACAATTTTTTATAATAATTCGCAAAACATTTAGTGCATTAGAACATTGCATTGACCAGTGGAATATTAAACACGATTTGGTCATTGACATCAATACCGAAGCCAATGTTTTTGAAATAGAGTTTGAAAATTTAAAAAAAATAATTCTAAACTCCCAGCCTCCAATGCATGAATTATGGATGGCTTCTGAGCTTGGAGCGTATCATTTTTCATACGATCTAGAGAAGAATAGTTGGCAAGACACTAGGGGAAATGGATCTTTCGAGGATATATTTTTTCGGGATTCCGTGAGGTTAAGTGGGATCGATTTTGTCATCGAGAGTCTTAACATCTATTGATAGTATTCCGCTGGGGGGAGTTGTGTCCTCAGTAAATAAATCATCGTTTATTCTAACGATACCTCGAGGTTCGATGGGGAAAGTTACAGGCACGTTTTTTAAAGCATGCTTCATGAAATCAATCCATATCGGTAAAGCTATTGCACTACCTGTTTGATTTTTCCCTAAACTTTTTGGAGAGTCAAAACCGAACCATGTTATCGCTGCTAACGTAGGTTGATAACCTGCAAACCAGGCATCGAATGCATCATTTGTGGTGCCCGTTTTCCCAGCTAGGTCTGGCCTACCTATGGAACGTGCTTTTTTTCCTGTCCCCGTTTTAATAACCTCAGACAAGATATTATTGATAATGAAAGCATGTCGGGCATCAATTACACGAAGTTTTTCATCTCCAGCTTTTATTGGTTCGTATTTTCTTATTAGTCTTCCCTCACTATCTACGATCCTGTCGATAAAATAGGGTTCTATGTAGAACCCTCCATTAGCAATAATGCTATAACCTACCCCTAATTGTAGCGGCGTAACTGCTCCTGCTCCTAAGGCCAATGTATAATAAGGAGGGTTCCTGGAAGATTCGAAACCGAATCTTCGTATGTAACCTTGTGCAAATGATGGATCTATTCGTTTAATAAGCCTTATGGATACCATGTTTTGTGATTTCGTAAGAGCCTCTTTAATTGAAATCGGCCCAAGGTAGACATCATTAAAATTGCTAGGCTCCCATAAAACTCCTCCGGTTGACTCAGCATCAAAGTTAACTGGTAGATCATTTACGATGGTACTCGCAGAAATTCCTTTTTCGAGTGCGGCGCCAAATATAAATGGCTTTATGGCGCTTCCGGGCTGTCGGTACGCCTGGATCGCCCTATTGTATTTGTTGGAGTAGAAATCGTATCCTCCTACCAAGGCTTTTATTGCTCCGTTATTGGTTTGAATTGCAACTATTGCACCTTCTACTTTTGGTTTGTTCGTTATTTTATATTTATCTTTACCATCGGTCCTCTTAATCACCCAAACAATCGAGCCAATTCTAAGTTTACTTTTTTTAGAAGAGGTTAATGTTTGGTTTATGTAACCACGGACTTCCTTATCTATTTTAATATTGATTTCACCTTTTTCTTTAACAATAATATGCAAGGTACTATTTTTTATTTTTTTCACAACTCCTGGGTAAAAGCTTCCGATCTTAGTTTGTTTTTCTAAATAATTTTCGATTTCTTGATTCAAGGGTACGCTTTTTCCTGACACTTTTATGAAACCATCAGGACCTTCAAAAGTACTTTTGTAGGTGTAATTTGTTACTGCCTTGTCAACAGCAGCTTTAGCTGCTATTTGTTCTCTCGACCTTATAGTCGTAAAAACAGTCAGACCTAATTCATAAGTTTTCTCTTTAAATTCTGAAAACAACTTTTGTCTTACCATTTCTGCAACATGGTTTGCGGGCACACTCAATTTTACTTGATTCCCCTTTTCTTTCCCTTCTTTTAAAATTAACTTTAGGTCGTAATTCTTTTGGTATTCTGAAAGAGTGATCTTACCAAGCTTATACATTCTTTTTAGAACATATCTTTGACGGATAATCGACCTTCGATAATTCGAGTAAGGATTAAATTTGGAAGGGGCTTTTGGCAGTCCTGCTAGCATAGCCGCCTCTGCTATGTTAATTTGCTGCAGTCTTTTGCCAAAATAAACGAAAGCCGCTGAGCCAAATCCGTAGGCCCTTTTCCCAAGGTAAATTTTGTTTAGATATAACTCTAAAATTTGTTCCTTAGTTAAATTCCTTTCAATCTCCATGGCAAGTAAGATCTCGTAAATTTTTCTGGTGAACGTTTTTTCGGATGAAAGATAGAAATTTCTTGCCACCTGCATCGTTATTGTACTTCCTCCTTGTGCCTTGGCTCCCTTCAAAACATTGTTAATTACAGATCTTGCCATTCCTGTGAGATCAATTCCTCGGTGTTCAAAAAACTTATCGTCTTCCGCAGCCAAAATAGCATCGATTAGCACTTTAGGAGTATTTTTGTACTCGATGACTTTTCTTTTTTCCTCCCCAAATTCTCCGATCAGAACTCCATCAGCCGTCATGATTCTTAATGGTAATTTTGGAGTGTACTCTACAAGTTCGGATACTTGAGGAAGTTTTGGGCTAGCTAGAGCAACTATCAAACCCATAATACAAATGAGACTTATTATGGTGAAACCAATTGCGGAACACAACACAGTAATTATTTTAAGCATATAGGTGTATTCTATAGTGTGTAGATTATTCAGGCTAGTTTCGAGAACTTTTCAAATGAAAAACATAATACTTGTTGGATTAATGGGAGCAGGCAAAACAACTGTTGGACGAAGACTCTCTCAAAAAATTGGTTGGGAGTTTGTTGATACTGATAGTCTGGTAGAAAAAAATTGTGGGACGTCTGTAAACGTGATTTTTGAGGTTGAAGGAGAAAAAGGATTTCGTCTGCGGGAAAAAAAAGTAATTGAGATGGTTATGAATCGAGATCAGCAGATCATCGCAACAGGAGGAGGAGCCCCTACATTAGAAAAGAACCGGAAATACTTGAGCAAGGGGTTTGTAATATATCTTTATGTAAAGCCCCAATCTTTATGGGCTCGACTGCAACATGATGATTCCAGACCACTTTTACAAGCCTCAACTGATGTTAAAGAAAAGTTAAAAGTTCTCTTTGAAGAGCGTGATCCTATATATAGAAATCTTGCTGATTTTGTAGTCTCTGGAGAGAATTTAACCTTGCGCGCCCTGACATCAAAAATTGTTAATGTTTTGAAAGTAGAGAGATATATTTAAGAAAGGAATGTAATTTGAAGTCGTCATTTATCCACGAATTAGTATTAGGATTGGCCGGAAGAAGTTATCCCATAACAATTGGCTATGACTTTTTAGGTTCCTTGAATAAGGTTTGTCCATTTATTACTGGTAAAAATGTGGTGGTTATATCAAATAGCACTGTATCCGATTTATATCTATCCTTAGTTACAAGTTCTTTAGATAAAACTAATTCAAACAATTTGGTAATCAATCTTCCTGAAGGTGAACAAGAGAAGAAATTGAGTAACGTTGAGTTAATCGTATCCAAAATGCTTGAGAAAAATTTAGATCGTTCAACTGTAATAATCGCGTTAGGTGGTGGGGTTATTGGAGATATAGCTGGTTTTGTGGCTTCCGTTTATCAAAGGGGAATTGATTTTATTCAGGTGCCAACTACTTTGTTGTCACAGGTTGATTCAAGTGTTGGGGGCAAAACAGGGGTGAATCATTTTCTAGGTAAAAATATGATAGGCTCTTTTTATCAACCCAAGGCAGTTGTCATCGATATCAAGACTTTGAATACGTTGAATGAAAGGGAATTTTCTGCAGGTGCTGCAGAAATAATAAAATACGGATGTATAAGAGACATAAGATTTTTTGAGTGGTTGGAAGAGAATTCGATG
The DNA here is from genome assembly GCA_004214155.1 of Burkholderiaceae bacterium. Taxonomy (GTDB): domain Bacteria; phylum Pseudomonadota; class Gammaproteobacteria; order Burkholderiales; family Burkholderiaceae_A; genus UBA7377. The sequence goes on from SGYQ01000016.1 coordinate 6,698, forward strand.
TCGATAATGTCTAAGTCGCTAGAACATTTAGCGTATGCAATAAGAAAATCTTGTGAGATTAAAAGTAGTATTGTCGAACAAGATGAAAGAGAATCAGGGATTCGTGCAATATTAAACTTTGGACACACATTTGGGCATGCGATAGAGAGTGGCGTTGGTTATGGAAATTGGTTGCACGGAGAGGCGGTATCATCCGGTATGGTGTTGGCATCTCGGCTTTCACAGAAATTGGATTTGCTTAAGGAAGACGAGGTTATCAGGATTGAAAATCTTCTGGAGTCTATGAATTTGCCTATAGATTCACCAAAACTTGATATTTCGACATTTGTAAATTTAATGAAGAAGGACAAAAAAAACAAAAATAATCGAATAAATTATATTTTGTTGGATGGTATTGGTAATTCGTTCGTCAAAGGTTTTATTCCCGAGGAGATTTCGGAATTTTTAGCTCATGTTTGATACAGAGGACACCCTAGCACCATACGCATGTAAATCTTCAGAAACGAGAGGGCGGCTCTTTAAAGGGGACAAGACACATGGGCGGTCCGAGTTCCAACGGGACCGCGATCGTATAATTCATAGTGGAGCTTTCCGAAAATTAATGTATAAAACACAGGTGTTTATTGGTCATGAGGGAGACCTTTTTCGAACAAGATTAACACACAGTATAGAAGTTGCTCAGATTGCACGAGCTTCTTCGAGAAGATTGTCTTTGAACGAAGATCTAACAGAAGCACTTTGTCTCGCACATGACCTGGGGCATACGCCTTTTGGTCACGCAGGACAGACAGCATTAAATCGTTGTTTGAAAGAAATGAACTCAAAGTCAAACGGATTTGAACACAACATTCAAAGTCTCAGGATAATTGATAAGCTTGAAAAAAAGTACTTTGGATACGATGGCCTCAATTTATGCTTTGAGACCAGAGAAGGTGTATTAAAACGTTGCTCAAAAAAAATAGCGCCTAAATTTGGAGCAGTGGCAGACAGATTCGTTTTTGGTGGACAGCCTAGTTTAGAGGCTCAAATATCAAATATCGCTGATGAAATTGCTTATAACCATCACGACCTTGATGATGGGTTGAGGTCAGGGCTGATAACAATCGAAGAAATTCTGGACTTAAAGGCAGCTGAATATGCAGCTAAAGAGGTACTTTCACTGAAAAGCCCTCAATTAATGGAAAAATCGAGAGTAAACTCTGAAATTATTCGAAGAATGATTGGTTCTCAAATTGAGGATTTGGTTCATCAAACAAAAAAAAATGTTCTTTCTTCGGCAGTGACTTCATTAGCAGATGTAAGAAATAGTACTAATCAAATAGTTTCGTTTTCACCAAAAACCAAAGACAATGTCCGAGAACTGAAGTCTTTTTTAATGCGCAGGTTATATAAAAATCCAAAAGTCAGGTCACTGACCGACGCTGCTGAAATAGTCATTGAAGACTTATTTTCTATATTTTTCAACGAAGAAACTTCTGAAGATAAAGATCCTATGAAGCATTTGAGATCTGTAGCCGACAAAATAGCTGGTCTGACTGACGGTTCAGCAGTTAAGCTGCACAAGCAGTTTTTTCCTGATAAGGAGTTGTGGCCAGAGCCTTTATTTTGGGGGTAAATAATGTGAGACTAAACCGAACAGTATCTATAGGCAAAGTTCATTATGTTGTACAGCGAGGGCATAATGGTTCTGATATATTTTTTGATGACAGAGATCGAGAGACATACCTTACGGTAGTTTTTCAAGGAGGAGTAAGGTACAAAGCTGTGATACATGCATTTCAATTGTTACAACATGAGGCACATTGGCTATTTACACCACATGAAGAAAACTCTATTGCGTTAACAGTCCAGTCAGTGGGAAGGGAATATGTCCGTTATTTCAACCAACGTTGGGGGAGGACTGGGACGCTCTGGGATGGACGCTATAAATGTTATTGGATGGACAAAAATCCTTTTTTAGAATTAAACGCACAAAAATATTTAGACCAGTTATCAAAAACGAGTGGTTTAACCAACAGTGAAATTGAATGGAGTTGGTCCACTTGTGCACATTACTGTGGAGTATTTTCGGGTACTAATCATATAATTAATAAGGAAAAGTTTAGAAACTTTATTTCACCGATTCCGTCGTATTGGGAAATAGGCAATACTCCGTTTGAAAGGCAGTTCAAATATAGAGAATTTTTAATTGAACCGCAGCCGCGAATGGTAGTTAAAGAAATTATTCGATGCATGGGCAGAGGATTACCATGGTTAAAAAGCGACGCGAAAACCCCCTGTTAATGTAGGCACATATAACTCATTCGGGTTCTTGGGCTAATTGTTCTGACCCCTTTTCAAAAATAGTTTATAGTAAGATTCCAAAAAATTGAATGTTTAGTATGATTATGAATTTTTCGAGACCAAAAACTGTTGGATTATATGACCCTCAAAATGAGCACGATTCCTGTGGAGTTGGCTTTATAGCTAGCATTAAAGGCGAAAGAACACACCAAATTGTCCTTGATGGTTTAAAAATTCTTGAAAATCTAGAACATCGTGGAGCAGTTGGAGCAGATCCTCTGATGGGAGACGGTGCGGGCATTATGTTACAAATCCCAGATAAGTTTTTTCGCGCGAAGCTTTCGATTGATGGGATTACTCTCCCCGCAGAGGGAGAGTATGGTATTGGTATGGTTTTTTTGCCTAAAGAGCAAGGTGCGCGATTGGCTTGTGAAAGGGCTATTGAACGAGCAATCACAGAGGAAGGACAGGTTTTATTAGGATGGAGAACCGTTCCAGTTAATGGCACTATTCCTATGTCGCCAAGAGTGAAAGAAAAAGAACCAGTTATAAGACAAGTTTTTATCGGCAGGGGTTCGGATATTTTCGTTCAGGATGCTTTCGAACGCAAACTCATGGTAATTCGGAAAATCGCAAGTAATGACGTCAACAAGTTGGATTTAAAACATGGAAGAGAATTTTATTTTTGCTCCTTATCAAGCAGGGTAGTTCTGTATAAGGGCCTCCTCCTGTCTAATCAGGTGGGAGCATATTTTCATGATTTGACGGACAAAGATGTTAAGTCGGCACTGGCTTTAGTTCATCAGAGATTCTCAACGAATACTTTTCCTGAATGGAGCCTTGCTCAGCCATTTCGATTAATAGCTCACAACGGAGAAATTAACACAGTTAAGGGGAACTTTAACTGGCTGAAGGCAAGAGAAGGGTCTATGGCTTCTCCCTACTTTGGTGATGATTTAAAAAAGCTATATCCAGTCTGCGATTATGGCCAGTCTGATACCGCTGTCTTTGATAATTGTTTAGAACTTCTCGTGGCATCGGGATACTCTCTTGCGCAGGCTGTGATGATGATGATTCCGGAGCCATGGGAACAGAATCATTCGATGCCAGAGTCTAGAAGGGCGTTTTATGAATATCATGCTCCTATGATGGAACCATGGGATGGTCCAGCCTCAATAGTATTCACTGACGGAAAACAAATAGGAGCCACTCTCGATAGGAATGGCTTAAGGCCTTCGCGTTACTGTATTACAGATGATGGATTAGTTATTATGGCTTCCGAAACAGGGGTTTTGCCGGTAAGTGAAAATAGGGTTGTTAGAAAATGGAGGTTACAGCCTGGAAAAATGTTTCTCATTGACCTTGAGGAAAAAAGACTAATCGATGACGATGAGATAAAAGAGAGCATCTCAAAACAGAAACCCTATAGAAATTGGATAGAAAATTTGACCTTAAAATTAGGTGATATAAAGGCTTCTGACGAGAGCGTCCAAGAAAGGGATGTCGGTATTTCAACATCCGAAAAGCAACGGGTATTCGGTTACACAAGGGAGGACATTAAGTATTTGTTTGCTCCAATGTGTTCCACTGGCCAAGAAGGAATAGGGTCGATGGGTAACGATACGCCGTTAGCAGTTTTATCAACTCGTAGTAAGCCAATATTCAATTATTTTAAACAACTATTTGCGCAAGTTACTAACCCACCGATCGACCCGATCAGGGAAGCAATTGTAATGTCGTTAGTTAATTTTATCGGACCAAGGCCAAATCTTCTCGATATCAATCAGACAAACCCTCCCTTGAGAATTGAGGTTTCACAGCCGATATTGAATTTCAAAGACATGAACAAAATTCAAAATATTATTGTTCACTCTAATGGCAAATTTAAATCCCATACTTTAAATATTTGTTATCCAGTCTCATGGGGAAGCGCAGGTGTCGAGGCAAAACTGTCGAGTTTGTGTGCTGATGCAGCTGATGCGGTAAAGGACGGTTACAACATTTTAATCATTAGTGATAAGGGAGTGTCGAGAGAAAATGTTGCTGTTCCCTCCTTATTGGCGCTATCGGCTATTCACCAGCATTTAGTTCAGGAAGGACTTCGTACTTCAACCGGATTGGTGGTTGAAACAGGCCTAGCAAGAGAAGTTCATCACTTCGCTGTTCTAGCAGGTTACGGAGCAGAGGCTATTCATCCTTACTTAGCTTTGGAAACCATTTCGCACAACTCAGATCTGGTTGCGTCCCAGATTGATGAAGATCGTGCTATAGAAAATTATATTAAGGCGGTTGGAAAGGGTTTAATGAAGATCATGTCAAAAATGGGCATTTCGACTTACATGTCCTACTGTGGCGCACAAATTTTTGAAGCAGTTGGACTATCAGAAGAGATTGTTCGGACATATTTTAGGGGCACGTCAAGTGCTGTAGGGGGAGTAGGAATCTTTGAACTGGCCGAAGAGATGATTAAGCTGCATCATGACACTTTTAAACATCGAGAAAGTCATGCTCGTTCAGCCCTATCCTCAGGTGGAGAGTATGAATGGCGGATAGGCGGGGAAAACCACATGTGGACCCCAGATGCAATAGCCAATCTTCAACATGCAGTCAGAGGAAATCAGTGGGAATCGTATAAACAATATGCTCAGATTATTAATGACCAGAGCGAGAGGAACATGACGTTAAGGGGTTTATTTTCTTTTAAAGTAGACCCTTCAAAGGCTATTGCAATCGATAAAGTTGAACCCGTCCAGGAAATTGTAAAAAGATTTTCTACCGGGGCTATGTCATTGGGGTCTATTTCAACTGAGGCTCATACAACTCTTGCTGTCGCTATGAACCGGTTAGGAGGAAAGTCAAATACTGGTGAGGGTGGTGAAGATAGAGACCGTTATATGTTCGGTGGTGAATATGACAAGAAAGTTTCTCGTGATAATGAAACACTTTCGTTTAGACTCAAAAATGCGGACATTAAGTCGGACTTTCCTCTTAAGAAAAATGATAGCTTACGTTCTAAGATCAAACAGGTGGCTTCGGGTCGATTTGGGGTTACAACCGAATACCTCTCTTCTGCCGATCAAATACAGATCAAAATGGCCCAAGGTGCAAAGCCAGGGGAGGGCGGGCAATTACCCGGGGGGAAAGTTTCTGAATATATTGGGTCTTTACGATACTCTGTTCCCGGAGTAGGCTTAATTTCACCTCCTCCTCATCATGATATTTATTCAATTGAAGATTTGGCCCAGCTTATCCATGATCTTAAAAACGTTTCTCCGGAAGCAGATATTTCCGTTAAACTCGTTTCGGAAATTGGAGTTGGAACCGTTGCAGCTGGTGTTGCCAAAGCGAAGGCAGATCATGTCGTGATTGCTGGCCATGATGGAGGAACTGGTGCATCACCATTATCTTCCATCAAGCATGCTGGGTCTCCATGGGAGATCGGTTTGGCAGAGACTCAACAAACCCTTGTTCTTAATGGCTTAAGAAGTCGCATAAAGGTTCAAGTCGATGGTCAAATGAAAACTGGTCGTGATGTTGTTATTGCTGCATTACTCGGAGCTGACGAAATGGGGTTTGCAACTGCTCCTCTTGTTGCTGAGGGATGCATTATGATGAGAAAATGTCATTTAAATACCTGTCCGGTTGGGATCGCAACGCAGGATCCTGAGCTCAGAAAAAGGTATGCAGGCACTCCAGATCACGTTGTAAATTACTTCTTCTTTGTAGCGGAAGAGGTAAGGCAAATCATGGCCCAACTTGGAGCGAAGACACTAGATGAATTGATAGGAAGAGCTGATCTATTACGAACCAATGACGCCATTCTTACATGGAAGGCTAAAGGTCTCGATTTTTCAAAGCTCTTTTATGTCCCCGAGAACATAGGTCAAGAGAGCAGAAAACACACTACCGCACAGGATCACGCGCTCTCAAAAGCTCTTGACAATGATCTAATTTTAGAAGTGTTATCGGCTATGGATGATAAGACCACAAATATTGAGATTAAAAAGCCAGTTAAGAATATAAACCGCACGGTTGGGGCAATGCTTTCGGGCCACTTGGCTCGTAAGTTTGGGAAAAGTTTATCCGATATAGGTAAGACCCTGCATATCAAATGCGAAGGCACAGGCGGACAATCTTTCGGTGCTTTTCTCATTAATGGTGTTACATTGGACCTCACTGGAGAGGCTAATGACTATACAGGAAAGGGTTTATCTGGGGGAACCATAATTGTCAAGCCATCCACGGAGTTTGTCGGACCTGCAAAAGACAATATCATAGTAGGAAACACAGTCTTATATGGAGCGACGTCTGGTAAGGCGTTTTTCTCCGGTGTCGCGGGTGAGAGATTTTGTGTAAGGCTTTCTGGGGCCGAGGCTGTTGTAGAAGGGGTTGGCGATCATGGCTGTGAGTATATGACCGGAGGTACGGTGGTTATTCTAGGAGAGACGGGCCGTAATTTTGCAGCTGGAATGTCTGGGGGGGTAGCATACGTTTATAACACCGATAAAAAGTTTGCTGCTAGATGTAACCAGTCGATGGTGGATCTCGTATCGATTGAATCAAAAAATATTCAGGGGAGTACTTTAAGGAAAGACCTATGGCATAAAGGTGAACCTGACGAAGTAATTTTGAAGAAATTAATAGAAGAACACTTTGAAAATACTGGAAGTCAGTTGGCAAAAAAAATACTAAAAAATTGGAGCTCAGAACTAAACCACTTTGTAAAAGTTTTTCCAAAAGAATACCAACGAGCGCTAGTTGAACTAAGTGAGTCTGGAGACCTCAAAAGAGGAGCTAGACTAGCCAAACATTGAGAAGAGGAGTTTAGGTATGGCAAATCCTGTCGGATTTCTAGAATTAGAGAGAGTGGAGCAAAAGTCCGAAAATCCGGAAGAGCGAGTCAGCCACTATAACGAATTCGTTAAAACTCTATCAGAGAAAGAGGCTGGTCTTCAGGCGAGCCGATGTATGGATTGTGGGACTCCTTTTTGTAATAATGGGTGTCCAGTTAACAACGTCATTCCAGACTTCAATAGTTTAGTTATTGATTCAGATTGGCAAACGGCTTTGGATGTTTTACATAGCACTAATAATTTTCCTGAGTTCACAGGAAGAATCTGTCCAGCTCCTTGTGAAGCAGCTTGTACGTTAAATTTCAATAGTGAAGCAGTAGGAATAAAATCTATCGAGCATGCCATTATTGACCGAGGGTGGAGTGAAGGTTGGGTTAAACCTATAATTCCTAAGTCACGGACAGGGAAGAGGATTGCAATTGTTGGCTCAGGCCCAGCAGGCCTAGCGGCGGGTCAACAACTAGCTCGACTTGGCCATTCTGTAGTAATTTTCGAAAAGAGTAATCGAATCGGAGGTCTTTTGAGATATGGGATCCCAGATTTCAAAATGGAGAAGTACAATATCGATCGTAGAATAGATCAGATGGAAAAGGAAGGTGTTGTTTTTGAAAAAAGTGTGTTGGTGGGAAAGACTAGCGAAAAAGATGCAAAGAACTTCTCGGGTAAAGTTTTGAGCCCCGAAGCACTAGAGAATGATTTTGATGCAGTTTTAATAGCAGGTGGCGCCGAACAACCAAGGGACCTGCCTGTTCCAGGTAGACAATTATCTGGAGTCCACTTTGCTATGGACTTTCTTCCTTTGCAAAATATGATTTGTGCCGGTGACAAATTGGAACACTCTCTATCTGCAAAAGATAAACACGTAGTTGTCATCGGAGGAGGGGATACTGGTTCTGATTGTGTTGGGACTTCTAACCGACAGGGAGCAAAATCTGTAACGCAGTTTGAGTTAATGCCGCAGCCGCCCATGGAAGAGAATAAAGGTTTAACTTGGCCATATTGGCCGCAAAAATTGCGGACCTCATCTAGTCATCAAGAGGGATGCGAAAGGCAGTTCGCTTTGGCTACTAAAGAGTTTGTGGGTGAAAATGGAAAAGTCACGGCAGTTAAAACCTGTAGCTTGATCTGGGAAAATGGCCAGTATTCTGAAGTTGATGGCTCGGAGAAGATTTATCCAGCAGATTTAGTACTGTTGTCAATGGGATTCGTGTCGCCAACTCAAAGCCTTATTGCAGATTTTCAAGTGGAAAAGGATAGTCGAGGAAACGTTAAGGCTAGTGACAATGGTTTTGATTCTTACAAAACAAACAAAAAAAATGTGTTCGCAGCCGGGGATGTTCGAAGAGGCCAATCTTTGGTTGTTTGGGCAATTAGGGAGGGAAGAAAAGCCGCTGAGGCAATAAATAAATTCCTCTCAACTCCCTGATTTCTACCCTATCTACTATATCAGTTCAAGTAAGGGCGCAAGTACTGACCTGTTGCATTTGTTTTCATTTTAGCAACTGATAATGGATGTCCCTCGCCAATTATTTTGCCACCTTCGGGTCCACCTTCGGGTCCCATGTCTATAATCCAGTTACAGGAGGAGATAAAATCTATGTTGTGTTCTATTGCAATTACAGAGTGACCTCGTTCCACTAATCTCTCCAGCACATCAAGTAATAAGGATATTTCGGAATGGTGTAGCCCGGTAGTCGGCTCATCTAAAAGATATAAAGTCTGTTTATCATTGGCGCGTGATAGTTCTCGTGCGAGCTTAATGCGTTGGGCTTCTCCCCCCGAAAATGTCAGGGAACTTTGACCGAGTTTTATGTAACCTAGTCCAACACTTTTAAGCATGTTCAAAATATTCGAAATTTTATTACTGAAAGAGAAAAACTCTGCAGCAATATCAACTGTCATATCCAAAACATCCGATATATTGTTCCCTCTCCAGTGAATTAGTCTTGTTTCCTGATTGAATCGAGTTCCGGCACATTCTTCACATATGGAATAAACGTCTGGTAGGAAATACATGTCGATACGAAGCGCACCCTCTCCTTTGCACTTCTGACACCTGCCGCTTTCATTATTAAACGAGAATCGCCCAGAGTCATAACCTTTTTCTTTCGCTAATTGTGTGGAAGCGAACAAATCCCTAATGAGTGAGTATATCCCTGTATATGTCGCAGGATTACTTTTCGGTGATTTGCCAATAGCCTTCTGATCAATCGTAATCAATTTTTCTATGCTTTTGTTCGGATATTTAATTTGCTTTTTATTAGAATCCAAAGATATTATCTGGTTATGCATAAAGTCGTTTTTTAAACAATAATTTATCAAAGTAGATTTACCGGAACCTGAGACCCCTGTAATACAAGTTAACGTGTTTATAGGAAAGTCGACGCAAAGATTCTTTAAATTATTCTCGTTTGCTCCTTCAATTCTTAACCAACCTTTAATTTTTTTAATTTTTTTATTCTTTTTTTTCACATTTAGACAATTTAGAAAAGATGCTGTTTCCGAGTGACAGATTCTCGAGATATCCTTTACGTTACCGGAGAAGAGCACTTTTCCTCCATTGCTGCCGGCTCCAGGTCCTAGGTCAACAATTTGATCTGCAGCTAACATCATATCCCTATCATGTTCAACCACAATAACGCTGTTACCCAGTTGTTTTAGTTTTATTAGTGCATTTATTAGTTTTTTGTTATCTCTGGCGTGAAGCCCTTTGGATGGTTCGTCCAAAACGTAGGTTATCCCAGATAGTTTTGCCCCGATTTGTGACGCCAACCTTATACGCTGCACTTCTCCTCCAGATAACGACCCGGAGGATCTCTTTAATGTTAAGTACTGCAACCCTAGCTCAATGAGCAGCTCAATCCTATTTTTTATTTCATATATAATTTGGTCCTCATTATTCTCTTGTGAACAAATATTCCCATCCAATAGAATTTTAAATAAGTCTTTAAGAGAAAGATTTAGAATATCTTCCATAGTGACAACTTTGTCGCCAATTTCAATAGTCACAGAGCGAGCTAATTTATTCAACCGACAACCATTGCAACTTGGGCAAATCAAATCACTTTTATATTCACTCAAACTATCCCTTAGCGTCTTATCATGTGATTTTTCCCAAAGGTTGGCAAGATGACGTACTATGCCAGGAAAAGAACTCATGGCGTTATTTTCGCCATAGAGAATAATTTCTTTTATTGGTCCTGGTAAGCTTTCAAACTTTTCCGTAGTTGAAAAGTTATACCTCTTTGCTAACCCTTCCATGATTGCATAGTTGAACTTATTTCTTTTATCCCACCCTGGAATTGCCCCTCCCTCAATTGATGCCTCAGGAAATTTGATAATTTTTTTGAGGTCAAAGTCATACACAGTTCCGATACCACCGCAGGAATTACAGGCTCCTTGAGGTTTATTAAACGAGAAATGACTAGTGTTAATTTCCTCTGCTTTAAATTCGCATTTAGTACAAATAGGGCTTTTGGCAAATATATAGCCTTCTCCTTGTTTCTCTAAATTACCTACCTTCGCTATTTCACTCTCTACAGTCATAGCTAGTTCTAAAGATTCTTGTATTCTAGTAGAGTTGTCAGAACATACTCTTACTCGGTCTACAACCAGATCTATTCCGGAAACTTTTGAGACCGGTTGTTCGAGGGCTAAGTCCAAATCATGTATTCTTAGGTCAGCGTCCGTTCTATGGATTCGGACCTTTGCATATCCTAGCGATTTCAATTCGTCAAATTTTTGTTGGATAGTTTTCTGTTCGAAATTCTTTAATTTAATTTTCGAGAAAATTCCAACCAGCTGACCAGCAAATTCACGGTGAATGAAGTGACAAATTTCCGAAATAGATTTTAGAGAAAGAGGTGTGCCATGAACTGGGCAGTGTGAAGTTCCCCGGGTTGCAAATAACACCCGAAGGTAATCGAAGATGTCCGTCAATGTTCCGACAGTTGATCTTGGGTTTTGAATAAGATTTTTTTGCTCTAGCGCAATAGACGGAGATAATCCTTCTATGAGGTCTACATCAGGCCTAGGAGGCAAAGAAATAAATTTTCTAGCAGTTATAGCAAGGGATTCTACATATCTTCTTTGGCTCTCAGCATAAATTGTATCGAAAGCTAGTGAAGATTTACCAGAGCCAGATACACCGGTTATCACCACCAATGCATTGCGTTTAATATCGACGTCAATTTTCTTTAAATTATGGGTTCTTGCGCCGCGAACATGAATAAAGGGATTTTCTTTCATAACCTTATTTTAAATTTAAATTATGCATTAATATAACCAGACATGAGAGAAACAGAAACATTTTTGCAGTCCGAACAAAAAGCTATCTTTGCTTTATGCTTTGTTTACGGTCTGAGAATGTTGGGTCTGTTTTTTATAATGCCAGTAATAGTTTATGACTTGCAGGAAAATGATCCCTCAAATGTGGGTTTAAAAGCTGGTTTTGTTATTGGTGCCTACGGAATAACCCAAGCTATTCTTCAGATTCCTTTCGGAATACTATCTGATTTTTTTGGTCGCAAGAGGGTTATCGTCGCAGGCTTGCTTTTATTTTCATTGGGAAGCTTTTTGGCCGCAGTATCTACAAATACAACGGAGTTAATTGTCGCACGACTTGTACAGGGTATGGGGGCAATTTCATCGGTCGTTACTGCTTTTTTAGCTGATCTTACGCGACCAAAGGTCCGGACTAAAGCAATGGCTTTTGTAGGACTTTCTATAGGTATAGCTTTTATATTAGCTCTCGTAATTTCTCCCATAACATATTCTTTTGTGGGATTAAACGGATTGTTTTTTATTGTTGGCCTATTGGGTATATTTGCAGTGTTAGTAGTCCTTGGGATCAAAGAAACAAAAAGTTTCATACGGACAAAAATTATGGAAAGCTATAACCTTAGCAATTTTTCGTTTCAGCTAATTATTTTATTTTGTAGCATTTTTATTTTGATGACTATCCAGGCTGCTTTGTTTATTGTGATTCCCTTGTATTTTCTTGATTTTGGTTATCAAATTCAAGATCATTGGAAAATTTATCTTCCCGTTCTTTGTTTCGCTTTTTTAGGGATTATTTGGCCTGTAAAGAAAATTACTAGGGATGGCAGGCAAAGGTTCTTTTTTATCTTTTCAATTTTTCTTCTAATTCTATCCATTTGGTCATTCGGTCAATTTTCAGAAAATAAGGGGATTTTCCTATTATTCTTGGTTCTTTATTTTCTGGGTTTTAATTTGCTTGAGGCGATATTGCCCTCATGGGTATCTATATTATCAGAGCTTGAAAGTAGAGGATTTTCTCTAGCTATTTACAATACCTTTCAAGCAATGGGTATTTTTTTTGGCGGCACTATCGGAGGTTTGCTTTTCGAAAAATACGGGTTTGATGGTATCATTTACTTGTGTTTGATGTTATCGTTTTTTTGGATAATTATCTCGCTTAGATTAAAAAAAGACAGTTAAATTGGAAAATAGAAGGCGGCGTAATGGCTTCAGTAAATAGAGTAATAGTTTTGGGTAATTTGGGCAGGGACCCTGAGATACGGTATACCTCCGATGAACGCGCTATTGCGAATCTTTCCCTTGCAACTAGTTCAAGATATAAAGATAAAGGTTCTGGTGAGCTAAAAGAACAAACAGAGTGGCATAAAATAGTGCTCTACAATAGACTGGCAGAAGTTGCTAGAGAGTATTTAAAAAAAGGGCAATCGGTTTATGTTGAAGGAAGATTACAGACCAGGAAGTGGCAGGATCAAAATGGCCAGGATCGTTATACTACCGAAATAGTTGGAGACAATATGCAAATGCTTGGGTCTAGAGCAGGGGCAAATAGTGAAGCTTCAAGTAGCATCACGAGAGATGAGTCAGGGTCTTCTAGTAAAGCAAATACGTCAAAGTCTGGCGACGGCCCAATAGCAAAGGGTTTTGAAGATTTGGATGACGACATACCTTTTTAGAATTTTAAATAAATCAATAAGAGACACTTATGCCCATTTATTCTTACAAGTGTAATGCTTGCGGGCATCAATCTGATGTCCTACAAAAGATGTCTGATGCGCCTTTAACTAAATGCCCGGCTTGTGGAAAAGATTCATATTCTAAACAGCTTACAGCTGCGGGATTTGTGTTAAAAGGAGGGGGTTGGTACGTAACCGACTTTAAAGATCAAAAAGGAAAAGGTCAGGATAAGAAACAAAATGTGCAAGGTGAGAAAAAAAGTGGTGATGATAGTAGTGGCAAAGGGAAGAACCATGGCGAAGATTCTGCTAACACCAAGGGCAACGGGGATAAGAAATCTGTTGTAGCAGAGAAAAAAAATCCCATGAAAGAAAATAAGGTAAAGGCTACGCATGGAAGTGAAAAAAGATAGCAACTCCATGAGAAGTCACTATTGCGGTCACTTGACGGTAAAGCAATGTGATTTGCAGATTTCCCTTTGCGGTTGGGTAGCAAAAACCAGAGATCATGGTGGCGTTATTTTTATTGATCTTAGAGATATATCAGGAAGGGCGCAGATAGTTTGCAATCCCGAAGACCATGAGGTTTTCCCCCTGGCAGAAAAGGTTAGAAACGAGTATTGTTTAAGAGTGGTCGGGCGAGTACGCAACAGACCTCAAGGTAGCGAAAATGCTAATTTGGCCAGTGGCTTTGTGGAGGTTGTCTGTTCAAAACTTGAAATTTTAAACACATCCAAAACTCCTCCGTTTCCTCTTGACGACTCATCAATTAATGAGAATACTCGGCTTGCTAATCGAGTGATTGACCTTAGAACGGAACAAATGCAAAAAAATATTTTGTTACGTCATAATTTTATTAAAGAAGTAAGGACATTTCTCAACGGGTCAGATTTCATAGACATTGAAACACCGGTGCTGACTAAGTCGACCCCTGAGGGAGCGAGAGACTTTTTAGTTGGTTCTAGAATAAATAGAGGTGAGTTTTTTGCTCTTCCCCAATCTCCACAACTTTTTAAACAACTTTTGATGATAGCTGGATTTGATCGCTACTATCAAATAACAAAATGTTTTCGTGACGAAGATCTGAGGGCCGATAGACAACCAGAATTTACTCAAATAGACTGTGAGACCACGTTTCTTAATGAACTTGAAATTAGAGCAGTATTCGAAGAAATGATTGCAACAGTCTTTTTAAAGGTCTCAAATGTTGAGCTAGAGAGACCTTTTAAAGTTCTCACGTATAAAGAAGCTGTTGAAAATTTTGGTACTGATAAGCCAGACCTGCGAATTAATCTCTCGTTATGTGAGATTTCTGAAATCGTAAAAAATATTGAATTTAAAATTTTTGCAGATGCTGTAAGGTCTAGTGGGAAGGTTAGTGTATTGCGTGTACCTGGAGGAGAAAAACTAACTCGAAAAGAAATAGATGATCTGACCGAATATGTAAAAATATTTGGAGCAAAGGGCTTAGCGTGGATAAAAATCAATGATCTTTCACAAGGTAGAAATGGTTTACAGTCACCTATAGTTAAAAATATTGATGAAAAGGCTTTAAATCAGATTCTTGAAAAAACAAGAGTAAGGACAGGTGATATTTTATTTTTTGGAGCTGGCAGTCAAAAAGTGGTGAATGATTCTTTGGGTGCCTTAATTACAAAAATTGGACATAGTGATTTTGCTAAAGAAAACAATCTTTTTGAGGCCGGTTGGAAGCCTTTGTGGGTAATTGATTTTCCTATGTTTGAATACGATTCTGAATTAAATAGATGGACTGCAATGCACCATCCTTTTACTGCCCCGAAGAAGGAGCATGAAGGTATGCTCACTTCTGATCCGGGTGCCTGTCTTTCTCAGGCTTATGATATGGTGATTAATGGCTCCGAGGTAGGAGGAGGTTCCATACGGATACACAAAATGGACATTCAGAAAGCAATATTTACAGCAATAGGAATTTCGAACGAAGAAGCCAGAGATAAGTTTGGTTTCCTGCTTGATGCATTAAGCTACGGAGCTCCTCCACATGGTGGGGTAGCTTTTGGATTGGATAGACTTGTAGCTCTGCTTTGTAATGTTCCCTCCATCAGAGATGTTATTCCTTTTCCAAAAACTCAGAGAGGCCAATGCCTGCTAACTCAGGCTCCTGGTTATGCGAGTAAGCAACAGCTCGATGAGATAGGACTTACACTTAAGAAAATAAATTAGTGGTAAAAAAAAAATTCCCATTTCAGTTTTAGTAGTGATCCATGATGTCGACAAAAATATTTTATTGCTAGAACGATCAGATAAAAAAGGTTATTGGCAATCTGTAACGGGAAGTCTTGATAGTTATAGAGAACCACTCTTCGATGCAGCAAAAAGAGAACTGAAGGAAGAAACGGGAATTGATGCTGACAGATTTGAATTAAAAGACTGGAATATTGCAAGACATTTTAAAATTTTTCGACACTGGGCGCATCGGTATCCAGAGGATGTTAAATTTAATCGAGAGTATTTTTTTTCTATACTCATCCCGAAAGATTTACAAATAAAATTGTCTCCTAGGGAGCATTCATCGTATTGCTGGTTAAATTCGGCCGAGGCTATCGAACGATGTTTTTCCTGGACCAACAAAGAGGCAATACGAGATTTAGTTAAACACTCATCTAGTTCTAAATGAGAAATGACGAATTGATTATATTACGCAGAGAAGGGATGTACTGCCCATTAGGCGGATTTTATATAGACCCTATATTGCCTGTAGAAAATGCAGTCATTTCCCACGGCCATGCAGATCATGCTAGAAACGGACATAAAAAAATTCTTTGTTCGAATAGGTCAGAAAAGATTATTCGTCACCGAGTAAAATTTGAGAGTATTCAATCATTAAATTTTCAGGAAAGTTTAAGGATCGGTGATATCAACCTCACAATGTATCCTGCCAGCCATGTTCTTGGGGCTGCACAAATACTTCTAGAAACGAAGGGTCGTAGGTGGTTATATACTGGGGATTTCAGATTGGCTGAAGATTCTTCCTGCGATGCTTTTGAGCCGATAAAAACCGATGTATTGGTTATGGAATCTACATTTGGGTTACCCATATTTCGTTGGAGAGATGAATTAGAGGTGTTTAAAGAAATTTTCGATATATGGGAGAATTGTAAACAAACAAAAATGAACTTAGTTTTATATTGTTATTCCCTCGGAAAGTCTCAAAGAATCTTACATGGCATGAAAAAGTACTTCGGAACATCTGCATTTCCTGGGAACATAAAGGTACATCCAAGTATCTCGGCTATCAATAATATCTATAAACATCACGGAATCGATTTTCCAGACCATTCTACTTTTTCTCTACATAAGGAAGTTGAAGGCTCTGCCCTCATTTTATTACCGCCGAGTGTAAAGGGAACAAAAATGGTTGATAAGTGTAAGCCTTGTATTGAAGCGGTAGTTTCTGGTTGGATGGCAGTTAGAGGTAACAGACGAAGAGAAACAGGCTGCAAAGGATTTGTTCTATCAGATCATGCAGATTGGACTGAACTAAATAGATTAGTTGAGCTAACCGAAGCAAAAAATGTTGTCACTGTGCACGGAAAATCAAATGTTTTTCGCAAGTATATTGAAGAAAGTGGGGTTGGCACAAGTGATCTAACCTTCGCAAATAGTAACTAAAATGATTCAATTCGTAAAACTAATACGACGCCTTGATCAGGCGTTAGGTAATCTTGAAAAAAAAAATTGTGTCAAGGAGTATTTCCAAAATGCCCTTCTGTTAGAAAACGAGAATATGACAAATAACCTCAATAAAAGTCAAGATCAATGGCTTTCACTTTTCTGGGCGGTATATTTCCTCTCAGGAGAAAAGCTTAACCGAATTTTCCCTTCAAAATTATTGAAATTATGCACCATAAAAAAAACGAATATGCCTCAATGGT
Organism: Burkholderiaceae bacterium; assembly: GCA_004214155.1. Classification (GTDB taxonomy): domain Bacteria; phylum Pseudomonadota; class Gammaproteobacteria; order Burkholderiales; family Burkholderiaceae_A; genus UBA7377. The sequence goes on from SGYQ01000016.1 coordinate 23,702, forward strand.
TATTTGATGAATGTTACGACTTTGTAGGAGATTTAGCGGAGACGATAGCTCACCTGGCATGTGACAAAAAAGAAATCAACGACGATTTATCTACCTCATTACATCAAAAGATACAAAGCTTTATGGAAATAAAAAATGCAGATGATGACAAAAAATTAAATTTTTTTACTAAGGATTTTGAAGACAAAAGTTTCTATTATATTTTTACCGTTTGCAAAATGTTCACTGGTGGTTTTAGGCTTGGTGTTTCAAGGCTGCAGGTTACGCAGGTAATTTCGGAGATTTGTGGGGTTAATAAAGAGCTAATCGCCTCCAGGCTGATAGTATTTTTTAAGCAGAATTATGCGAATATCGAAGCTGTTAAGTACTTGTTTTCAGAACTGTTACCGTCCGAACAAAGGACTGTCACACTGGATATGACTGCTGCTATTCCTTTTCCGTTCTATCTCTCGCAGAATCTTTCGGACAAAATGAAAGATGAATTCTTTCGTTCATACAGACCAGAGAATTGGATCATTGAATGGAAATGGGATGGTATACGAACGCAATTACTAGTAAAAATTAACACAGAGACACAAAAAAAAGATATACAACTTTGGACAAGAGGAGAAGAGTTTGTCTCAGAAAAATTTCCTGGGCTAATTGAGGCGACGGATAAATGTATAAACGAAGATGTTGTCTTAGACGGAGAATTACTTGTTTGGGATTTTAATAAGAATAAACCTAAAAACTTTTCTTCAATTCAAAAAATTTTGAGTAAAAAAAAACCTAAACTAGAGTCAAAGAATGATAATGGTTTCGATAAGGCGATATTCATGGCATATGATGTTTTAAGTCTGAAAGGTCAAGACTTGAGATCTAATACTCTGAAGAATAGAAAAACAATTTTACAGAAATTGTTTAAAGAGCACTTGACGGAACAAGAGTTTATGCTTTCGCCGATTTTTGTCAATCTGTCTCCCATAGAAGTTGATCAACAACGGATAAGTGCTCGGCAAAATAACTCAGAAGGAGTGATGTTAAAACGGATGAATGGCCAATATAGTGTTGGAAGAACGAAGAGCAACACTGGCTACGATAGTTTTAAATGGAAAATGAATCCTCTTAGTGCAGATGCGGTTATAATTTACGCACAAAAGGGTCACGGGATTCGAAGCGGTATTTTTTCGGATTACACATTCGCAATATTTAATGATGAAAAGGAGACCGAAGAATTAGTGCCTTTTGCTAAGGCATATTCAGGGCTGTCTAATGCGGATATGAAAGTGATCGATAGCAAAATCAAAAAGATTACAGAAGAAAGTTATGGTCCTGTAAAAAAGGTTCGACCAGAAATCATAGTAGAGCTACTTTTTGACTCTATATCAGAATCTAAAAGGCATAAATCTGGAATTGCGGTAAGATTTCCCAGGATGAAAAGAATTCGTTTTGATAAGAATCTAAATGATATAGATAGGTTATCGTCTTTAAAAAAATTAATTTAGTTTACAAATGAAAGTTTACGGAATAGACTTCAGCTCAGCTCCATCTAAGAAAAAGCCTATAGCGGTAGCGGAATGCTGGCTCCGTGGTTCTGTTTCGGAGTCGTGCTCGCATAATGAACTTTCTTTATCCAATTTTCATTCAATAGAGTCTTTGGAACTATTCGAGGAGTTCTTGTCCCAAAGAGGTCCTTGGGTTTGTGGTTTCGACTTGCCATTTAGTATGCCTCGTGATCTTATTGAGTATTTTAATTGGCCTTCCCGTTGGGACATTTTCACAAAATTTTATTGCTCCTTAGATAAAGAAGTCATTAAGAAATTTTTTATTAATTGGTGTAGTACAAAAAATTATGGAGAAAAATTTGCATACAGGAGCACCGATAAAGCATCCAAATCAAGTCCAGCTATGAGATGGGTAAATCCTCCCGTTGCATGGATGATGCATGCAGGGATTGAACGAATAAGAAAAGCAGGGTTGATCTTTCCAGCACATCAAAAAAATTTTAATCCAATGCAAGAACAAAAAGATATAAGTAGATTTATGATGGGAGGCTGTGATTATCACAATAGACTCGCATTCGAGGTTTATCCAGGTCTGACTGTAAGAGTTGCCAGCACAAAACCTTATAAAAACGATAACAAAAATAAAGACTCATTAGTACGAGTCATGATGCGAAAAAATATTATCAAACATCTAAGATATGGTAAGGCTGGATTATCAACAAAACTAAAAAGTAGCCTTGCATTACAAAACCAGATGATTATGGATTACAAAGGTGATTATCTTGATGCGGCTATATGTGCACTCCAGGCCGCAGAAGTTCTCCAACTGAGAAATTTTGGATTCCCAAAAAATTTAGATCCCCTAGAGGGATGGATCGCTTTGAGTTGATATCTATGGAGTCAAAAAATTTTTCCAATGTAATTCGGGATTTTCTTCCATTTTTCCTCAAATTCAAAGGAAGAATGATTTTGGCATTGTTTGCGTTAATTGGTGCAAAGGCAACTTTAGTTTCAGTGCCTATAATCTTTAAATATTTAGTTGATCACGTCTCTGATAGTGAAAGCGCAACCAGATTGCTTGAAGGACTCTTTTACCCTGAAGATAAATTAATTTATTATCCAACTTTCCTGATTGTTTCTTATGGAGTTCTGAGATTTTTGTCTACTGGATTTGCTGAGCTTAGAGAGTTTGTTTTTGTAAAAGTGACCTATAATGCTGTCAGTGAAATAGCGCTGAAAGTATTCCAAAACTTACATCAGTTGTCTTTAAGTTTTCATTTATCTAAAAAAACTGGCTCTTTAACAAGAGAGTTAGAAAGAGGAATAAGAGGCATTAGTACTATTGTAAACTTTACTTTATATAGTGTTTTGCCGACATTCATTGAAGTAGTCTTTGTTTCAAGTTGGCTTGCCATAAATTATGATCCGTTTTTTGCAATTATCATTCTTTCAACAATTTTCCTTTACGCAATTTTCACAATTTATGTTACGAACTGGAGAATAATGCTTAGGAGAAACATGAATGAGTCTGATGCATCGGCTAATGCAACTGTAGTAGATTCTTTGATGAATTATGAGACCGTGAAATATTTTAATAATGAAGAATTTGAAGAGAAGCGCTATAAAAATAAATTGCTAATCTGGCAAAAAGCAGCAGAAAAAAGTCAAGGTTCTCTTTCTGTTTTAAATTTAGGACAGGCGCTAATTATTAGTTTTTCAGCCGTTTTGATTCTGTTATTAGCATATTCTCAATTTACAAAAGGATTTATGACAATAGGAGACCTAGTTCTTATAAACGCTTTTTTGATTCAGCTTTTTTTGCCGTTAAATTTTTTAGGGGTGCTGTACCGAGAGCTAAAGCAATCTCTTGTTGATATAGAAAAAATGTTTGGTCTTATTAATGAAGAGCCAGATATAAAAGATAAAGTTAACTTTAAAAAAATTCCAGATGTAGCTACGCTTAATTTTGAAAATGTTTCATTTTCTTATGGTGATCGTTTAATTTTGAAAGATCTTAATTTTACTCTTCAGCCAGGAAAAACAACCGCCATTGTAGGTTACTCGGGTGGTGGGAAAAGTACTATTTCTAAGTTGCTTTATAGATTTTATGATGTTACTTCTGGACGAATCACATACGGAGGAATCGATATCCGGGATCTGAGTCAAAGTGAATTAAGATCGAATATAGCGGTTGTTCCACAGGATCCGGTCTTATTTAATGAATCCCTCGAATACAATCTAAAATACGGTTATATCAACGTAACGGAAGATGAACTAAGAAAGGTAATCCAATTAGCCAACTTGGATAATTTTATTTCGTCTTTGCCTTTAGGAATCCAGACGGTTGTGGGAGAGAGGGGTTTGAAACTATCCGGTGGGGAAAAACAGAGAGTCGCGATTGCCAGAGCTTTATTGAAACAGCCTAAAATTATGATATTTGATGAAGCCACATCTGCCCTGGATTCGAAAACTGAAAAAGCTATACAAGAGGCCATCCTGACTATCTCTGCTGAAAGGACATGTTTAATTATTGCTCATCGCCTTTCAACTATTATTTCTGCGCATGAGATTCTGGTTCTCGACAAAGGGGTTATCATTCAAAAAGGTACACATGAGGGTTTACTTAAAACTGGAGGGAAATATACTGAACTTTGGAGAATCCAAAGTGAAGAGAAACCCTAAGTATTGGTATAATGCCTATTTAAAACTTAGTCAAAACCATGAATATCAAAAAAGACCCTAGAGATTTTTTATTGAATTGTTTTAATATAGCTATTGAATCGGCTAATCCGATAAAATCTCTGCGAAGCTTTTTGCCTTCACCCCCTAAGGGCCGTGTACTTGTTGTTGGGGCAGGTAAGGCAGCGGCCAGTATGGCAAAAGCCGTTGAGATCGAATGGGCCTCAGGAGTTAACTTATCTGGGATTGTTATAACACGTTATGCGCACGGCCTTCCGTTGAAAAACATTAAATGCATAGAAGCAGGTCATCCTGTTCCAGATAATGCTGGAGAAGATGCTGCGAGAGAGATTTATGAGAGTGTTAGTGCTTTGGGTGAGGACGATTTACTGTTGTGTTTAATTTCGGGTGGTGGGTCAAGTTTGCTCAGTCTTCCTGCTGACGGTTTAGTAAATGATGATATAAAGCTAGTAACAAAAGAGCTACTTCGATGTGGTGCTCCCATAACAGATATAAACATAGTAAGAAAGCACATCTCAAAGATTCAAGGAGGTAAACTAGCGTTGCAAAGTAAGGCTCCTGTCTGCGCATTAATAATCTCAGATGTAGTCGGCGACAACCCTAGTGATATTGCATCGGGACCATGTTCTGCTGATCCAAGTACGTTTCAGGATGCAATAGATGTCTTGAGTCGATGGCAAGTAAATGTACCTCCTAAGATAGGAGAGTATCTTGATAGAGGGAAACGTCGAGAAATTGAAGATAATCCAAAACCTGGTGATACTAGGCTTCGACATGTTAGTGAGGCTGTAATCGCTACTGCCATGATTAGCCTGAATGCCGTAAAGAAATACGCTGAAACCCATGGAATTAGTTGTATTTCCATGGGTGATGCTATAACTGGCGAAGCAAAAGATGTGGGAGAAGTTATTGGTGGGTGGGCGTTCTCAGTCGCTTCGTCTGATACTACGGATATTAAAAAACCGTTGCTTATATTGTCGGGAGGCGAATGCACTGTGACTGTCTTGGGAGACGGTAGAGGGGGTAGATGTGCCGAATTCCTTTTAAGCGCTGCTTTAAAAATCTCATCCTTGACAGAAAGTAGTATTAATATTTATGGGGTGGCTGGTGACACAGATGGTATTGATGGGGTGAGTCCCCATGCAGGCGTATATTTCACTCCCACTTCTATTCAAGACAGTATCAGTATGGGAATTAATCCCAAAAAATGTTTAGAGAATAATGATGCACTCGGAGTTTTTGAACCATTAAAAAATGTAATTACTACAGGTCCTACATTGACTAATGTGAATGATTTTCGAGGAATATTAATAATATAAATTAATGAAGTCAATAACGATTATTAAACCGGACGATTGGCATCTTCATTTACGGGACGGCGATTTACTAAAGGCTGTTATTTTTTCGTCATCTAACCATTTTCGAAGAGCTTTAGTGATGCCAAACTTATCTCCGCCTATCACCACAGTAAAGATGGCAGAGGCATACAAAAACCGGATTTGTGTTGCCAATAGGGCAGTCTTGGAGAAAATCAGGGTAAATAATATTGATGCCTATTCGAGTTTTAAACCTTATATGACAATCTACCTCAATTCAGAAATATCATCTCAAGAATTAAAACGGGTTTCCGAGTCTCCTGACGTTTTAGCGGTAAAATTTTATCCAGCAGGGGCTACTACCAATTCAACTTTTGGTGTCTCCGAGTTTGAGTCTTATTACAGAGTATTTGAGCAAATGGAAAAACTAGATATTGTATTGTGTGTCCATGGAGAAAGTATTAATCCAGAAGTAGATGTTTTTGACAGGGAAGCAAGATTTATCGAAGAGAGTTTTGATCCTATGACAAGAAGATTCCCAAACTTACGTGTTGTTTTTGAACATATCTCAACATCGGATGCTGTTAATTTTGTAAAAGATCAAAATGAAAATGTTGTCGCAAGTGTAACCCCGCATCATTTAGCTTATAACCGAAACAACCTTTTAGCCGGAAAGTTACGCCCCCATAAATATTGTGCTCCGTTATTAAAAAGGGAGATGGATCGGAGTTCTTTGGTTCATGCTGTTACCGCAGACAGAAATGAGAAATTCTTTCTCGGGACCGATTCGGCTCCACATTTAATTGGTGAAAAAGAGTCTAGCTGCGGTTGCGCTGGTTGTTTTTCTGCTCCATATGCATTAGCAAAATATGCAGAGGTATTTTTTGCAGAAGGTAAGCTTGAAAATCTCGAAAACTTTGCAAGTTTGAATGGCGCTAAGTTTTATGGTCTTCCTGTAAATAAAGAAAAATTAAAACTGGTGCAAAAGAACAACATTCCAACGGATTTTTTCATGACCGAGAAAGGAGAAAAAATTGTTCCTTTTGTTCATGGAGAGGCACTTGACTGGCAGGTAGTTAACTAATTTGTCGTCTACTCGTTCTGCGTTTTCTCTTGATTTTTATCCAGACCCACCAGGACCATAAGATAACAATATAAGTTACGAATCCCCCTACTAGAGCAAAGATCGCTAACCCAACTACCAGGGGTTTGCTCACGTTCAGGAAGTTGTTGAACAGGCTTGTATTATTTTTTGCTTTGGGAGTGTTAGTCTGATCAGTGGGAGTAATTCCTTGGGAAACCTTTTCAAGAGAGTCTTTATTTGGAGTCTTTCCGAGCAAAACTAGCCCAACTTTATAAGCAATAACGTATATCGGAGCAAAAGTCACTGGGTTTGTAACGAGCGTACTTCCAATTGCGGTAGGTACATTTGCTCTGAAAATGGTGGCAGCAATAGCCGACGCAGGAATTTGAGCTAACGGCATTAGAAATCCAAAGAAAATACCGATTGCAACACCTAGGGCCACGCCTCGCCTACTAAAACGCCACAATTGAGGGTTTTTCAGAGCAGGTCCAATCCATTTTACAAACCTATTTTGTAAAATGGTCTCCTTTTTGGGAAGAAATCTTTTAATTTTTACCTCCTGAATTAATATTTTTCCGATATTTCAATCGACTTTTGAGTATTATATAGACGCGGAGCAAGTTGGGCGATCGCTGCATTTCTATGTAGAGGAAGGTCCGGACTCCTAGAACAAGGGTGACGGCTAACGGCCGTACGCAATAGGTCATCATAGATGTCTGAAGGCGATGAATAGGGCCACAGAGACGAGGAAGTATTTGCTTGCAAATACAGATGTGAAACGGGTAACCTCCACCTGGAGCAACACCAAGTAGGCATGTGCACGGTTAATTACTGAAAGGTCTGTTCGGCTGAGCATGCGGGTAGGTGGCTAGAGCTTATCAGTAATGGTAAGCCAAGATGGATGATCGCACAGAATCTGAGAAAGATTTGGACAGAATCCGGCCTATAGACTTGCTTCGCACTCTATTATTCAAGCGCATCAATTCTAGCTAGAGCATTTGGATGGCTGTCGTAAAATAAAGAAAACCACTTATTAGTGATAACGGGGGCAGAATTTTCTTTATAGAGTTTTATTAAGGCAGAAATTAGTTGGCTTGCCTCTGCATTCTCGGCAGCGTAGCTATCGGCTTCAAACTCATGCTTTCTCGACAAAATAGCGGTAAGGGGACGTAAAGGAAATAGTGCGTTAGGCAAGATATAAAAAAACACAATAAAGAATGAGGCTGACAAAATACCTGAGTTTTCTATGAGGTTCATTGTTTCGATTGATATTCCGAAACTTAGAAAGAATAACTGTTCATCGATAAATAAACCTATAAAGAAGAAAAAACCAAAAGACGTAAGCGCACTTATTAATAAGCGAGAAGGTATATGTCCACACTTATAATGCCCTACCTCATGAGCTAATACCGCTTCTATTTCTTTTTCGTTTAATTTTTCTATAAGTGTGTCGAACAAGACTATTCTTTTAGCCCCTCCGATTCCGGCAAAATAAGCATTCCCATGGGAGCTGCGTTTACTTCCATCCATAGTAAAAAGGCCTTTCGACTTAAATTTACATCGAGTGAGCAACTTTTCTAATCTTTCTTTTAGTAGTCCATTTTCTATTGGCGAAAATTTGTTGAATATGGGAGCGATAATTAATGGGAAGATAATCATAAAGGACATAGACAAAAGAACAACTAATGCCCACAGCAGGATCCACCAAAGCACCCCTATTTCCATTCGGTTTGTTATTAGGAAAAGGACAAGATATAAAATAGGAAACATTATAATACCAGACAAAGCCGCATTTTTCGCGAGGTCAGTAATCCACAACCGAAAAGTCATTTTGTTGAATCCATGGCGTTCCTCGATTACAAACTGCTTATACAAGCTGAATGGCACGTCAACTAAAAATACAATGCAGTAAAAAAAGAAAACAAGTAGTGAGCCCGCCAAAACAGCGTTGATTTCCAGGCTTAGGCTCAACAGGTGTCCGTACTGTATAATGTCATCCAAAAATCCTCCGAATGTCAAAGCCCCTAAAAACACGATTTCCAAAATGTTTCGCTTAATACGATGGTCAAGTTTGTCTCTGGCATACTCTATCGATTTCTTATGGTCAACTATGGAAATACTATTTCTAAATCTTTCTGGGATAAAATTTAGGTTATTAATCAGATAGTTACTCTGAATTTTGTCTAGAATTACTTGAAATAAAAAAGACAAGATAATGAAAAATATAATGATATTGTATATATTCAGATCAGCCACTTTAACAAATTTCCTCTACTATGCAGGTTAAGAAATCAACCTAATATTTTTTTATGGTAAGACACGTACTATATCGAAAAATTCTGGCTTTAACTAGTTAATTATCCTCAATTTTACATAATCACTTGACCATTTTTTACCTTTCTTCTAAAGTGGGGATAAGTGCATTTTTGTGCATTTTTGTGGAAAAAATAGCTTTAATTTCATATATTTTTTATTTTGACTTAACTAATTACTTCATCGTTAAAAAAATGTTCTACGGAATCTCCTCACTCAGCTTAGATTCTAAAGGCCGAATTACCGTTCCGGTAAAATACAGGACTCTTCTCGTCCCTAATGGACTGACTTATTTGGCGATTGTTGAAAGTAATTTTGGATGCCTAGTAATGATGCCTCACAATATTTGGACAGAAAGAACAAGAATTCTTTTAAAGTCTGGTACGGAAATAGAGAAAAGATTTTGGATAGGTTTGAGCGATACACCCGAATTAGATAAATTTGGGAGAGTCCTTATTACTCCCATGCTTAGATCAGGGGCTAATATCAACAAAGAGATCGTTATGCTAGGAGTAGGAGAGAATCTAGAGATATGGGATGCAAAGAGATTACGGCACCACAAGGAAATTGTCAGGGCAAAAAATGAATAAAACATCCTCAAATTTGCCAGACAAATATTTACATCAACCAGTTTTTCTGGAAGAAGCGGTTGATGGGTTGAATATTTTTTCCGGGGGGACTTATGTTGATGCAACTTTTGGACGAGGCGGCCACAGTGCGAAAATATTATCTCGTTTAGGGTTTGATGGAAAGTTAATTGCGATAGATAAAGATCCTGAGGCTATTGAGTATGCCAAGGCTTTGAACGACAAACGACTATCTCTTTATCATGGAAGTTTTTCAGAATTAGGTAACCTGTTAAAAAGCCTGAAAATAGAAAAAGTAAATGGTGTTTTGCTGGACCTTGGTGTTTCTAGCCCACAAATTGACTCTGCCGATAGAGGCTTTTCATTTCAAAAGACAGGCCCGTTGGATATGAGAATGAATACCTCCTCAGGTCAGACAGTTTACGAATGGTTGATGGGAGCCACTTTACTACAAATTGAAAAGGTTTTAAAAGATTTCGGAGACGAGAAACTCTCCTCTTTTATAGCCGCAGAGTTAATTCTGCGAAGGGATAGTAAGGATTGTAGTGCGAGAAAACAATTTCCCGAAACAACTTCAGACCTAGCTGATCTTGTGGTTAGTGTAATAGAAGGGAAACGAAAGAGACATTATTATAAAACCCACCCTGCCACGAAAACATTTCAGGCACTTAGGATTTTCATTAATAATGAATTAGAGGAGTTAGAAGACCTTTTAGAGCAAATTCCAATGATTGTGAGCCATAATGGCCGCCTTTCTGTAATCAGCTTTCATTCCTTGGAACATAGGCTAGTCAAGTTTTCTATGCGGCCTCGAAAAGTACAGAGCAATAACTATAGTACTCATCCAAAACGATTAGGTTTTTTTTCTGATCAGGATACGATTAAGTTTGCGAATTGCACGATTAAAGAAATAAAAAAAATAAAACCTTCTAGAGATAATATTCAAGAAAATCCTCGTTCGAGGAGTGCTTTACTGAGAGTGGGAGAAATAATTTGTGCTGAACAGGAGTAACGGATGGATTTAGGAATAAAAGATGTTGTTCTTATTTTTTTAATTGCTGCATCATCAATCTCGTTAATAGATTCACGGCATGCATATAGGGTGCTCTATGAAGAATCTCAAAGGCAAATTCAATATCAACATAGGCTTCAAGGAGAAATTACTGATTACAAAAAATTGTTAAGCAAACTTAGGGATAAGGCAAGAATCGAGTCGATTGCGCAAAATGATTTAAACATGGTTCCAGTTAATTTAAAAAACACTATCACATTGAAAATAGAAACAAGTAAATGAGGGTAAAGTCAATACAACCCTCGAATAAAATAGGTTACTCGACGCTAGAAATTCGACGGGCAACGGCATGGCGTTCAAAAATCACTTTGGCAGTATTTATATTTGCTTTTTTTGTTGTGATTTGTAGGGCATTTTATTTACAGTTTTTAAATGTAGAACAATGGCAAAGGAAGGC
>SGYQ01000017.1 GCA_004214155.1 Burkholderiaceae bacterium
AGTAGGCAAAAAAAAGATATTTTGGATAAATACCTAAGGGAAATTCTATGCGCTAACGTTTACGATGTCGCCAAGGAATCAAAGTTAGAGTTTGCACCTATTATCAGTAAAAAAATAGGGAAAAAGATTTTTTATAAAAGGGAAGATCAACAAGAGACGTTCTCATTCAAAATACGGGGCGCCTACAATAAAATGTCCCATTTAAGCTCCGCGGAGCTTCTTAGGGGAGTCATTGCTGCATCAGCTGGTAATCATGGGCAAGGAGTTAGTCTTGCTGCCAAAAAACTCAGAATAAGATCGACTATTGTAATGCCACGAACAACACCATCCGTGAAAGTAACATCAGTGAAAAGATTGGGCTCCGATGTCGTGCTGCACGGGGATTCTTACTCTGATGCCTTTGAAGAAGCCATGAAAATCGCAAGACGTAGTAAAAAACAACTAGTTCATCCTTTTGACGACATGCACGTTATCGCAGGTCAGGGAACCATAGGAATGGAAATCATTAGGCAGATGTCTGAACCGATTGATGCGATATTTATTGCGGTTGGTGGTGGCGGCTTGATATCAGGTATAGGTTGTTATATCAAGTCAATCAGACCAGACATAAAGATTATTGGTGTCCAAACTACGGATTCTGATGCAATGATGCGTTCGATTGAGAAAGGAAAGAGGATTAAACTGAAACACGTGGGGATTTTTTCTGATGGTACTGCTGTCAAGCAAGTTGGTTCAGAGACTTTCAAGCTTGCTAAGCTTGTCGTTGATGATTTTTGTTTAGTCACTGCTGATGAAATCTGTGCTGCAACGAGAGATATATTTGAGGATACTCGCACAATTCAAGAACCCGCTGGAGCCATGGCGCTTGCAGGACTAAAAAAGTACGTCCTAGCTAACGGTAACAAAAAAAAATTAGATAATTTAGTCGCGATTACTTGTGGTGCTAATGTTAACTTCGAAAGGCTGAGAATTATAGCGGAACGATCCGAGTTGGGAGAAAACAAGGAGGCATTACTAGCTATATCTTTACCTGAACAGAGGGGCTCTTTCTTAAAGTTATGTGAGACATTAGGAAATCGACACATTACGGAATTTAATTACAGGATGGAAGACTCCAGCACGGCTATTGTCTTCGCTGGTATCGAGGTGAAAGATTCGAAAGAAAAAACAAAAACTCTAAAGGAACTAAAGGCCCATGGATTCAAGGTTTTTGACCTTTCAGACGACGAAATCTCAAAATCGCACATACGACATATGGTCGGAGGGAAATCAAACCTTACCGATAATGAAAAATTATTTAAGTTTGATTTTCCTGAACGGCCAGGCGCTCTAACTAGTTTCTTATCTAAAATGCATCCGTCATGGAATATTTCTTTGTTTAATTACAAGAATAATGGAACAGACAGTGGAAAGATATTAATTGGATTACAGGTGCCTGAGAATGAGAGACGACTTTTGGAAAAATTCCTCAAGCAATTAGGATACGAATATACAAACGAATCGAAAAATCTGGCATATAGGCTATTTCTCAATAAAAAATCTCTAAGATAAAACAAAACTGTAATGGATTTTAATTATTTTATTATTGGTTTAAATCATAAAAGTGCTGATTTGTCTTTGAGGGAGAGAGTCAGCATCCCAGAAAATAAAATATTGCAAGCACAACGCCAATTAAAGACGCTTTTGGATCCTCTTGCGATTGAGCAAGTCATTTTATCGACATGTAACCGCACGGAATTTTATTTTTATGGTGATAATTTATCAAATATATTTGATAAAACACTAAATTGGCTAGCAATGTACGCTAACGAAAATATTGAAGAAATCCAGGCCCATACATATAAACGAGAAGGAAAGGAAGCTGTTTCACATATTTTTTGCTTGGCGTGCGGTTTAGATTCTATGGCAATGGGTGAAACTCAGATTTTAGGTCAGCTAAAATCTGCAACCCGCATGTCAAAAGAACTCGGTTATTCAGGTAATAACCTTGATTATTTAACTCAAAAAGCGTTCAATGTCGCAAAGCTAGTTCGAAGCGAGACAGATATTGGGAAGCAATCAATTTCTCTGGCGTCTCTATCCATCCAACTAACCAAAAAGATTTTTGGCAACCTGTCCAATTGTGATGTCTTATTTATTGGTGCGGGCGAAATGATTAACCTCTGTCTAAATCATATTTCAGAACAGAATCCAAAGTCGATAACCTTAACAAATAGGGACCTAAAGCGAGGTCAAGAACTTATAAAAAAGTTCAATGGTAACTACTTTCCAATTGGAAGTTTAAACAGGAACCTGGAGAATTTTGATGTAATAATTAGCTGCACAGCCAGTTCCTTGCCTTTAGTTGGTCTTGGCGCAATTTCAACCGCTTTAAAAAAAAGGAAGAATCGTCCTATTGTTTGTATTGATTTAGCTGTTCCAAGGGATTTTGAGCCTGAGGTAAAAAAACTTGATAACGTTTTTCTTTTTTCGATAGATGATCTAGGCGCACAGATAGACGAAAATATAAAGTCAAGACTATCATCTGCTAAAGAGGCCAGGGAGATTATTGAGAGTAGTATCCAGGAATTTTTCATTTGGAAAGAAAAACGAAAAATTGTTCCAATAATACAGCAACTGAAGAGTAGGAGTGAAGAGGCAGTTGGAAATGAGGTCAAAAGTGCGATAAGAAAAGTTGAGAATGGTGCGCCTGTAGAGGATGTTTTATCAGAACTTGCGAATAAGATTTCGAATAAGTTTTTGCACAATGCTTACGTCGCTTTAAACGATCAAAATTCAGAAAAATATTCGGAAATAAGGTTTTGGATTAAAAAATTATACGGGATAGAGCTAGATGATAAATGAAAGTTTAAGGAAAAGGCTTGAAAAGATTAATGCTCGTTTAACAGTCGTCGAGCAAGAATTAGCAAACCCTGAGGTGACGAAAAATATTAAGAAATTTCAAGCACTTTCTATCGAAAGAGCGGAATTATTACCAATTGTGGAACGGGCACGAAGTTTGGATAGCCTAAGCAGAGATATCGAAACGGCTGAATCTTGGACCTCAGACCCTGAACTAAAAGAAGATGCGGTCATTGAGTTAGACGGATTAAGAAAAAGAGTGGGGGAAGTAGAAAACGAGCTCAAAGGGTTACTTTTACCAAAGGATCCAAATGATAAAAAAAATGTGCTTTTGGAAATCCGAGCAGGTACGGGTGGTGATGAGTCAACCTTGTTTGCAGCTGACTTAGTTCGTATGTATACAAAATTTGCTGAGAGAAAGAAATGGAAAATAGAAATTCTTTCTTCTCATGAGTCTGGACTGGGCGGATTTAAAGAAATTGTTTTAAAATTGGTTGGTAAGAATGTATACTCTACTCTCAAGTTTGAATCTGGTGGTCATCGAGTTCAGAGGATCCCGATTACAGAGACGCAAGGAAGAATCCATACTTCTGCATGCACTGTAGCTGTTTTGGCTGAAGTAGAAAATATCAGTGAAATTAATGTTAAGCCCGAGGAGATAAGGGTTGATGTGTTCCGGGCATCCGGAGCTGGAGGACAGCATGTAAACAAAACCGAGTCTGCTGTCAGAATTACGCATTTGCCGACAGGGATAGTAGCTGAGTGTCAAGATGACCGTAGCCAACACAAAAACAAAGATAAGGCGCTCAAAGTTTTATGCGCACGAATAAAAGATCAAGAACTTGCCAACCAGCAAAAGTCTATAGCAGATACACGTAAAACGCTCATAGGTTCCGGAGATCGGTCAGAACGAATTCGTACATATAATTTCCCCCAGGGTAGAGTTACAGACCATAGAATAAACCTCACTTCATACAAATTGGACCAAGTTCTTGAAGGTATACTCGAAGAGTTCACGGATATGCTTGTAGCACAACATCAGGCGGAAAGATTATCGTCGATGGTGGATTAGGCGTATGTATGACACGAAATACAATATGTATGTCCGGAAACTTATTTCACACGTAGCAAAAAAACCGGAATATTGGCATCTTGCCCACCAATGTGAGGAACTTACGGATGAATCTTGCTATGCCTTGTTATCTGAGTCTCTAAAGAAATTAGATGTTGGGATTCCCTTTGAATATATCGTCGGTTGGACGGAATTTTACAATTACAGGTTTCAAGTTACTGAAAACGTTTTAATACCGCGAGAAGAAAGTGAGATTCTCGTGGAACAAGCTATCATGATCTTATCCAATTTCACAAAACCTAACCTTAAGGTTTTAGAACTCGGAGTCGGATCTGGTGCGATCATTTCTAGCATATTGTTATCCACTTCCAAATCAATATCTGCCATGGCAACGGACTGCTCTCCAGAAGCATTGTTAGAAGCGAAGAATAACTCTATCAGATTGGGAGTCGATATCACTTTCAAGCAGGGGGACTGGTGGGATGCCTTGAACTCTAACGAGGACGGACCCTTTGACTTGATAATTACAAACCCCCCATATGTCGGTACTGAAAAAATTAACGAGAGGAATATATTATCTGGTTATGAACCCTCTATATCACTTTATGGAAAAGAACCCTCTCAATCTGGAACAAATGATGCAATGAAAATCATTAGGGGAGCAAGTGCATGGATGGAAGATAATGGTACACTGTTAATTGAACACGGTTTTAACCAGAGGAAAATACTTAGCGATTTTGCTATATCAAAAGGATTGTTTGTGCTGGAACAAATTGACGATTTATCAGGTCTACCAAGAGTGTTGATATTGGGAAAGTAAATTTATCGAATATGGGAGGTTCAATTCATATGGAAGCAGGCGATTTTATTAAAGATGCTATCAACAATAATAAGGTAGTTCTCTTCATGAAAGGAACTGCGCAGTTCCCGCAGTGCGGTTTTTCTGGACAAGTTATTCAAATTTTGAAGAAGAGCGGGCTTAAGGATATTGCAACCATTAACGTTTTGGAAGATGAACAAGTCAGGCAAGAAATCAAGAAGTTTTCTGAATGGCCTACTATTCCACAACTTTATATAAATGAAAAATTTATTGGCGGAGCGGATATCGTTACTGAAATGTACGAAACTGGAGAATTGTTGGAGTTGCTCCGAAAGGAGGCTATACTCTCAGCAGAATAAAATTTTTTGTTATTTGTCTTTTGGACAATTTAACCAAAAAAAATGGTGCCGGTTATCGGATTTGAACTGATGACCTACCGCTTCATAATTCTCAACCATTTTCATAGTCGACAGTGATTGTCGTGAGAATTTGGACTTTCTCTTCATCTTATTGATAAACATCAACTTAGATGCCCCCCGTCAAGTCTCTACACGTTCACCCAAAAAGGGCGCTTCGCTCGGGATTGCCATTTTACAGGTTTCCCCGAATTTGAGGAGTATTCATCTCAATGTTTCCAAAGAGAGTTGCAATTTCACTTACAAGGCGGTTGCTCTACCACTGAGCTAAACCGGCACGGACTCAATATAACATGCGCTGGCCGTTATTTCTCTAATTTTTTTATTATTTGTTAATTAAATGCCGAAGTTCTTCGTTGAGCGTTCGTAAATTTACAGTGTAGTATCTCACGCAGGATTCTTGTTATTTTACTCTCTTGAGAAAAGTTGTGTTTTTTCTCTTCCCCACGGGGGATTTTCTTTTTTTTAAATCCTTTTTTGATTCCTTAGACGGCTCTACCATAACAAGGTGGTCTTTCCCGTTAGTGTTTTCGTTTTTTAATATTCCAGATTGTTGATCGATTTCCTTTTCTGACTTAGGTATATTCTCAAATGTCACACCTTGACCGGTCTCTTTGGAGAAGATTGCCAAAACATTTTTAATGGGAACCCAAATTTCCATGGCGCTGCCAGCGAATCTACCTGTAAACGAAATATCATTGTTTGTTAAATCAAGCTTATGAGTTGCGATGGGAGAAATATTTAAAATAATCATTCCACTTTCCACATAGTCACGAGGTACCCTTGTGGCTGGACAAACAATCGCCTGAATACAAGGACTGAACCCAAAATCTAAACACCACTGATATGTCGCTCTCAATATGTACGGTTTTAGTATACTTCCAGAATCAGCGGTAACAGTTACCATTTAGCTTCCGATCGTCAATAAACTAAAAAGATTAGCAAGACAGAAAATCCAAAAGTTGATTCTACTTAATATCTTTCCAATATGCTGCATTTAATCTCCAAGCCACGAAGACAAAAACACCTAAAAAGAGTAATACCCAAACTCCCAATTGCTTTCTAAATTGACCCGTAGGGTCCGAAGCCCAAACCAGAAAAGCAGTAAGGTCAGCCATATTTTCATCGAATTCAGCTTTTGTCATGCGTCCAGGCTCGGTTATCTCTAAACTCACAAGTTTATTTCCAGTCTTATTACCGTTTACTGTTTCGTCAGAAAAGATGACCTTGTTAGTACCCTGCAAGTCCCAGAGAACGTTAGGCATCCCAACTCCAGGATAAACGAGATTATTCCAGCCTGTTCGTTGTGAGGGGTCAGCATAGTAGCTTCGCAAGTAGGTATATATCCAATCTGCACCGGAACCATCGTGTGAAGATCTCGATCTGGCGGTCAGAGAAAGATCGGGAGGCGCCTTGCCTAACCAAACCTTTGCGTCTTTCGCTTTCATCGGGGAAACTATTGTTGCAGCTACGTTAGCCAGGCTGCTGTTTTGGAAAAAGTTTTCCTTTATTTGTGACTCAGTTAGTCCTAAATCTTTAAGTCGACTGTATCTGACCTGGCTAATCCCGTGACACCCTAAACAATAATTGAAATAGAGTTTCGCACCGTTTTGAAGAGCAGCGTTATTATTCACTCTACTAACAGGAAATGTGTCTAACGAGATATCTGACGAGGCAGCAGACACCTGGCCAGCGACTAAAAAAGAAAAAATAAGTAATATGGCATACCTAATCATAGTTTGTTACCTATCTAAATCTCTCAATGTGGTTGAAAATTGACTCTTGCCGGAACATCTCCGAATCGACCAACCGGTGTCCAGAACGGCATCAAAATGAAAAATAAGAAGTAGTAAACAGTACCTACTTGAGCAATAAGAGTTCCCCAGAAAGTTGGCGGCTGTACACCCAAATAGCCAAGAATAAAAAAGTTGACAACAAATATCGCGTACAAACTTTTGTGCCATCCTGGTCTGTATCTAATAGACCTCACAGGGCTTCGATCAAGCCATGGAAGCAGAAATAAAATCAACACAGCACCACCCATGACGGCAACACCCCAAAACTTTGCATCAAAGATTCTAAAGGTCAAAGCGAGCCCTATAGCAATAACCAAACCACCAATCTTGAAAACCATACTTAACCTAGAAAACAAGATCATAACTGCGAAAGCACCGGCACCAGCGACCATAGCCCATGTAAACACGTCAGTAACTGCCCGGAGCATTGAGTAAAACGGAGTGAAATACCAAACAGGGGCAATATGGTTAGGAGTGACTAAAGGGTCCGCCGGAATATAGTTGTTATATTCCAAAAAGTATCCTCCCAACTCCGGTGCAAAGAATACCACTAACGCAAAAATGAGTAAGAACACAGATAACCCAAACATATCGTGAACAGTGTAATACGGATGAAAAGGAATTCCATCTAATGGGACACCTTTAGAATCTTTTTCCTTTTTTATTTCAACGCCATCAGGGTTATTTGACCCGACCTCATGAAGCGCAATTATGTGTGCAACAACTAAACCAGCTATGACGAATGGAATTGCAATTACATGAAAAGCAAAAAAACGGTTCAAGGTAGCGTCCCCCACGACAAAATCCCCTCTGATCCAAACCGCAAGATCAGGTCCGATGAACGGAATTGCCGAGAAAAGATTGACGATCACCTGAGCTCCCCAAAAAGACATTTGACCCCACGGTAGTAGGTATCCAAAAAATGCCTCAGCCATAAGGGCCAAAAAAATCATGCAGCCAAAAATCCAGATTAATTCCCTCGGCTCCCTGTAAGACCCGTAAATCAGGCCGCGAAACATATGAAGGTATATAACTATGAAAAAGGCCGATGCCCCGGTGGAATGCATGTAACGAATTAGCCACCCAAATGGGACTTCTCTCATTATGTACTCAACACTCGCAAAAGCGATGGGAATCCCAGCACTATTTAGAGAAGCGTCAGGTTTATAGTGCATAACTAAAAATATACCAGTAACGATTTGCAATACTAAAACTATAGTTGCAAGACTACCGAAAAAATACCAAAAATTTAGATTTTTGGGAGCGTAATATTCCGCAAGATGATTTTTTAACAAAGGTGTAACAGGAAATCTCCTGTCTAACCACGCATACAACCCTTTCCCTTCAACAACTCGTTCAGAAGCCATTACTCTTGTTCTCCTTCTTTCGTATTTATATTTTTATGCCAATAATTTATTTGTTATTACCTATGCTTCGCCGTTTTCATCCCGCCCGATAACAATCTTAGAATCAGTCAGGTACATATGCCTAGGAACCTCGAGGTTGTCTGGTGCAGGCTTGTTAGCATAGACCCTTCCAGCAACATCGAAAGTTGAGCCGTGGCACGGACAAAGAAATCCTCCCGGCCAATCATTACCCATATCAGAGCCAGGCCCCCTTACAAACTTCGAAACAGGAGAGCAGCCCAAATGCGAGCAAATTCCTACTGTTACAAAAATCTCCGGCTTTATGGATCTGTGAGTATTTTTCGCATAATCAGGAGTTGGGTATTCTTTTCTCACTGATTTTGGATCCGCTAGCTTACTGTCCAATCCATCCAAACTCTCCAACATTTCAGAGGTGCGTCTAACAATCCACACAGGTTTGCCTCTCCACTCGACCGTCTTAACTCCACCAGGTGGGATATTGCTGATGTCCACCTCCACCGGAGCTCCTGCCGATCTTGCTTTTTCCGAGGGAGCCATAGATACAGCAAAAGGAATTCCAGCAGCAACCGCAGCGGCTCCCCCAGTAGCACCGCATGCTATGAGCCATTTGCGTCTTTCTGACTCACCGGGCCCAATCTGCTCGAATGAAGCTCCCTTATTTAATACTGACTCGTTTTTGGTATTTTCTTCCATATTCCCCGTCCCATAACTTTGACTTTCCCACGATAATAAAATTTGGATTGTAAGCGTACCAATTCTTACAACATATGTAGTCTTAAAACCTTCAATTTAGTTTCCTAATTCCCTTTTTTAACTACTGTTTCTCACCGAAAAAGCATTTCCCGTAGGGTATAATTTACCACATTATAAGTTTTTTCGAATATCTATGTCATACAAGTCGTTTTGGCTTATTTTTTGTCAATTGGTTACTTTCACGGTGGCACTGTTATTCATTCTTTCTACCTTGAAACCTTTTTGGTTCGAAAACGTTATTGACAAGCTCGAACTAGGGAACTCTGAAAAAGTCCATTTAAAGTTTAGTAACCGCTCTATCACTCAAGAAAAAGGGAAAGATGAAAACCCTAATTACAAATTTGGTTTTACTGAAGCAGCAATAACTGCAATGCCCTCGGTTGTGCATATTTTATCAAAGCAAAATAATACCTCCTTAAGGCACCCTTTCTTTACAGACCCTCTGTTCGAAAGATTTTTCTTCGAGTCTGAAAGTTTCTTACATGATGACAAAAAGCCTAGCTATCAAAGTCTAGGGTCCGGGGTTGTTGTAGCCAATGGAGGTTTTGTGATGACGAACTACCATGTTATTAGACAAGCGACTGAACTTGAAGTAACTCTCCCAGGAGGAGAAAAAAGATCAGCTGAAGTTATTGGTATTGACCCCGAGACTGACTTAGCAGTTTTAAAGGTATCAGACGGTACGATTCCAAATATCGTATTTGCCATGCCTAACCAAATAAATATTGGTGACTTTGTTTTGGCGATAGGCAATCCATTTGGTGTAGGCCAAACTGTGACTCAAGGAATCGTAAGCGCTCTGGGAAGAGATTCACTCAACATAAACACTTTCGAAAATTTTATCCAAACTGATGCCGCAATTAATCCAGGAAATAGCGGTGGAGCACTAGTAAACGGGGTGGGAGAACTGATCGGCATAAATACCGCGATTTACTCTCAAACGGGAGGTAACATTGGTATAGGGTTCGCAATACCAATTGAAACCGTTACTTTTGTTTTAACAAAGATTCTTAATGAAGGAAAAGTTAGTCGCGGATTTATAGGAATCCAACCTGCAGATATTTCAAATGAATATTCAGTAAACGTAGAAGAATCCAATACTTATGTTCGGTACGTTTTAAAAAACTCCCCAGCTTACAAGGCGGGAGTGCGTCCGGGAGATGTAATCGTATCAATAGCAGACTTACAAATAAAAAATTCAAAACATTTTTTAAAAACAGTGGCAGATTTAGAACCGTTCTCGCGTACGAAACTAAAATTAAAACGAGGTGAAGAGATCATCGAGATAGGGATATCGATCGTCGAAAGACCGATTTTTAATTAATATCTACGAACTACTCCTCTTACTCTTTAAGGCGATGGATTTAGATAAAAAAATTCCCAATTCAAAAAGCATACAAAGTGGTAAGGCTAGCATCAATTGAGAAACAACATCAGGCGGAGTAACAATGGCGGCTATCACAAATGCCAAAACAATGAAGTAAGGTCTAAAAATCACCATTTTCTCCAATGAAACAAAGTCTAGTCGTACAAGAAGCATTTGTACCACAGGTGTCTCGAATGACAGGCCAAAAATGAGAAACAATGACATAACAAAAGAAAAATACTTGTCTATGTCAGTCGCTATCTCAACTTCGGATGGTGAGAACGCAATTATAAAACTGAATGCAGCTGGAAACACAACAAAGTAAGCAAAAGCCATCCCCGCCAGAAATAGTAAAAAGCTGCTAAGTACTACAGGGAGCGCAAGTTTTTTCTCCTCAGAATAAAGCGCAGGTTCCACGAAAGACCATATTTGCCACAAACTAAAAGGCAAAGAGATAATAAATGCTACAAAAAATGTCACCTTAATTGGCACAAAGAATGGAGCTACTACATCAGTGGCTATCATGCTGACGCCAGGCGGTAAGGCGGAAATCAGCGGGTCTGCAAAAACATTGTAAATATCTGGGGCCCAGCTGACTAAACCTAAAAAGCACAAAAAAAGCACAAGGATAGAACGAAGTACTCTGTCTCGAAGTTCAACAAGGTGGGATACATAGGTTTCATTTTTTTCCTGATCTGTACTCATGGGCTGAAAGACTTTTTAGGATACCTGAGCCTGATTCTCGCTCTGACCCTCTCCCTTATTTTTAATTGAAAGTTTTCTTCCCTCCAGGACAACTTGGGGGAATTGATATGAAAGCGAATAATCTTTTCCTCACTCAAGGATTCGTTTGAGCCCTCAATTGATGAGCTTAGATCATGAATCTCATTTTCTAAAGAGCGTAATTCCTCTCCATATTTTTTGCCAAAATCTTTTAACTCATCTTTTGTAGCCTTATATTCAGAAAAATTCAATTCTTTTTCTACGTCCGACTTGACTTTGGAAACATAACTTTGAGCTCTCCCAGCAAGTATCCCCAGCGTCTTGAAAACTACAGGCAATCTCTCGGGACCCACTATCAGTAGGCAAGCCAAAGCCACTATAATTATTTCGAAAAAACCAACGTCAAGCACCCTAGCCCCAAAAAATCCTTATTCCTTGTCTTTCTCTTTTGCTTGGACCGTGAAAGTTTCAGATTCTGATAAATCTTTAGTCTCGTTACTTTCTATCGAAGAGAGGCCTTCTGCCTTATTTCCCTCCTTAAGCCCATCCTTAAACCCTCTTAACGCGCCACCCAAATCAGAACCGAGGTTCTTAAGCTTTTTTGTTCCAAAAACAAGAATAATGACTAACAGTACAATTAACCAGTGCCATATGCTAAATGTTCCCATAATAAATTTGCATCCTTCCTTTCACAGGCCTAAAAACCGATACTTCAACCAGAAAAATTTTCTCCCGAATAGAAACATGATTAAAATTCCTTTCAAACCTAACTCCAAACAAACTGACATTAATCGCCATACGTTTCAGACTTTCCGTCTCGCGCAATATCAACCCACAAATTATCCATAAACCATAGGTACACCAGCAACTGTAATTAGCCTCGAAAAACTACCGAGAGCTTTTTCGAATCATTAACTTAAACCCTTTCCCGTTACTGGATTTAAACCATAAACCGGCGGTTTACTCACTACCAAAAAACAACTTTCTTTGCGCATTTTTCTGCCATTTAAATAAATTACGAGCTTTTCTCGTTTCTTTCTCGTTTCTCCTGAAAACCTGAAACACCCTCCCTAGAAAGCAATTCATCGATAACCTCCTCCAAGCTTATATTAACCTTCTCGAGAAGTACAAGATAATGAAACAATAAATCTGCTGCCTCATGGACCATTTCCGACGTTTTCTGAGAGTTTACGGCAAGGATTAGTTCTGTAGTTTCTTCTGTTAACTTTTTTAATATTCGCTCCTCACTACCCTGTAATAAAGACGCTACGTATGATTTTGATTTATCGGCGTTCTTTCTGCTTTTTATAACTTTTATTGTTCTATGTAGGCCGTTTTCCTTTATCATTCCTCGCCCCTAATAACCTTACCAGCCTCAGTAATTTGCCAGCCATCTTTACTCAACTTTCTAAAAAAACAACTCGGCCTACCGGTATGACATGCAATGCCTTTTATTTGTTCTACAAAAAGTAGCAATGCATCGTTATCGCAATCCAAAAATATTTCTTTTACGATTTGATATTGCCCTGAGGTCTCACCCTTGTTCCAAAGACAGTTCCTAGATCTAGAAAAATAAACAGCAGAACCTGTCTCCAAAGTTTTTAAAAGAGATTCCTTTGACATCCACGCAAGCATAAGTACTTGTTTTGACCTAAAATCTTGTGCGATGGAGGGAATCAAGCCTGACGAGTTAAACCGAACCATTTCAACAAAATCTGACATTAACACCTTTTCCCTTTAAAAATTTTTTTGCTTCATAAATGGAGTATGTGCCAAAGTGAAAAATGGATGCTGCTAGCACAGCGTCAGCTTTCCCCTCAATTAGCCCTTCTAAAAGATGCTCAGGGTTGCCAACTCCACCTGAGGCAATAACTGGTATGTCAACAGCGTCGGAAATGGAACTAGTCAACTGTATATCAAAACCTTTTTTGGTTCCATCTCTGTCCATACTTGTAACCAATAATTCCCCAGCTCCCGAAATTGTCATTTTTTTAGCCCACTCAATTGCATCGATACCTGTTGGCTGCGTTCCTCCATGGGTAAATATTTCCCAGCCTTCTCTTCCTACTCTCTTTTTTGCATCAATTGCCACGACGATACATTGCGAGCCGAATTTGTTAGAACATTCGGACACTAGGCCGGGTTCAGTAACGGCTGCTGAATTAATGCTCACTTTATCAGCCCCAGCAAGCAACATAGTTGATACGTCCTCGAGAGACCGAATACCCCCCCCAACCGTAAGGGGCACAAAAACCTGCTCCGCAACCTTTGAAACAACTTCTGACAAAGTTCCTCGCCGCTGCTTAGTCGCTGTAATATCTAAAAATGCAATTTCATCAGCTCCCTGAGCAGAGTAACCTTTGGCCACTTCAACAGGGTCTCCCGCATCAATAATGTTAACAAAATTAACCCCTTTCACAACTCTACCTGCATCAATGTCAAGGCAAGGAATAATTCTTTTTGTCAACATTTTGTATCAAAATTTCCGTTAAGTGTTTCAATTACTTTTTTAAGACATATATTGCCTTCATAAAGAGCTTTTCCCAAGATAACGCCACTGATGCCTTTTTCATAAAACGTAGATAGTTGCTCAATTTCCCTAGCAGAGGATAATCCACCAGAGGCAATGATAGGAATATTCACAGCCTCAGCTAATTTGAGTGTAAAGGTTATGTTAATCCCGACTTGCATTCCATCTCGTCCTATATCGGTGTATAAAATGTTCTGAATGTTAAATTTCTGGAGTGATTTAGCAAAATCTACAACGTCTAATTTAGTCGTTTCGCTCCAGCCATGCGTAGCAATTTTACCGTCTCTGGCATCTAGAGCCACAATGATTTTTTTTGAAAACTTAGAACATACTCTTTCCAAAAAAACCGGATCATTTACAGCTGCTGTTCCTATCACGACGTAAGTTGCTCCGATGTTAATTAGTTTTTCAACTGTATCGATATCACGGATTCCACCACCAACTTGAAATGAAATTTTCCCTCCAAACTCTTGAAGTATCTGTTCTATTACAGAACTGTTTTCTTGATTCCCAGAAAAAGCGCCATCTAGATCAACCAGATGAATTCTCGTCGCTTTTTCATTAACCCAGCGTCTAGCTACCTGGACTGGATTTTCAGAATATACGGTAGAGTCATTCATGAGACCCTGCTTTAGTCTTACGCAGGACCCTTTTGTTATGTCTATAGCAGGGATTGCACAAAAAGCCACTTTTCTAGCCCCTCAAATTACAAAATCACAAATTATGGACTCCAACCTGCAAAATTCTTCAAAAGCAGTATACCGTTTTCAGAACTCTTTTCCGGATGAAACTGGGTCGCAAAAATATTCTCGCTGGAAATAACACTGGAAAATACCTCCCCATGCATCGTCTCACCCAATACTAAGCGGTGATCGTCAGGCTTTGAAAAAAAACTATGAACAAAATAAAAATAAGCTTTTTCCCCCTCATATTTTAAAATTCCACTAAAAACAGGGTGGTTTCTCTTTATTCGTACGGTGTTCCAACCCATATGAGGAACTTTTACAGCATTTTTTTTCTGAAAGCGCTTTACTTTTCCCGGAAAAAAACCTAACCCTTGACTCCCACCCTCTTCCGAGTAATCAAACAATATTTGTTTTCCCAAACAAATACCAAGAAATGGCTTCGTCTCCAAACAGCGTGTCAACTCATCAACCATGTCTAGGGAGTTTAATCTTTCAATACAATCTCTCATGGACCCCTGACCCGGAAATACTACCTTGGATGCATCACGTAAGGTTTTTTTCTCTGAGGCAATACGTACGCAAACTTCCGGGCAAGCCCTATTAAAGGCTAGCAACACACTTCTTAAATTTCCTACCCCAGTATTAACGACAGCTATCATGGATTGTTCAATTCTCAAAGAACTCCTTTCGTCGAAGGGACCGATTCTCCACTATTCCCAAAATGACTAAGATCTACAGCTTGTCTGAGCGCTAATGCAAAACATTTAAAAATGCTCTCGCATTGATGGTGGGCGTTATCACCATAGAAATTCTCTATGTGTAACGTAATTCCTGCGTGATTGACAAACCCTTGAAAAAATTCTTTTATCAGATCAAGATCGAAATCACCTACTATTTGCCTTTTCCATTGGCAACGAAAGTGCAGGCCAGGTCGGCCAGAAATATCAACAACAACCCTCGATAACGCCTCATCTAGAGGGGCGTAGGCACTGCCAAACCGTTTAATTCCAACCTTACTGCCTAGAGCCTTATGTAGTGCCTGACCAATGGTTATCCCAACGTCTTCCACAGTATGATGTGGATCAACTAGCAAATCACCCTCGGCATCGACATGTAAAGAAAATTTTCCGTGCCTGCTTATTTGATCGAGCATGTGATCAAAAAATGGGAGTCCTGTCTTGTAGCTTCCTCGTGAAACATCATCTAGGGTTAACTGAACTTGAATCGCCGTTTCCCCAGTGTTTCTTTCAACCTTAGCGCTTCGCATATAACCTCTTATAGTAATATAGGATGATGTCAACAAAAAAAGATAAACATAAATTTTTCAATCCAAATCTTAACACACTGGAGCCATATGTTCCGGGCAAACAAATTAACGATAGTGAATACGTAAAACTTAATACTAATGAGAATCCATTCGGACCTTCCCCACGCGTTAAAGAAACAATTATTAGGTTTTTGGAAAATTCAGAGACTCTACTAAGACTATATCCTGAGCCAGAGTCAGACTCTCTTAGAGAAGTAATAGCAAAAAAATTTGCGATAGAAAGTGATCAAGTTTTTGTTGGAAATGGCTCCGACGAAGTTTTGTCTCTTTGTTTTCTGGCTTTTTTTGCAGGCAGAGGATGTTTGTCATTCCCGGAATTGACCTATAGTTTTTACCCCTCAATCGCAAAGTTATTTAAAATTCCGTTTTCAACATTTCAGTTAAAAAAAGATTTTAGTATAGATCTAACCAATATCAACCCTGATTCGAAATCCGTAATTTTTCCAAACCCCAACGCCATTACGGGAATTGCTCTTTCCATCGATGTAATCGATCGATTTGTTAAAGAAAATCCTGATAAATTAATAATCATTGATGAAGCGTATGCTGACTTTGGCAAAGGTTCTTGTGTTTCCCTTATCAATAATTATTCAAATATTCTTATAATTCAAACATTCTCAAAATCTAGGGGTATGGCGGGATTAAGAGTTGGATTTTGTTTTGGTTCGAAAGCTTTAATTGATGGCCTCAGAGCCGTAAAAAATAGTTTTAACTCCTATCCCGTTGATACGTTAGCTACTTTAGCAGCAATATCTGCTACGCAAGATGATTTGTGGTTTGAGAATAATATCGACACTATAGTCAAAACACGATCGTATTTTTCACAAGAATTAGAGAAAATCGGATTTCGAGTTTTGCCCTCTTCAGCTAATTTTGTTCTAATTACTCATCCTAGTCTAGAAGCGGATACCCTGAAAGACCACTTATTTAAAAATAAGATATTAGTAAGACATTTCCCCGAAACTATTGTGTCGAATTGGCTGAGGATAACAATAGGTAAACGTAAAGATTGTGACATGCTCTTATCTGTCCTCAAACAAAAGGTTTCAGGAGCAAACTAAACTTCCCCTTTTTTAAATCTGAGTTCTGCTGCTAATGCATGAGCGGTTAGGGTCTCACCTCTTGCTAAAGTAGCAGCGATGGGGCCAAGCTCAGCTGCACCTTCTTTCGAAACATTTATAACACTTGTTCTTTTCAGAAAATCAAACACACTCAAACCAGAAGAAAATCTTGCGGACCCCGAAGTTGGTAAGACATGATTCGGCCCTGCACAGTAATCTCCCAATGCCTCAGATGAAAATTTTCCTGCGAAGATTGAACCTGCATTTTTAATTTTAGAAATAAGCTCTGAAGGGTTTTTAACGGCCAATTCTAAATGTTCTGGAGCTATTTGATTTGCGAGCGCACAAGCTTCATCCATGTCTTGTACTTTTACCAGGGCACCATGTCGATTTAACGATTCTCGTATAATTTCAACTCTTGACATTTTGGGTAACATATTTGGGATACATTTATCCACCTGATCTATTAAATCATCTGAAGGACTTATCAGAATCGCCCGAGCAAGCTCATCATGTTCTGCTTGAGAAAACAAATCCATTGTGACCCATTCTGGATTAGCACTCTCATCAGCGATAATTAGAATCTCTGAAGGCCCAGCAACCATATCGATGCCAACTGAACCAAAAACCTGACGCTTCGCCTCAGCAACATACGCATTCCCTGGGCCAACTATCTTGTCAACTCTTGGAACACTTCGAGTACCAAAGGCCAATGCGGCAATTGCCTGAGCTCCACCAATATTGAAAATTTTATCGACCCCTGAAATAGCTGCAGCAGCAAGAACCAATTCGTTAATCTCGCCATTAATCGAGGGCACTACCATGACAATTTCATTTACGCCAGCGACGGAGGCAGGGACGGCATTCATCATCACGGATGACGGATAAGCGGCTTTCCCTCCAGGCACATAAATTCCCACTTTCTCGAGCGGCAAAACTCTCATTGAAAAATGCGAGCCATTCGAATCAGTATATGAGTAAGGATCTATTTTTTGATGGGTGTGATATTGCCGAATTCGATCATGAGCATTCTCCATAGCTAATATTTGATCTTTTGAACCAGCACTCAATATTCTCTGCCTCATACCATCATCTAATAAAATTTGCTTGACACCGGAAAAAGAATTTCCATCAAACTTCCTAGAATATTCTGCCACCGCAAAATCACCATTTAATTTTACTTCCTCTATGATTTGCTTAACAATTTGCGAAATTTTTTCTTGATCTGGTTCGGAGACAGATATCAGATTTAAAAAGTCATCTTGAAAGGTCTCTTGTTTGCTGTTAAGTTTCTTAATCATTAATAGTCTTTCCTCATACTCTCTCATCCGCAATCAAACGCAACCCCTCTAAAATCTCGGTTATTGAATTATCTTTTAATTTTAGAGACGCTTTATTAATAATTAATCTCGATGAGATGTTCTTGATAAGTTCAACTTCGACCAGCCCATTAGCTTTCAAAGTTTTTCCCGTCGAAACAAGATCAACAACCGCATGAGCGAGATTTACAAGCGGTGCTAGTTCAATTGAACCATAGAGTTTCACGAGATTGACGTTTTTTCCTTTCTTGCAGAAAAATTCAAGTGTTTGCTTAGGATATTTTGTCGCAATAGTTATTGGTAAATCAGATTCAAGCATGGACTTATACATATCAACCTCTGAAACCGCAACTGAAAGCTTACATAACCCAATACCTAAATCAAGCGGTTGATACACATCTTCGAAGTCTAACTCTTCCAAAACATCTGAACCAACCACACCAATATCAGCTGCTCCATAATGCACATAGGTCGCGACATCCTGGCTACGGACAATTAGCAATCTAACTTCAGGGTCGTTCGTTTTAATAACTAAATTTCTCGAGATATCTTCGTAGTCAAATTCAGGAAAATCTGTTTTTCGAAGCAGCTCTGAGACCTCCTTAAAAATTCTTCCTTTTGGTAGTGCGAATGTAATCATCTTTTTATTCGCAAAACGACAGCTCCTAGTTGAGCTAATTTCTTATCCATATTTACATAACCCCTATCTAAATGATAAATTCTATCCACTACACTTTCTCCGTCAGCAACCAATGCCGCTAAAACTAGTCCCGCGGAAGCTCTTAAGTCAGTCGCCATTAATTTCGCAGCCGATAAGCGTTTTTTTCCCTGAACAACAGCAGTTCTTCCCTTAACCTTTATATCTGCACCCATTCTTTGCATCTCAGAAACATGCATAAAACGGTTTTCAAAGATACTTTCATCAATAAGAGCAACTCCATCAGAAACTGCGTTTACCGCCATTAATTGAGCCTGCATATCAGTTGCAAATCCGGGATATGGGGCTGTCTGACAGCTAACAGCCTTAGGTCTCTTGGCGAAATTAACCTTAAGTCCCCCGTTAACTTCAAGGAACTCTCCTCCACATGACCGGAGCTTCTCATAAGTTAACCCCATTATTTCCCTTTCAAAATTCCTCACAAAAACGCTTCCCCCACACGCAGCAATGGCACAAATAAACGTACCCGCCTCAATCCGGTCAGGAATAACTCGATGGCTTGCGGCATGTAGCTTACTAACTCCCTCAATACGAATGATATCAGTTCCTTCGCCTTGGATCTTAGCGCCCATAGAAATTAAACAACGAGCGAGGTCAACTATTTCTGGCTCTCTAGCAGCATTTTCTATCACAGTATGCCCTTCTGCAAGGCAAGCAGCCATCATCAGATTTTCAGTACCTGTGACCGTTACCAAATCAGTAACAATTCTTGCACCTTTCAGCTTGTTTGCTTTTGCAGTAATATACCCTTCTCGAAGCGTGATCTCAGCCCCCATTTTTTCCAAACCTTTTATGTGCTGATCAACAGGTCTTTGACCTATCGCACATCCACCAGGCAAACTTACCCTTACCTCTCCAAGTCTTGCAAGCAGTGGACCTAATGTTAGGATAGAAGCTCGCATTGTCTTAACCAGTTCGTATGATACTAGATTAGAACTGAGCCCTCTTCCATTCAACACACAAGTTTTGCTCTCGAAATCTACTTCAATTTCGACGCCAAGATTACGCAACAGAGCCAGAAGCGTCTGAACATCTCCTAGTTTGGGAACGTTAAAAACCGTAAGTTCTTCTGATGACAACAAAGATGCGCAGAATATGGGCAAACAAGCATTTTTGGCACCATCTAAATGTATTTCCCCTGAAAGTCTCGTGGGGCCGTTTACTTTAAATTTTTCCACTCGTCTTCAGTGTACGTTTTAAAAGATAAAGCATGTACGTCTTCTGCAAAACAGTTTCCAAGAGCATCATAAACCAGCTTATGTCTCTCTACTCTACCCAATCTATCAAAAGCATTACTCACAATTATCGCTTGAAAGTGACTTCCGTCACCTTCTACAACCAAATGAGAAACCGCGATTCTTTTACTTATAGAATCTCTGATTTTATTTTGAACATCTTCCATATCATTCTTTCAAATTAATCTTACGAAAATATTCTTTCAACCCTCCGTCTAATAGCTTTAAATCCTTTGTGGACTTCATAGCGCAAAGTCTTCCCTCTTTCAAAAACGCAACCCTGCCACAAAGAGCCTCAGCTTCCTCCAAATAATGGGTCGTAAGGATAATTGTATGACCATCTGCATTAAGTTTTGTTACGAAATTCCACAAGCTTTCACGCAGATCAACATCAACTCCAGCGGTGGGCTCATCTAAAACGATAATAGAGGGTTTATGCACTAAAGCCTGGGCTATTAATACTCGTCTTTTCATACCTCCCGACAGAGACCGCATATTTGAGTTAACCCTATCCGCAAGACCTAGAGCATGCAAACACTCTTTTAACCACGCTTCATTATTTCGCAATCCAAAAAAGCCAGATTGAATTCTTAAAGTCTCAATGACAGAAAAAAATGGGTCGAAAACTAATTCTTGAGGTACGATTCCGAGATTTGACTTTACATACCTAGGGTCTTGCTTAATGTCTGTTCCAAAAACCTCCACCGACCCTCCGCATGGATCATTTAAACCCGCTAAAATGCTAATTAATGATGTTTTCCCTGCACCATTAGGGCCAAGAAGTCCGAAAAATTCCCCTTTTTTAATTGTGAGTGTAATGTCTTTCAACGCCTCAAAAGAGGTTCCATTCTTTTGATATGTTTTTGATAAATTTTTAAAAACGATGGCACTCATTTACTAATCATGGAAAATAGCCTGCTCCACCGAGGTTAATTTCAAAAGAGAGGTTAAATCATTTGGTAAGTTTTGGTACGATATTTTTAAATCCTCTGAACTTCTTGCGATAAATCGTTCAATTTGAACAATAAAAACAACTGCCAACGTATCAATTCTCTTAAGCTTAATAAAGTCAATACAGACAACTGACGACTGTTTAGAAGAACCGCGCCCTTTCAAAAAGACTACCGCGTTAGACAGCTCCTGAACAATGGTTGCTTTCGTGAGTTCCTCTCCAACATAAAGCTTTTTGGCTTGCTTCTTATCAAGACTAGACATTCAAGAATTACTTTTACCCATTAACTTACGATTCTTATCGTCAATTTCTTTTATCAATCCGTCAATACCTTTAGAGCTTACAATTTGAGAAAACTGCACCCTATAATTTTCCACTAGCCATAGCCCTAAAACATTTAAATCGTAAATTTTCCAACCATCCTCAGTCATCTTCATTCTGTAATTTATAGGTACTGCCTGTCGACCAGGTACGGAAACTCTCGTCTTAACAACCACATTTTTGTCATTCTGTTTTCCTCGCGGCGGCAAAATTTTTACTTTTGCCTGATCGGCAAACTTAATAGAACCAGAGTAGGTTAAAAGTAAAAGTTGTCTGAAAACTCTCATAAGACTTGACTTTTGACTTTCCGTAGCAGCCCTCCATTCCTTACCTACAGCAAGAGAGGTCATTTTTTCAAAATCAAGTATTGGCATGACTTTTTCGTCGACTAGCTGATTAATACTACCTAAATTTCCACTCGCTAGATCCGGTTTGCTCTTGATCTCGTCAATTATTTCCTGGGTAATTGAGGAAATAACATCCTCCGGCTTTGCCGTTTCCGCCGGTGCAATCTGCGCAATAGAGCCCAATAACATTGTTATTAAAAGTTTTATTAACATTGTATAGCTCCAGTAAAAACTTTAATCTTCAATCTGAGCTTCTCTAATAGCAAAATAAGCGCTTCGCATTGCCACATACCTGTCAAATGCTAGTGCGTCAAAAGCTTGCTCGGCAGACAACAGTCTGGCTCGAGTATCAACAACTTTTAAAGCATTCGCAACCACTTTAGTATTTTTGGAGTCGGCAATATTATTGAGGGGATCAGCAAACAAATCGACTATCCTTCCAAGACCATCTCTCACCGAACTAGGACCAAAGAGCGGCAACACTAAATATGGACCAGAAGAAACTCCATATGTTCCCAGAGTTTGTCCAGTGTCTTCATCAGTTTTCGCAACTCCAAATTTCGAAGCAACATCATTGAACCCAAGTATGCCTATGGTAGAGTTAACAAAGAATCTTGTAATAGACTCAGTGGAACTCCGAAAATCTAACTGAAGCGCGTGTTGGATTGCAGTCATCAAATCACCGAGATTCGAAAAAAAATTAGTTATATGCATTCTCATTTTCTGTGGCACGTTCTTTTCATAACCCTGAGCCAGCGGCTTAAGGATTGTCTTGTCTACGCTTTCATTGAATTTGAATATTGCTCGATTAGTTCCTTCCCATGGGTCGCGAGAGTCACTCGAACCCTCATGGCGCAAAAGTCCGGCGCAGCCCGACACCAGTAAGCTAAACAAAATGATGGTAACTAAACAATATATCTTCACTTAATTTCCGTCACAGATTAAACGCCTATGCATGCCACTCTCCCCAAACCATAACATTAACACTTATTCTTTGTTTTCCTGAAAATTATAAAGAAATTGGGAAATAATATTTTCCAAAATAACCGCGGATTGTGTCAACTCAATCTCATCAGAATCAGCGAAATACTCGGATTCAGCACCAGGCATTATCCCGAGATAATTCTCACCTAATAGTCCAGCAGTGAGCACCTTTATCGAACTATCTGTAGGAAATTTCATATCTTTATCGACCCTTAAAAACACTTTGGCCTGATAAACTTCATCGTCAAACTCTATCTTTTCGACCCTTCCCACAAGCACGCCCGAACTTCTGACGGCCGCTCGAGGCTTTAAGCCTCCGACATTATCAAAAAATGCTACCAATCTGTAACCATCTGCATAAGACGAGCCGACGAGGTTACTTGCTTTTAATGATAAAAAAAGAATTGATATAAGCCCAAAAAGCAAAAATACACCCACTGAAAACTTCGTTAAATTATCATTCATATCATTATTTAATTGTTAAACATAAACGCAGTCAAGATAAAATCAAGGCCTAATATTGCAAAGGCGCTGATGACAACACATGAAGTAGTTGCGGAGGACACCCCCTCTGGCGTTGGTTTTGCCGAATTACCCATGTATAGAGCAATTTGCGTAATGGCTATGCCAAAAATACAGCTTTTCGTAATTCCATTTAGGACATCTTCGCGAAAATCAACGCCACTAGACATCTGTCCCCAAAAAGCCCCTGGGTCAACACCAATCATCACAACAGCAATTAACCAACCTCCCAGAACTCCAACCGCGGAAAAGAGAGCACACAAGATAGGCACCGAGATTATTCCGCCGACGAATCTCGGGGTTAGTATTCGAACCACTGGATTAACACCCATAGCTTCCAATGCTGAAAATTGCTCACCGGCACGCATTAAACCAATTTCGGCAGTTAAAGAGGTGCCTGCTCGCCCTGAAAACAGTAAACTAGCAACAACTGGTCCTAACTCCCTAACGAGCGAAAGACACACTAGTAGTCCAAGAGCCTCCTCTGAGCCATAGCGTCTAAGGGTGTAATAGCCCTGGAGACCTAAAACCAAACCAACAAATAAGCCTGAGACGATAATGATGGCCATGGAATTATTTCCAAGAAACTTGATCTGCTGTAACACGTGATTAATTTTCACTCGAAAGCAAACTGTATTTTTTAACAACTCAAAAAATAAAATTGTGAAGTCACCCAGTTTGTTGATTTTTTTTACTGTTTTTTGAATTAAATTCATAACCATAGAAGCAGGTTATCCATCCCTCAAAAAATTCTTAATTTCTTTAGCAGGATAATGAAACTTGACGGGTCCCTGTAATTTTCCCTCGATAAACTGCTGCACTTCGTCATTATCCGCTTTTTTTACATCAGAAGGTGTTCCCTCACAGATAATCTCAGCTCCAGAGGGGCGCGATGCAAGCAGAATAACTTTATCGGCTATCGCAAATGTTTCCGGCACATCATGCGT
The DNA here is from genome assembly GCA_004214155.1 of Burkholderiaceae bacterium. Classification (GTDB taxonomy): domain Bacteria; phylum Pseudomonadota; class Gammaproteobacteria; order Burkholderiales; family Burkholderiaceae_A; genus UBA7377. The sequence goes on from SGYQ01000017.1 coordinate 24,125, forward strand.
AACAATTATTGACGTCGCCCTTAAACTATCATTAAGTTTTCTAATCAAGTTTGCTGTAATTCCCAAAGAAATCGGATCTAAGCCCGCAAATGGTTCATCATATAAGATCAAATCTGGGTCGAGAACGGTTGCCCTTGCAAGTGCAACCCTTCGCGCCATTCCACCAGATATTTCCCCTGGCATCAGGTCAGCTGCCCCTCGTAATCCAACGGTCTCAAGTTTTAATAATACTAGATCATTCAATAAACTGTTCGGTAAATTTAAGTGTTCTCTCGCGGGAAACGCCACATTCTCAAAACACGAGAGATCAGTAAATAATGCTCCAAATTGAAATAAAAAGCCTATTTTCTTTCTTATCTCTAGTAGTTTTTCATTTGAAATATTTGTTAGATCGCTCCCCATAATCGACACTTTCCCCCGAGTCGGTTTTTTCAATCCTGAAATCAAGCGCAAAAGGGTAGTTTTTCCAACACCAGAGCTCCCCATGATTGCCACAACAGTTCCTTTTTGGATTGATAGATTAAAGTCGTCTATGATAGGCTTGCCTTGGTAAGAAAACGTTACGCTGCTAAATGATATTGTGTCGGTTTGGGACATAAATTAAAAAAGATGACTTCGATAAAAACAAAATGTAACTCCAAAGATATATTAGATAGAGCAAAATTAGTACTAAAAATTGAATTTGAAGAAATTCAAGCAGTCAGTGATAAATTAGATGATGGTTTTGTTCGGGCAATTGAGCTCATTCTATCAAGTCATGGTCGAGTCATAGTCACCGGGATGGGTAAGTCGGGACACATTGGAAAAAAAATATCAGCTACATTGGCCTCAACAGGGACATCATCGACGTTTTTGCACCCTGCGGAAGCTCATCATGGTGACTTAGGCGTAGTACAAAAAGACGATGTGATTTTAGCCATTTCTTATTCCGGTGAAACAGATGAGGTATGCAGTTTAGTGCCTCACTTCAAAAGAATCAGTACGCCGATTATTGCAATTACGGGAGATCCAAACTCAACCCTAGCTAGATTAGCCTATAGCCATATCAATGCCTCTGTGAAACTAGAAGCCTGCTCGCTAAATCTAGCCCCGACGGCCAGCACTACGGTAGCATTAGCGCTAGGTGACGCATTAGCTGTTGTATTATTGGAAATGAGGGGATTCAAAGCAAATGATTTTGCCCTTACCCATCCCGCAGGATCCCTTGGCAGGAGGTTATTCGTGAAGGTAGGCGACTTAATGAGAACGGATGAGAACTTACCGTCAGTAGGACCTGAAAAATTTGTTGCTGAAGCAGTTTTAGAAATGAGCGCGAAACGAATGGGGATGACTTGCGTAACAAATGAGGATAAAGAAATCTTAGGAATTTTAACAGACGGGGATCTCAGAAGAATAATCTCTCGTGGAACCGATATACATAAAAAACTAGTTTCTGAAGTAATGTCAAAAAAAGCACTTACGATCGAAAATAATTCACTCGCAAGTGAGGCAGCTTTGAAAATGGAGAAAGAAAAAATAAATCATCTTTTGGTAGTCAATAGCAGAGGCAAACTTATTGGCGCTCTTGGAATACATGATTTATTGGAAGCAAAAATACTATGACCACATTAATAATTTAACCTTGATATGTTGAAAAAAAAAATACTGCAACTGGAATGGATGTTTTTTGATGTTGATGGCATTTTAACTGATGGGAGTTTAGTCTATGAAGCTGGAGGTGAGATATCAAAAAAATTCAATGTTTTGGATGGATACGGTATAAAAAACTTAATTCATAGTGGAATTTCGGTCGGGCTAATCAGCAGCAGAGATCACCCAGCCACTCGAGCCAGAGCCATTGAATTAGGTATCAACAATGTCATGCTCGGCAAAGAAGATAAGTTAGAAGCTTTTATAACATGGAGCAGTGGTGCAGAAGTAGACCCCAAGAAGTGCGGTCATATGGGGGATGATTACCCTGATCTAGAACTATTTGAGGCGGTAGGCTTTGCCGCTAGCGTTCCAAACGCGATTGAAAAAGTAAAAGAAAAAGCTGACTATGTAACTAAAACTAATGGTGGAAATGGAGCTGTTAGAGAAGTCGCTGATCTAATTTTAACTTTTAAAGGTAATCGTGAATCATAATTGGAGAGATTTATCCAGCACAATTGTGCCTCCAGGCTTAGTCCTCACTTTAGCAATAGCCACTGGAATACTGAGCAAAACGTTGTTAGTGGAAAAGCCATCTGAAGGGAAAACTTATCAAAGTAGTATGCAAATGTCTGGCGTTGAGATAGTTCATAATAAATTCGAAACAGAAAAACATACCCTAAGTATTATTACTGCAGACAGCATGGAATATAAAGGAATGCGAATCAATTTTATTAACCCTAACCTTACTTCCTATAATGGAGACGTTGACCTAATTAAACTTAGTGCTGCAAATGCTTCGTCAAATTCTGAAATGAGCATGGTTCATTTAAATGGTGGTGCTGCAATAAAAAAAGTTGATAATGAAGGTAAAACAAGACTTACAATCAAGTCCAAAGAGTTAGTCTTCAACGTGCAAGATAAAATCATCTCAACTGACAAGGTAGTATCGATAGAACAGAGTGGATTCAAAATTCATGGCAAGGGTATGGTGCTTAACCAAAAACTCGGTACCTTGGAAATTAAAGAGCAAGCGATTTTAAAATCCAAGAAAATGATTGATAGATGAAAAATTTAAGAATATATTCTGTTTTTTTGCTTATAGTTAGCGGGAGTCCATTGCATAGTATCGATAAACCCGATAACCAGCAACCACTTCAAATAGACGCTAATTCTATTCAACATAACGATGCAAGGGCTGTTACCAAGTTCATTGGTAATGTAGTTCTTATTCGGGGAGATCTCACCCTAAAGGGAGACTCGCTAATACTAAATCAGACAGAAGACGGGTTATCTTTCGGTAGGGTAATGGGTTCGCCCGCCGTTTTTCAAACTAGAAGAACGGTTGAGGACGGTTGGGTAAAAGGAGAGGCTTTAGAGTTAGATTATGACGAACGAAACTCGACTTTCCTCCTAAAGGGCAATGCAAGGCTCGTCCGATTGGAAAAAGGCAAAATCAAGGAAGAGGTCTCAGGAGATGAACTCAGTTACAATAGTGATTCCGAGGTCTACAAAGCTATAACTGAGCCAGGTGAAACGAGAACCAGGATGACAGTAATACCAAAACCTTCTGATGAATAAAAAAAACGATACATTTTCCATAAATACGTTAAGTGCGATTGATCTAGAAAAAAGTTTTAAGAAAAAACGAATAGTTCGAAATGTTTCTTTAGAAGTAAAGAGTGGTGAAGTGGTTGGCTTACTTGGGCCAAATGGAGCAGGGAAAACTACATGCTTTTACATGATCCTAGGAATAACCCATCCAGACAACGGTAATGTTTTTATCAATAACGAAAAGATAACGCGGTACCCTTTATACAAACGGTCGCTCAAAGGGTTGTCATATTTGCCTCAGGAAGCGTCAATTTTTAAGAAATTAACTGTTAGTCAAAATATCGAAGCCATCCTTGAATTGAAATATGAAAAATCAGGGCTGAGCAAATTAAAAAAAACCTTTATTGAGGAAAAAAGGGATAAACTTATAGATGAGTTACAAATTAACGGTATCCGAGACAGCTTAGGCCATGCGTTGTCCGGAGGAGAAAGGAGAAGAGTAGAGATTGCTAGAGCACTAGCAAATGATCCGAAATTCCTGTTGTTGGATGAACCTTTTGCTGGAGTGGACCCTATCGCTGTTATAGAGATTCAGCGAATTATCAGATTTTTGAGAAGAAGTGAAATCGGAGTGCTGATAACGGACCATAATGTTAGGGAGACCTTAGGAATTTGTGATAAGGCTACCATAATAAATAATGGATTAGTTCTAGCGGACGGTAGACCTGATGAGATTATAAAAGATGAAAATGTTAGGAAAATTTATTTAGGAGAACATTTCAGACTCTAATATGAAAACTAATTTAGGATTAAAAACAAGCCAGCAGCTAGCCTTAACCCCGCAGTTGCAGCAATCAATCAAGCTACTACAAATGTCTACTGTTGAACTTCGGGAAGAACTTGAGAGTACAATTTTAGAAAATCCTCTTTTGGAATTTGAAGAGAGTACAGCAGCTCCTCAAATAGAAGAACAACAAGATGCAAAATTAACAGAAGAAGGTGTTAATAACAAAAACGAAAATCATAGTTCACAACGCACCGAAGAGAACTGCGATAACTTTGACAACCAAAAACAATATGAGAGTTCTAACGAGACTGATTACAAGAATAACGAAATCTGGTCCCACACAAAACCATCGAAAAGTAGAATAAGTAATGATGACCCGGGAGACTTTCGAGAGAACCTCAAAGAAGCCCCCATATCTCTCACGCAGCACTTAAGCGCTCAATTAGCTCCGATGAAGTTACCTTCTAAAGAAAGGGCTTGGATTGAAATTTTAATACATGCCCTTGACTCAGACGGCTTTCTGAGAGAGAGCCTTGAGGAGGTTGAAGAACCATTCAGAAAAGAGTTTATAAAACTTTACGGGGAAAGTTTGAGTAACGAGGATCGTTTTATTGGTTTAAAACTTTTACAAAGTTTTGATCCACTTGGAATTGGAGCTAAGGATCTTTCAGACTGTCTTAGAATACAAATTGTTTCGAGAAAGGAACTCTTGGATAAAGATGTCTTTCACGCTTGCTTAACCATTGTTTCCGATTGTCTTAATCTTTTAGCCCAACACAACATTTCCGGCTTGAGTAAGGCTACAGGATACTCCAAGGACATAGTCTTGAGAGCAGAAAACGAAATAAGGCAATTAGATCCTCGACCGGGGGCTTGCTTTCGAGATGATCTAGCTTTAACCGTGATACCCGACACAATTGCATTTAAAACTAATTCAGGAATTTGGTCTGCAAGACTAAACGAATCCGCCGTACCAAGGTTGAAAATTGATCAAGACTATGCTCGAGCAATTCGAAATCTGAGCGGTGCTAAAAACTCGATGGGGCAACAATTACAAGAAGCGAAATGGATGCTTAAAAATATCCAGCAACGTTTTGATACAATACTACGAGTGTCACAAACTATTGTGGATGTGCAACAAGACTTTTTTGAAATCGGACCAAGAGCCATGAGGCCCTTAGTATTAAGAGACGTAGCAGCGAGATGCGATCTTCATGAGTCAACAGTCTCTAGAGTAACGAACCAGAAATATATTTCTACTCCGCTCGGTTGTTTCGAATTAAAGTATTTTTTCGGAAGCCATGTTACGACAGATAGCGGAGGAGTGGCATCCGGAACTGCGATAAAGGAGCAAATTAAAGATTGGATTGGCGAGGAAAATCCTAATAAACCGTTATCAGATCAAAATATGTCAGATAAATTTGCAACTATAGGAATAGTGATTGCGAGAAGAACCGTTGCAAAATATAGAGAAGCTTTACGAATCCCAAGTGCAAGTATCAGAAAACGACGATAGGAGGTATTTATGAATATAAGAATTACCGGTCATCAGATTTCACTGACAGCTGCGATTAAACGCTACGTTACTCGAAAATTGATTCGTTTGAATAAAAAATTCAACCAACAAATGAACTTTACATGTGTTTTAGAAGTAAATAAGCTCAGTAAAAAAGTGGAAGTTACCACACATTTGCCGGGTAAGGATATCCATGTTCAGGTTGAAAACAAAGATATGTACACAGCAATCGATCTTTTAGCAGCAAAAATAGAGCGGCAGATTGTTAAGTATAAGGAGCTGCATTTGATAAATATGCATTCTGCTAAAGCTCCCAATTAAGTTTGACTTATGAACAGGCTTGCCCAAATACTTCCAAAAGAGAATATAAGAATTTCTCTAAAAGCTACTAGCAAAAAACGCGTATTCGAGCAAGCCAGTTTAATATTTGAATCAAGGTGTAACATAGCTCGAAGTAAAATTTTCAATTCGCTTTTTTCTAGAGAAAAACTAGGCTCTACCGGTCTGGGTAACGGCATAGCAATTCCTCATGGCAGACTGGAAGGTCTTAAAAAATCCGTAGCTGTCGTACTTTCCCTGGATGTACCTATTCCCTTTGATGCGATCGACGGAAAAGCAGTAGATCTGTTGATTTTTCTACTTGTTCCAACTAGTTCAAGTAAAGATCATCTGGAAATATTAGCAGAAGTTGCAAATATGCTTTCCGATAATAAATTTATTGATGAGTTAAGATACTCTGCATCTACTGACCAGTTGTACGAGGGAATTTGTTCGTGGGTACAAACAGATTCGAAAATTGCAGACTAAGCGCAAATGCTACGTGTAAATGATTTTTTTTCATCTCACCTCGGTGTTTTAAAGCTTAATTGGCTTTTAAATGAGCACTCTTCAGAGGCCGTCATTGCTGGAGAAGCGCAAGAGAGCGCTGACCTTGTAGGACATTTAAACTTAATACACCCATATCGAATTCAGGTTTTTGGTGAACCGGAAGTAAAATATTTTAATGACTTAGATACTAGGAGGCGAAAATATCTGAGCGCAGAATTATTTTCCGCTAAACCACCTGCAATAATAATCGCAGAAAATCAGATACCTCCCGAAGAAATATTTCTTGCGTGTAACAGGGGAAATGTTCCCCTTTTCAGCACTGAAAGCTCAGCGGCAAGAATAATTGAGAAACTTAGAATTTTGATTTCAAAAACACTTGCTCCAAAAGAAACCCGCCACGGAGTTTTCATGGATGTCCTTGGGCTCGGAGTGTTGATTTCCGGAGAGTCAGGCCTGGGAAAGAGCGAGCTCGGTTTGGAGCTTCTTACAAGAGGCCATGGATTGGTTGCAGACGACGCAGTTGAATTAACTAGAGTTACAAACGATGTTATTGAGGGTAGGTCTCCTGAGCTATTAAGAGATGTTATCGAGGTTAGAGGCTTAGGTTTATTGAATATCAGAACTATATTTGGAGAATCTAGCGTCCGAAGGAAATTACGACTCAGGCTAATAGTGCAGTTAATTAGAAGATCACTAATCAATGATTATGACCGATTGCCACTTGAGGCGCTTTATGAAGAAATCTTAGGTTTAAAAATCAAAAAAGTTATCATTCCAGTATCGGCGGGTAGAAATATAGCAGTTTTAGTTGAGGCTGCTGTCAGAAACACAGTTTTACAATTAAGAGGCATCGATACCATGAAAGAGTTTATGGAAAAACAAAGAAAAGCGATAAAAAAATCAGAAGTTTGAGATTAATAAATGCTTAACTTGTTCGTAGTAACCGGTATATCAGGTTCAGGAAAGACATCAGTACTAAATATGTTGGAAGATCTTGGTTATTACTGCATAGATAACTTACCCGTCGCGCTGATAAATGATGCGCTATCGATGCTAGCTGCCAACGGATATCATCGTATTGCAATGTCAGTTGACGCGAGAGACAAAGAAAGCTCTAAAAGTCTAATCCCTACAATTGATAGCTTACAAAACCAGTACGATATAAATGGGATCTTTTTAACCGCATCAACTATGGTTCTACAGAGAAGATACTCTGAAACTAGAAGGAGACATCCCTTTAGTTTTCAGAATGACATCACAGACGAAAAAAAGATGCCTAATACCATTATAGAATGTATAGAAAAAGAGCGTGCTTTGATGACAAAGATCCAAGAAAAATTTTTAACACTTGATACCGATAAACTTAATACTAACGATTTAAAAAAAGCGATCTTCGAATTGATTGATGGGAAAAAAACAAACTTTTCTATAGTGGTTGTTCAATCCTTCTCTTATAAAGACGGTGTTCCGATAGATTCAGATCTTGTTTTTGATGCTAGATGCTTGCCTAATCCGTTCTATGACCCCAGGCTTCGTGACTTAACTGGTAGAGACACTAAAGTAATAAAATACCTTGCGGAGAAAAATGATGTGCATTCTTTTATTGAAGATATCCTCTTATATTTAAAAAACTGGCTTCCCAACTATATGAAGAAGGAAAGATCATATTTAACCGTATCAGTCGGATGTACAGGAGGAAAACATCGCTCTGTGTACTGCTCTGAGCAAATTGCCAAAAAGTTGTCACAGAATTGGAAAACCCTGGTTAGGCACAGAAAGGTTTTATGATGCATCAGACCAAAAGTCAAAATCTTTTAAAACTTTTTCTAACAATCTAGGTACAGGTACTTTTCTAATCATGATCTTGTTTACAATTCTATGATGAGTGGTAAGTTTCAGCGTATCGAAAATACATTTACGTTTCCAGACATCTACCGTGAGATTGCAATTTGAAACCTTGACCCGGTAACTTCTTAAAAAATTTTTTCGAGGTAGGGAAAAGTTTCCTTTCATCTGTAACTCAGTAGCAGGTACAAGCAATGATTTCCACAATTCCTCCTTGTTCTGCCTTTCTAACAATATTAGATCTCTATCCACAGTAAGAACCCATGTTATCTGTTTTTCTCTGCGAGTTAGCTTTACTTTTTTGGGGTATAAGTCAACTACTTCTGAATTAAAGCTTTTACAATCTTCCGAAACCGGGCATTTATAGCATGCTGGTTGAGTTGCCTTGCAAACTATAGCCCCTAAGTCCATTATGTACTGGCTATACTGTGCCATTTCAGATTTCTTTTTCGGTAGCAAGTTAGTTGCTAGCTGCATTAGCTGTGCTTTTTCTTTTACCCTTGAATTCGTATTTTCTAAACAGTATCTTCTGCATAAAACTCTGCATACATTGGCATCTAGTAACGCGACCTTCTCTCCGTTAACAAACGAGGATATAGCGGCAGAAGTTGACATACCGATACCGGGAATTGTTTTCCAATCAGCTGCATTCTTTGGGAAAACCATCCCTCGTTCTTTCACGATTATTTTTGCTCCTTCGTGTAGGTTTCTCGCTCTTCTGTAATATCCTAATCCCGCCCATACCTGAATAACATTCTCTAAGGTTGAATTCGCTAGTTTTTCTACGTCTGGAAACCTTCTTATAAACTGGTTAAACTTGGGCAAGACTGCAGACAGTCTTGTTTGCTGTAACATCATTTCAGAAACCCAGATTTTGTAGGGATCATAACTTCCATTAATTTTATCTTTCCAGGGAAGAGCCGTTCTGCCCTCTTTGATTCCCCATTGAATTAGCCTATCAGCAAACTTTTTCATCGTTGGC